>JADKJU010000001.1:717500-1317500 GCA_016720855.1 Betaproteobacteria bacterium | reverse complement strand
ACCGGCGAGCGGATCGGGTGCGAGTCGCGTCCACAGGACGACGCCGGCAAGCGTGGGCGAACCCGAAGCTACGCCGAGCGAGAACGGATAGGCGGTGAACTTCGCGCGGGCCTGGGCGCGGACGAGGGCGGGCGAGAGGAACCCCGCCGCCGCGAGGGCAGCGGCGCGCCGGAGAAATGCGCGGCGATCAGGCAAGAGCGGGGGCCGGGCGCTTGCGGAAGATCGCGAGCCAGACCGACGTCGCGACGAACAGCAGGAACCACACGAACGCCCATTCCGCGATCGACAGCCCGAAAAGGCTCCATTCGACCTTGGCGCAATCGCCCGTCCCCGCGAAGATCTTGGGAAGGGCCTGCGCGAGCGGGAAATTGCCAAGAAGGAAATCCATGTCGCCCGACATGCAGTTGGCCGGTTGCGGCGAGGGAAACCGCTGCAGCAGCGACTGGCGCACGGAGACGCTCCCGCCCGCGACGGCAAAGGCGGCGATCAGGAACGAATAGACCCGTACGCCCAGGTGAATCGGGCCGTGGATGGCCGCGATGAGGGCGACGGTGCCGATCATCACGAACGCATAGCGCTGCAGGATGCACATGGGGCAGGGATCGAGTCCCACGGTGTGCTGCAGCACGAGGCCGAAGCCGATGAGCGACGCGCAGGCGAGAAAGACGCCGGCGAAAATGGCACGAGAAGGAATACGGTTCAACATGGCGACCATACGGGCTGAGATGCGCGATTTTCCCACAGGTTCCCAGCGGTGTCGTTCGACGATCGTCAAACGGGGCACCGGCGCATGACACTTTGGGGCAATACGTGGCCGAGTTGTCGGGCGGGTGCGACTGCCTGCGGCGCGATCGAAGTGTCGCACGTCACATCCGTGGCCTCGGTGCCGGAAAGTGCAACTGAAACAACCGGTTACAGCACAGGATTTTCTGCGCTCGCGGAAGACGTGGCGGGCATTCTTCTTGCGCGTATCCAGGGACGTAGTTCGTGGAACCCAATGGCCATGCGCGCCCCGCTCTCCGTCTTGCTGGTTGCCCTGGTTGCCCTGGTTGCCCTGGTTGCCCTGGTTGCCCTTCCCGCGGCCGCCGCGGATGAGGCCCCGTTGCGTCTGCCCGCGAACCCATACGCAAGCCCGCTCGCCGGGGGGAACGCGAAATCGACCTTCGATCCTCTCGCGACCGAGAGCCGGCTGGAACGCGCGCCAACCCTGCACCTCAAACCCGGCACGTCCTGCGGCGTTTCGGAATTCGAGGTCTGCCTGGATTCCACGGGCCGCATCACGGTTCCCGGTGCCAGGCGGTTCATGCCGGACCTGCCCGGGCTCACCCCCGAGCGGCTCACCATCAAGCGTAGCGGCATCGCCTTCGGCTACACCTTCTGAACGCGGTAGCGGGTTCTCAGTCGTCCGCCGCGAACACCAGGAGCGCCACGCCGATGCCGAGCGGGATGGCCAGGCGTTCGAACGCCGGGGTCGGGGCTGCCGGGATGACCCGCACCGGCACGCTCGCGGTCTCCAGGAGCCGCGTGCTCACCGAATTCCAGATCAGCCTGCCGAGCAACCCGCGCTTCGTTGCGCCCAGGACGATCTCGTTCGCGCCGACCAGCCGCGCGGTGTCGACGACCCCCTGCGCAATCGGCCCCACGACGGCATGGGTGCGGCAGGCGATGCCCGACGCCTCGACGAGTCGGCGGGCGGGCTCGAGGGCGCGTTGAGCGTTGTCCTCGCGCCAGTCCTCGCGGTCGCGCCGGGATACGAACCGGGAGACATGGCGCGGCAAGCGTGGCTGCACGTTCACCAGGTCGATGCGTTGGACCCCGGCCCGGCCTTCGGCCACGGCGGCCCTGACGGCCGCCAGGCCCTTGGGAGATCCATCGACGGGTATCAGGATTCGTTTCATGGCGTGGCTCCTGTCGCGTTGCAGTAGGGGATTCAAACGGCCTGGGGTGCCCGCTCGAGACGGCGGCGGGCGAGGGAACCGGCGCCGAAGACGGCGACGAACACGAGCGCGTACATGCCCAGGCGGGCCGAGTCGTGAGTGACGAAATAGTCGGCCAAAAGGGGCTCGCTCACGATCATCCTGGCGGCGGTCCAGGCGAGGATGGCCACCCCGACGTGGACGATGCGCGGGTAGCGCGCGACCCAGTGGAGGATGAGGGTCGAGCCCCACACGACGATGGGAATGCTGATGACAAGGCCGATCACCACGAGGGCGAAGGACCCGTGCGCGGCGCCGGCCACGGCGAGGACGTTGTCCAGGCCCATGGCCGCATCCGCGACGACGATGGTCTGCATCGCACCCCCGAACGTGACGGCGGCCTTCACCTCGTGCGAATCGCCGTTGCCGGGCTTGAGCAGCCTGAACGCGATCCACACGAGGATTGCGCCGCCCGCCGCCATGAGCCCGGGAATGCCGAGCAGCCACACGACCACGAGGGTCATGAGGATGCGCACCGCGATGGCCCCGACCGTCCCCCAGAGGATCGCCTTGCGCTGCAGTTGCGGCGGCAGGCTGCGTGCGGCGAGCGCGATCACGATCGCGTTGTCGCCGGCGAGCGCCAGGTCGATCACGACGATGGCGGCCAGAGCCGACAGGAACTCCATCGAGACGATCTCCATCCGCGTTCTCCTGGGTCGGGAATGAGGGAATTATCCAAAGCCCCGCCCGCTGGCGGATGGAATTGCGCAATCGAGCGATTGCATCTTTCGATGCATTGCGAATTCGAATGACGCGAGGATTGCGCGTTCGGTCGCGAGCCGATATAAAGACAGCGCGATCCGCCTTGGCGGATCGCGCCCTCCAAAGGGGAGTAGCTTTTACGGCGATGTCGTCAATACGGGCCTTCGGGCCCCGGTATCGTCGGCAGGCGGAGCGCCAGGCGCCCGTTTGTTAGCGAGACCTTTGCCAGATCGCGGCAAAGGCCCTTCGTTTCTGCGGCCTTTGACCCGACCGGGGCAAAGGCCGCGTCGTTTCCGGACTCCGGAAGCGGCGTGGAACGGCTAACGAACTTTCGCCAGGAGAGTCCCATGACCCGAGCCCGCCTGCGGCGCTACTTCCGACACGGTTTCTTCCCGCAGCTGACGGCATTCGAGGCCTGTGTGCGCCACGGCAGCGTCACACGCGCCGCGGAAGAGCTGTCGCTCGCCCAGCCCACCGTATCGTGCCTCATCCGGAAACTTTCCGAGACGATCGGCGCGCCGGTGCTCGAGGCGCGCTCGCGCCGCATGGAGCCCACTGCCGAGGGACGCGAGCTCCTGGTTCTCTGCGCCGAACTCTTCGGGGCGTTCGACCGCTACGACGAACGGCGAGCGGGCCGGGCCTCGCAGGCGCGGGAGGCGGGCACGCCGTCGCCGTTGCTTTCGGGCGCCGTCGCACTGTTCACGCCGACGTATGCGGGCGTGCAACTCACGCTCGAGCGTCCGGACCTTGCCGACCTGTCCCCGAAGGTATGATCGGCCTGATGAATCTGCCGACGGAGGCCCCGATGCCCATCACCTTGCCCACCAAGACAACACTCACCCTGGAAGCGGCCAGGCTCATCTCTGCCGCCGCCGAAGCGCGAGCGCTCGCGGGCGGCTGGAAGGTCGTGATCGCGGTGGTCGACGACGGCGGTCACGCCCTCTGCCTGCAAAGGATCGACGGTACCCAGTCTTCCAGCGTCGCGACCGCACTCGGCAAGGCCAAGGCCGCGGTGGCCTTCAAGCGCCCCACCCGGTTGCTGGAGGAAATGGTCAACCAGGGTCGCTATTCGTTCCTGTCGGCCCCGGGCGAGCCGGTGCTGCTGCAGGGGGGCCTGCCGATCGAAATCGACGGCCAACTCATTGGCGCAATTGGGGTTTCTGGCGTCAAGGCGAGCGACGACGAGATCATCGCCCAGGCCGGCATCGACGCCCTCAGGCAAGCCCTGGCTTGAAAGGGTGGGTTGGCCGCGACCGGTTCCCCCGGCAGAATAGCGGGATGGAGCCCCACACCCTCGGCCTTCGCGCCCTTTATGCCGCCTTCAAGGACGGCCGCTTCACCGTCCCGGACTACATCCAGGCTCTCAACACGCGCGTGGCGGCCCTGGAGCCGCGCATCCAGGCCTTCGAGTGGTTCGAGCCGGCGCGAGCCATGGCCGAAGCCGAGGAGCGCTCCGGGGGCATCCTGAAGGAATTGCCCCTCTACGGCGTTCCGGTGGGGGTCAAGGACATCATCGCGACGCGCGGCATTCCCACGCGCATGGGCTCGCGCATCTTCGCCAACCACGTGCCGGGGCGTTCCGCCGGCATCGTGCGGCGCCTGGAGGCGCTGGGCGGCCTGGTGATGGGCAAGACCGTCACCACCGAATTCGCCTTCCGCCACCCCGGCAAGACGCGCAACCCGTGGAATCCTGCCCATACTCCCGGCGGCTCGTCGAGCGGGTCGGCGGCGGCGGTGGCGGCGGGGTATGTGCCGGTGGCCATCGGCACGCAGACATTGGGCTCGATCATCCGGCCCGCGGCCTTCTGCGGCATCGTGGGCTACAAGCCGAGCTTCGGGGCGATTTCGCGCGACGGGGTCTTCCCGTTCAGCCGGACCCTGGACCATGTGGGCGTCTTCGCACGCTCGATCGAGGATGCGGCGTGGTTCGGCGCCTGCCTCATGGGACTGGATTCGCGCGACGAGTCCACGGGGATCCGTGCCGGCATGCGCTCGCTTTCCGTGCCCCTGGCGCCGCTGGGGCATGCGCCGCGGCTGGCGATGGTGAAGACGCCCAAGTGGTCGATCGCCTCCGAAGCCCAGCGCGCCAACTTCACCGAAGCCGTGGCCATCCTCAAGGACGCGGGCGCGCTGGTGCGCGACGTGCCGCTGCCTCCTGCGTTCAACGAAGCGTGGAACGTCTCGGGCTCGATCATGGACTACGACGCGGCGCGCGGCTTCGCTTCTCTCGAATCGCGCCACCGCCTGCAGATGTCGCGTCCGCTGACCGACCTGCTGGATCGCGGCAAGGCCATCACGGCGGAGCAGCAAGCGAAGAACCTCGCGCGTCGCGAGGAATATCGCCGCTGGCTGGACGGGCTCTACGACGGCTGCGACGCGATCGTCACGATCCCGGCTGCGGGCGAAGCACCCGAGGGTCTCGGCAGCACCGGGGATGCCACGTTCTGCTCGCTGTGGACGATGGCCGGGCTTCCGGCGATCACCATGCCTTCGGGGCGCGGCCCGCGCGGCCTGCCGCTGGGGCTGCAGGTCGTGGGGCGTTATCGCGAGGACGAGCGCGCGCTGCAGGTCGCGGCCTGGTGCGAGGCCGTGCTGGGCGTGAGGATGGGGCTCGCGGGCGGCTGACGGCGCCACGCGGCGACGGTGCTCACCACGAGCATGTCGAGCGCCGCGTAGAAGGCGCCCGCCGAGAGCGGCGGGTTGTCGGTGACGAGCCCGAGCCAAGGCACCTCGCGGCGCCAGGCCCAGTTGCCCAGCCACGTCCCCCACAATTCCATCGCGAGTGACAGCACCAGCATCGTTGCGTACAGCTTGCGCGAGTTCGACAGGAACATGCAGGCGAGGAACAGCGCGAAGAGGAACGGGCCGAACGTGTCCCGGCCGGTCCACGCGAACGCAGCGACGATCGGGAGGGCCATCGCGGCGATCCACCATTCGGCGCCGTCCTGCAAGCGGGCGGCGATTTGCGTACCGAGGTAGAAGAGCAGGACATGCCCCGGCGGCACGAAGAGCGGGATGTTGCCGAGGCGGTAGTCGTACAGGCCCCACCCCAGCGAGAGGAACACTTCGCCGGCGGTGGCGTAGACGAGGCAGGCGAGGAGGGCGGGGCGTTGCGCGGGAGCGGAGGCGAACCAGAGGCGGGCCAGCACGGCCCACGCGAGGACGTTCACGGCGAGCTGGCCGTGGACGCCCGCGTGCTGGTCGACGAAAAGCCCGACTGCGATGGTCGCGACGATAAGCAGGTTCATGGCGCGCATTCTAGCGTGGGGGCGCCCCGGTGCCCTGCGCGCGTCCACGATTCGCGCGCGGTGCGGATCGCCCTCATGAGCGCGGGTTTCGTCGCGGTCGGCCTGGGAGTCGCGGGGATCGTTCTCCCGGTGCTGCCGACCACGCCCTTCATGTTGCTCGCCGCGGCGTGCTTCGCGCGCTCCTCGCCGAGGTTCCACCGATGGCTCCTCGACCACAGGACCTTCGGCCCGATCGTCTCCGAATGGGAGCGGCATCGCGCCATCCCGTGGAAGACGAAGCTGTGGGGCATCGCGCTCATGTCGGGCACGCTGGCCGCCTCCATCACCTTCTTCGTGAAGCCGCCGTGGCTCAAGGCCGCGCTCGCGCTCTTCGGCGTCACCCTCGCCCTCTGGCTCTACCGCATCCCCTCCCGCGACCACCCGCGCAGAAAGGGGACAGACCCCTTTATCTGAAAAGGGGTCTGTCCCCACTACTGTCCGGTTAACGTGACGGGGTGAGACAAAAATGTCTTATCTGACGAGACGTTACGGATGATTCAGCTTGGTGCCGACTTGAATGTGATTGCCGGTTTCGGCGATGTTCTCGGGTATCACAAGCCGGGGACGCTCATGTACGTGGCAAGACGCTGTTCGCGCAGATCATGGACTTCGTGCCCTGGACGAGTTTCCGGCGCATCGTGACTCGCTACGGTGGCGACCAACGCGTGCGCACACCCAATTGCGCCGAGCAGTTCCGCGTCTTGGCGTTTGCACAGCTGACGGGCGGGAGGCCTTCGCGATAGCGTGCCGCGACTGGCGAATCTGGGCCGATTTCGCGCAAGTGCTGATTCGCCGGGCGCGCCCGCCCCCCGACCCCTGCGGGATCTGGCCAACACGGTATACGCGCTGGATACGACCACCATCGACCTGTGCCTGTCGGTGTTTCCGTGGGCGCACTTCTGCTCGACCAAAGCCGCGGTGAAGATGCACCCTGCTCGATCTGCGCGGCAACATCCCGAGCTTCATCCACGCAGCGACGGCAAGCTGCACGACGTCAATGTGCTCGATCTTCTGGTGCCCGAGTCCGGCGCCTTCTCCCCCCGGCGCCCCCCCCCCCCCCCCCCCCCCCCCTCCCCTTCCCCCCCCAGGCGGCGGCGTTCTTCGTCACCCGCGCCCGATCGAACATGGATGCCAGGCGCCTGTACTCCGCCCCAGCGACCGCAGCACCGGCGTGATCTGGGACCAAACCATCGCCCTCAACGGCTTCTGCGAGAAACGACTCCCCCGAGCGGTGCCGGCCGCCGCGCCCCCCCGCGGCTTCAAGTGGATCCCCGCGGACAAGCGCTTCTGGCACCCCCCCCAGAACGCCGTCAAGACACAAATCTGGACGGCCGTATCCGTCTACGTGCTGGTGGCCATCGTGGAAAAGGAGTTGCATCTCGAAGCCTCGCTCTACACGCTGCTACAGATTCTCTCGGTCACCGTATTCGAAAAATGCCGCTGCAACAAGCCCTTGTCGACGATGCGCGACTCTTGACCAACCCCCTCAACCCCAACCAACTGACTCTTCTCGGTTTTTAACCGGACAGTAGTGGTCTGTCCCCTTTTTCTAGCGGGCGGCGCGGCGGCGCTCGACGAAGTTGGGCCGCACGATCACGGCCGAGGTTTCGGCGCGTTGCGCCACTTCGCGCGGGTGGGCGACGGGGAAGGGCATCTCGAATACGTAGCCCTGCGCCATTTCCACGCCATAGCCGCGCAGGATGTCGAGCGTGTGCTCGTCTTCCACCGCCTCGGCGACCACCTCCTTGCCGAAACCGCGGGCGATATCGAGCATGGCGCGCACGAACACCTGATTGTCGCGCTCGCGCGCCAGGTTCTTCACGAACAGGCCGTCGATCTTGATCACGTCCACCGGCAGCTGCTTGATATAGGCGAAGGTCGAGTAGCCGGCGCCAAAATCGTCCAGGCAGACCTTGCAGCCGGTGTCGTGCAGGTCGAGGATGAACCGCTGCGCGTCGCGCATGTCGCGGATGGCCGCCGTCTCCGTGATCTCGACATAGAGCCGCGCCGGATCGACGCCCCGCGCGGAGAGCTGCGAACGGATGTAGTCCGTCATCCCGGGCTCGTCGATCGAGCGGCCGGAAATGTTCACCGCCACGGGCGCCAGGGATGCGTCGGCGGCCAGCATGTCGATCACGTGCGCCACCACCCAGTGGTCCAGGTCGATGATGAGGTTGGACTTCTCCGCGAAGCCGATGAACGCGCCGGGCAGCAGGAGCTTGCCGTCCGGGCCGTCCCGCATCCGCACCAGGGCCTCGTGGTGGCGCCGCTTCCGGGTCGTGGTGTCGAAGATGCCCTGCAGGTGAATCTCGAAGCCGTCGTTGCGCAGCCCGAAGCGGATGCGATCGTTCCACGTGACGAGCGAGCGCTGGCGCAGCGTCGCGGTGTGATCGGGTCGATAGACGCGCCAGGTGTTCTTGCCGGCATCCTTGGCCTGGTACATCGCGGCGTCGGCGTGCGCGATCAGGTCCTGCGGCGTCGCCGCGTCCCTGGGGTACACGGCGATGCCCAGGCTCGAGGTGAGGGAGAGGCGCACCTCGCCCAGGGTGAAGCTCATCGCGCCCACCACGCTCATCAGCCGGTCGGCGAGCAGGTGCAGGTGCTCGTCGCCGATGTCGCCGACCACCAGAGCGAACTCGTCGCCTCCGATGCGCGCGAAGAACTCGTTGCGCCTGAGGTGCGTGCGGATCTCGCCGGCCACCTGCAGCAGGACCGCGTCGCCCATGCGATGGCCGAAGAGGTCGTTCACGCTCTTGAACTCGTCCAGGTCGAAGAAGAGCAGGGCCAGGCGCTGCTTCTCCCTCGACGCGTGGTCCATGCGCTCGGTCAGCTCGCGCTCGAAGCGGCGCCGGTTGTACAGGCCCGTGAGCGGGTCGCGTTCCGCCAGGAAGGCGAGCTGCGTCTCGCTCTCGCGGGCCAGCGTGATGTCCTCGTGGATGAGCACCGCACCCAGGCTCGTGCCCGCCAGGTCCTGCACAGGGCAGACTCGCAGCCGCAGGATGCGCCCGGACCGGAGCTTCAATTCCTCCGCGGGGGAGACATGGCGGCTCGCCACGAGGTCCGGCAGCCGGGAGGTGAAGGCTTCCAGGTCGGCCACCACATCCTCGGCGAGTTCCAGGGCCTTGACGAGCTCGAGCCCCAGCACCGCTTCGTGAACCGGGATCGACCAGACCTCGGCGAAAGCAGGGTTGGAATAGATGATCTTGCGCGACGGATCGACGAGCGCCACGCCGAAGTCCATCGCGGACAGGAGCGACAACAGCCGCGAGCGCTCCATGCGCAGGCTCTCGGAAGTGAGCACCTGCAGGTCGTTCACCTCTTCGAGCCGCGCCAGCGTGCTGCGCAGGCTCATTTCCGTGTCCTTGAGCGCCTTGATCGAGTTCAGGCTCGAGCGCAGGCCCAGGAATTTCCCGTCCGGCGCGTAGATGGGCTGCCAGGAATTGCTCACCCACTCCACGGTGCCGTCCTTCTTGAGGACGCGGAATTCGAAGTCGGAACCGGTCGATTGCGCCGCGAGCGCCGCCACGCTGCGTTCGAAGGCGGCCTCGCGGTCGTCAGGGTGGATGCGCGAGAACGGGAACTCGCGGTCGGCCAGGCATTCCTCGGGCGTGTAGCCGACGAGCCGTTCGACCGACTTGTTGATCCACAGGAGGCGCCCGGTGGGCCCGAACCAGAGTTCCACGTCGTAGGTGTAGTCCGCGAAGGCGTGGAAACGCTGCCGGCTCGCCTCCAGGTCCGACATCCGCGCCTGCACCTGGCCGGCCATGTCGTTGAAGGCGCGAGCGAGGAGCCCGACGTCGTCGGTGTCATCCTGCCGGATGCGGATGGAATAGTCGCCGCCGGCGATGCGCTCGGAGGCACTGCGCAGCCGCTCGAGCCGGCGCGCGAGCGGGTTCACCACCACGAGGAAGATGAGGACCGACATGAAGAACGCGCTCGTCGCCTTGAAGATCGCGTCCGCGAACTGCCGGTCGATGGCCTCGCGCCACGGGGCGGTGGTGATTCCCACGTGGACGTTGCCGACGGTCCGCTCCCCCAGAGCGAGGGGAAACATCGTGTCGAACCTTCCCTTGGGCAGGGAGGCTTCGAGCGTGGCGTCGAGACCGGGCAGGGCCTTGCCAGCCGGCCAGCCTTCTGCGGCGATGATGCGGCCCTCGCCGTCGTGCACGACGAGGTAGGTCATGCCGCGCATGCGGCGCACCGCATCGATCGCTCTCACGATCTGCAGCGCGTCGTCCCCGGCGAGCGCCGGCGCCAACGCGGCATTGAACAGCGGACGGATCTGGGAAATGGAGGACTGGAACTCCGCCTCGGCGCGCGTGATGTCGAACTGGTGCCCGTGCCACACCAGGAAGGCGAGGCTCGTGGCCTCGAAGAGGAGCAGCGACACCACCAGCTTCGCGCGGAGCGACAGGGAAACGAGGGCGCGAACGGAAGCGATCATCGGTGGAGTCGAATCGTCCTTAAAAGGCGTGCCCGGGCCGGGTGTGCCCCCGGCCCGGGCTTTCGCCAAAGTGCGCGCTTGCGGGGTTGTTCACTGCTTGTGGCCCCACTATCGGTTCGCGCGCTCGCAAGCGGTGTGACGTGGCTCACACCGCGAATTGCACCTGAAATATTCGGCTATAGTCGCGCCACGCATGGAACGAATCGGCATCGACCTGGGCGGCAGCAAGATCGAGATCGCGGTCCTCGACGACACCGGCGCCGAGGTGCTGCGGCGGCGCGTCGTCACGCCAGCGGGGGACTACGCCGCGATCCTGGACGCCATCGCGGGGCTGGTCGCGGATGCCGAGCGCGAACGCGGCGTGCGCTGCGCGGTCGGCATTGCCATGCCGGGCGCCCTGTCGCTCGCCACCGGGCTCGTGAAGAATTCCAATTCCACCCGCCTCAATGACCGGCCGTTCAAGGCGGACCTCGAATCGCGCCTGGGCCGCGAGGTGCGGCTCGCCAATGACGCCAACTGCTTCGCGCTGTCGGAGGCGGTGGACGGCGCGGCGCGAGGCGCGTCCATCGTGTTCGGCGTGATCCTCGGGACGGGTGTGGGCGCAGGGATCGTCGTGGAGGGGCGGGTTCTCACCGGGGCCAATGCAATTGCCGGGGAGTGGGGGCACAACCCGTTGCCGATGGCCGGCGACGAGGACAGGCCCCTTCCGTCCTGCTATTGCGGGCGCCGGGGCTGCGTCGAATCGTATCTTTCGGGGCCGGGCCTGGCCGCGGACCACGAGCACGCCACAGGCGAGCGTCTCGAGACCGCCGAGATCGCGCGTCGCGCTGCCGGTGGCGATGCCGGATGCGAAGCGACGTTGTGCCGGTACGAGGGGCGCCTCGCCCGGTCCCTGGCGATCGTGATGAACATCGTCGATCCGGACGTGATCGTCCTGGGCGGCGGGCTTTCGAACCTCTCGCGGCTCTACGACCGCGTGCCGCGCCTTTGGGGTCCGTGCGTGTTTTCCGATGAGGTGCGCACGCGCCTCGTGCCGCCGGTCCATGGGGACTCGGGCGGCGTGCGCGGCGCGGCGTGGCTTTGGGGCCGGCCATGAGATCCTGCGGGGCGCCGGGAATTCCCGGGACCCGGCGCGGTCGAACGACGCACCCCATCCCGGTTCCCGTGCGGAGAAGTCGATGCGAGTCCTGAAGATCCTCACCCTCGTTGCAGCACTGGCTGTCCCGGCCGGCGCCCTGGCACAGGCCGCCACCGAGAAAGCCACCTTCGCCGGCGGCTGCTTCTGGTGCATGGAGCCGCCCTACGACGCGATTCCCGGCGTGATCTCGACCACTTCCGGCTACATCGGCGGGCGCACCGCCAACCCCACGTACGAACAGGTTTCCTCGGGCTCGACCGGGCACACGGAGGCAATGCAGGTCGTCTATGACCCGAAGAAGGTCACCTACGAGAAGCTCCTCGAGGTGTTCTGGGTGAACATCGATCCCACGGTTCGCGACCGGCAGTTCTGCGATTCCGGGACCCAGTACCGCACCGGGATCTTCTATCACACCGAGGCGCAGCGGAAGGCGGCGGAAGCCTCGAAGGCCGCGCTCGAAAAGTCGAAGCCCTTCAAGGCGCCCCTCGTCACGCCCGTGGAGATGGCCGGAACCTTCTACCCCGCCGAGGACTACCACCAGAACTACTACCTGAAGAACCCGGTGCGCTACAAGTTCTACCGCAACGGCTGCGGACGCGACGCGCGGCTGCGCGAGTTGTGGGGCGACAAGGCGGGCAAGTGAGCGACGATTCCCGGCCACGCGATCGGGAAGGGGCGTTCGAGCGCCGCGCGCCGATGTCCGCGGCGGTGCTGCTGGCCGCGATGGCGATGCCGGCGTGGTCTGCCCCTGAAGACTTCGTGGTCGACCCGGGCCATACCTACCCTTCGTTCGAGGTGAGCCACCTCGGCATCTCCACGCTACGCGGGCGATTCGAGCATACAACGGGGAGCATCGCCCTCGACCGCGACGCGGGAACCGGCTCGATCGACGTCACCATCGACGTGAGCGCTCTGAGCACGGGTAACAAGTTGCTCGACGCGATGCTCAAGGGGGAGGATTTCTTCAGCGCCGAGCACTTCCCGGCGATGACCTATCGCTCGCGCTCGATCGTGTTCGAGGCCGGCGTCCCGAAGCGGACCACGGGGGATTTCACGCTGTTGGGCGTCAAGCGCCCTGTCGTTCTGGACATCGTGCGCTTCGGCTGTACGCGGCTGCCGTTCTTCGTGCGCCTCACGTGCGGCGCCGACGTCGTCGCGACTGTCAATCGCTCGGACTTCGGCATGACCGCCTACTCCAGCTTCGTGGGCGACGAAGTGAAGATCGCAATCCAGATCGAGGCAGTCAAGCAGGAACCCGCGGCGGAACCGGCGCCGGCGGGCGGTTGAGACGGATCCGAAAGGGAGGAAGGCGATGGAGATGAAGAGGCTGAACGCCACGGGCCTGCGAGCCGCGGGATACGACGAGAAGAACCGGACGCTGGTCGTCGAGACCACGGCGGGCACCTACGAGTACGCCAACGTGTCGCCGGAGGTGTACCGGCGCCTGATGAGCTCGCCTTCGGCCGCGAGCTACTACCGCGAGTCGATCGAGGAGGAGTTCACCGGCCGAAAGCTGCGTTGAAGCGGAACCGGCTCGACCGAGGCGGCCCCGCCGTGACGATGCGGGTTGGATAGCGGCGCGTCGGGAAAGGGGTCAGGAATAAAAAATTGGCTGGGTTTGTTTTTTGGTTTTGGCCAGGTCAAGTTGCCTCGGGAATCGCTGTCCGGACCTCAATCGCAATAGGTCCGGATTTCGCAGTCGATGGCACCCTCATCTGGCCAAAACCAAAAAACAAACCCAGCCAATTTTTTATTCCTGACCCCTTTCCCCTGCTTCGCCTACGCCACCGCCCTCGCCACCGGCTGCGGGACCTCCTCGCGGATCGGGATGTTGACCACGGCGGCTGCCGCGGCGAGCGCCATGTCGGCGTACCACATCCATTCGTAACTGCCGGTGTGCTGGATCGCCAGCCCCCCCAGCCACGCGCCGAAGAACCCGCCGATCTGGTGCGACAGCAGCGTGAGGCCGAAGAGCGTGGCGAGAAAGCGCGTGCCGAAGAGCTTGCCGACGAGCCCCGCCGTGGGCGGAACGGTCGCGAGCCAGGTGAGCCCGAGCACGGCGGCGAAGGCATAGAAGGTCGCCACCGTCTTCGGCAGCAGGAGGTAGATGGCCACCGCGATGGCGCGCGTGCCGTACATCCAGAAGAGAATCCACTTCATGCGGTGCGTCTGGGAGAGCCACCCCGCGCCGAGGCTGCCGGCAATGTTGGCCAGTCCGATGATGGCGAGCGATGCCGCGGACACCGACGCGGGCAATCCGCAGAGATCCACTTCGCCCGGCAGGTGCGTCACCAGAAACGCGATGTGGAACCCGCAGGTGAAGAAACCTGCGTGCAGGCACCAGTAGCTCGGATCCCGGAATGCTTCCGCAATCTGTCTCGATAGTGTGAGTCCCGGTGCCGTCGCGCCGTGCGGCGGCTCGCCCGGCCGCTCGCGAAACGCGACCGACATCGGAATTGTCGCGAGGGCCGCGACGGCCAGCGCCCAGAGCGCCGTGACCCAGCCCGCGACGCCGATGAGCGCCTGCGAGAGCGGCGCGAACACGAACTGCCCGAAGGAGCCGCCGGCGTTGATGAACCCCGAGGCAAAGGCACGCTTCTCGGGCGGGATGCGGTTGGCGGCCGCGCCGATGAGTATGGAAAAGCTGCCGGCGCCGGCACCCGCCGCGGCCACGACGCCCAGGAAGAAAACGAGGCCCAGGCTCGATGCCATGAACGGCGTTGCCGCGAGCCCGATGGCGAGCAGCAGTCCCCCGGCCATCATCACGCGCACCGGCCCGACGCGGTCGGCGATCGCGCCGAAGACAGGCTGCGCGGCGCCCCACACGAACTGGCCCACGGCGAGCGTGAAGCTCACCGTGACGATGCCGAGCCCCGTGTTCGTGTTGAGCGGCGAAACGAAGAGCCCGAGCGACTGGCGGATCCCCATGGTGACGGCGAGGATCGCCGCGCCCGCGATGGCGAGGCTCCAGTAGGGACGGTTGGTCGGCATGCGCGGAGACTAGCATCCCCGCGCAGGCCGGAAAATCTTCAGCCTCCCTGGCCTTGCTCGGCGGGTTTATCGACGGGCCGCCCGGGCTTCGCCGACGGCAGCGACGGTGCGGGCTGAGCCGACGGCTTGCCTGTCGATGGCGTGGGTGCGGGCTGGGCCGACGGCTTGCCTGCCGATGGCGACGGTGCGGGCTGGGCCGACGGCTTGCCTGCCGATGGCGACGGCGCAGGCTGGGCCGACGGCTTGCCTGCCGATGGCGATGGCGCGGGCTGGTGGGACGGCTTGCCTGTCGATGGCGACGGTGCAGGCTGGTGGGACGGCTTGGCCGCCGTATCCGACGTGCGTGGCGGGCGGGCATCGTTGCCGCGTGACTCGGGCGGCTTTGTGCGCCCCGACGAAGCCTCGGGGGGCTTCGCACCCGAAGCGGGATACGCGGGCACGGGCCGCGCGACGCGCGATGGCTGCGAGGACGGCATCGACGGATAGGAAGGCGCTGCCACCGGCTTGGTCGCCGGCGTGCCCGGCAGCGCGGGCGAGGCAGGCCGCGAATTGACGCCGGGCTCCCCGCGCGCGGGCGGGCGAGTGCCTCCCGTTGGCGGCGTGCGGTCGGACATGGAGGGCCGCCCCGAGTAGCGTGGCGGCAGGACCGAGGAGCCGGGCACGACCGGTTGCGCTGCCACGACGTCGCGGCTGACGGACGTGATGACGCTCTGGACCGGGCGATGGGAGCCGAAGTTCTCTCGAGGCACGACCGTGGCGCCGCGATCGCGGTTGTCGTAGTGCGGGTAATTGCGATCCCGTCGAGGGGGAATCACGACGCGGTTCACGTTGTTCACGTAGGTGACGTTGGTCGAGTACCAGGGCTGGTAGCGGTCATAGGGAGACAGCGGATACCAGCCGACGACGTTCGCGGGCCCCGTGGAGATCGAGACGCTCCAGCCCGGGCGGCCCACCCAGCCCACCAATGCCGGCGCCCAGATCGGCCGCGATTCGTAGCGGCCCGGGTACCAGCCCCAGCGGTTGCCGATGTATGCCCAGCGACCGTAATGGGAGGGCGCGTAACCCCAGGGCGCATCGTCCACCCACGACCAGCCCCAGGGGCGGACCCAGGTCCAGCGGCCATATCGATAAGGCGCCCAGTCCGCGACCACGCGGGTCGGGTACCAGACGGCGCCGTATTCCGGCTCGTTGCGCCAGACGCCGTAGTCGTCCAGCTCTTCCCACCCCGTCATCTGCTGGGGTACGTAGCGTGCCGCTTCCCGCTGCTCGAGCCGCTGGTCGCGGGCGATCGCCCAGTCGTCCAGGGCGGAGGAAGTGGCCGGCTCGAGCTCGTACCCCGGGCGTTCTCCGCCTGTCACGCGCACGCTTCGGCCGGTATCGACGCTGATGAACCCGCCGGCGCTCTCGAGGCGCGCGTTGCCCGACAGGACCGTGAGCCGCGATTCGCCGCGCTCGGGGTCCGTGTCCACGCGATAGCGGCCGGTGCCGCGAAGCTGGAAGCGCGCTTCGGGCGTCGCGACGTAGTAGGACTCGCGCGGGTCGAGCTCGCGAATATGGATCGCCAGGGAGCCGCGCGCGACGTGGGCGCGGAAGGTCTCGTCGTCCAGCCGGACGATGTCGAATTGCGTGACCTCGCCCAGGGCGATGGCGGTGGCGCCAAAACGGACCTCGGCACGCGAGCGCGGATCCGTCCAAACCGAGTTCTCGCTCGTGAGCGTGCTGTTGACCTGCGCGCCTTCCCAACCCTGGGCAGGATCGACAAAGACGGAGGCCTGCCCCTCGATGAGGGACAGCCGCGCCACGCGCCCGGGGGGATCGGCCCACGTGACGAGAGGAACCAGGGCGAGAGATGCCAGGAGTGCGGAAAATCGGGTCATCAGGGACATTTCACACCCGTTCATTGCCGGCGAATTACCGGTTCCATCATCCCATAACGTTCCAGTCCGCCAATCGGAGGACACGGCTCCCGGCATCGATCTTTCGCGCTTCGCCGTTGGCCGCGCAGGTCCCCGTCGAGCGGGATTTTCCAACACCCTGAATTCATGCCATTATTGCCCCCGACGCGATCGCCGACACGGAAGCGCGGGCGGTTCGCTCATCAGGGCCGGGTTAAAAGTCCGCCGGCTGCCTTCCGCCACCGAAGAAGAACTCGCCCGGGACCCAAGGGATGGACAACACCACCGTCTTCACCAAGACCGCGAAGGGCATCACGCAGGTCAACCAGCGTTCGGCGTCCCTGTCGAAGGACTTGATGCGCATTCTCAAGCTCGTCGACGGCAAGTCCACGCTGGCCCAGATCATGTCGAAGGCCGAGCTCGACAAGCCCGTCCTCGAGAAGGCCCTGGCGACGCTCATCCGCGACGGGTTCGCGCGCATCTTCGAGACGCGCAAGGAAGCCGACCCCTTCGGCGAGGACGACTTCGACTTCACGGCGCCCGGCAAGCTGCCCGGGCAGACGCAGCGCGTCGTGGCCGCCGCCGCCCTCGACATCAGCGAACTCTCCCGTCAGCAGGAGAAAGCCGACGCCGACCGAAAGGCGCGCGAGAACGCGCAGGTGGCCGCACGCGAGAAGGCGAAGCACCAGGTCGAGGCGCGAGCGACGGCGGAGGCCGATGCCCGGGCCAAGGCCGAAGCGGAAATGCGCGCCATGGAACAGGCGAAGCGCGCGAAGGAGGCTTCGGAGCGCGCCAGGGCCGAGCTCGAAGTGAAGATGCGCGAGGAAGAGGCGCGCAGGAAGGCCGTGGCAGAGCAGCAGGCGAAGCTTGCCGCCGAGAACAAGGCCAAGGAAGAACTGGTGAGCCGGCAGCTTGCCGAACTGAAGGAGAAGGCGAAGGCCGAGGCCGATGCCCGCGCTCGCAGCGAGCTCGAGGCCAGGGTGCGCGAGGAGGAGGCCAGGAAGAAACAGGTCGCCGAGCAGGTGGCGCGCGCGGCCGCCGAGGAGAAGGCGAAGGAGGAAGTGGAGTCCCAGCGGCTTGCCGAGGCGCGGGCCAAGGCCGAGGGCGAGGCCCGGGCGCTGGCCGAGGCGCGCACGCGTGCCGAGGCCGAGGCGCAAGCGCTCGCCAAGGCGCGAGCCGAAGCCGAAGCGGCCGCCCGGCGCCAGGCGCAGGAAGTGGTCGCCTCCGAGCAGGAACTCAAGGAGCGCCTCAAGGAGGAGATCGAGGCGCGCATCCGGGGCGAGATGGAAACGCTCCTGCGCGACGAGATCGGGGAGAAGGCCCGGGCCGAGATGCAGGCCGAGATCATGGCGGAGGCGCGCCTGGCCGCGAGGGCCGAGCTCGAAGAGCGCCTGCGCGAGGAACGCGAGGCGTTGCAGAAGGCCGAGATGGAAGTTCGCATCCAGGCGGAGAAGGCGGCGAAAGAGCGCGGCGACCACGAGGCGAAGCTGCGCGCCGAGGCCGAGGCAAGGGCCGCGGCCGAATCCGTCGCGCGCCAGAAAGCCGAGGAGGAGACACGCCGGCTTCGCCACCTGGAGGCGCGCGCCCGGGAAGAGGTCGAGAGGGCCGCCCGCGAGAAGGCCGAGACGGCCTCGGCCGCGGCGCGCGAGCGTGCGGAAGCCGCTTCGCGCCTGGATGCCGAGCGTGCGGAAGCCGCTTCGCGCCTTGATGCGGAGCGCAAGGGGAAGATCGAGGCCGAGGCCCGCGCGATGGTCGAGGCCGAGGAGCGCGAGCGGCGCGAGAAGGAGCTCGCCGGCAAGATCGACGCCGAGCGCAGGGCGCGCGAGGAAGCCGAAAAGCGCGCGCGCATCGAGGCGAAGGCCCGCGAGTCGGTCGAGGAGACCACCCGCGAGAAGGTGACGGCCGAGATCGAAGGCGACATGACGCGCCGCGCCGAGCTGGAAGGCAAGGCGCAGGCCAAGGCTTACATGCAGGCCAAGCAGCAGGCCGAGCTGGACGAGGACTCGAAGATCCGCGCCGAGCAGGAACGCAAGGCGCGCGAGATCGCGGACGTGCTGCGCACCCGGGTCGAGCCCGATGCCGAGGAGTCCGCCACCCCCGCCGCCAGGCGCCGTCCGCGCAAGAAGGTCAACTGGGTGCGCAACATCTCGGTAGGACTGGCCGTCGTGGTGATCGTCGGGGTGGGCCTGCTGCACGTGGTGCCCCTGCGCGGGTACGCCAACACGCTGGAGAAGGGCATCGGTGGCTGGCTGCACGAGGACGTATCGATTTCCAACCTCCAGTTCACGCTCATCCCGTCTCCGCACCTGAAGATCGAAGGGTTCGCGGTTGGCAAGGCGCTCGATGCGAAGGCCTCGCACGGCAACGTGTACGTGGACATCCCGGCGTTGCTCGCAGGCCGGGTCGTGGTGAACTCGCTGGAACTCGAGAACGTCTCGATCACGGGCGATGCGCCCCGGCGCATCTTTTCCTGGGGCAAGGTCGAAGGCAAGAAAGCCGCGGCACAGATCGATTCCATCCGCCTGCGCAATGTGAAGCTCGACGTAAAGCCGGAGTTGAAGCCTTTCGAGGCGACGCTCTCCTTCGGCGCGGACGGCGCGTTCAGGAACGCGAGCCTGTCCGGCGAAGGCAAGTGGAATGCCACGGTGCGACCGCGCGAGGCCGAATACGAAGTGACCTTCGCCGCGCGCAACTGGGAGCTGCCGCTGGGCGCCCCCGTGCCGGTGAGCGAAGTGTCGGCAAAGGGCGTGCTCACGGCGAACGACATCACGTTCTCGGAGTTCGAGGTCGACGCGCTCGAGGGCAAGGTGAACGGCACGCTCAGGGTGAGCTGGGGCCCGACCGTGAAGCTCGCCTCCGACCTCTCCCTTGCCCGCGTGCGTGCGGACCAGTTGATGGGCTCGTTCACGCGCGACATCGCGGTCACCGGCAAGGTCGAAGGCAATTTCGCGGTGACGGCGGAATCGGAGTCACTCGCGACGCTGCTGTCCTCGCCGCGGGTCCAGGGCAAGTTCCGGCTGGCCGACGGGTCGGTGTCCAACTCCGACCTCGTGGCGGCCATGCAGTCCTCCGACGCGGCGGGGCGCGCGGGCGTGACCAAGTTCGCCGAGCTGACCGGTGAGTACGGCGCGGGCGATGGGCGTGTCTCCTACCGCAACCTCAGCCTGCTGGGCGGAGTGCTTCGGGGCGGCGGCAATATCGACGTTGCTGCCCATGGCGCCTTGTCCGGCCGGCTGTCGGTGGAGATCCGCTCCAACGTCGCGCAGGACAGGGGCTCGTTCGCGGTGACCGGAACTGTTGCCAAGCCGATCCTGCGCCGCGGAGGCTGACCCCGAATTGAATCCCGCACCGCCCGAAGGCGCTGCGGGCTCGCGCGAGCCGCTCGTCCGCGAGGACGAGCGTGCGCGCAACGCTCGCGGCCCTTCGGCCCGTCGCCACCTTTCCCGAATCGCTCCGATGAATCGCTTCGCTGCCTTCCTGCTCGTCCTGGCGCTGCCCCATCCCTGCCTTGCCGACACCGTTCCCGCCGCGCCGCCTCCCGCTGCGACGCCTTCCGCTACAACGCCTTCCGCCGCGACGCCTCCCGCTACAGCGCCTTCCGCTGCAACGCCTCCCGCTGCGATGACTTCCGTTGCGCCGCAGCCACCCGCGGTGGCCGTGGGAACTGTCGAGCCGACGCATCCGTTTGCGGCGGTGCGCGAGGTGCGCGAAAGGCTGCACGGCGATGAGATCGTGGACCCCTACCGGTGGCTCGAGGACGTGAAGTCGCCCGAATCGCAGGCGTATTTCCGTGCGCAGGACGAATACGCGCGCCGGGAACTCGCCCGCATTCCCGGCCGCGCGGCCCTGGCCGGGCGCATCCGGGAGCTTTCGGCCGCGCAGGTGTCCGTGCGCAGCCTTGCGCTCGCCAACGGCAAGGTGTTCTACCTGAAGCTTTCGCCGGGGAACGCGACTGCCGTGCTGTGCGTGCGCGACGGGTTCACCGGGCCCGAGCGCGTGATTCTCGACCCCGCGCGGTTCTCGTCCGGGGATGCGCGCGCCACGATCGACTGGTATCAGCCGTCGCCGGACGGCCGGCTCGTGGCCTACGGCGTCTCGTCCGGTGGCACGGAGGACGCCACATTGCGCGTTCTGGAGGTGCGGGACGCGCGCGACACCGGCGTGGCCATCGACCGCGCGCGATTCAACTCCGGCCTTGCCTGGCACCACGACAGCCGCGCGTTCTACTACGCGCGCATTCCGGAAGGCGGTCGTGCCGACGCCGCGCACCGCTATGCGGGAATCCGCCTCTATCGCCATGTGGTGGGGCGGCCGGCGGCGCAGGACGAGATCGTCTTTGCTTCCGGCGCGGGAGGCGCGCGCGACGTGCCGGAGTTCGTGTACCCCTCGCTCGTGGTGCCCGAGGATTCGACGCACGCCTATGCCGTCGTGCGGCATGGCGTGCGCCGCGAGATCTCGGTGCACGTGACGCCGGTGAGGGAACTGGCGAAGGGCCTGCCGCGCTGGACGAAGATCGTCGATTTCGAGGACGGCGTGACTGCCATCCAGGCATGGAAGGACGACCTCTACCTGCTCACCCACAAGGGGGCGCTGCGCAACCAGGTGCTCGTGATGAAGGTGGGGAGCTCCGAGGTATCTCGGCCGAGGAAGGTGGTGCCGGAGGGCGACACGGTCATCCTCGGCATGGCGCTCGCCGCCGACGCGCTGTACCTGCGCACGACGGTGGGCGGGCTGGAGCGGCTCGAACGCCTGAACCTGGGGTTCGGCGCCTCGCGCACGCCGGAGTTCGTGAAGACCGAGTTCGACCTGGCCATCACGCAGCTCTTGACGCATCCGCAGCGACCTGGCGCGGTGCTGCTCCTGCAGGGATTCCTCGAGGCGCCCGCGGTGGTGACGGTGGAAGCCAGGACGGGAAACCTGAAGAACACCGGGCTGCAGCCGGCATCGCGCGCGGACCTTTCGGGGATGGACGAGGTGCGCCTGTACGCACCCAGCCACGACGGCACGAAGGTGCCCGTGACCCTTCTGTACCGCAAGACGACGATGCTTACCGCCGACAACCCGACGCTCCTCATCGGCTACGGCGCCTACGGCATCTCGCAGACGCCTTACTTCGATGCGACGCGGCTCGCCTGGCTCGAGCGGGGCGGCATCATCGCCTTCGCGCATATCCGCGGCGGCGGCGAATACGGCGAGGAGTGGCATCGCGCCGGCCAGAAGGGGACGAAGGAAAACACGATCCTCGATTTCGTCGCGTGCGCGGAATTTCTCGTGAAGTTCGGCTTCACGAGCCCGAAGCGACTGGCGATCCAGGGCACGAGCGCGGGCGGCATCCCGTCGGCGGGGGCAATGGTTCGCCGGCCCGACCTCTTCGCCGCCGTCGTTCCGCGCGTGGCGGTGCTCGACATGCTTCGCTTCGAGTTCACGGCCAACGGGCCGGCCAACATCCCGGAATTCGGTTCCGTGGCGACGCGCGAAGGGTTCGATGCACTGCGCAGGATGTCCGCCTATCATCAGGTGAAGGACGGCACCGCCTACCCGGCGGTCCTGCTCACCACCGGCATGAACGACCCGCGCGTGGACCCGTGGCAAGCGGGCAAGATGGCCGCTCGCCTGCAGGCCGCCACCAGCAGCGCAAAGCCCGTGCTGCTGCGCGTGGAGTGGCAGGGAGGTCACGGGCGCGGCGCGACCCGCGAGCAACGCGAGGAGGAACTCGCCGACATCTATGCCTTCCTCCTCTGGCAGTTCGGGAGCGAGGGATTCGTGCCTGTCGCGGAGGTCCCGGCCGAGATTCCGTCCGGCGTTCCTTCCGGGGTTCCGGCAGGCGTTCCGGCCGTGAATCCGGTCGCCGCGCCGGCCCGCGATGCCGTCGACGCCAAACCCTGAACGGAGCGAAGAAAATGGAACTGGTCCTGTGGCGCCATGCGGATGCGGAAGTGGGTGTGATGGACATGAAGCGCGAGCTCACCGACAAGGGTCGCAAGCAGGCGGCGAAGATGGCGCGATGGCTGCGGCCGCGCCTGGAAGGGCAGTGGCTGGTTCTTTCGAGCCCCGCCGTGCGCGCCAGGCAGACGGCGGAGGCGCTCGACCTCGATGTCGACGTGCGCTCCGCATTGGGGACCTCGGCGACGGAGGAGGCGCTCCTGAACGAAGCCGGCTGGCCCGCCGGTGACGGGAACGTGATCCTCGTGGGCCACCAGCCGACCCTCGGGCGCCTGGCGGCGCGCCTCCTGACCGGGCATCTGCGCGATCTGAGCGTGAAGAAGGGCGCGGTGTGGTGGTTTTCCGGCAAGTACGACAAGCGCGCCGGGCTCAATGAAACGATCCTTCGTGCGGTGATTGCGCCCGACCTGGTGGATTGAGGCTTGGGTATTGACCTTCCCACGGTGGGAAGGTGGACAGTGGCGGCGTGAACTCCCAAGGAGACGCGCCATGATCGAAATCGCCGTCAGCGACATGACCTGCGGCCACTGCGCCTCGGTCATCACCAGGACCGTCAGGGAAATCGACGCCGCCGTCGGCTGCGAGATCGACCTCGCTGCCAGGCGGGTGCGCATCGCGAGCACCAGGCCGGCGCAGGATTTCATCGCAGCCATCGCCGGGGCGGGCTACACGCCGGTGCTTGGCAGCCCGGGACCCTAGCCGTGGCCGTCGATGTGCCTGTCTCGCCCTCGCCCCAACCCTCTCCCGGGTGGAAAGGCGGTGCCATCTCCTCGCCCGGCACCTCCACGCGCGGCAAACGGGGCATTGCGGACCCGGAAGGCGTCCGCGTGAACCTCATCGACCTGAAGGTCGAAGGGATGACCTGCGCCTCGTGTGTGGCCCGCGTCGAGAAGGCGCTGCTGAAGGTGCCGGGCGTGGAAACGGCGAGCGTCAATCTGGCCACGGAAGTCGCCACCGTGCGGGCGGCCGGATGGGTCGCGCAGGCTGCCATCGCGGCCATTCGCGGCGCCGGGTACGAGGCATCGGTGCAGGAAGAAGAGGCCCCTCGTGAGGCGCCGAGAGCCGGCATCCGCCGCGACACGCTGGAGCTCGCGGCCTGCGCGTTCCTCACCGCGCCGCTCGTCGTGCCCATGGTCGCCGCCCTGTTCGGCGTGCACGTGATGCTTCCGGCATGGCTGCAGTGGCTGCTTGCCACGCCCGTGCAATTCGTGTTCGGCGCCCGGTTCTACCGTTCCGCGTGGAAGGCGCTCGCCGCGCGCGCCGGAAACATGGACCTGCTGGTCGCGATCGGGACCACCGCCGCGTATGGCCTGAGCGCCTATCTCGCGCTCGCCCACGGCAGCGCGCACCTCTACTTCGAGGCCTCGGCGGTGGTGATCACGCTGGTGCGCACGGGCAAGTGGCTCGAGGAGCGCGCCAAGCGCCAGACGACTGAGGCGATCCGGGCGCTGGCGGCGCTGCGGCCGGAGACGGCGCGCCTGCTCGAGAACGGCGAGGAGCAGGTGGTGCCCGTGGCGCGGCTGAAGGTGGGCGACCTCGTCGTCGTGTTGCCCGGCGATCGCGTGCCCGTGGATGCGGAAGTGACCGAAGGCGAGACTCACGTGGACGAGTCCCTCCTCACCGGCGAGAGCCTGCCTGTGGCCAAGTCGCCCGGAAGCCGCGTGACCGGCGGCTCGGTGAACGCCGAGGGTCGACTCGTCGCGCGCACCGTCGCCGTGGGCGCGGAGAGCACGCTCGCGAGGATCATCCGCGCCGTCGAGTCGGCGCAGGCGGCCAAGGCGCCCATCCAGCGACTCGTCGACCGCGTGAGCGAGGTCTTCGTGCCGGCCGTGGTCGCGATCGCATTCCTCACCTTTCTCGCCTGGGGCTTCTTTACCGGCAACTGGGAAGCCGCGGTCCTCAATGCCGTGGCGGTGCTCGTCATCGCCTGCCCGTGCGCGTTGGGGCTGGCCACGCCCACAGCGGTGATGGTCGGCACGGGCGTGGCCGCGCGCCACGGCATCCTCATCAAGGACGCCGAGGCGCTCGAAGTGGCCCATCGCACGCGCGTCGTGGCCTTCGACAAGACGGGCACGCTCACCGAGGGCAGGCCCTGCCTCGTGGAAGTGGTGCCTCTCGACATCGATCGCGGGAAGGCGCTCGCGCTTGCGGCCGCCGTGCAACGCGGCTCTACCCATCCGCTGGCCAGGGCGGTCCTGGATTCGGCGCAGCGCGAGCTCGTGCCGGTTCCCCCGGCGCGGGATCTGCGCACCGTCTCCGGCCGCGGAGCCGAGGCTCGCATCGGGGATCGCACGGTCGCGATCGCGAGCCGGCGCTGGGTGGACGAGCTGGGAGTCGACGGCATCGACCGCCTGGAGGGCGACGCCGCGCGGCTGCAGGCGCGAGGGCTCACCGTGTCGTGGCTCGTCGAGTCGGCGCCCCGCCTGCGAGCGCTGGCGCTCCTCGCTTTCGGCGACGAGGTGAAGCCCCGGTCAGCGGGTGCGATCGCGAAGCTGCGTTCGCTCGGCCTCGTGACCGTGCTCGTCACCGGGGACAACCGCGGCGCGGCGCAGGCCGCCGGCCGGGCTCTCGGCATCGAGGAGGTTCTGGCCGAGGTGCAGCCGGAGGAGAAGGCGGCGGTCGTCGCGAGGTTGCGCGCGGCGCACGGGGCGGTCGCGATGGTCGGCGACGGCATCAACGACGCGCCGGCGCTCGCCGCCGCCGACATCGGCATCGCGATGGGCACGGGCACCGATGTCGCGATGCACACGGCGGGCATCACGCTGATGCGCGCGGACCCGTCGCTGGTGGCCGACGCGCTGGACATCTCGCGCCGCACCCATGCGAAGATCCGGCAGAATCTCTTCTGGGCGATCGTGTACAACCTGGTGGGCGTGCCGCTCGCGGCCCTGGGCCTGCTGTCACCCATGATCGCCGGCGCCGCCATGGCGCTGAGCAGCGTGAGCGTCGTGTCCAACGCGTTGCTGCTCTCGCGCTGGAAGGCGCGTGCGCGAGACTGAATGTCCGGAGGCGACACCATGGCGCAGACGAAATACTTCGAGCTTTCCGACGCGCGTCGCGAGGGCTTCTTCAACATCGGCGAGGCCGCCGAGGCCTCGGGCGTGTCGGCGAAGATGATCCGCCACTACGAGGAGATCGGACTCGTGCCCAAGGCGGGGCGAACGCAGGCCGGCTACCGAATCTACCGCGAGGCCGACGTGCACATGCTGCGCTTCATCCGCCGCTCGCGCGACCTGGGCTTCACGATGAAGGAGATCGCCGGGCTCCTCGGCCTGTGGCAGGACAAGCGCCGCGCGAGCGCCGACGTGAAGCGCCTGGCCGGCAAGCACCTGGCCGACCTCGACGCGCGCATCGCCGAGCTGAAGGGCATGCGCCGCACGCTGGAGCAGCTGGTCCATTGCTGCCATGGCGACGAGCGCCCGGATTGTCCCATCCTCGACGATCTCGCCGGGGCCGGACCGGCATAGAATACGGGTCGAGAACCCTTCAGGAGAACGATCGATGAAGCAGGCTTGGATCCTCGCCGCGACCCTCGCGGTCGGCATTGTCCCGTTGGCCGTGGTGGCCGCCGACACCCCGCCGGCGGCCGCGGCGAAACCGAAGGCTGCCCCGCTAACGGCGGGCGAAGTGAAGAAGGTCGACCGGGAAGCGAAGAAGCTGACGATCAAGCACGGCCCGATCGAGAACCTGAAGATGCCGCCGATGACGATGGTCTTCCGCGTGAAGGACCCGGCCATGCTCGACGGCCTGGCGCCCGGCACCCAGATCCGCTTTCACGCGGAGGAGGTCGAGGGCGGCCTGCTCGTGACACGGCTCATGGTCTCGAAGGCGAAATGATGGCGATCGAATTCACCGTGCAGGACATGACCTGCGGACACTGCGCCGCCACCATCACCGAGGCGGTGAAAGCCGTCGATCCCGATGGGCGCTGCGAGATCGACGTGGCCGCCAGGCGCGTGAAGGTGGCAAGCGCGTTCTCCCCCGAGCGTATCGCCGCGGCCATCAGCAAGGCCGGCTTCTCGCCGGTGCCGATCGCTTCGGCCTGAATCGCACCGCCCGCAACGGCGCCATGGCGCTCCACGACCTCTCCGCCTGGCGGCACGGGCACGCGTTCGACCCCGGCAACAGGGCGGGCGAATCCCGAACATGGATCGTCGTGGCCATCACCGCCGTCACGATGGTGGCCGAGATCGTCGGCGGCTGGATCACGGGGTCGATGGCGTTGCTGGCCGACGGCTGGCACATGGGCACGCACGTCGTGGCGCTGTCGATGGCGGGCATCGCCTATGCCCTCGCACGCCGCTGGTCGCGCGACGAACGCTTCGCCTTCGGGACGTGGAAGATCGAGGTGCTGGGCGCCTTCTCCAGCGCGCTGGTGCTGGCCATCGTGGCGCTGGCGATGGCGGTCGAGTCCGCCATGCGACTGGTGAACCCGCACGAAATCGCCTTCGAAGCGGCGCTCATCGTCGCCGTGGTGGGACTCGTGGTGAACGTGGTGTCGGCCTTTGTTCTCGCCGGCCACGACCATGGCCACGATCATGACCATGACCACGACCATGACCATGGCCACGATTACGACCATGGCCACGATCACGACCATGACCACGATCAGGATCACGGGCATCGCCGGCATGACCGAAAGCACGATCACGGCGACCTGAACCTGCGCGCGGCCTATATTCACGTGCTGGCCGACGCCTTCACCTCCGTGCTCGCGATCGTGGCGCTGGCCGCCGGGATGTTGGCCGGCTGGGCATGGCTGGATTCCGTCATGGGCATCGTTGGCGCGGCGGTGATCGCGTGGTGGTCGAAGGGGCTCCTCGCGCAGTCGGCGCGCGTGCTCCTCGACCGCGAGATGGATTCGCCGGTCTCCCGGCAGGTGCGCCTCGCCATCGAAAGCGACGGCGATGCCGCCATTGCCGACCTTCACGTCTGGCGCATCGGGCGTGCCCAGCATGCCTGCATCGTGACGATCGTCGCGCGCGAGCCGCTCACGCCCGACGGCTACCGCCAGCGCCTCTCGGGCATCGCCTCGCTCGCGCACGTTTCGATCGAGGTCAACCGCTGTCCGCACGAGAACTGCCCTGAGCCGGGACTTGGATAGCGAGGCGCGCGAGGTCCTTGCGTTCTGGTTCGGGGACCCGGGGTCGCCCGACCATGGACGGCCGCGGCCGGAGTGGTTCCGCAAGGATGACGCCTTCGACGGGGAGATCCGGCGCCGCTTCCTGGCGCTGCAGGCGAGCGCCGCGCTGGGCGAGCGCGAGGGCTGGCGCGGGGATCCGGATTCGCTCCTCGCGCTGATCGTCGTGCTGGACCAGTTCTCGCGCAATCTTTACCGGGACGATCCGCGGGCGTTCTCGCAGGACGCGATGGCGCTCGACTGCGCGCAGCTCATGATTTCGCAGGGCTGGGATGCGGCGCGCCTGCCGGTGGAGCGGCAGTTCGCCTACCTGCCGTTCGAGCACGCCGAGGACCCCGCGATGCAGGACCGTTCCATCGCGCTCTTCGCGACGCTGGAGGCCTTCCCGGAAACGAAGGGATTGACGCCGTGGGCGGAGAAGCACCGCGTGATCGTGCGCCGGTTCGGGCGGTTTCCGCACCGGAATGCGGCGCTGGGACGGGAATCGACGGCAGAGGAAATCGCGTTTCTGGCGGGGCCCGATTCCCGGTTCTGAAAAAAAGGGACAGACCCCTATTCCCGGAAAGGGGTTTGTCCCATTTTCTCGATGCGGAACAGGACTTGCCTGCGCACCGGGCTGCCTTCGGCAATCCGCGGGTGGTCGAACTCCCTTTCACGCCGCATGCCCAGGCGCTCCATCACCGCTGTCGATCGCCTGTTGCCGACGGCCGTGAAAGAGACGATCTCGGTCAGCCCCAGTTCGCCGAAGCCGTAGGCGAGCACCGCCCGCGCGGCCTGCGTCGCGTAGCCCTTTCCCCAGGCGCCGTGCGCGAGCCGCCACCCGATCTCGGTGCACGGCGTGAAGAAGGCCTCGAAGGCCGGCACCGCGAGGCCGGTGAAGCCGATGAAGGGCTCGCCTCCAGTCTCCTCGACGGCCCAGAGTCCCCAGCCCTGCGCATCCATCTTCGCCATGATGCGACGGGCCATTGCGTCGCTTTCCGCGCGCGTCGGCACCGACGGGAAATGCTCCATCACGCGTGCGTCCGCGTTCATGGCCGCGAAGGGCTCGAGGTCTGATTCGCGCCAGGGGCGAAGGAGCAGGCGGTCAGTGGAGAGCGTCATGAGGCGCGGCGCAATCCTCCGTTGCCGCGACGCCGCCGGAAGGTTCCCGGAAAGGCGGACGGGTAACGGGGACCGTTTCGGGAGCCGTCCGCGTCACTCCTCGGCATCCGGCTGCTTCGAGGGCTGCGAATGGTCGAAGGCGGGGATCTTCAGGCATTCGTCCACCACGGCGCTAACGAGGGGATAGGGCTCGACGGGCACCTTGAAGCGCCACGCGTTGAACACCTGCGGCACGAGGCAGATATCGGCCAGGGTGGGGGTCTTTCCGAGGCAGAACGGACCGGGCCCGGGGCGCGCGCCGAGCATCTTCTCGATCGCGGCGAGCCCCTCGGCCACCCAGTGCGCATACCAGCGGTTGCGGGCAGCCTCGTCTGCGTGCAGCTCGCGGTCTAGGTACCTGAGCACGCGCAGGTTGTCGAGAGGGTGGATGTCGCAGGCGACGGAGAGCGCCACCGCGCGGACCCAGGCGCGCTCGGCGGGCCCGGCCGGCAGGAGCGGCGGCTTGGGGTGCGTCTCCTCGAGGTACTCGATGATGGCGAGCGACTGGGTGAGCGTGAGCGGGCCGTCCTCCAGCATCGGCACCAGCCCCAGCGGGTTCTCCGCGAGGAATGCCGGCGCGCGCTGCTCGCCCTTCCCCAGGTGAACGTAGCGGCGCCCCGGCTCGATGCCCTTGAGTGCCAGCGAGATGCGAACGCGGAACGCGGCGGAGGACCGCCAGTAGTCATGGAGGATCATCGTTGCGGGGCCGGCCTGCGATTGAATGATCGGCGCATCTTATACTTGGCCTTGACCCATGACACGACCGAACCGATGCCCTGCCCGCTGACCCGTGACGAACTCCTTCGCCGGCTCGCCCACGCCCCGCCGCTGGAGGAGCTGCTCACCGCAGACGACTTCGAGAAGCAGCGGGTGGCGGCTTCCGCGGGCGAGCTCACGCCGGCCGCGGTGCTCCTCCTCGTCGTGAACCGTCCGGATCCGACGGTCGTTTTCACGCAGCGCACGGACCACCTCGCGGACCATGCCGGGCAGATCAGCTTTCCGGGCGGGCGCGTCGATGCGGACGACACGGACCCCGTGCACACGGCGCTCAGGGAAGCGCGGGAGGAGGTGGGGATCGACCCGGCAGGGATCGAGATCCTGGGGGAACTTCCCGATTACCACACGTCCACCCGGTACCGCGTGCGGCCCATCGTCGGCTGGACCGAGCCGCCCGCCCTCTGGACGCCAGATCCCCACGAGGTGGCCGACGTCTTCGAGGTGCCGCTCGCCTTCCTCCTCGACACCGCCAACCATCGCTACGAGAGCGCCTTCTACAAGGGGCGCCTTCGCCACTACTGGGCGATGCCGTGGCAGGGACGCTTCATCTGGGGCGCGACTGCCGGGATGCTCGTCACCTTCCAGCGCATCGTCGACCGCAAGGTGCAAGACACGGATGTCTGACATCGCAACAAGGGTAACAATGGGGTCAGGTTCGCGAACCTGACCCCATTATTACAGAGGGGGGTTGACAAGGCACGAACGGTCGTTCTATTCTGCGCCCATGTCACTGCAAGTATTCAGGGCCAGCAAGGGGAAAGAGACCCGCACCCAGATCCTTGAGGCCGCGATCCAGCAGGCGAGCCAGGGAGGGTTCGAGTCGATCACGATCGGCACGCTCGCCGAGTTCACCGGCATGTCGAAGAGCGGGCTCTTTGCCCACTTCGGCTCGCGCACGGACCTGCAGATCGCCGTCCTGGACGAAACGGCGCGACGGTTCACCGAGGCGGTGTTCCTGCCGGCGATGAAGGCGCCGCGCGGCCTGACGCGCCTGCGCGCCATCTTCGCGAACTGGCTGGTATGGCCGGAGCGCGCGAAGCTGCGCGGAAGTTGCCCGATTCTGGCGGCTTTCTCCGAATACGACGACCGGCCCGGCCCGATGCGCGAGGCGTTGCTCGATCGCCAGCGTCTTCTCGCCCGCGAACTCGCGAAGGCAGTGCACCTGGCGGTGGAAAGCGGTGAGCTGCGCGCCGACACCGACGTGCCCCAGTTCGTCTTCGAGATGTCGGGAATCGAGCTCGCCTACAGCTACGCGCTGCGCCTGCTTGGCGACGCGGCGGCTTCGAGCCGTGCGCTCGCCGCGTTCGAGCGCCTGGTGCAGGCGAATCGCCCGTCCACCCCCGTTTCCCGCCCCGCGGCCCGCCGCCGCTGATCCCCGACTGCCGGAGGTTCCATGCCCGCCGCCCTCACGCCAGAAAAAAGCACGATCGTTCGGCCTGAAAAGATCCCTTCGACACGCGCCCGCGCGAAACGGCCCGCCCACTCGCCCCGTCCGCGCGCCGCTGCCACGAACCCCTTGCCCGGAGGCATTTCCATGCAAACCGAAGACTTCTCCGATGTTCGAAATACCGTTGGCGTCACGCTCGTGGTCTGGGTGTGCGCGGTGGCAGCCGGTATGCGCAGCGATGCTTTCGTCCGGCTGCCGGTCGAGGTGCTCGCTGCGCTGGCGGCCTTCGCCACCGTGTTCGCCCTTGCCGCAGTCCACTGGGACGAGCGGTTGCGCCGCTGGCTGGACACCCACCGCGTGCACGTCGCGCGACTTGCGCTCATTGGCGCAGCGATCCTCCTGCCGGCGGCGGGAGTGCAGTTCGCGGGTGCGTGGCTTGCCCCGATTGGGGCTACGCTGTGGGCGCCGATCATGCTCTTCGGCGTGCCGGTCACGACCGCGCTGGCCCTGGCTGCGATCGGTGCCGCGTGGCGCGACACGGTCGTCAGGCCACTGGCGTCGACAGCACCTGCGCCGCGCCCGGCCGCGACTTGAGGCTCGCGTACCAGCGCTGCATCCCGGGGCGAGGTTCGCGAGCCAGCGGCAGGTTGAGCCAGCGATGCGCGGCGCACCCGAGCACGAGGTCGGCCGGAGAGAACGCATCCCCCGACACGAATGCCCGGCCCGCGAGGTGCGTCTCGAGGATTGCCGCAGCTTTCTCCGAGGCCGCGCGCGAAGCCTCCACGACGGCGGCATCGCGCTTTTCCGGCGCCGTGCGCACGAGTTGCCAGAAGGCATCGCGCATCGCAGGCGTGAAAGTGGTTGCCTGCCAATCCATCCAGCGGTCGATGTCGGCACGGCGCTGCAGATCGCCGGGCCACAGGCTGCCCGGCGCGTGCTTCGCGGCGAGGTAGCGCACGATGGCGTTCGATTCCCACAGCACGAAGCCGTTGTCCTCGATCACCGGGACGAGGCTGTTGGGGTTCATGCGCCTGTAGTCGGGCGTGGAAACCACCCCGAAGGCGCCGCCCGCCTCGAGGCGCTCGTAGCGGATGCCAAGCTCGTCGGCCATCCACACCACCTTCTGGACGTTGACGGAAGACATCCGCCCCCAGATCCTCAGCACTGGCCGGCGCCCGGGAAGCGTGCGATCAGGCGACCAGCGGCGCGGCAAGGCCTGCCGCGGATCGCCCCGGCGCGCCCTTCGCGGCCATGAGGTCGCGCACCATCTCGAGCGCACTCTTTTCGCAGGGTGGCAATTGCGCCCCGGATGTCCCGAGAGGGGTGACGCGCTCGCCGAAGCGGATCACGTGCGCGCACCAGGTGAGGCCGCCGCCGAAAGCGGGGGTGAGGATGTGGGCGCCGGGCTTCACGCGGCCTTCCTCGATCGCATCGACCAGCGCCACCGGCACCGTGGCCGCGGACATGTTGCCGTAGCGCTCGACGGTGAGGAAGACGCGTTCCGGCGGGGCGCCGATGCGTTTTCCCACGCTCTCGATGATGCGCAGGTTGGCCTGGTGCGGAACGACGAGGTCGATGTCGCCGATGGCGAGCCCGGCGCGCCTGAGCGCCTCGCTCGTGGCCTCCGTCATGCCATGCACGGCGCGCTTGAAGATCTCCTGCCCGTCGAAGTCCCACGAAGTGTCGCCCATCGTGACGCCGCGGTTCACGTAGGCCGATCCCATGCCTCGCACGCGAAGGATGTGCCGCGCGTCCGCGTAGCAGCCGAGCTTCTCGGCGAGCACGCCGCGCTTCTCGTCGGTCGCCTGCAGAACCACAGCCGCCGCGCCGTCGCCGAAAAGCACGGCGACGTTGCGGTTGGTCCAGTCCATGAAGGGCGAGATCACCTCCACGCCGATCACTACCGCGTTCCTCACCACGCCGGTGCGGATCATCGCGTTGGCCGTGGACAGGCCGTAGAGGAAGCTCGTGCAGGCGGTGTTCACGTCCATGGCGGCGGCGTGGCTGGCGCCGAGCAGGGCCTGCACGCCGGAGGCGCTGTTGGGGACCTGCTCGTCATACGAGCAGCTTCCGAGGACGATGAGATCGAGATCCTTCGGATCGAGCCCGGCACAGGCGAGCGCCCGCGACGCGGCCACGTGGGCCAGGCTGGTGAGGGGGACATGCGTGATGCGGCGCTCGCGGATGCCGGTGCGACTCATGATCCACTCGTCGGTGGTCTCCATGAAGGTTGCGAGGTCGGCGTTGGAGAGCACGGCGGGGGGCATGCACTTGCCCCAGCCGGTGAGGGCGGCGTAGGTCATGGTCTTGGGTTCCGGGGAGCGGTTTGGGGGAGAGTGTGCCCGAGTCGACTGCGGTGCGCATGCGCTTGTGGCAGGCCACCGGCCGGGGTCGGGTTAGGCGTGTGCCAGTACCATGGAGTCCCGGTCGCGCGGCCGCCCGCAGCCGGGTAACCTGACCCCATTCACTTGTGGTTTCCAATGAGAAGGCGGTCGTAAACGGCGTACTGCTCGTCCAGCGCCGCGCCGCCTTCCTGCGGCATGCGTTTCACGGTGATCCAGACCTCCGGCGAAAGCGTCTCGCAGACGTCGGCGGTGTGGCGCACTTCCTCTTCGGCCACCCGCCGCGCGACTTCCCAGGACGGGGCGCCCCAGCCTTTCACGAGGAACCAGGCCAGCGCGTCGATGTGCGCTTCCAGCTCTTCGTCGGTCAGCTCGACCACCTCGGCGATCGAGCACCGCTCGCGTCCCTGCAGGGCGAGGAAGGACGACTCGCAATAACAGCGAGGGTCGCATTTCGGGGCGTTGGCGAAGTCGCAGACGGCATACCCCCCGCTCACGACCCACTCGCCTTCGCGTGCGGCGCCATGGGACTTGAACAGGTGGTCGTCGGAATCGTCGAGGCGGACTGCGCGCAGGAACTTCGGCATGGAGCGTGCTTCGCAGGAGCGCTTGAGCCCTTATCATAGCAGCCTGCCCACGATCCAGTCGTCCAGAGGAGACACATGTCAACTGCAAAGACCGCCGTCGTCACCGGAGCCAATCGGGGCATCGGTCTCGAGATCGCCCGCCAGCTGGTCAGGGAGGGCATTCGCGTCGTCATGGGCTCACGCGACCCCGTGAAAGGGGAACGAGCCTGCGCGAGCCTCAAGGCCGGCGATTCTGCCGTGAGCCATCCGCTGGACGTGAGCGACACGAAGAGCGTGCAGCGCTTTGTCGAGTGGGTCGAGAAGCACCACGGCGCGCCCGCCATCCTCGTCAACAATGCAGGCATCTATCCGGAATCGACCGACGCGCGCGTCGTGGACACGAAGACCTCCCTGTGGCGGGAGACTTTCGAGACCAACCTCTTCGGCGCTGTCCGCATGTGCCGCGAGGTGGTGCCGCTCATGCAGCGCGTGGCCTACGGCCGGATCGTGAACATCTCGTCGGGGCTGGGGCAGCTTTCGCAGTTCGGGGCCGGAAGCCCCGCCTACCGCGTCTCCAAGGCGGCGCTGAATGCGCTCACGGCGACGCTCGCGGCCGAGGTGAAGGGAACCGGCATCCTCGTGAACTCGATGAGCCCGGGCTGGGTCAAGACCGACATGGGCGGGCCCGACGCGCCGCGTGGCGTGGAGGAAGGTGCCGAGACCGCGGTATGGCTGGCGCTGCTGCCCTCGACCGGCCCCACGGGAAAATTCTTCCGCGACCGAAAGCCCATTCCCTGGTGAGCCGGGTGCTTCGTCACGCGGTCATCGCCGCGGCGCTCGTCGCGCTGCTGGCCGCCTGCTCTTCGGTCACGCGGGTGGCCTACAACAACGCCGTGTTCGCGACGACGTGGATGGTGGACGACTGGTTCGACCTTCACGACGGCCAGCGCGACTGGGTGAAGGAGCGCCTCGGCCGGTTCCTCGCGTGGCACCGCGTGAGCGAACTTCCGGAGTACGAGCGCCTGCTCCAGGATGTGGCCGTGCGCACGGCCACGCGCCTGACTGTCGAGGATACGCGCCGCTGCTACCTCGAGATGCGCGGCCTCTACCAGCGCGCGATGCGGCGGGCCATCCCGGACATGGCCGATTTCCTGCTGCAGGTGCACCCCGAGCAGGTCGAGCGCCTGGACCGCAAGTTCCGGGAGAACAACGCCAAGATGGAGAAGGAAAGCGCGATGGGTTCCTCCGCGCAGGAACGACTCGAGGCGCGGGCGAAGCGATTCATCGACCAGATCGACGACTGGACCGGGAGGCTATCCCCGGCGCAGCAGGACCTGGTTCGCGCCCGCGTGGCGGCGATGGAGGACATCACCGACGCGTGGATGGCCGACCGGCGCCTGCGGCAGGCGGCGACTGTCGCCCTCGTCCGCGCCCGGCCGCCGCGCGAGGCCATGATCGCGGGCCTCACGCGCCTGCTCATCGACACCGACAGCTGGCGACAGCCGGAATACGCCGCGATGACGAAGGTACGCGACGAGCAGGTGTTCGCGCTGATCGCCGCGCTGGATGCGACTCTCGCGGCGGAACAGCGCAGGAAGCTGCACCGGAAGGTGGCCGGATACGCCGCGGACGTGGCTTACCTGATGGTCGCGAATTAGGGGTGGGGTGGCTGGCGACGGGGGGGCGGGGAGTTACGCGGCCCAAAGACTTTGGACACGGATGAACACGGATAAACACGGATAAAAGCTGATGATTCATGAGTTCGACATGGAGGGTGCGCACGTCGACGCCTTCCATCCACTCGAAGAATTCACATTGTCTGGCAGTTATCCGTGTTCATCCGTGTTCATCCGTGTCCAAAGTCTTTGGGCCGCGTAACTCCCCAATCGTCTTGAACCGCTCCATCGCCGCAACGAGCCGCGAGCGTATGCCGGGTTCGAACGCGGAATGTCCCGCATCGGAAACGATCTGGTACTCCGCCTCCGGCCAGGCGCGATGCAGGTCGTCGGCGGTGACCGCGGGGCACACAACGTCGTAGCGCCCCTGCACGATCACCGCGGGAATGTGGCGGATGCGATCTATGTTCGCGAGCAGGAAATCGTCGGGCAGAAAGAGGCGGTTGACGAAGTAGTGCGCCTCGATGCGCGCGAGCCCAAGCGCCACGCGGTCGGAGGCGAAGTCGGCCACCAGCGCCGGGTTGGGCAGGAGCGTCGAGCACGAACCCTCGTACACGCTCCAGCGCCGTGCGGCCGGCAGGTGTATCGCGGGGTCGGGGTCGGTGAGGCGCCGGTGGTAGGCACCAAGCAGGTCGCCGCGCTCCGCTTCGGGGATGAACGCGGCGAACTCGCGCCAGGGCTCGGGAAAGACGTTGCGGATTCCGTTCAGGAACCAGTCGATCTCCGCGGGCCGGCCGAGGAAGATGCCGCGCAGCACGAGCGCGAGGCATCTGGCCGGATGGTGCTCCGCGTAGGCAATCGCGAGCGTCGATCCCCACGAGCCGCCGAAGACCATCCATTGTTCGATTCCCAGGCTTTCGCGCAGCCGCTCGATGTCGGCAACCAGGTCCGGCGTCGTGTTGGCCTCGAGGCTGCCCAGCGGCGTGGAGCGGCCGGCGCCGCGCTGGTCGAAGATCACGATGCGGTAGTGGGCCGGGTCGAAGAACTGGCGGTGCACCGGGCCCGCGCCCGCCCCGGGTCCACCGTGCAGGAAGACGACCGGCACGCCCTGGGGATTGCCGCTCTCCTCCCAGTACAGGCGGTGCTCGCCATCCCGTTGCAGGTAGCCTCCGCTGTGCGAGTCGACGGCCGGGAAAAGTGGCAGGGACTCGCCGTTCCTGCGGTTGGCTTCGGGGGGCATGGCGGGCACTTTACCAGAGCGCCGTCCCCGCTCGCGATTCCGCGCCGCATCGATCTCGCCGCCGATCGAAACCCGCTACACTACGCCGCAATGCAGCATGGACGGCGAGGTGGGGAGTGCTCTACCAGTTATACGATTGGCAGCGCGCGGCGATGGAGCCGTGGCAAGTCCTGGCCCGGATGGCCAACGATTTCTACGGCCACCCCGCAAGCCTGCTGTCGCGCCTGCCCGGAAGCCGCAACGTCGCGGCCGCGTTCGACCTCATGGGCCGCCTCACGCAGCGCTACGAGCGCCCCGAGTTCGGGATCGGCACGGTGCGCGTCTGCGGGCGCGACTGCGCCGTCGCCGAGGTGTTCGAGGTGGCGAAGCCCTTCTGCCGCCTGCTGCATTTCGTGAAGCAGGGAGCGCCGCCGCAGCCCCGGGTGATCGTGTTCGCGCCGCTCTCGGGGCATTTCGCCACGCTGCTGCGCGATACGGTGAGGACGCTCCTTCCCGACCACGACGTGTGGATCACCGACTGGATCGACGCGAAGGAAGTGCCGCTTTCCGCCGGACCGTTCCACTTCGACGACTACGTGGACTACGTTCGCGAGTTCCTGCGCTTCGTGGGCCCGACGGCGCACTCGATCTCGGTTTGCCAGCCGACGGTGCCGGTGCTTGCCGGCGTGTCGCTCATGGCGGCGGCGGGCGAGGCGCTGCCCCGGTCGCTCACGCTGATGGGCGGGCCGCTGGACACGCGCTCGAGCCCCACCGCGGTCAACGATTTCGCGCAGCACCGGCCGATGTCGTGGTTCGAGTCGAAGGTGGTGCAGCGCGTGCCGCTGCGCTACCCGGGCTTCATGCGCCGCGTCTATCCCGGGTTCCTGCAGTTCGCCGGCTTCGTGTCGATGAACCCGGACCGGCACTTCGGCTCCCACGTGCAGTATTACCACCACCTGATCCAGGGCGACGGCAGCAGCGCGCAATCGCACCGGCGCTTCTACGACGAGTACAACGCCGTGATGGACCTGCCGGCCGAGTATTACCTGGAGACAGTCGAGCGCGTCTTCCACAAGCACCTGCTGCCGCGCGGCCTGCTCGAGGTGCGCGGCGAGCGCGTCCGGCCCCAGGCCATCAAGCGCACCGCGCTCTTCACCATCGAGGGGGAGATCGACGACATCTCCGGGCCCGGGCAGACGCGGGCGGCGCACGGGATGTGCAAGGCCGTTTCCGCGAAGGCGAGGCAGCACTTCCTCGCCCCCGGCGTCGGCCACTACGGCATCTTCTCCGGGCGCAAGTACCGCGAAATGATCTACCCGAAGATCCGCGACTTCATCGCCCGTCACGACAAGCAGGGACAGCCATGACCAAGCCCGTCACGCCGCAGGACATGTTCGACCTCTGGCAGAAAATGGTGAACCCGGGGGCCTACCCCGTGCAAAGCCTCATGTTCCCGGTGCTGGACGCGAAGGAACTCGAGAAGAAGATCGCGGAACTCGAAACGGTCGAGCACTGGCTGAAGGCGAACCTCAGCATGCTGCAGTTGTCCATCAAGTCGCTCGAGTTCCAGCGACAGATGGTGAAGGGCGGCGAGCGCATCAAGGCCGCGATGAGCGAGGGCCAGCCGCAACCCGTCGCCGAGGAGGAAGCGCCCAACCCTGCGATGTGGGCGTGGAACATGATGACGCAGGCCGGCACCGATGCCGCCGAAGCGATGGGACGCGCGGTCGAGGCCGCCGGAGATGCCGCCAGCGAAGCCACCCGGGAAGCCTCCAGGCCGAAACCGAAGGCGCGCAGGAAGAAATAACCGAAAAAGGGGACAGACCCCTTTTCCGGGGGCTGCCCTCTTTTTCGAGACTAATCGCCTTGGTGATTCGGGCAGCCCACGCAGGAGATCTTCTTGCCGTCCGGTCCGAGGACTTCCGGTCCGCCGCAGGACCCGCGCAGGCAACGGCCGGTCATCCGCGAGCCCAGGGCCATGCCGCCCACCGCAAGCCCGATGAACACGAACGTGACGAGGAAGACGGCGACGAGCGTCTCTTCCATGGCGATCAGGCCTTGGCGTGCCGGGCGCCCAGCCTCGCGAAGGCGGGCGTCTGCCGGTCAGCGAGCGTGCCGTTGTCGCCGCGCTCGATGAAGCACGCGGCGATCGCGTGTTCCGTGGCGAAGGCCAGTCCGCGCCCGGCGCCCATCACGAAGAGGGCGGTGGCCATGGCGTCCGCCCACGCGCAGTCCTTCCCCACCACGGTGACGGAGGCGAGTCGCCCGCGCACGGGCTCGCGCGTGGCCGGATCGATCTCGTGGGAGTAGCGGCGCCCGCCCTGCTCGAAGTAGATGCGGTAGTCGCCGGAAGTGGCCATGGAGAGCCCGTCGAGCGGCACCACGAGCAACGCCTGCTGCCCGGCAGCGTCGGGACGCTCGATGCCGATGTGCCACGGCTCGCCTTCCGCGTTGCGGCCGGCCACCCGCACTTCGCCTCCGGCTTCCACCATGTAATCGGTCGCACCCATTGCGTCCAGCGCGCGGGCCGCGAGATCGACGCCGTAACCCTTGGCGACGCCCGAGAGATCGGCGCGAACGCCGTCGCGCGTCTTGGCGAGCGTGCCCGCGTCGCGGTCGATGGCAATGGCGCGCCAGTCGATGCGCGAGGCCATCTCGGCCAGCTCCGCCCCCGGCGGGATGCGATGTGCCTTGGCAGGCCCGAAGCCCCAGGCATCGACCGCCGGCGCCACGGTCACGTCGAAGGCGCCACCGGTGGCCTTGCTGACGTCACGCGCAATCGAGAAGACTTCCAGCGTTTCGCGGGAGACGGCGAGCGCCTTGCCGGATGCCAGCGCGTTGAAGCGCGCAAGCTCCGAGGTATCGACATAGGTGGACATGCGCGCGACGACTCCTTCGAGCGCAGCGGCGACGGCGGTCGAAGCGCGCTTCGCGAGCCCCTCGGCCAGCGGGCCCGCGAGCTTCGCGTTCCACACGGTGCCCATCGCAGGGCCCTGGAAGGCCGCGAGCGGCCGCCGGGCCAGCCCGCCGGGGATCTCGCCGCAACCGGCGAGGAACGCGGTGGCGCCGAGCGCCTTGATGATCGCGCGGCGGCGGGGGGAGAGGAGGGTGTCCATGGTGTCTGTCCTTCCGTGGTCGAGGAGCAATCCTTCGACAGGGAAAAATCGTTCAGGTGCCCGGCCCGCCGGCGAGGCGAACGGCCGCCTCGAAGCGGCCCTCCCCGTGGCGGATCAGGTGGTAGGCGAGGTCACGCATCGAGACAAGCCCGTGCACGTGAGGGCCCTCGATCACGAGCAGGTGCCGGTGGCGGTGCACGTACATGAGGGCGAGCGCCGCCTCGAGCGTGGTGCCCGGCGAGACGAAATGCACGTCGCGCGTCATCACCATCGACAGGGGCGTGCGCTTCGGGTCGAGGCCGGCGCGCACGAGCCGCATCATCACGTCGCGCTCGGTGAAGATGCCGCCGACGAGTGCGTCCTCGGTGCTCACCACCACGGCACCGATCTCGTTCCCGGCCATCATCTCCACGGCTTCGGCCACGCTGGCGGAGGCGGGGATCGAGTGCAGCTTGTCCATGCCCCTGTCGCGCAGGGCGTCCATTACGGTGACTATCGTCATTCGCCGTCTCCTCGCCGTCAGCTGCCGAAATCGTCGAGCATGATGTTCTCACGCTCCACGCCGAGATCCAGCAGCATGTCGATCACGGCCTTGGTCATGGGTCCGGGCCCGCACATGTAGTACTCGATGTCCTCGGGCGCGGGGTGGTTCTTCAGGTACTCGTCGTACAGGACCTGGTGGATGAAGCCGGTGTAGCCGGTCCACTGGTCCTCGGGCAGCGGCTCGGAGAGCGCGAGATGCCACCTGAAGTTCGGGTGCGCCTTCGCGATGGCGTCGAACTCGTCCTGGTAGAACGCCTCCTTGAGGCTCCTCGCCCCGTACCAGTAGGTCGCCTTGCGCTTCGTGTCCAGCCGGTGGAACTGGTCGAAGATGTGGGAGCGCATCGGCGCCATGCCCGCGCCGCCGCCGATGAAGCACATCTCGGCGTCGGTGTCGCGCGCGAAGAACTCGCCGAAGGGCCCCGAGACCGTGACCTCGTCGCCTTCCTTCAGGTTGAAGATCCACGAGCTCATGATGCCCGGCGGGATCGTCTCCTTGTAGCCCGGCGGGAAGCAGATGCGGATGGTGAAGAGGAGCTGCCCCTTTTCCATCGGGTAATTGGCCATGGAATAGGCGCGCGTCACGGTCTCGGCGACCTTCGACTTGAAGCGCCACAGGTCGAATTTGTCCCAGTCGGCGCGGAAGGGCTCCTCGATCGCGAAATCGCGGAACGAAAGCGAATGCGGCGGGCATTCGATCTGCACGTAGCCGCCGGCGCGGAAGGGCACTTCCTCGCCTTCGGGAAGCGCCAGCTTGAGTTCCTTGATGAAGGTGGCCACGTTGCGGTTGGAGACGACCTTGGCACGTCCACTTGCGGACGCTGAAGATCTCGGGGGCGATCTCGATCTTCATGTCGCCCTTCACTTTCACCTGGCAGGCGAGGCGGCAACCGCGCTTCGCCTCGCCGCGCGAGATGTATCCCGCTTCCGTGGGCAGGAGATCGCCGCCGCCTTCCCGCACCACGACCTCGCACACACCGCAGGCGCCCTTGCCGCCGCAGGCGGAGGGAATGAAGATGTGGTTGTCGGCGAGCTTGGCCAGCAGCGTGCCGCCCGCGGGCACCTTGATCGCCTTGGCCGGGTCGTCGTTGATGGTGATCGTCACCTCGCCCGTGGCCACGAGCTTCGAGCGCGCGGCCATCAGGATGACCACGAGCAGCAGCACCACCGCCGTGAACATGAAGACGCCGAGGACGATTTCGGTCATGGGCGCGCCGTCAGAGCTGGATTCCGGAGAACATCATGAAGGCAACGGACATGAGGCCCGCGACCACGAAGGTGATGCCGATCCCGCGCAGGCCCGCCGGCGGATTCGAGTAGGCGAGCTTCTCGCGCACCGCCGCCATGGCGACGATCGCGATCGCCCAGCCGAGCCCCGACCCGATCCCGTACACGACGCTCTCTGTGAAGCCGTAGTCGCGCTCCTGCATGAAGAGGGAGCCGGCGAGGATCACGCAGTTCACGGCGATGAGCGGAAGGAACACGCCGAGCGTGGAATAGAGGGCGGGCGCGAACTTCTCGACCATCATTTCCACCACCTGGACGGCGGCGGCCACCGTGCCGATGAAGAGGATGAAGGCGAGGAAGGTAAGGTCGGCCTTGGCGAGCGCGGGTGAGATCCAGCCCAGCGCCCCTTCCTTCAGCAGATGGACCAGGATCAGGTTGTTGAGCGGCACGGTGAGCACCTGCACGAAGATCACGGCGGCGCCAAGCCCCATCGCGGTCTGCACCTTCTTCGAGCAGGCCAGGAACGAGCACATGCCCAGGAAGAAGGCGAGGGCCATGTTCTCGAGGAAGATCGAGCGGATCGCGATGTTGAGGTAGTGTTCCATCCCGCTAGTCCTTGTCCTGCAGCTCGGGCTTCAGGGCCTTCAAGCAGCCAGATGAGACCGGCGATGATGAAGAGCCCGGAGGGCGCGATGAGCATCATGCCGTTGGGCACGTACCAGCCGCCGTCCTTGACGAGCGGCAGCACCGCGAAGCCGAACACCTTTCCCGCGCCGAGAAACTCCCGGATGAACGCGGTGAGCATCAGCACCAGCCCGTAGCCCAGCCCGTTGCCGATGCCGTCCAGGGCCGAGGCGAGCGGCGGGTTCTGCATCGCGTAGCCCTCGGCGCGGCCCATGACGATGCAGTTGGTGATGATGAGGCCCACGAACACGGAAAGCTCGAGCGAGAGCTCGTAGAGCGTCGCCTTCAGCACCTGGTCGAAGACGATCACGAGAGAGGCGATGATCGACAACTGCACGATGATGCGGATCGAGCCGGGCGTGTGGTTCCTCACCAGGCTCACGGCCACGTTGGCGAGCATCGTGACCAGCAGCACGCCCAGCGTCATCACGAGCGCCTTGTCCATGCGCGTGGTGATGGCGAGCGCCGAGCAGATGCCCAGCACCTGCACGCCGATGGGGTTGTTGGCAAGGATGGGGGCGAGGAGGGCTTCGCGCTGGTGCTTGTCCATGCTCAGCCCGTTTCCTTGAATCGCCTGAGGAACTTTCCGTAGCCGTCGTCGGAAAGCCAGAACTGCGTGAGGCGCGTGATGGCCTTGCTGGTGATGGTCGCGCCCGACAGCCCGTCTACGTGCAGCGGGTCCTTGTCCGGCGGTCCCGCCTGCCCCTTGACCACCGTGATGCGCGGCACGCCCTTCTCGTCATAGACGTGCCTGCCGACCCACAGGGCCTGCCAGGCGGGATTGCCGATCTCCCCTCCCAGGCCCGGCGTTTCCTTCTGGTCGTAATAGGTGAGGCCGCGCACGGCGAGGGTGTCGCGGTCGAGCGACAGGAACCCATAGACCGTCCCCCACATCCCCAGGCCCTCGATGGCGATCACCACCTGCTCCGCCCGGTCGCCCTTCATCACGAAGTAGGCCACGCCGTACCGGGGCAGGCGCCCGACGCCCGCGGTGTTCGCCGGCGCGGCGCGGCTTTGGCCGGGCTCGTTGCGCGCGCCGCGCTGGTCGTAGGCGCGGGCGTCCATTCTGCCTTCCGGCAGGAGGTCCCCGGTGGAGAGCTCCACCAGGCGCGCCCGGACGTCCTTCTCGAAGAACTTCTCGACATCCTTGATCGTCACTTCCTGGCCGGGCTTCAGCAGGCCGGCGGCGAGGAGCACGTTCTTCTCCATGTAGAGCCGCGCATTGGCCTTCTGCCGGGGCTGCAGCGACACGGCGGCCACCGATACCATGAGGGCGCACACCACGCACACCGCCGCGGCGAAGAGGATCGTGTAGCGGGGGGAGTCAAGCCTTGCCATGACTGCCTGCCCTGCGCGCCCGCCGGTCGATGTTGGCCTTCACGAACCCGAAGTCGATGAGCGGGGCCATGACGTTCATGAAGAGGATCACGAGCATCACCGCTTCCGGGTACGCCGGGTTCACCACCCGGATCAGCACGACGAGGACCCCGATGAGAAAGCCGTAGGCGAGCTTGCCGCCTTCCGCGAACGGGGAGGTCACCGGGTCGGTGGCCATGAACGCTATCCCGAACGCCCAGCCACCCAGGACCATGTGCCACCAGAAGGGCACTGCGAACCACGGGTTGGTCGTCGAGCCGATGGCATTGAACAGGCCCGCCATGGCCGCCGTGCCTGCCACGGCGCCCGCCATGGTTCGCCACGAGCCCACGCCGGTGGCGACGAGGAAGACGGCGCCGGCGAGGCAGGCGAGCGCAGAGGTCTCCCCGAGGCTGCCTTTCTCGAGGCCGACGAACGCGTTCCACCAGGAGAATCCCTGCTGTTCGAAGGGGGTGGTCATCTGGCGCATCTGCCCGAGCAGGGTGGCGCCGGAGTAGCCGTCGATCGCCGCGGCGGGTGCGACGGCTGCCCAGACCTGGTCGCCGGAAATGTCGCCGGGATAGGCGAAGAAGACGAACGCGCGCGCCGCGAGCGCGGGGTTGATGAAGTTCATGCCCGTCCCGCCGAACACTTCCTTGGCCACCACCACGCCGAAGCTGATGCCCAGCGCCGCCTCCCACAGAGGCAGCGTGGGGGGCAGATGAGCGGGAAGATCATGCCGGTGACGAAGAAGCCCTCGTTCACCTCGTGGCGCCGCACGATCGCGAAGAGCACCTCCCAGGTGATGCCGACGACCATCGTGATGAGGTAGAGCGGCAGGAAATAGAGCGAACCGTGGAAGAGGCAGGCCGAGAAGCTTTCCGGCGAGTAGCCCACGCCGGCGAGTCGCATCACGTCGTGCCGCCAGCCCGCCAGCGAGGCGACCTTGCCCGGGTCGATGCCGAGGTTCGCCTGCAGCCCCGTGTTGTACATCGCCATGAAGATGCAGGGCAGCATCGCAATGATCACGAGCATCATCATGCGCTTGAGGTCCAGCGCGTCGCGCACGTGCGTGGCGCCCGTCGTCACCGTGGGCGGCGTCAGGGCGAAGGTGTCCGCCGCCTCGAAGAGCGCGTGGAAGCGCCGAAGCGGCTTGCCCGGCCCGAACGGCTGGCCCGCCTTCTCGAGGAGCTTCTCGAGGGCGCTCATGTCAGGCTTCCCTCTCGAGCCGGTGGAGCACGTCGCGAAGCATCGGCGCGTAGTCGTTCTTCCCCGGGTCGGCGTAGGTGCACAGGGCGAGGTCCTCCTCGTCGAGCTCCAGGGCGCCCAGCGCCTCGGCCCGCTCGGCGTCGCCCATGAGGAGCGCGCGCAGCAGGAACGTGGGCAGGATGTCCAGGGGCATCACCGCCTCGTGGGTGCCGATGGGCACCATGGCGCGGTGGCTGCCGTTCGTGGTGGTCGTGAAGACGCGCTTGCGCGCCCGCGCGAAGGCGCCCAGCACCACGCCTGCGACGGAGAACTTGTCGCGGCCCGGCGCGATCCATCCGAAGAGCTCGCGATCGCGCCCTTCAGGCAGCACGCTCACCTGCTGCTGGTAGCGGCCGAGAAAGGCCTCGGCTTCGTCCGTGGCCGCGCGCCCGTCCAGCACCGAGCCGGAGACGATGCGCTGCTCGCCCGGAGCCAGCTCGCCGGACGTGAGTTCCGCCATCGACGCGCCCAGACGCGTTCGCAGGAGGCGCGGTCGCAGGACGCCGGGACCTGCGAGCGATACGACGCGCGCAACGTCGAGCTTGCCCGTGGCGAGAAGGTGTCCGATGGCCGCCGCGTCCTGGCTGCCCACGTGCCAGACGCTTCGGCCGTGCCCGACGGGATGCAGGAAGTGGATGTGCGTCCCGGCGTTGCCCGCGGGGTGCGGGCCCGAGAATTCCTCGATTTCAATGCGCTCGGCGCGCGGCACGCGAAGCGCCGACCCCGGTTCGCGGCAGACGTACACCGGCCCGGGCGTGAGCTCGCGCAGCGCGAGGATGCCGGCAGCGAAGTCCTCTTCCCGGCCGGCCAGCGCGACATCGACCCTGGGCGCGAGCGGGCGCGTATCCATGGCGGTCACGAAGATCGCCTCGGGGATCGCCTCGGGTGCCGGTACGCGGCTGAAGGGCCGGACGCGAAACGCGGTCCACAGGCCCGATTCCACGAGGAGCGCGCGAAGCGCGGCGCCATCGCCTTGGACGGGCGGCGCGCCATTCCAGTTTGCGAACGCCACCTGGGCATCGGGGCCGTCCTCGGGGGAAACCTCGATCACCAGGGAACGGAAAGCGCGCTTCTCGCCGCGAAGGACCGCGAACACGTGGCCCGCTGCGGGTGCGGTGTAGCGCACTCCGGGAGTTTTCTTGTCCTCGAGGAGCGGTTGCCCGCGCAGCACCTTGTCGCCGGGCTGCACGAGAAGCGTGGGCTTGAGGCCCACGTAGTCGGCCCCCAGCAGGGCCACGCGGGACATGGCCGGCCCGTCACCGATCGACTGGATCGGGCTTCCGGCTATGGGCAGGTCCAACCCGCGCTTGATCGTGTGCATCGTCCTGGGGGGTGCAGTGCAGGGGGCAACGGCTCGGCGTTCCGCCGTCCAGTAGCAAGGGTAGGGGAGCGGGCCGACGGCCCATTGACGTGAATCAACCGGCCTGTCGCGAGAAAACGGGGTCGGATTGCTTTGCGGCTCGTGTCCCGCCGTCGCAGGACCGCATCCGCAAAGTCATCCGACCCCGTTTTTCCTTCAGTACTTGGCCTGGTTCTTGTACAGGTAGTGCATGAGCTCGGCCGACTGCATGCTCAGGCGGCGCTGCAGGCCGTGCGTGAAGCGGACGATCGCGCGCATGATGCGGTAGGCGATCCACGGGTGCTTCTCCACGAGGCTCTCGATGTCGGCGCGGTCGAGGCTGAAGATCTCCGTCTGGCCCACGGCCCGCAGCGCCGCGTAGCGCGGCGTGCCGTCGAGGAAGGAGAGCTCGCCCACGAGGTCGCCCGCGGTCATCACGTGCAGGTTCTCCCAAGTGCCGTCCGGCCCGGGCCGCGAAACCGCCAGCGCCCCGTTCACGATCACGTGCATGTGGCTGTCGGGTTCGCCTTCGGGCGTGATGACCTGGCCGTCCTCCAGCCGGTGCAGGCGGACGAGGCCGGCCACGACCGCAACGTCGCCGTCCGAGAGTTCCTTGGCGAGTACGGACTTGCCGACCAGTTCCTTCAGGCGCGGATCCATGGCTTCCTTCCCCTGCATTCGTGTCGATCGTTCATCCTAAGGCAGGGCGCAGACAAACGTTTGCGGCCCGTCAAGCAACGGCCCGGAGATCCGTCCCTCGAGCCGATGCATTCGCCCCGAAGCGCACCACGATCGAGCCGTGATTGCGCCCGCCTTCCCTCTCGCGCTCGAGCGACGGCACCTCGTCGGAGAGCTTCCGGTGAGCTTCCGGTGAGCTTCCGGTGAGCTTCCGGTGAGCTTCCGGGGAGCTTCCGGGGAGCTTCCGGGGAGCTTCCGGGGTGAAAAAAAAGTTGGCTGGGTTTGTTTTTTGGTTTTGGCCAGATGACGGTGCCATTGACGTCGCCTCCATGGCCTATGCCGATGAGGTTTCGGACAGCGATGCCGGAAGCAATTTGACCTGGCCAAAACCAAAAAAAAACCCAGCCAACTTTTGTTTTCACCCCTCCTCGCTGCCCGCTGCCCGCTGCCCGCCACCCGCCGCTGTGCCAATGGTCCCAGAGCCGCTCGCCCGTCTGATGCAGGGCGAGTGCGCGTGCTCCGCGGCCAGTCGCCTGGAACGGCGTCTAGAACGGCAGCTTGGCACCGGGCCGCGCTGCGGCGAGCACGCGGCGAAAATCGTCCTGGATGCGGGTGAGGGCCGCGTCCGTGTCGGCCTCGAAGCGCAGCACGACGACGGGCGTGGTGTTGGAGGCGCGCATGAGGCCGAATCCGTCGGGATATTCGACGCGCAGGCCGTCGATGGTGATGACTTCGGTGGCGCCCTCGAAGCGGGCGGACTTCTGCAGCGACGCGATGAGGGCGTGGTTCTCGCCTTCCTTGTCGAGCGCGAGCTGCAGCTCCGGCGTCGAGATGGAATCGGGAAGTCCCTCGAGCGCCTGCGTCACGTCGGGCGCGCGCGAGAGGATCTCGAGCAGGCGGGCGCCGGCATAAAGGCCGTCGTCGAAGCCGTACCAGCGCTCCTTGAAGAAGATGTGGCCGCTCATCTCGCCGGCGAGCGGCGCCCCGGTCTCCTTCAACTTCGCCTTGATGAGCGAGTGCCCGGTCTTCCACAGCACCGGCTCGCCGCCGTGGGCGCGGATCCAGGAGAAAAGATTGCGCGTGCTCTTCACATCGAAGATGACCTGCGCGCCGGGGTTGCGCTGCAGCACGTCGGCGGCGAAGAGCATGAGCTGGCGGTCGGGGTAGATGATCTTGCCGTTCTTCGTGACCACCCCGAGCCGGTCGCCGTCGCCGTCGAACGCGAGGCCCACCTCCGCGTGGCCCTCCTTCACGGCGCGGATGAGGTCCTGCAGGTTCTTGGGCTGCGATGGATCCGGGTGGTGGTTGGGGAAGTTGCCGTCCACTTCGCAGAAAAGCTCCTGCACTTCGCAGCCGAGCTTGCGGTAGAGCGCCGGTGCTATCGCCCCCGGCGAGCCGTTGCCGCAGTCGATGGCGATGCGCATGAGGCGCCCGAGCTTCACGTCGCCCGTGATTCGATCGAGATAGGCGGCCTTCATGTCCTTAGAGTCGGCCGAACCGTTGCCGGAGGCGAACTTGCCGCTCTCGACGAGCTTGCGCAGGTCCTGGATGGCTTCGGAGGCGAGCGTGTCGCCCGCGACCATCATCTTGAGGCCGTTGTATTCGGGCGGGTTGTGGCTGCCGGTCACCATGACGCCGCTGCCGGTGCCCAGCTCGTACGTCGCGTAATAGACCATCGGCGTTGCGACCACGCCGATGTCGGTCACGTCCATGCCCGCCGCATTGAGGCCGCGCGTGAGCGCCGCGACGAGGCGCGGCCCCGACAGGCGTCCATCGCGCCCGACGATGAAGCGCTTGACGCGCTTCTTCGCGCCCATCGTGCCCAGTCCGCGGCCGATGAGTTCCGCCGCCTCCTCGGTGAGGGTCTTGTCCACGATGCCGCGGATGTCGTAGGCCTTGAAGATCTCGGGGGCGATGGGGGAGGCCATGGGCAATCTCATTCCTGGTGGTCGAAGAAGTGCAGCAGGCGAGCGGGCAGCCAGCCGATGTGGCCGGGGAAAGCGCCGGAGACGAAGGCGACATGACCGCCCCGGTCCGGAAATTCTACCTTGATCGCCGCCGAGACCTCCTGCGGAGCGGGCAAGGCGCGCTCGGGCAGGAAGGGATCGTCGCGGGCGTTGAGCACGAGCGTGGGCACCACGACTTGCCGCAGCACCGGCTTGGAGCTGGCGCGCGTCCAGTAGTCGTCGGTGTCGCGAAAGCCGTGCAGGGGTGCCGTCACCACGTTGTCGAACTCCCGCAAGGTCCTCGAACCGCGCATGGCCTGAAGGTCGAAGCTGCCCGGGAAGCGCGCGTGCTTGGCGGCGGCGCGGCTCTTCATCGTCGCCAGGAAGTGCTTCGCATAGACGATCGAGAAGCCCTGCCCGAGCGCCTCGCCCGCGGCCATGAGGTCGAGAGGTGCCGATACGGCCGCGGCGCGCGTGACGATGGGCGATGCCTCGTCGCCGAGTTCGCCCAGCCACTTGAGCAGCGCGTTGCCGCCCAGCGAGATGCCGGTCGCGTACACGGGCGCATCCCCGGCGAGCGAGCGCAGGCGGCGCAGCACCCAGTCCAGCTCGTCGGCGTCGCCCGAGTGGTAGGCGCGCGGCAGGCGGTTGGGCTCGCCGCTGCATCCGCGGAAGTGCACGACCGTGCCGCGCCACCCGCGCTCGGCCACGCGGTGCATGAGGGTGCGGGCGTACGGGGAATCCGAGGAACCCTCGAGGCCGTGGAACAGCACGACCCAGGGGCTGCCCGGCGGGCCATCGACGTGGTCGGCATCGACAAAATCGTCGTCGGGCGTCTCCCAGCGCTCGCGGCGATAGCGAACCGCAGGCCGGGCGGCGAACAGTGAGCCGTAGATGGTCTGCAGGTGCGCGTTCGCGAGCCAGCGCGGCGCGCGGTATTCGGGCGCGCCCACTCAGCGCACCTCGATCGCATGCGCACCGTCGGCACGGCGAGGACCGAGGAGGTTCAGCAGGCCTTCGAGTTCGCGTTCGCGCCCGGGTTCGGCGCGCGCAACGCCCGAAAAGGCCAACCGTCCGGGGATCACCAGCGTCCCGCTGCCCGACAGGAGCAGCGGCCCCTTCGTGGTGGACAGCGTGATTCTCGTCGAGGCGCCCTCGGCCTGGGCCTGCGCGCGCCAGCTGCCGAGCGGACGCGCTTCCGAAAGGGCCAGGGACGCATCACGCCACTGCGCGTTTGCAACGCCTGTTGCCCGTTCCCCGTCCCAGGTGAGGTGCTCGGCCTCGATCGCGATCGCGCCCCCCGGCTGCCACGTCGCCGCGAGAGGAAAGATCGCGGCCACCGTCGAGGCGTCACCGTTCGCGCGCAGGTCGCGTACCTGCCACGCCATCGGGCTGCGGGATACTTCCGCTTGCGCCTGCAGCGCGCCCGACCGCGCCTCGATCGCGAAAGCGGCGCGGCCGGCCAGCAGGCGAGAGGGCAGGAACCGCCAGCTCACCTCGCCGAGGACGATTGCCGCGCCGTACGTGGCGATCGTCGCGCGTGCCGTTCCGTCCCACGCCGAGCCGGTCGCGTTCGCCAGCGTCACCTGCCCGCCCGTGGCCGTAGCGAGCCGCGCGGGGATCAGGCCCGCGGGCGCCGTGGCGAGGAGGAAGACGCCATAGGCGGCGATGCCGAGAAGAAGCGCACGCAGCGGCCGCATGGCTCAGGGGGCGGCGAGCACGAGGGTGGCGCGCACGCGGCCGGTCGAGGGCAGGGCCTCGATCGTCGCCTCGTCCACGCTGAGGCCGTGCGCGGCACTGGCCGACGACAGCCACTCGACCAGGCGCGTCCACGAGGCGTCGTCCACCGCGAGGCGCACCCGCTTCGCGTCGATCGCGGACAGGCGCGCGCCGGGGAGCCCCTGCGCGAGCGTGCCGGATGCAACCAGGGTGCCGAGCGCCACCGCGGTCGCCCCGCTGCGCGCGGGCAGGGTCCTGAGCGCCTTCACCTCGTCGGCCTGCGCGCGCATCTGCGCCACCGAGGCGCGCAGCGCAGGCAGGTCCGCGCCGATTCTGCTCCGGGCGCGCTCCAGCGGAAGCCAGGCGAACACCGCGAGCAGGAGCAGCGCCACCGCCGCGCCGGCCCAGGCGATGACGCTGCGTTCGCGCGCGTTTCGCGCAGTCCAGAAGGCGGGCGCGTTCATTTCGGGGCCGCCGAGCGGTCGATTTCCATCCGGCCGCCCGCATAGGTGAGGCGCTTCGCGGGCGCCGGGTCGGTGCGGGCCGCGGCGGTGGCGAGCGCGAGGAAATCGCTCGCGGCGGCGCGGCCGCGCGCGCGCTGCAGGTCGGCGAGGTTGCGCCGCATCTGCAGGGCGGGGTCCACGATCGTCTTTGCGTCCGGGAAGGCGGCGCGGAAGATGGATTCCTGCTCGGCCACCAGCATCCGCCGCTCGCGCTCGATCCGCCACGCGTCCCAGGCGGTGAAGCCGAACTGCACGGCGACGATGGCGGCGGCCAGGCCCCAGGCCAGGCGCGGCAGGCGAAGTGCACCTGCTCCCGACGCGCCGCGGGCGAAGTCGCCCACGAGGAGATCGATGGCGTTTGCGGCCAGCGGCGCGGCCAGCGGGGGCCGGGAATCGACGGCCGAGACCTTCATGCCGATGCGCTCGGTCCATACGGCCGGGTCCACGGCGGCGAGGCCCGGCTCCACGAGGACTCGCAAGCGCTCGGGGCGCGCACTCCGGGCGGCGGCTTCATCGGCGGCGATGCGCACCGCGAGCGGCGGCTCGGCGCCGGCCGGGCGGTCGAATGCCACGGCGTTGCCATCGTCCTCGACGAGGAAGCTGCGCGATTCCCCCAGGACCGCGTGCCAGCAACCGGCTTCGGCGGGCAGGAGCGCGCTCTCGCAGACGGCGCGCGAGGGCACGAAGCCGGCGCGGGCGAGGACGGACAGCGCTTCGGAGAGCCAGGCGCGGTCCACCACGGCGACCCGCGTTTCGCCGCGGGCATTGGTGGTTCCGGGCACGGCGTGGATCTGCGCGGGGTCGGCCAGCAGCCGGTCTTCCACGGCGAAGGGAAGCAGTTCACGAATCGTGGCCGCGTTCACCTTCGGGAGCTTCAGACGCGCGAAGAGCACGCGCGAGGCGGGGAGCACCACCTCCACCACATCGCCGCGCGGCACGCCGGAAAGCGGCGAGACGCCCTCGCGAAGCGAGGCGCCCCGCCCGTCGGCGAGCGACCACGCGTAGGGTGTGTCGGTGCCGGGGTGGTCCACGGCGGGGACGAGGAGGCGAAGGATCATGGCGGGCGGCAGTATGTCATTTTACCGCCGGCTCGTTCCCCGGCCACGGTCAGTACAGCGGGCGGCGCCAGATCAGGGCCGTCGCGGGAGAGGTGCCCGGCGCGGCGCGCACGACAAGGGCCTCGCTGGCCACCTGCACGTCGTCCTGCGCCACGCCCACCTGCACGAGGAAGTGGCCGCTCTTCACGTCGAGAAGGGCGTCGATGGTCGAGGACGCCACCTTCTTCGCTCGCGTCTTGAGGTCCGCCTTGTCCCTGAACGGGTGGCCGCGGCGGGAGGAGACCAGTTCGCGCACCTCGGTCGGCGAGAGTTCGGGCAGCAGGGGGCCGAGCACCTCCGCCGGCGCGGTGTTGGCGTTCACGGTCGTGCGAACCGGCAGCGCCGTCACGAACGGACGCAGTTTCGCGATCGAGCGGGCGTCGAAGCCGCGCATGAGGTAGAGCTCCTCCACCTGCGCCATCGGCCGGTTGGCGGCGCGGTGCGGGCGGGCCAGCGCGAGGTAGTACGCGTCCTCGGCGCCGCCGCTGCCCGCGAGATCCGAGTCGGCATCCACCCAGTCCAGGACGGCCAGCGCGAGGCCGGCGTCGAGGCCCAGGGATTCAAGGAGGCGCGTGAGGGCCTGCACGTCCGGGTCGCTGCGCCGCCCGTCCTTCACGACGTTGTTCAGGTTGAAGCGCGATTGCAGGTCCGTGATGGAGCCGCTCACCACCGCGCGCTCCACGGGCAGGCCCGCGAGCGGTTGCGCCCAGCCTTCGTCGAGCGTGTCGATGGCGCTCGAGCGCGCATCCTCGGCAAGGATCCCGCGTGCCCAGTCGAGCCCTGCCTGCGCGTAGTAGTCGGCCTGCGCCCGCGAGGCGACGAGCGCGGTCTGGTTGAGTGTCGCGGACTGCTGCGACAGCATCCAGGTGGCGGCCGACGCGGCCACCGCCACCACGAGGATCGCGGTCACCACGGCCACGCCGCGCTGCAGGCCGCGCCTCATCGCGGGATGTCCACGATGCGCACGATCGTCTCCCCGCTCGCGAGCTCCAGCGTCATCTCCACGGCGACGGGCATGCCCTGCGTGGCCGGCAACGCCCAGTCCGTCCGCCATTCGTAGCTGCGGTCGAGGAAGCGGAATGCGAGGGAGCGAACGTTGTCGAGCAAGGGAGTGGCCACCGCCTCGGCGCGCGGGCCCGAGTCCACGCAGGGCCAGGCGAGGCGATCCACACGCCCTTCCGAGAACCGGTAACCCACACGCTGCGGAGCGGCCAGTTCGCTGGCGTAGAGCGTGGCGCCGGCGCGCGTGAGGGCGAGGCCGCGTGCGCTCGCGCCGCCCAGGTCCAGCAGCGAGGAGACCGGGCTCAGCGTCGTGCCGGAAGCGCCGATGGCGGGGCGATCGAGCGCGGCCTGCACGTCGCGCTCGAATCGGCCCACGAAGAGCGCGAGGTCGCGCCACTTGCGCGAGTCGCGGTCGAGGGATTCGCGGCTCTCCAGGAGCACCGCGAGGCCGCGGTACGCGAAGGCCGAGAGCACTGCGAAGATCGCGAGCGCGATGAGGAGCTCGACCAGCGTGAAGGCCCATTGCCCGGATAAAGGGGACAGACCCCTTTTCTGATAAAGGGGTCTGTCCCCTTTATCCGGGCGGCTCATGGTTTCACCATGAAAGCGGTGACGGACGAAAGCACGCGGCCGGGGTCGTGCGCGTCCGCGACGGACAGATCGACGCGGCGGATGGTGGGGTTGGGCGTCTCGGCCACCGTTTCCTGCACGACGAGGGAAAGCCCGCCCTGCTCGACGGTCGCGGTGGTGACGGCCGCGGCGGGAAAGACCTGCCGGGCGCGCATTTCCGCCACGCGGTTCCCCGCGGCCCAGGTGGCCAGCAGCCGCGCCCGCGTCTCGCGCGCGCCATCGGTGGCGAGGCTTGCGGCGCGCGTGGTGGCGGCGAGTGCGATGGCCAGGATCGCCATCGCGACCAGGATCTCCACCAGCGTGAACGCGCGGTGGCGCTTCATTTCGCGATCGCCCGCACCGCGCCTGCGCTATCGCCTTCGATGGCCTTGGGAAGCCCGCGAACGGTGAGCGCCACGCGGAACGGAACGCCCAGGCCATCGGGCAGGAAGATCAGGACCTCGCGCGCATCGACCACCCGGCCGTCGATCGCCAGGGTATCGACCTGCATCGTGTCGGGAAGGCGGCGCTCGCGCCCGGGCACCGCGGACCACGAGCGGTCGGGGGCCAGGCGCAGCACCTGCATCCGGCCATCGGCCAGCGAGACCGCCGTGGGACGGCCGCCGAACCAGGCGTCGTCGCGCGCGCCTTCGATGTCGAGGGCGAGAAGCGAAGTCTCGCGCCGCGCCACTTCCTCGTCGCCGGGAAAGAGATTCACGGCGGCCACCGCGAGCACGATGCCGGCAACGGCAACCACCACGAGGATCTCGATGAGGGTGAAGCCCCGTGTCCCGGTTGCCCGGCCGGGCTCGCCTCGCCTAGTCCCAGTTGCCGATATCCGCGCCACTGCCTTCGCCTCCTCGCGCCCGGTCGGCCCCGAAGCTGAAGACGTCGATCTCGCCCTTCACGCCCGGGTTGAGGAACTGGTAGTCGCCGCCCCAGGGGTCCTTCGGAAGACGCTCCAGATAGCCGCCCTGCTTCCAGTTGGCGGGCACGGGGTTGGAGGCCGGCTTCTGCACCAGCGCGGCGAGGCCCTGGTCGGTGGCCGGGTAGAACCCGTTGTCGAGCCGGTAGAGCTTGAGCGACTGCACGATGGCCGCGATGTCGGCCTTGGCGGCGACGCGCCGGGCCTCGTCGGGCCGATCCATGAGACGCGGCACCACGATGGCGGCGAGGATTCCCAGGATCGCCACGACGACCAGGATCTCGATGAGGGTGAAGGCGGACTGTCTTTTCATGGGTTCCCGCAAGTAAAGGGGTCGGATGACTTTGCCCATTTTAGGTGCAAAGTGATCCGACCCCTTTCTAGCGTCCGACGAGCTGGTTCAGGTTGAAGATGGGAAGCAGGATCGCGAGCACGATGACGAGCACGACCGCGCCCATGATCACGATGAGCGCCGGCTCGAACACCGCGACGGCGGCGGCGAGCCTCGTGGCGATGTCCGACTGCTGCTGGCGCGCCGCGCGTTCCAGGGATTCGTCGAGGCGGCCCGTTGCCTCGCCCCCCGCGATGAGATGGACCATCACCGGCGGAAATTCGCCCGTCGCACCGAGCGCGCGGGAAAGCGGCATGCCTTCGCGCACGCCGCGCGCCGCCGCGGCCAGCGCTTCGCGCATGGGAACGAGCGTCATCACGCCCTCGCCGGCCTCGAGCGCGGCGAGGATGGGGACGCGGCTTCCCACCAGGATCGCGAGCGTGGCGGCCAGGCGCGCGCTGTCCAGGTGGCGAAGCGCCTTGCCCGCCACGGGAACCTTGAGGAGAAATCGGTGGATGCGTGCTCGAGGGGCAGGACGCGCGAGCGCGATCCTGAGCGCCACGGCCGCCGCGATGCCGAGCGCGATCCACGCCGGCCAGCTCGCCTGCAGGAACGCGGAGACGGCGATGAGGATGCGCGTGAGGATCGGCAGCGCCTCCTTCGCGTGGGCATACACCTGCACCACCTGCGGCACGACGTAGACCATGAGCGCGCCCATCACGAGGAGCGAGACCCCGGTCACGATGGCGGGGTAGACCAGCGCCAGCGAAAGCCGGCCGCGAAGCGCATGGCGCTCCTCGAGGTAGTCGGAGAGCTTCGTGAGCACGCGCGTGAGCTGGCCCGAGGCTTCGCCGGCCGCGACGAGGGTGCGGTAGAGCTCCGGGAAGACGCCCGGGAACCCTTCCAGCGCCTTGGCGATCGTGGAGCCGGCCATCACCTCGCCGCGCAACGCCGCGAGCACCTGCCGCTCGCGCTCGTTCTCGGCCTGCTCGATGAGCGCGTTGAAGGCCTGCTCGACCGTGAGTCCGGCCTCGATCAACGAGGCGAGGCTACGCGTGAGGCGCGTGAGCTCGGCCGATGACAGGGAGATCGCGCGGAAGTGCCGGCCCCCGGCGGGATCGTTGGCGGCGATGACCTCGACCCGGTAGGGAGTCAGGCCCTGGTCGCGCAGGGTCGAGCGCGCCTGGCGCGCGCTGTCGGCCTCCAGCACGCCCTTGTGCAGCCTGCCTTCGATCGAGTACGCCTGGTAGCGGAAGCCTGGCATGTGATTGGTTACCTTCACCCCCGGCCCCCTCCCGCAAGCGGGCGAGGGGAACACTTTTCTCCCCTGTCCCTCCGAAAGAGGGATCGGGGGTGAGGGCCTTCAGGTCCTCGTGACTCTCAACACTTCGTCGAGCGACGTCACCCCGTCGCGCACCCAGCGCAGCCCGTCGTCGCGCAGCCGCGCCATGCCGCGCGTGATCGCCAGGTCGCGGATCGCGCGCTCGTCGGTCGCGTCGTGGACGATGCGGCGCAGGTCGTCATCGACGGTGAGCAGCTCGTAGATGCCGGTGCGGCCCTTGTAGCCGGTGAAGTTGCAGGCGGCGCACCCGACCGCGTTGTACAGGCGCTCCGGGGCGTTGTCGCGGAAGATCGCGCGGTCGGCCGCAGTGGCTTCATACGGTGTCTTGCAGGCCGGGCAGAGCTTTCTCACCAGGCGCTGGGCCAGCACGCCGGAAAGCGTGGAGGCGAGGAGGTAGGGCTCGATTCCCATGTCGGCCAGGCGTGTGACGGCGCCCGGCGCGTCGTTGGTGTGCAGCGTGGCGAGCACGAGGTGGCCGGTGAGCGAGGCCTGCACGGCGATCTGCGCAGTCTCCAGGTCGCGGATCTCGCCGATCATCACCACGTCCGGGTCCTGGCGCAGGATCGCGCGCAGCGCCCGCGCGAAGGTCATCTCGATCTTCTGGTTGACCGGCGTCTGGCCGATGCCGTCCAACTCGTACTCGACCGGATCCTCGACGGTGAGGATGTTGCGCGTCTTGCGGTCCAGGCGCGTGAGGGCGGCGTACAGGGTCGTGGTCTTGCCCGACCCCGTGGGGCCGGTCACGAGGAGGATGCCGTGCGGCTGCTGGATGAGCGCATCCACCGCGTCGCGCGTGGCGGCACCCATGCCGAGCGCGTCGAGCGTGAGGCGGCCGGCCTGCTTGTCGAGTAGGCGAAGCACCACGCGCTCGCCGTGGGCAGTGGGAATCGTGGAGACGCGCACGTCGATCGGGCGGCCGGCGACGCGCAGGGCGATGCGCCCGTCCTGCGGCAGGCGCTTCTCCGCGATGTCGAGGCTGGCCATCACCTTCAGGCGCGAGACCATGGCCGGGTGCAGGCCGCGACGCGGCTCGACCACGTCGCGAAGGGCGCCGTCCACGCGGAAGCGAACCAGCGCGCGCGCCTCGAAGATCTCGAGGTGGATGTCGGAGGCGCCCTCGCGCACCGCCTGCGTGAGGAGCGCGTTGATGAGGCGGATGATCGGCGCGTCGTTCTCGGCTTCCAGGAGGTCCGCGATCTCGGGCAGCGATTCGGTGAGCTTTGCGAGGTCTAGGGATTCGCCCATGTCCTCGACGATGTTTTCCGCCGCGTTGGGCTCACGCGTGTAGGCGAGCTCCAGACAATGCTCGAATTCCTCCGGCACGAGGAGGATCTCGCGCAGCGGCCTGCCGGCGATGCGGCGCACCTCGGCGAGCGTGGCTGCCTGCGGCACGGGGCGGATCCACACTTCCAGCGCGCCACCGGCGACGCGCGCGGCGATGACGCCCTTCGCCTTCGCGAACGCGTAGGGCAGCAGGCGGACGGTGGCGGGATCCAGGTCCTGGGGGTTCACGGTTCTCTCGAGAGGAGCCGTCATTGCGGCAGCAGCGGCTTGCCGGGGGTCGTCGAGTCGATCGGCGGCAGCTCCCTGGCCTTCGCTTCGGGCAGCAGCACGTTCGGGGGCAGGGTCATGCCGCGCTGCAGATTGCGGATGTACTCGTAGCGGTCCGAGGTGATCGCGGCCGCGGCCTTCTCGTCCTTCAGCACCACCGGGCGCAGGAACACCATGAGGTTGGTGCGCTTGCGGTTGCGCGACTCGTACTTGAAGAGGCTGCCCAACCACGGGATGTCGCCCAGCAGCGGCACCTTCTCGACGGAGGCCTGCTGGTCGTCCTGGATGAGGCCGCCGAGGACCACGATCTGGCCGTCGTCCACCAGCACGGTGGATTCGAGCGAGCGCTTGTTGGTGATGATGTCGGCCGACTTCACGAGCTGCGCCTCGCGCGTGACGCTGGAGACTTCCTGGAAGATCTTGAGCTTCACCGCGCCGGCTTCCGCCACCTGCGGCGTGACCCTCAGCGTGAGGCCGATGTCCTTGCGCTCGATGGTCTGGAAGGGGTTGGTGGCGCTGCCGGCGACGGGCGTGTAGCTCCCCGTGATGAACGGGACGTTCTGGCCGACGATGATCTTCGCCTCCTCGTTGTCGAGCGTAAGGACGTTGGGCGTGGAGAGCACGTTCGCTCCCGAATCCGCCTCCAGCGCCCGCGCGAGCACCTGCAGGTTCAGCACCTGGATGTCCGTGCCGGGAATGGTGAGCACCCCGTTGATGAGGCCGAGGTTCAAGCCCCCGCCCAGGGTGCGCGGGTCCAGCGCCGCGCCGATGATGTTCGTGCCCGCTCCCCCGGCCACGCCCGTGTTGAAATTGGTGCCGCCGAAGACCGACTGGCCATTGCCCACGTTGCGGGCCGACTGCCACTGCACGCCGAATTCCGCGGCGAGGCCGGTGGAGACCTCGACGATGAGTGCCTCGACGAATACCTGCGCGCGGCGCGCGTCGAGCTTGTCGATCACCCCGCGAAGGCTGCGGTACACGGGTTCGGGCGCCACGATGATGATGGAGTTGGTCGGCCCGTAGGCCTGGATGATCGAGGCCGGGGCGACGGTGACGGAGGTGGTGGTTGCCGTTCCGGTGGCAGGGTTCGCGGATGCGCCGCCCGTCGACGCGGCCACCGAGGTGGAGGAGCGCGTCGCCTCCGCGCCGGAAAGCAGGCCGCGCAGCGTATCGGCGATTTTCGCGGCCTCCGCATTGCGCAGGTAGACCACGTGGATGTTGCCCGCGCCCGCGCCGGGCGTGTCGAGGCTGGCGGCCAGCGCCTTGATGCGCGTGAGGAGCGCCGGGTTGTCGCCGCGGATGAGCAGGCTGTTGGTGCGCGGGTCCACGGAGATGGCGGCCTTGGCCGGCGCGCCCGGTGACGACGGGTTGGCGTTGGTCTCCGGGATCACGCCCCTGATCGTCTGCGCGACGTCGACGGCCGAGGCGTGCTCCAGCTGCAGCACCTGCACGTCGCCGCCGCTGGGCTGGTCGATCGCGCGGATGATCGACTCGATGCGTTTCACGTTCTCCGCGTAGTCGGTGATGACGATCGCGTTGTTGTTGGGGTAGGCCGCGACGAAGTTGTTGGCCGTGACCAGGGGGCGCAGCACGGGCACGAGTTGCAGAGCCGACTCGTTCTGCAGGAGGAACACGCGCGTGATGATGCGGTCGCCGGGGACATGGGCCGCGGCCTCGCCCACGGGGCTCGCGCCGGTCTTTCCCTCCGCCTCGGGGACGATCTTCACGAACCCGTTGCCCTCGACCGCGGCGTAGCCCTGCGTGCGCAGAACCGAGAGCAGCATCGGGTAGAGGAGGTCTTTCGGGACCGGCTTGTCGGAGACGATGTTCACCGTGCCCGTCACGCGCGGATCGAGGATGAAGTTCCTGCCCGTGTGGCCGCCCACCGCCTTGATGACGGAGACGATGTCCGCGTTCACGAAATTGAGCGTGACCTTCTCCTCCTCGGCCGCGCGGGCCGTGGAAAAAGCGACGATCGCGGCCAGCGCCGCAAATCCTAGAAATCGCGTCACGAAATCAGGCTTCCTCATTGATTTAACGGGCATTTTGCGCCCATTCCCGCAATTTTCACAGAGGGACTTCAAATAAAGGGGACAGACCCCTTTTCGAAAAAGGGGTCTGTCCCCTTTTTACGGATTGATGGTGTAGGTGAGCTGGACGGAGGCGGTGCCGCGCTGGACCTCGGCCCGGACGAGGGAAGTGGTGGCGAACTGCTGGTACAGGCGCGCGAGGTCGCCGGCGGAAGCGACGGCCTGGCCGTTCACCTTCTTGATGACGTCGCCGGGCTGCAGCCCCAGGCGCGAGGCGAGGCTTCCCGGTGGCGCCTCGTCCAGCCGGACGCCGCCGCCCCGGGGCACGCCGATCCGGCCGAGGTAGCTCAACTGGCCGGGGTCCTTGAGGGCGTCGTCGAGATCCTTGCGCGAGAAGACGAATGCGTTCGAGGCATTGCGGGACACCGGCAGCCGGAACCCGGCCGACTTCCCGGCCACCGCCCTCGGCACCGCGGCCATGCGCGTGTCGAGATCGATGCGTTCGCGTACCCCGCCGCGGGAAACGATCGCGTGATCGGGCTCGACCGCGACGAGCTTCACGCCCGCCTGCACCTCGCCGCCCAGGTTCACCGCGATGTCCTTGCCGCCCGTGTTGAACACCGCCGAGCCGATGGTGGCGGGTGTGGGCGCGATCACGCCCTTGAGTCGCAGTCCCGACGAGGTCCCCGCCGGGGTGGTTGTTCCCGCAGGCACGCCGCCTCCGAAGAGGCGCGCCACCGCCGCCAGATCGACGCCGCCCGCCGTCGGGGCAGCGGAAGTCGCCTGCGGCGGCGCCATGAAAACCCAGGTCCACCTGGCCAGCACCCACGCCAGCGCCAGCACGAGCGCCACCGTCACCAGCGTGCCGAAGCGGCTCGTGGGAGGCGAAGAGTCAGCGGGCAGGGCGGCCATGGACGGATGATAGGGCCTCACGGACCCGGCCGGCGCGCGAGATCGACGTCGAGGTATTTCCAGGGCTCGTTCGCGAAGGGGTGCTTCTTGTACCCCAGGAGCCAGGGCTGGACGAGGATGTTCTGCGTCTTGAAGGTCTCGATGTGCCACGGCGCGTAGACGATGACCAGCTTCACCATGCGTCCGATGAGCCGGTTGCGCTCCGGCGAATCGCGCATGCGCTTCACCTGTTCGTAGAGCGAGTTGTATTCGGGAAGGTCGAACATCGCGTAGTTCACCTGGCCGATCGAGCCCTTGTAGAGCAGTTGCAGGAAGTTCTCCCCGTCCGGGGAATCGGCGATCCAGCCGTAGCTGAAGGACTGCACACGCCCGAGCTGCGCCTGCTTGCGAAGGTCCGTGAGCTTCTCCACCTTCCCGAACGTGACGCGGATGCCGATCGCGTCCATGGACTTCTTCCACAATTCATTGCGCTGGCGCTCGCGCAGCGTGGGATAGGAGGCGTGGTCGAAGGAAAGGGGCGAGCCGTCCGGCATCTCGCGGTAGCCGTCGCCGTCGCGGTCCACGTAGCCGTAGAGGTCCAGCAGCGCCTTGGCCTTCGCCGGGTTGTACTCCTGCAAGGTGCTGCGGAAGTTCGGGTCGTGCCCCGACACGGCCGGCGGAAGCAGGGTGTGCGCGGGCACGGACTGGCCCTTGTCCAGGATCGCGACCTGCTCGTCGAGGCGAAAGCCCATCGCGATCGCGCGGCGCAGCGCCACCTTCTCCGGCGTGTAGCCGCCCAGCACGTTGGGCTTGCCGTCGATCACGGGCGCGGTGTTGAAGGTCGTGTACGTGGTGTACGCGATCTCGTCGGGCGTCACGTAGAGCCCTTTCTTCGCGAAGATGGGCGCGAGCCTGCCGCCGGGCAGCGCGATGTTGGCGAACTCCTCGGGCAGCGGGCGGATGTAGTCGTGCTCGCCGTTGAGGAACGCAAGCCAGCGCGGTTGCGCCTCGTCTATGGTGTGGATCTCGATGCGCCCCACGAGCGGCAGCCGCATGCCCTTCAGTCGTGCGTGGATGGCGCGGCTCACCTCGTCCGGGCCGGGGTCGCCGTCGAAGATCTCCTCGCGATAGCCGGGGTTCGCCTCGAGAACGACGCGCGACCCCTTCACCCACTCGGCGATGCGGTAGGGGCCGGTGCCGACGGGATGGTGCGCGATGTCCTGGCCGTAATGTTCCACCACCTCGCGAGCCAACGCGGAGGTGGCGGGCATCGCGAGCACGTACGGGAACGACCAGTCGGGATTCGCGAGCCGGATGCGCAGCGTGTAGCGATCGAGCGCCTGGAGCCCCTCGATCGGCTTGTCGAAATCGAAGCGCCCGCTCGCCTTCGCCTCCTTCATGAGGGCGTCGGCACCCGCGATCTTGCCCTCGACGAGGAAAAGCCACTGGCTCCGGAGCTTCGGATCGAAGAGGCGCTTGATCGAGTACACGTAGTCGTGCGCGGTGAGTTCGCGCGGCTTGCCGCCGAACGCGGGGTCGGGCGCGAAGAAGATGCCGGGCTTCACGTGCAACGTGAACGTGGCGCCGCCGTCGGCGATCTCCGGGAGCGATCCGGTGTTGCCCACGAGTTTCGCGGGACGGGCCAGGAAGTCGTACTCGAGTAGCGGATCGAAGATCGCGTGCGAGATGCTGATCGAGGCTTCGTCGGATTCCGCGGCGGGGTCGAGTTTCGATTCGGCGCTGGGGTAGGCGGTGCGGACGACCTTGCGCGGGTCGGACTGGGAGGCGGCCGGCAGCGCGACCGACAGGGCGAGGCAGACGACGGTGGCGGGCGTGATGCGGGGCATCGAGGTTGGGATGGGTTGATGTCGGTCGTGGAATTGCTAGCCGTGGGTCGGGGGAATCGTACTCGAAGGGCGCAGCAGGTGCCTGGCCAGCGCGGACATTCCGGGCGCTCGTCGAGGCGCAGGAGTACCGCCACAGCTTGCCTGAACCGCAATCCGGCCAATGGGGCTTCCCCTGGCCGTCACGCTCGCGTAACGCGTCTTCCCGTAAACGGTATGGACGCGGCGCGATTTCCCGGCGTCTCGTGACGATGTCACCGGCAATGTTTCAGACAACTCAAGGAGTTTTCCATGAACGCATTCCTCAAGGGCTTGGCAGCGGTTCTTGTCTTCATGGTCATGTACGCTTCGCCCGTCCGGGCGGGAGGAGCGAGCGACCTGTGGTGGAATTCGAGTGAGTCGGGCTGGGGCGTCAACGTGGTGGAGCAGGGAGGCATCCTGTTCCTCACCTTCTTCGTCTACGGGCAGAACGAGCAGCCGCTCTGGCTGGTGGGGCCGTCCACGCAGGTCCAGAGCGAGGGCGCCGGCGGCCGCATCTACAACGGGCCGCTCTACCAGACGAGTGGTCCCTGGCTGGGCGGGCCGTTCAATCCGAGTGCCGTGGTCGTCTCGCAGGTGGGGACCGTCACGTTCACCCACATCACGACCACGACGGCGAACCTCGCCTACACGATCAACGGGACTAGCGTGAACAAGTCCCTCACGAGGCAGACCTGGAAGACCAACACCTTTCTGACCGGCCAGTATCTCGGCGGGATCGCGGTCACCCGGACCGGGTGCGCGAGCGGCGCCGCCCGCTACGAATCGCTGATGCCGTTCACCGTGTCGCTCTCCGGGTCGACGATGCGGATTTCGATGCAGCCGTCGGGCGGCGCCGCCTGCTCCGCATCGGGCACGTATGTGCAGAGCGGCAGCGTGGGCGGCTTCGACGGGTCGATCGTGTCGTGCGCCAATGGGGCAAGCGGGTCGGTCAGCTTCTCGGCGATCGATGCGAACGCGGTCGGCATCACCGGACGATTCTTGGCCACCTATGCGGGAGGCTGTACCGAGGACGGCGATTTCAGCGGCGTGTTCCGCGCCGACTAGGCTCGAGCAGGGGGCGCGGCGCCGCAGCCAGGCGGCGCCTGCCAGGGCAGCCTGTTTCGCACGGCCTGTCCGGGCTTCAACCCCGGCACGGTCCCGGGTTGCCGGATGTGAGCATCCCGGGGTGGTGGTTGGACAATCGCGGGACGATCGGCTAGGTTCCAGACATCGTCGACTTCCCGGGCTCCGCGATGAGCGAAGTCTCGACCGCCCTCGGGCGCCTCACCTTGCAGGACAGTGCCGCGCTCGACAAGGCGTTCGAGTCGCATTATCCGGAACTCAAGCGCATCGCCCGGGCGCGCCTGCGCGGCAGCGGCCTGCAGGGCACCATGCAGACGACGGCGCTCGTGCACGACAGCTACCTCAAGCTGGCCGGCGGCCAGGGCCTCGAGTTCGGCAGCCGGCTCCAGTTTCTCGCCTACGCCTCGCGGGTGCTGCGCAGCATCGTGATAGACCTCGTCCGGGAGCAGCGCGCGCTTCGCCGGGGCGGCGATCTCCAGGTGGTGACGCTCGACACGGCGGCTGGCGAAGGCATTGCGCCCTCCGTGGACGTCGAGACGGTGGGACAAGCGCTCGAAGACCTTGCGAAGCTCGACGAGGGGCTCGCCCGCCTGGTGGAGATGCGCTTCTTCGGCGGCCTGACGGAGCTGGAGATCGCCGAGGCGATGGGCATTTCGGAGCGCACGGTCCGCCGGGAGTGGACCAAGGCTCGCGCGCTCCTGCTTTCCCTCATCGGCGACTGAGTGGGCGCGGTGGCCGCTTTTCCGGGCGCGATCCGTTCAATCCGGCAACTGCCGCTTTTCGCGCCGTTCCCCGCCCGATGAAGATCTCGCCCGAGACCTGGAAGAAGATCGACCCGCTGCTGACAGCCGCCCTCGACATGACCGGGGCCGAGCGGGGCGCCTGGCTCGAGGGCCTGCGCACGAGCCACCCGGAAGAGGCGCCGATCCTTGCACGGATGCTCGCGACGCACGAACGGGCGGAGCGCGATCGGGAGATGGAGACGGTGCCCCAGCTTGCTCCCCTGCCGGCGCCGTCCAGCGCGTTCGCAGAGGGCGACCGGGTCGGTCCTTTCCGGCTGGTGCGCCCGATAGGCCGGGGCGGCATGGGCGAGGTGTGGCTCGCCGAGCAGGCGGACGGCCGTGTTACCCGGCAAGTGGCGCTCAAGCTTCCCTCCTCCCTGGAGGCCAACGAGATTCGCGCCGAGCGCTTCCAGCGCGAGCGCGACATCCTCGCCAAGCTGGCGCACCCCAACATCGCGCGCCTCTACGACGCCGGCGTGAGCGAGTCGGGCCAGCCGTACCTCGCCATGGAATACGTGGCGGGCGAGGCCCTCGACAAGCAGGTGGCCGCGCTCAAGCTGCCCATCGCCGCGCGGCTGGCCCTGCTTCGGCAGGTGCTTTCCGCCGTCTCGCATGCGCATCGTCACCTCGTCGTGCACCGCGACCTCAAGCCTGCCAACATCCTCATCGACGCTTCCGGCCAGGTGAAGCTGCTCGATTTCGGCATCGCAAAATTGGTGGAGGATGAGACGGTCGCGGACACCGGCGCACGGCGCGACCTCACGCGCCTGGGCGGGCGCGTGATGACCCTTCGCTACGCCGCGCCCGAGCAGGTGGCCGAAGGCGCCGTCACCACTGCCACCGACATCTACTCGCTGGGCGTCATCCTCCACGAACTGGTCACGGGCGAAGCGCCTTATCGCGCACTGCGTGAAGGCAAGCCGCTCACCGACGTGATGCTGCTCCAGGAGGAGATCGCGGTTGCCTCGAGCCTCCCGCTCGCCATGGCATCCGCGCTCGAACGCGGCCTTGCCTCGAGCCGGCAACTCGCGCGGGCCGTGGCGGGCGACCTGGACGCGATCATCCTCAAGGCACTGCGGCGCGATCCGGCGGCGCGCTATGCCTCCGTCGAGCTGTTCGACGAGGACATCGCGCGCCACCTCGATCGCCGGCCGGTCAAGGCGCGGGCGGGCACATGGCGCTATCTTGCGGGCCGCTTCGCCGTCCGCCACCGGCTGCCCATCGCCATGGCCGCAACGGTGATCGTGACGATGGCGGTGGGCCTGGTGATGGCCGAACACGAGCGGCGAGTGGCCGTGGTGGAAAAGGCGCGCGCCGAACGGCACTTCACCAGCGTGAGGAAACTCGCCAACGCATTCATCTTCGACGTGAATGCGGAGATCGAGAACCTGCCCGGCTCGCTCAAGGCGCGCGAGATGCTGGTGAAGACCTCTCTCGACTATCTCGATGCGCTGCAGGCGGAAGCCGGCAACGACCCGGCGCTCATGTTCGAGCTGGCAGCCGCCTATCGCAAGATCGGCGATGTCCAGGGCCTGCCGGGAGGCGCCAATACGGGCGATCTGTCGGCGGCAATCGGCAATTTCGAGAAGGGCAGGCGCCTGTTCGTCGCGCTCGATGCCCTGCGGCCGGACGACATCAACTCGGTTCGGGAACACTGGAACCTCAGCTACAACCTCGCGAAGGCCTATTTCATGAAAGACGATTCCCGCTGGGAAGCGGAAATCGCTTCCGCTGTCGTGCTTGCCGAGCGGGCCGCGGCCCTGCCCGGCGCAACCCCCGGCGACCGCGCTCGTTCGGCCTCGACGCTCAGCGAGCAGGCGCTCCTCGGCAAGCTCCTGCGCGGCCCGAGTCAGGAAGTCGAGGCCGTGATCCGCAGGTCGATCTCGATCCTCGAGTCACTGGCACGAGAGGCGCCGGGCGATGCCACCGTGCGCGACAATCTCATCCTGACCTACGAGCGCGCCGGCAAGGTGCTGTCGTCCAGCGGTCGACCCGCGGCTGCAATGGAGGGTGTCGAGTACTACCGCAAGGTCCTCGTGTTGATCCGGGGAGTCATGGCCGCGAACCCGAATGACCGGAAGATGGCCGAAACCGAGCAGTCGTACCTCACGCAGCTTTCCGTGGCGCTATCCCAGTCCGGCCAGCTTCTGGAAGCGGATCGGACCATCGCCGAGGCTGTCGACCGTGGCGCGGAACTCGTCGCGCGCGACCCGAAGAACGTCGCGCCTGCGATGGGCCACCTCGGTGCGCTGAATACCGCCGCCCTGATCGCGTACCGCATGGGTGACCACCCCCGCACCGTCCGGTTTGGCCGCGAAGCACTCGCCGTGGCCGCGCGAATTCCCGAGGACACCCAGAAGACCCGCGACTGGCGTGGCGCCAGTGCGGAAGCAAAGGCCCTGGTTGGAGCCGCGCTGCTCGGTTCCGCCGGCCGCGCGGCCCCGGACCGGGGCAGGCAGCTCGCGATGCTCACCGAAGCCCGGTCGCTGCTGGCCGATGCGGTCGCCTTCGTCGACCAGCTGCGCGCGGAGAAGCTGGACAGCAAGTTCGTCAAGGGCGCGGACGACGAGATCAGGGACGCCCTCAAGCATTGCGACGAGGCGCTCGCGAAACTGGCCCGCGCGTGACCGGATCCGGCCGCATTTCCCGTTCATCCGTTCAGGGAGCGCCTGCAGGGTGCCGGCGCCGGAACGCAAAGGATCGACCATGAAACGACTTGCCCTCATCGCCTGCCTGGCCGGCATGCTGTCCGCGCCCGCCTTTGCCGACTACGACGCCGCGCTCGAAGCGCGCGAGGCGGCCCAGCGCAAGGCCGAACAGCAGGAAGCCGCCCGGAAGAAGGCTGAAATCAAGCGCCAGCAGGACGACAGGATGAAGCAATACCAGCGAGAGGCGGTCGGCGCGGAAGGCAAGGGCAAGTCCGACGCCGAGGTGAAGGCGATCTACGACAAGAAGATGGCCGCCATCAACAAGCAGGCGGCGGAGTACACCCGGGCCTCCCGGGGAAGCGCCAAGGCAGATCCCACCCGCGCCGCAACCGGCAAGTCGACGAGCGAACTGCAGAACATGAGCAACGAGGACGCCCAGGCCCTGGCCATCGAGATGCAGAAGAAGTACGGCAAGTAAGAGCCCGGAGAAAATCACCGGAGCGGGAGTCAGGATGAACAGGACTCTGCGAGCGCTTTCCGCCACGCCGCCATCGCCCACAACGCTGCCGAATCGGGCGACCAGTCGAACCCGTTCATCCGGCAGGCGTCCGGCACGTTCTGCAATGGTGCGGGCGTTCTGTTGAAGCTGACGAGGGATGCAGGCGTCAGATATCCGGTGACGGGAGATTGCCAAGGGACCTTCGCAACCCAGCCGCCGGTTGGAAGCCGTGCTTTAGCCGCGTAGAGGTGCAATTTCACGAGGGACACCGACAAGACGGCGATCATCGCGCCGTAAGACTTGCCCGGTTCGTGCCAGGCAAATCGCACCCGGCAAGGGAGCCCTCGGACTCCCCGGCCTTCGTCAGTGCAGCGTATGCGGCTGTTCCGCCTCGTCTTCCGCGGGGGCCGCAAGCTGCTCGGGGGGCGACGCATGGTGCATCGCGATGCGCCAGCCGGCATCGGTGAGCACATAGACGTTCGTCGCGTTCACCGTCTGCGGCGAGGATTCCGTGCCCGGCGCGGTGATCGATTCCACCACCGAACGCACCGCCACCGACGGGCCGTCGAGGCGCCGCGACTCGGTCACGCGCACCGAGAGCTTCACGTTGCCCGCGAAGATCTGCATCCAGCTCTCGCGCACGGCCTCGAAGCCGGTGAGGCGCGGGCCGGCCGGGTGCACACACACCACGTCGTCACCTTCGGCCCAGACCACCATCATGGCGGCCAGGTCGGCGCGTTCGAAGGCTTCGTAAAAGGCGCTCTCGGCGTCGTCGGGCGTGGGGAAGAGCTTGCGGGTGCGGGGAGGCATGGAGAGGCGGGGAGGTTGGCGGCGAAATGATACCAAACGCCCTTGATCCGGGCCTCCCGGATTCCCCCATAATGTCGCCCTTCTCCGTCTTTCCGGACTTTCGAGGAGCCCATCCATGGTCAAGTTCTCCGTCAACGGCCAGCCGGTCGAATTCAATGCCGACCCCGACACCCCCCTGCTGTGGGTGCTTCGCGACAGCCTCGGCCTCACCGGCACCAAGTACGGCTGCGGGCGCGCGCAGTGCGGCGCGTGCACCGTGCACATCAACGGGGAGCCCGAGTTTTCCTGTTCGGTGAAGGTGGCGGACGTCTCGGGCAAGCGAATCAGCACGATCGAGGGTCTCGCCGCCACCAACCCCGTCGCGAAGGCAGTGAAAGGCGCCTGGATCGACAAGGACGTGGTGCAGTGCGGCTATTGCCAGCCCGGCCAGGTGATGGCGGCGGTGGCGCTGCTCGCGAAGAACAAGTCGCCCTCGGATGCGGACATCGACGCCGCCATGGAAGGCAACCTGTGCCGCTGCGGCACCTACCCGCGCATCCGCGAGGGCATCAAGACGGCGGCCGCGGCGCTCACGAAGAAGACGCCCGGGAGCGTGTCATGAGAACCGCTCCGAAGAGCACGTCGCGCCGCGCCTTCCTCAAGTCCACGACGGCGATCGCCGGCGGGCTGGTGATCGGCTTCTGGCTTCCCGAGCGCCAGCGCCTCGCGCACGCCCAGGGCGCGCCCAAGGCGCCCGTGAACCCGAACGCATTCCTGCGCATCGCGAAGGACGGCTCCGTGACCGTGATGGTGAAGAACCTCGAGTTCGGCCAGGGCGTGACCACGGCGCTGCCCATGCTGGTGGCCGAGGAGCTGGAGTGCGACTGGTCGAAGGTGCGCGCCGAGCTCGCGCCCGCCGCGCCCGAATACGTGCACACGAGCTTCGGCATGCAGATGACGGGCGGCTCGATGAGCGTGGGCGACTCCTGGACGCAGCTGCGCACCGTGGGCGCGCAGGCACGCACGATGCTCGTGGCCGCCGCCGCGTCCCAGTGGAAGGCGAAACCCGAGGCGTGCCGGGCCGAGAAGGGCTTCATCCTCGGGCCGGGCGGCAGGAAAGCCTCCTACGGGAGTCTCGCAGAGGCGGCCGGGAAGCTCCCGGTGCCGGAAAAGGTGGAGCTCAAGGCCACGAAGCAGTTCAAGCTGATCGGCAAGCCCACGCGCCGCATCGACTCGGCCGACAAGGTGAATGCCGTCACCGTCTTCGGCATGGACATGAAGCGGCCCAACCTGCACACGGCGCTCGTGGCGCACCCGCCGGTGTTCGGCGCGAAGGTGGCCTCGTTCAGCGCGGAGAAGGTGAAGGGCGTGCCGGGCGTCACGCACGTCGTGCAGATCTCGAACGGCGTGGCCGTCGTCGCGAAGAGCTTCTGGGCGGCGAAGAAGGGGCGCGACGCGCTCGAGATCCAATGGACCCCTGCCCCGGGCGCGGTGCTCGCCTCCGAAAGTCTTCGCCAGCAGTATGGCGAGCTCGCGAAGCAGCCCGGAGCGATGGCGAAGAAGCCCGCCGACCCGGCCGCGATCAAGTCCGCCGCGAAGACCGTCGTTGCCGAATACGAGGTGCCGTTCCTCGCCCACGCGCCGATGGAGCCCCTCAACTGCACCGTCGAGTTCCGCGGCGACTCCGCCGAGATCTGGTGCGGTTCGCAGTTCCAGACCGTGGACCAGGGCGCCGCGGCCAAGGTGCTCGGGCTCACCCCGGACAAGGTGAAGCTCAACACCCTGCCCGCGGGCGGCGGCTTCGGGCGGCGCGCGAACCCGTCCTCGGACTACGTGATCGAGGCCTGCGAAATCGCGAAGAGCGTGAAGGTGCCGGTGAAGACGGTGTGGACGCGCGAGGACGACATTCGCGGCGGCTACTACCGGCCGATGTACGTGCACCGCGTGGAAGCCGGCATCGACGCGCATGGCGCCGTGGTCGGCTGGAACCACACCATCGTCGGCCAGTCGATCATTGCGGGGACGGCCTTCGAGCCCTTCATGGTCAAGGAAGGCATCGACGAGACCTCGGTCGAAGGCGTGAGCGACACGCCCTATGACATCGCGAACCTGGGTGTCACGCTGCACTCGCCGAAGTCGGCCATCACCTCGCTCTGGTGGCGGTCCGTGGGCCATTCGCATACTGCCTTCGTGATGGAGACGATGATCGACGAGCTGGCCGCGGCCGCCGGACAGGACCCGGTCGCCTTCCGCCGCAAGCTCCTCGCGAAGCACCCGCGTGTCCTCGCAACACTCGAGCTCGCCGCGCTGAAAGCCGGCTGGGGCACGCCCTTGCCCAGTGGACGCGCGCGCGGCATCGCAGTGCACGAGTCCTTCAACAGCGTCTGCGCGCAGGTGGCGGAAGTCTCGATCGTGGACGGCGCGGTGAAGGTGCACCGCGTCGTCGCGGCCTTCGACTGCGGCCTCGTCGTGAACCCGCTCACCGTGGAGGCGCAGGTGCAGGGCGCCATCGCCTTCGGCCTCTCCGCGGCGCTGCACGGGGCCATCACCTTCAAGGACGGCAAGGTGCAGCAGTCCAACTTCCACGACTACCCCGTCCTGCGCATGCCCGAGATGCCGAAGGTCGAAGTGCACATCGTCCCTTCCACCGCCGACAGGCCCACCGGCGTCGGCGAGCCGGGCACCCCGCCCATCGCACCCGCCGTCGCCAATGCGATCTTCGCCCTCACCGGCAAGCGCCCGCGCGTGCTGCCGCTGGGCAAGACCAAATGGGCTTGATCCCTCGCGAGAGGTAGGCGGGACCGGAGGAGGCAGGGGGAAGGGAAGCAGGTCCTTCGAATTTCCGGGCACCCATCCGACGGTCACACTTGCATGCCCAGGATTCCATAGGACATGCCTCACCCCCGTCCCATCGCTGATGCCCCCGCCAACGAATGAGACAATGCCCTTTCGAGCCCGACGTCGAATGGCCCGAAGTGTGCTTTGCATTGAACCGTTGCGCCCGGATGCGGTCTGACCGGATCTGGCGTGCGGCCGGCTCGCAGGAGTCGCTCGGCAATCCTGATGGATCGACCGGTGCCCGAAGAGGCCGGCGAACCCTGGGGCTTCGGGAGGACAGTGATGGGACTTCGCATACGGCATAACGAATGGCAAAGGCAGCTCTGGAAGTTCCTCACGAACCCGGTCGCGGAGATCGTGGCGCTCGTCGCCGTCGTCCTGGTGGCGCTGGGCACGCTTGTCGTCCTGGAATCGCGGGGGGTGCGCAGCACTCACACCCCGGTGATCTTCAGCCCGAAGTAGGTCGAAGCGCCCCATCCTGGCCGCGGCACGAGACGGCGGCAGCATGACCGTGCGAACTCTCATCGCCCGCGCCGTGGCGGCGCTGGTCCTGGCCGCGGCGGCTGCGGGCTGCGCCTACCTCACCGAGAAGCAGGGCGAGCTCATCTTCCGCCCGACCCAGGGCGTCTGGGGGGGGTACCGGAACGCCGGCCTCCAGTACGAGGAGCGCTCGATTCCCGTCGGCGCCAACGGCGACACGCTGAACGCGTTCTGGGCGCCGGCGGACGACGAGTCGGCACCGGTGCTGCTCTATCTGCACGGCGCGCGCTGGAACCTGACCGGCAGCGTGACGCGCATCGAACGGTGGCGAAAGCTCGGCTTCAGCGTGCTCGCGATCGACTACCGCGGCTTCGGCAAGAGCACGAACGTGTCGCCCTCGGAGGAACTCGCCTACGAGGACGCGGAAGCGGCCTGGGCCTGGCTCGGCAGGACCGAGCCCTCGCGCGAGCGCTACATCGTCGGGCACTCCCTGGGCGGGGCCATCGCCACGGAGCTGGCGGTGCGCCATCCCGAGGCCTCCGGCGTGGTTCTGGAAGCCACCTTCACCTCCATCCGCGACATGGTGGATCACACCGCCTGGCGCCTGTTGCCGGTGGGGTTGATCCTCACGCAGGAGTTCGACACGCTCTCCAAGCTCCCGAAGGTGCGTCCCCCGCTCATCGTCGTGCACGGCACGAGCGATTCGGTGGTTCCCTACGAGATGGGCGAGCGCCTGTTCGCCGCGGGCACCTCTCCCAAGCGCTTCATCCGCGTCGAAGGCGGCACCCATCACAACCTCTCGGCCGTCGGGACCGAGCAGTACCGCGCGGCCTTGCGGGAGCTGTTCCGCGTTCCCGCGCGCGCGCTCGAGGCTTCCGGACCGAAGTGAAACCCGGGCCGGTGGTATATATTTCCGGCCATGCAGAGCCTCGATCTCGACGTCCTTGAAAACGCGCTCGCGTGGCAGCGGGCGGGACGCCGTGCGTGGCTCGTCACGGTGGCGCGGACATTCGGCGCGAGCCCGCGACCGCCCGGCTCGCTCCTCGCGATGCGCGACGACGGCATCCTCGTGGGCTCGGTCTCCGGCGGCTGCATCGAGGACGACCTCGTCGCCCGGCGCGAGGAGTTCACCGGGCGCGTTCCGCATTTCATTTCCTACGGCGTCTCCAGCGACGAAGCGCGCCGCTTCGGACTGCCCTGCGGCGGCAAGCTCGAGGTCATCATCGAGGCGGAGCTTCCCGTGGCGGACCTCGAGGCGCTCCTGGCCCATATCGAAAGCGGCAAGGTGATCGGGCGCCGTGTCGATCTCGCAACAGGCGCCTGGAGCTTCGCGCCCGCGCAGCCCACGGACGAGTGCGAGCGCACCGATGCGCGCTTCACCAGCATCCACGGACCGCGCTGGCGCATGCTCATCATCGGCGCCTCGGAGATCGCCCACTACCTCGCGGAGATGGCCACCACCGTCGATTACCGCGTGTTCGTGTGCGACCCGCGCGAGGAGTACCGCCTGGCCTGGCGCGTGCCCGGGGCGATCCTGGTCGAGGGCATGCCCGATGACGCGGTGCTCGCGATCAGGCCCGACGGCCACACCGTCATCCTCACCGTTTCGCACGACCCGAAGCTGGACGACATGGCGCTGCTCGAAGCGCTCAAGTCCGAAGCGTTCTACGTGGGCGCGGTGGGCTCGAAGCAGACCAGCGCCGAGCGCAGGAAGCGCCTCGCGGGGTTCGACCTTTCCGCCCGCGAGATCGCGAGGCTTCGCGGCCCGGTGGGCCTTGCCATCGGCTCGCGCACGCCGCCGGAGATCGCCGTGGCGATCCTGGCCGACCTCATCGCCACGCGCAACGGCCTGGCGCTGGACCGGATGACCACCGAGACCTCTCGGCGCCTGGCGTAGCCGGCGCTTCGCGCAGCGGGGAATCGGCCATGGTTTTCACCGCCTGCCTCTTCCTGCTCGTCGCCCACAGCGTGCAGATCCTCCTCTACGGCTCGGTGATCTACGGGCTCGTGCACCGGGCCGGTGCCGGCGTTCTCGGCCGGTCGGCTTCCTGCACTTACATCGCCATGGAGCGATTCTGGAACGCCCCCGAGTACGGCAACGGGAAGGACGGCTCGTGACGCCCATCCGCGCGATCCTCCTGTGCGCAGGAACGGGCTCGCGCTTCGGCGGCGGAAAGCTTCTCGCGGCCGCTGCCGGCTCGAGCGCGGCCGTCGGCGTGCGTGCCGCGCAATCGATCCTCGACGCGGTGGGCCATGCCCTTGCCGTGGTGCGCCCCGGCGATGAACGCCTGCGCCGGATGCTGGAAGAGGCCGGGTGCGAAGTGCTCGAGACCCCGGACGCGATCCGCGGGATCGGCGCGAGCCTCGCGGCCGGGGTGAAGGCCTCGCCCGGCGCGGCCGGCTGGCTCATCGCCCTGGGCGACATGCCGCTCATCCGTCCCGCCACCCATCGCGCCCTGGCCGAGTCGCTGGCGCGCGGAGCGAAACTGGCGGCCACCGCGGATTCGACCGGCAGGCGCGGCCACCCGGTGGGTTTCTCGAAGGATCTCTACGCCGACCTGGCGGCGCTCGATGGCGACGAGGGTGCGCGCTGCGTGATCGAACGCCACCGCGCGTGGCTGGAGGTGGTCCGCGTGAACGATCCCGGCATCTTCGTGGACATCGACATGCCCGGCGATCTTGCCGTCGGCTGAAATAAAGGGGACAGACCCCATTATTTCAGCCGGCGCGGTCCGGCGGATACTTCTCCCCCGCCTCCAGGCGGACCTTGAGGATATTCTGCTTCGGCGGAAGCGGGCAGGTGGTGAATTCGCTGAACGCGCACGGCGGGTTGTACACGCGGTTCAGGTCCAGGGTGAATGTCTTTCCGGGCTCGGGCTTCGTCGCCACGTACAGGAAGCGGCCGGGACGATAGGTCGTGTCGCCCGCGGTGGCGTCGCGCAGCACGAAGAAGAGTCCGTCATCGTTCCCGACGGCGTCGAGGCGGTGGGTCTGTCCGCCCAGTTCGAACTCGACGTAGCCGGGCGCGGGCTCGTCGGAGGCTTCGTCCAGCACGTTGATGATCGTGACCTTCCGTCCGGGCGGGTAGGCGACGAACTTCGCGTCCACCCGGAAGGATGGGTCGGGCGCGTACCAGACGCGGGTGCGGAAGCCCTTGCGCACCTCGCTCTCGTTGTCGGCCAGGCGCAGCACGTAGCGCCCCTCGCGCTCGATCACGTGCATCGCCAGGCGCCCCATCGTCACCCAGTCGCGGTGCTCGACATCGGTGCCGAGCACGACCTCGTCCAGGTCCATGCCCTCCTTGTGCACCGTGAGGCCGGGGGCCAGCGTCATCGTCACCTTGCTGCCGGCGATCGTGATCGTGCCCATGCGCTCCGGGCCCAGGCCCTTCGGAAAGACGATGTCGTTGGCCGCGCCGGTGCCGAAGGAATTGACGCCCGGCTTCATCACGAAGCGGCCGGCGAGGGTGAGCCAGCCGTTGTCGGCGCGAAGGCTTTTCTCGGCGCGCGCGCGCCAGTCGGTGATCGATTGCTCCCAGGCGGGGTCGGCAGGCGCGGTCGTCGCGCAGGCAGCGAGCAGCATGAGGGGCAGGGCGAGGATTCGCATGATCGGTCTCCTGGGCACGGGAACGCGCAAGGCGCCCATTCTATCTATTCGAATGCCGACAGGACTTGCGCCGGGTCGAGCGTCTCGAGGCAGTTCGTGTGTCCGAGGGGGCATTCGCGCTTGAAGCAGGGGCTGCACTCGAGCTTGAGCGAGACCACGCGGGCCTTCGTCGAAAGCGGTGGAGTGTAGGCCGGGCTGGAGGAGCCGAACACGGCCGCCAGCGGTCGGTCGAGTGCGGCGGCCACGTGCATGAGGCCGGAGTCGTTGGTCACCACGCGCGCGGCGAGGGAAAGGAGGTCGATCGCCTCGTCGAGGCCGGTCTTTCCCGCCAGATCGGTCACCGGCACGCCGGCCAGGGTGGCGATCTCGGCGGTGACCGTGGCATCCTGGCCCGATCCGAAGAGCCAGATGCGGAATCCGAGCGCCGCCTGGGATCGCGCGAGGGTAGCGAAGTGCCGCGCCGGCCAGCGCTTGGCCGGGCCGAATTCCGCGCCGGGCGCGAGCGCGAGCACCGGAGCGCGGGCATCGAGACCGAACTTCGCCAGTGTCTCGTCGCGCCGCGCGAGATCGACCGTGAGCCGGGGCGCTGGCAGGGGGCGCTCGAGCGCCTCGCCCGGGGACTGCGCCAGGGCCGCGTAGCGCTCCACGATAAGGGGCAGCGCCGACTCGTCCAGGCTGCGCAGGTCGTTCAGCAGGCCGTAGCGCATCTCCCCGCGCCATCCGGTACGCACCGGGATGCCCGCGAACCACGGCACGAGCGCGGACTTGAGGCTGTTGGGCAGCACGATGGCGCGATCGTAGCGGGGAAGGGTCTTCGCGAACCGCCGCCGCCCGCCGAACTCGAGTTCCCCGTGTCCGAAGGGAAAGGCAATGGTGCTTCGCACCTCGGGCATGCGCCCGAAGACGGCGGACGCCCAGGCGGGAGCGAGCACATCGATGGCGCACCCGGGGTCGCGGGCCTTCAGCCGGCCGAGGAGCGGGTGAGTGAGGACCGCGTCACCGATCCACGAGGGGGCAACGACGAGGGTGGCGACGCTCAATGGCCCTTCTTGACCGCCCCGGGCGCCAGCCGGTACACCGTGCCGCAGTACGGGCACTTCGCTTCGCCCGTGGCCTCGATCGGCAGGTAGACGCGCGGGTGTGTGTTCCACAGCGTCTGCGAGGCCGTGGGGCAATGCAGCGGCAGGTCGCCGGCCGTGACCTCGACCAGCATCCCGCCGGCGCGTTCCCCGTCCATCGTCAGGCGACCGTGGTGAGCCAGTGGTGGTACTTGGAGTTGCGACCGTTCACGATGTCGAAGAACGCCGACTGGATCTTCTCGGTCACCGGGCCGCGCGAGCCGCTGCCGATGGTGCGGCGGTCGAGCTCGCGGATCGGCGTCACTTCCGCGGCGGTGCCGGTGAAGAAGGCTTCGTCGGCGATGTACACGTCGTCCCGGGTGAGGCGCGTCTTCTCGACGGTGAGGCCCAGGTCGGCGCAGATCTGCTGCACGCTGCGCCACGTGATGCCATCGAGCGCCGTGGTGAGCTGCGGCGTGTAGAGCCGGCCCTCCTTCACGATGAAGATGTTCTCCCCGCAGCCTTCGGCCACGAAGCCGTCCGTATCCAGCAGCAAGCCTTCGTCGTAGCCGTCCTGCGTGGCTTCGAGGTTGGCCAGGATCGAATTGGCATAGGTCGTCGCCACCTTGGCGCGCGCCATCGTCACGTTCACGTGGTGGCGGGCGAAGGACGAGGTCTTCACGCGGATGCCGCGTGCGAGGCCTTCCTCGCCGAGGTAGGCGCCCCAGGGCCAGGCGGCGATCGACACGTGCACCTTGTTGCCGACGGGCGAGACGCCCATCTTCTCCGAGCCGTAGAAGGCCAACGGGCGCAGGTAGCAGCTTTCCAGCTTGTTGGCGCGCACGACCTCGCGCTGCGCCTGCATCAGCTGCTCCTTCGAGTACGGCACCTCCATCATGTAGATCTTCGCGGAGTTGAAGAGCCGGTCCGTGTGCTCCTTCAGGCGGAAGATGGCCGTGCCGATTTCCGTCTTGTAGGCCCGCACCCCTTCGAAGACGGCCAGGCCGTAATGCAGGGAGTGGGTGAGGACGTGGGTCGTGGCTTCCCTCCAGGGCACGAGCTTGCCGTCGTGCCAGATGAAGCCGTCGCGGTCGGACATCGACATGGGAGTTCCTGAGCGGTTGGGATTGCGAGACGGTGGAATTCTATCAAACCGGGCTTGTATGCCATAATCCACCGGTTTCTGCCCCTCTGAAAACCGCCGATCCGTGAGCACGCCTTTCGACCCCTCGACGGACCCCTACAGGCCCGCCGGCCACCTATCGGAAGCCCCGGGCGGGCGCGAATCCTTCCTGTCGCACGCCTCGCTCAGCGCCGAGGAGAAGCTCTCCGGCGACATGCTGGTCCTCACCACGGGCCTGATGGTGCTCGCCTCGGTCCTGTGGCTCTCCGTGTACTGGAGCATGGGGCAGCAGTTCTCGGTGTCGATCTCGCTCGCGTTCCAGGCGCTGTCGGCCGGCACGATCGCCTTCTACCTGCGCACGAGGAAGCTGCAGCTTTTCGCGATGATCCAGCTGGGCCTGATCCTCTTCACGCCCTTCGCGATGCAGTGGTCCATCGGCAACTTCGTCACCGCCTCGGGCGTGAGCCTGTGGGGCCTCATCGCGCCGGTGGGCGCGGTGACGGTGCTGGGCACGCGCCAGTCGCTGCCCTGGTTCTTCGCCTGGCTCTTCATGACGGTGCTCGCGGGGATCTTCGACTTCCTCCTTTCGGATGCGCCGGTGAAGGTGGACATGCAGACGGTGGCCGTCTTCTTCGTGCTCAACTTCGCCGCCATCTCGCTCATGATCTACGCGCTGCTGTGGTACTTCGCGAACGAGAAGCAGAAGTTGCGCTCCCAGGTGGACCTGCAGCACGAGGAATTGCGCGTCGAGAAGGAAAAGAGCGAGCGGCTCCTCCTCAACGTGTTGCCCCGGGCCATCGCCGAACGGCTGAAGACCGGCGAGTCGAACATCGCCCAGGGCCACGCGGATGTGACCGTGATGTTCGCCGACATCGTGGGCTTCACCAAGATGACCGAGGAGCTCTCTCCGGCAGAGACGGTGAAGATCCTGAACGACGTCTTCTCGATGTTCGACGAGATCGCCGAGAAGTACGGCGTGGAGAAGATCAAGACGATCGGCGACGCCTACATGGCGGCGGCGGGCGCCGAGTCGGGCGCGCAGGTCCATTACGCCGACGCGGTGGCCAATATGGCGATCGAGATGCTCGAGCGCATGAACGACTACCGCCAGCGCTCGGGCGAGAACATCGAACTGCGCATCGGCATCGGCACGGGGCCGGTGATCGCGGGCGTGATCGGCAAGAAGAAGTTCATCTACGACATGTGGGGTGACACGGTGAACGTGGCCTCGCGCATGGCCGGAGACGCCTACACCGGTTCGGTGCAGGTGGACCTCACCACCTACCGGCGCCTGCATTCGCGCTTCAAGTTCGACGCCCCTCACGAAGTCGAGATCAAGGGCAAGGGGCGCATGCAGGTGCACCACCTGCTCGAGCGGCAGTAGACCAGAAAAGGGGACAGACCCCTTTTCAGGAAATGGGGTCTGTCCCCTTTTTTGCGAAGACGGCCTTCCAGAGTTCATTCACCGCTTCGCGTTCGGCCGCGAGCTCTCCATCGGCGAGAAGCGTGTGCTCCTCGTCGTTTAGCGAGGCGGCGTGCGTGCGCGCGCGCAGGGCCAGGTAGGCGTCGGCGGCCGCCACAGCCACCGGGACGGGCACGATTCCCAGGTCGCCCGCGCGCTTGAGAAGCGTGTTGTTTCCCTTGTTGTCGAGCAGGGACGGGTGCCGGCCGGACTCGCCGAGCACCATCGCCTGCACGGCGAACTCCAGGTCCACCACGCCGCCCGGGGTGTGCTTGAGGTCGCGGGCATCGGCCTTCACCTCGGCGCGCATCTTGTCGCGCATGGCGAGGATCTCCTCGCGCAGCTTCGGCGTATCGCGCGGGGCCGCCAGCACCTCGCGACGCAGCGCCTCGAAGCGCAGCCCCAGGGCCGCATCCCCGGCGCAGAAGCGCGCGCGCGTGAGCGCCTGGTGCTCCCACGTCCACGCGCGCTTCACCTGGTAGTCGCGGAAAGCGGGGAAGGAACTCACCATGAGGCCCGAGGCGCCGTCCGGGCGCAGCCGCAGGTCGGTCTCGTAGAGCACGCCGGCCGAGGTGTGGCTGGTGAGCCAGGTGTTGACGCGCTGTGCCACGCGCGCAAGGCGCTCGGCATCGTCCTTGCGGGACTCGTCGTACAGGAAAACGATATCCAGGTCCGAGCCGTAGCCCAGTTCCTTGCCGCCGAGCTTGCCGTAGCCGATGACCGCGAAACCGGGCGGCGGCTCGATCCCGTCCCCGCCGAACACCGCGCGCGCGGCGAAGCCGAGCACCACGTCGAGCAGGAGGTCGGCCAGCGCGGAAAGCTCGTCGGACAGCGCCATCACGGGCAGCTCGCCCTCGAGGTCGGCGATGGCGAGGCGAAGCACGTGTCGCTGCTTGAAGTGGCGCAGCTGATCCATCAGCTGCTCGGTGTCGTCGCCTTGGGCGGCGCACTCGTGCACGAGCAGCCGCCGCTCCTCCGTCCAGTCGGTGGCCGTGAAGCTCGCAGTCGAACGCGTGAGCTCGTCGAGCAGGATGGGATGGCGCGCGAGCAGGCGCGCCGCCCAGCGGCTTTTCGCGGCCAGTCGCGTGGCGCGGGCGAGCACCACGGGGTACTCGTCCAGGAGCGCGAGGTAGGACTCGCGCCGGTCGATGGCCTCGATCAGGTCGAGGAGCCGGGTGGCCGTGTCGGGCCCCGTGTCTTCGCGCACCGCCGCCTCCATGGCAGCGGGCAGCAGGCGGTCAACGCGCGTGCGGCTGGCGCCCGAGAGCGCGCGGTAGCGCCGCGAGCGCACGAAGGCGGCCAAGCGCGCGGCGACGGGCGCGGGGTCCGCCAGGCCGGTGGCGCGCAGGTCCTCGACGAGCCCTTCCTCGTCGGGGGTGGCCTGCGGGTCCGTGAGGCGGGAGAGCAAGGCACTCGCGCCGCCATGGGTGCGCCGCTCGAAGAGCGCGTTGAAGGCTTCCTGAACCCCGGCGCGGTGGCGATCGAGTTCGGCGACGAGCGAATCCCAGGTGCCGAACTCCATCGCCTCGGCGATTGCTTCCCGGTGGGTGGGCTCGACGGGCAGAGCCTGGGTCTGCTGGTCCTCGTAGTACTGCAGGCGGTGCTCGAGGCGGCGCAGGAATTCGTACGCCAGGCGCAGGGCGGCCACGCGCTCCGGGGGCAGGAGGCCGCGGTTGCCCACGGCCGCGAGCGCCGCGCGGGTCGAGGCGAGCTGCAGCCCCGGGTCGCGGCCGCCGCGCACGAGCTGGAAGAGCTGCACGGCGAATTCGCATTCGCGGATCCCGCCCGCGCCCACCTTGATGTCGTCGGTGCGCCCGCGACGGCCCGCCTCCGTCTGGATGCGCCCGTGCAGGTCGCGCAGCGATTCGAGCAGCCCATAGTCCAGGTACCGGCGATAGACGAACGGGACCACGATCGCGGCGACCTCCTCGCCCGGGCCGTTGAGCACGCGGCCCTTGAGCCACGCGTACCGCTCCCAGGGCCGCGCCTGGCCGATGAAGTAGTTTTCCAGTGCGGCGAACGAGCTCACCAGGGGTCCGGAATCGCCGAACGGACGCAGGCGCATGTCCACGCGGAACACGTACCCGTCGCCGGTCACGTCCGCGAGAAGGCCGATGGCTCGCTTGCCCACCCGTGTGAAGAACTCGTGGTGCGACAGGGGCCGGGCGCCGTCGGTGTCGCCCTCGGCGGCGTGCAGGAAGATCAGGTCCACATCGGAGGAGACGTTCAACTCGCCGCCGCCCAGCTTGCCCATGCCCACGACGAGGAGGCGCTCGCCGCGGGCGGGTTCGCCGTGCAGGGCGGCCTGTTCCGCGTGCGCGGCCCTGACGGCGGAGCCGATCGCCACCTCGGCCAGCGCGGTCACCGTGGACACCACCTCGTCGAGGTTCGCCAGCCCGGCGAGATCGCGATGGATGAGGGTGAGCATGACGCGCGAGCGCAACTCCCGCAGCGCCGCGCCCAGGGCGGCAGGGTCGCCTTCGGGGACTGCCGCCACGGCAGCATCCAGGTCGGCGCGCGAAAGCGGGGCCGCGCCGCTTGCCGCGAGGGCCTGCACGAGGCGGGGGCGCGCAGCCGCCAGGCGCCTCGCGTAGGGGCTGAGGCGCAGGCTCCGCTCGAAGGCGGCCGGAAACGAATCGGGGGAAATGCTGTCGGTCATCAAGGAAAGGGGTCGCGGCCCCAGCCGCTACAATACCGCGAAACCACGCCCGCCATCGCGACCCGATCCCGCAGCCCTGCCGATCGGCCCAACGCGGCATCCACAGTCTCCGAGGACAGCATCAAGGCCTTTTCCCGTTCCCTTGCGCGCGTTGCGGCAGCCCTGGCCGGGGTGATCCTCGTCGTGTTCCTGGTCGTCGTGCTCGCGCTGCGCTACCTCGTCTTTCCGCATATCGACAACTACCGCGACGACATCGCGCAATCAGTGTCGCGCTCCTCCGGCATGACGGTGAGCATCGTCAATGTCGATGCCGGCTGGCAGGGACTGCGGCCCACGCTCACCCTGACCGGGGTGCGCGTTGCGGACCGGCGGGGCAAGGCCGCCTTCGAACTGGAGCGGGCGGAGATCACCTTGTCGTGGTGGTCGCTCTTCGCGGGCGAACTGCGGTTCCGGGACGTTGAGTTCTACAGCCCGCGGCTTCGGCTGCGCCGCGGCACCGACGGCCTCATCTATCTCGCCGACAAGCCGCTCAACGCCGCGGCCTCCGACGAGGAAGGGGTGCTCACCGCCTGGCTGCTCGGGCAGCCTCGCCTGGCGATTCACGATGCGACGCTTGCCTGGCGGGACGAACTGGCCGGCGCCCCCGAGGTGGAGCTGCACCAGGTCGAGATTGCCGTGCGCAAGGAAGGGCGCCGGCACCATGCGGCCCTGAATGCAACGCCGCCGGCCGGCATTGCGCAAAGGCTCGACCTGAGGGCCGACCTGCTGTTCGCGCCCAAGGGCGAGGCGTGGGAGGTATCCGGGACGGTCTACGGCGAGACGGCACGCACGGACCTCGCCTGGCTGCGCAAGTACCTCCCGGTTCCCGAGACGATTCGCACCGCGGTGGGCAGCGTTCGCGCCTGGGTCGATTTCGAGCCCGGGGGGAGGATCAGCGCGGTGACCGCCGACCTGGACATTCGCGGGGTGCTGGCGCAGCTCGACGCCGATACGCTGCCCCTGGATCTCGATGCGTTGTCGGGACGCGTGACCTATCGCCTGCAGGAGGGCGGCTATGCGGCGGGCACGCAGGACCTCGGCTTTCGCACGCGCGACGGGCTCGTCGTGCGCGCGGCCGATTTTTCCATTGGGATCGCTCGCGAGGCAGGCCGGCCGCCGCGCGGCGAGGTTCGCGCCAACGGCATCGACCTGAAGATCGCCGCCGCGCTCCTCGACTATCTGCCGATGCCTCGCGAGACGAAGGCCCTGGCCGCCCGCTACGCGCCGCGCGGCCGGCTCCTCGATTCCTCGCTGGTGTGGACGGGCGAGACGCTCGCGCACGCGGATTCCTTCCGGATCAAGTCGCGTTTCGAGAACCTGGCGGTGAATGCGGTCGATGGATACCCCGGCGTCACGGGGCTCACCGGCACGCTCGACGGCGACGAGCGCGGCGGCAAGCTGCGGCTCGCCTCGAAAGGGGCCACTTTCGAAGCGGCGGGCACCTTCCGCGCACCGATTGCGCTCGACACGCTGGAGGCGCGCGCGTCGTGGACGCGCGGCGACAAGGGCCTCGAGGTGCGGATCGACGAGGCTCGCCTCGCCAATGCCGATGCGGAGGTGACGCTTGCCGGCACCTGGCATTCGTTGCCCGATTCCCCCGACAAGTCGCCTGGCCTGGTGGATCTCGCCGGACGCATCGAGCGGGTCAGCGCGCCGGCCGTCGCCAACTACCTTCCCCATGCCATCGCAGGAACGCGCGACTGGCTCACCGGCGCCGTCCTCGCGGGCGAGGTGAGCCGCGGTCGCTTCGAGCTGAAGGGCGACCTGTGGCACTTCCCCTTCCGCGACGCGAGCGGCGGGCGATTCCTCGTCGAGGCGGCGATCGAGGGCGGTCGCCTTCAATACCATCCGGCGTGGCCCGCGGTGGACCGCATCAAGGGCGACATCCGCTTCGAGAACGCGGGCATGGACATCCGCGCGCGGGAGGCATTCATCTACGCGAGCCGGGCGCGCAGTGTGCGGGCCGCCATCGCCGACTTCGGCGCCAATCCCCCGGTCCTGATGATCGACGGCGACCTGGACACCACCGGCGTGGACAGCGTGCGGTTCCTGCGCGAGACGCCGCTGGCCGACGGCCCGGGTGCGTTCACGCGCACGGTGTCGATCGAGGGGCCGGCGCGGCTGAAGCTCAATCTCGCCTGGCCATTGAGCGGCCCGGAGCGGTTCCGGGTGGCCGGCGAATACGCGTTTGCGGGTGCAACCGCGAGCGTGGGCAGGAACCTCCTCCTGACCGGCGTCCGCGGCTCCCTTTCCTTCACCGAGAAGAGCGTGCGTGCCCCGGAGCTCACCGGGTCGATGTTCGGGCAACCGGCCTCGCTGCGCCTGGCCACGCAACCCGACGGCTCCGTGCTCACGCAACTGGACGGGCGGATGGGTGCCGCCGTCCTCGGCACGTTCATTCCGGATTCGTTCGCGCGGCGCTTTGCCGGGGCCGCCGAGTGGAAGGCGAAGCTGGTCTCGGGGGAGGACGGCTCGGAGCTCCGGGTCGAGTCCACGCTGAAGGGACTGGCGATCGGGCTGCCCGAACCCTTCGCCAAGCTGGCCGACGAGCCGCGCGCGCTGGCCGTGTCGATCCGGCGGCTGGGGACCGCCAGTGAGGAAACGGTGGCGACGCTGGAAGGCGGCATCCACGCGCGCATCGGTCGCAGCGAGGTGGGTGGCGCGGGGCAGTGGAACGCGGCGCTCAAGTTCGGCGCTCCGGTCACGAACGAGCCGGTGCGCGAGGGCCTGTGGGTCTATGGAAGCGTGAACCGATTCGACCTGGACGCCTGGCGCGAGGCGCTCGCCGTCCCGGCCGCCCCGGATTCGCCTGCGAGTGCGGCGCTCGAGTTGCGCGGGCTCGACCTGCAGTTCGGACAACTGCGCTACACGGGTCGGGATCTCGCGCAGATGGCGGTCCGCCTGCAGCGGGAGGCGGGCGCCTGGCGCGGCACGCTCGCCAGTCCCACGATCGCGGGGGAAGTGCGCTTCGAGTCGCAGGGCAAGGGCCGCGTCCAGGCAAGGCTCACGCGTTTCTTCATCGGAACCGGGACGTCGGGGTCGGCGGGCCCCGAACCGGCGCCCGCCGCGGTGCAGGACGACCTGCCGGCCCTGGACATCGTGGCCGAACGCTTCGATTTCCGCGGCCGCCAGCTGGGGCGCCTGGAGATGCTGGCGCACCCCGATGGCGCGGAATGGCGCATCGACCGCCTCGACATCGCCAACGAGCATTCGCGCTTCGCCTCCAGCGGCGTGTGGCGGCGGACCGCGACCGGGTCGCTCACGCAGCTGGACCTGAAGCTCGAGTCCCGCAACCTGCACTCGCTCCTCGAGCAGTTCGGTTATGGCCAGTTCGTGAACCGCGGCGAGGCGAAGCTCGAGGGCCTGCTCGTTTGGCCCGGATATCCGTACGAGTTCTCGCCGGGGGTGCTCTCCGGGCGCTTCAAGGTGGAGGCGGCGAAGGGCCAGTTCGCCAGGATCGAGCCGGGGGCCGGAAAGCTCCTCGGCCTGCTTTCGCTGCAGTCGATCCCCCGGCGCATCACGCTCGACTTCGGGGACATCTTCAGCGAGGGCTTCGCCTTCGACCGCATCGCGGGAGACGTGCGGGTCGCGCGCGGCATCCTCCTCACGAAGGATTTCGAGATCGACGGGCCCTCCGCGCGGGTCACCATGGCGGGCGAGGCGTCGCTGCCGATGGAGACGCAACACCTGACCGTGAAGGTGGTGCCGGAGGTGGGCGAGGGCGTGGCGATCGCGGCCACGTTCCTGGGCACGCCGGTTCTGGGTCTCACCACGCTCATCTTGCAGAAACTGCTGAAGAACCCCCTGGGGTACGTGGTGTCGTACCAATACCTGGTGACGGGCTCGTGGGATAATCCGACCGTCACGCAACTCGGGGCGGCGCCGTCGCCACAGGCCGCGCCGGCACCCGAAGCCCCGAAATGACCGGCACTGCAAGCCCCTCCGGTGCGCCCTCATGATCATCACGAAGAACTCGACCACCCCGGAAGCGCTGCGCGAGACGCTCGTCACGACGCAGAGCATGTTCCGCGTGGCGGCCGTGCAGATGGCCTCCGGCCCCAACGTGCAGGCGAACCTGCAGGAGGCCTCGCGCCTCATCGAGCTGGCCGCGGCCACGGGCGCGCGGATCATCGGCCTGCCCGAGTATTTCTGCGTGATGGGCATGCAGGACACGGACAAGGTGAAGCTGCGTGAAAAGGATGGTCAGGGCCCCATCCAGGATTTCCTTTCCGCCGAGGCGAAGCGCCACAAGGTGTGGATCGTGGGCGGCTCGGTGCCCCTGGAATCGACGAAGCCCGACAAGGTGCGCAACGCCTGCCTCGTCTATGACGGCGAGGGCAGGCGCGTGGCCCGCTACGACAAGATCCACCTCTTCGGCTTCGACATGGGGCAGGAAAAGTACACCGAGGAGCGCACCATCGAGCCCGGCGCCGCGGTCGTCACGGTGGAATCTCCCTGGGGCAAGCTCGGCATCTCCGTGTGCTACGACCTGCGCTTCCCCGAGCTCTATCGCGCCATGGGCGAGGTGGATTTCATCTTCGTCCCCTCAGCCTTCACCGAGACCACCGGCAAGGCGCACTGGGACGTGCTGGTCCGCGCCCGCGCCATCGAGAACCAGTGCTACGTGGTGGCGCCTGCCCAGGGCGGCTACCATGTGAACGGCCGCGAGACGCACGGCCACACGATGATCGTGGACCCGTGGGGCGTGGTGCTCGACCGCCTGCCGCGCGGCTCGGGGGTTGTCGTCGCCGGCGTGAACCCCACCTATCAGGCCAAGATCCGCAGGAGCCTGCCGGCCCTTCGCCATCGAACTCTTGGCCGCTAACTCTCCGGTAACCTGTCCCCATGACGAAAAACGAACCCACCGCCCTCGATCTCGCGAGGGCCGCGCTCCTCACCCCGTTCGGCATCGACGAGCCGGCCCTGGAGCGCGTCTTCTCCCTCGTGCGAGCGCACCGCGCCGACGACGCCGACCTCTACTTCCAGCTCTCGCGTTCGGAGAGCTGGATGCTGGAGGAAGGGCAGGTGAAGAGCGGCAGTTTCTCCATCGACCAGGGGGTGGGCGTGCGCGTCGTATCCGGGGAGAAGACCGCCTTCGCCTACGCCGACGATATTTCCCCCGAGTCCCTCGAGGCCGCGGCGAAGGTCACCCGCGCCATTGCCGCGCAGGGAGGGGATGCGACCGCCGCCACGCCCCGCGCTCGCGCCGCCGTTCCCCTCTACGCGCCCATCGACCCGGTCTCCGCCCTCGACGACGCCGAGAAGGTGCTGCTGCTGGGGCGGCTGGAGAAGCGCGCCCGCGCCGCCGACCCGCGCGTGGCGCAGGTGATGGGGCGCCTGTCGGGCGAGTACGAGGTGGTCTTCGTCGCGCGCGCCGACGGTGCGCGCGCCGCCGACGTGCGCCCGCTCGTGAACCTCTCCCTCACCGTGATCGTTGAGCAGGACGGCCGGCGAGAGCAGGGCTACTGCGGCGGTGGCGGGCGATTCGGCTACGGCCACTTCACCGACGAACTCCTGGACTCCATGGCCGTGCACGCCGTGAAGCAGGCGCTCCTGAACCTGGAGGCGCGTCCGGCCCCGGCGGGCCCGATGACCGTGGTGCTGGGCCCGGGCTGGCCGGGCATCCTGCTGCACGAGGCCATCGGCCACGGGCTCGAGGGCGACTTCAACCGCAAGGGCACGTCGGCTTTCAGCGGCCGGATCGGCGAGCAGGTGGGCGCCAAGGGGGTCACGGTCGTGGACGACGGCACCATCGCCGACCGTCGCGGGTCGCTCTCCATCGACGACGAGGGAGAACCCACGGCGCGCAACGTGCTCATCGAGGACGGGATCCTGCGCAGCTACCTGCAGGACCGGCTCAACGCGAGGCTGATGGGGGTTCCCGTGACAGGCAACGGACGGCGCGAGAGCTACGCGCACATGCCGATGCCGCGCATGACCAACACCTACATGCTGGGAAGCGACAAGGACCCGGCGGAAATCCTCGCCTCCGTCGAACGCGGGCTCTACGCCGTCAACTTCGGCGGCGGCGAAGTCGATATCACCAGCGGCAAGTTCGTGTTTTCCGCGGCCGAGGCGTGGTGGGTCGAGAACGGCAAGCTTCAGTATCCGGTGAAGGGCGCGACCCTCATCGGCAACGGCCCGGACGCGCTCACGCACATCGCGATGATCGGCAACGACATGGCGCTCGACCCGGGAGTGGGCACCTGCGGCAAGGAGGGCCAGAGCGTTCCGGTGGGCGTGGGGCAGCCGACGATCCGCATCGAGGGGCTCACGGTGGGCGGGACGGGTTGAGGGTTTCGGGCGAGTGGTCTTCGGAGCTGGCTCGGGCTGCGATCAGGTTTTGTGGCGAGTGATTTTCGGAGCTGACCCGGGCTTCAGGGCGAGTGATCTTTGGAGCTGACCCGGGCTTCAGGGCGAGTGATCTTTGGAGCTGACCCGGGCTTCAGGGCGAGTGATCTTTGGAGCTGACCCGGGCTGCGATCGGGTTGAATGTGGGTTGGGTTCTTTTTTGGTTTTTTTGGGCCAGATGAAATTGCCTGGAGCTTCGACTCCGGGGAGACTTCGATGCAGGTTCGAGCCGTGACGCCCGATGCGATTTGACCTGGCCCAAAAAAACAAAAAAAACCCAACCCACATTCAGCCCTAGGTGGCGAAGGTCCGCACCTGACCTTCTGCTTTCAACCCTTGGTGGCGAAGGTCCGCACCTGACCTTCTGCGATCACCTGGCATCAGTTCATTTCCTGACCCCAATCCATGGGTCGCGAATTCGAATCAAAGTCCTGGCTTCACACCCTTCGCCGCGATGACTGGCTCACCATGACTTCCACCTGGCCCGAGGCCGGAACACCCTGTCCGCTGTGCGAGTCGCCCCTGGCTGCGCGGCGGCTGCGGGAGGCGAGGGGGGACGAGGCGCCGATGCGCCTCACGCTGCGCAACCTGCCGGTGCTGGCCTGCGAGGCGCCGCACCGCTACTTCGTGGCGCACGGGTTTCCGATCTGGCTGCTCAATTCGCTGGTCGAGGACGAGCTAGCGAAGATTCCGGCGGGCAGGGAAAAGGGCCTGCTGTTCCGAAAGTACGCGTGCGGCGGCTGCGGGGCGCCCCTGTCGGCGGAGGGCGCGGAGCGGAGGACTCATTGCGCGACGCTGGCATGGAAGGACACGCCCGGCTTCGAAGTTGACGTCACGATGCCCTGCTTGCGCTGCGCTTCGTGCGGACGGGAGCAGGTGCGGTCCGCGGCCGAGCTGGTGAAACTCCTGCCGTCGGCGCTTGTCCATGCGTTCAAGGATGCCGGGTTGAAGTCCCCCGGCTAGCTTTGCCCCTTCACTTCCGGAGCCCGCATGAAACGCCGCCAGTTCGTCGCCACCCTCGCCGGCCTCTTCGCCCTGCATCGCACGGCGCTCGCAGGCGCCGGGGACGCCGTGAAGATCGAGAAAATCGCCCTCAAGCCCGAGGAATGGAAGAAGCGCCTCACGCCGGAGCAGTACAGCGTGCTGCGGGAGGAGGGCACGGAGCGCGCCGGCACCAGCCCGCTCGACCGCGAGAAGCGCAAGGGCACCTTCACCTGTGCCGGCTGTGACCTGCCGCTCTTCACTTCCGAGATGAAGTTCGACAGTGGCACCGGCTGGCCCAGCTTCTTCAGCTTCATCCCGGGAAGTCTGGGCACCCGGACCGACTTCAAGCTCATCTACCCGCGCACCGAATACCACTGCATCCGCTGCGGCGGGCACCAGGGCCACGTTTTCGACGACGGCCCCAAGCCCACCGGCAAGCGCTACTGCAACAACGGCGTCGCGCTCAAGTTCCTCCCGGCCTGATCCCGGGCCAGGAATTGGGGACGGCTCCGGAGAGCCTTCCCCGAATCTATTCTTCGATCCTGCCGGTGACACGGGTGGCGGCCTTGGCGGTCCACATCCAGCAATAGTCCTCGCCGACCGTGGCGGTGAAGCGGCCGCCGCCCTTGCGCTGGCCGTTGAGCTTCACGGGGTAAGTCACCGTGTCGCCCTGGTGGAAATGGATGTTGAAGTCCACGGGGAGATTGGAGAACCACTCGAAGCGCCGGCTATTGCCGGCCTCCAGGCGCAGGCATTCCTCGGCGATGCCGCCGGGCTTCAGGTCGTGCGCGAAGGCGCGCGCCTTGCCGTCGTCCCGGGGTGAGGAGGCCATGGCGCAAGCCGCGACGAGGAGGAGTGCAAGGGGGGCCGGGCGCATGGGGAATCCGATCGGACGGGTGACAAGGCCACAGGTTACGTCACCGTCGCAAGAATTCACGCGGACTGCCGGTCAGCCCGGCCCCATTTCCCCTTTCTTGCGCTGCAACATGACCCTCTGCTAGGATTCCCGCCCATGAACCGCTACGCCGCGCACTTCTTCCACTTCTGGTTTCCCACGCCCCAGGCGGTCGGGAGAAGCTAGGCGCAGCCGCACGAAGCGCAGGATTCCCAGAGAACCGCCAGCCGCAAACTGGCGGTTTTTTGTTTCCCGAGACCCGGACCCCCCATGACCCATTACAGAACCGACGACATACGAATCGAGCAGGGCGACGAACTCCTCGCGCCGATGCAGGTGATGCTCGAGCTGCCCGCCACCGATGAGACCGAGCGTGTCACTTTCGAGGCCCGCAAGGGCATCCACGACATCCTGCGCGGCGCCGACGACCGCCTCCTGGTGGTGGTGGGCCCGTGCTCGATCCACGACCTCGATGCCGCGCGCGAGTACGCCACGCGCCTGAAGGCCGAGCGCGAGCGCCTGGCGCCCGACCTCCTGATCGTGATGCGCGTGTACTTCGAGAAGCCGCGCACCACGGTCGGCTGGAAGGGCCTCATCAACGACCCGCACCTGAACGACACCTTCGACATGAACGAGGGCCTGCGGCTCGCCAGGAGTCTGCTTCTCGACATCACCCGCCTGGGAGTGCCCTGCGGCACCGAGTTCCTGGACCTCATCACGCCGCAGTACATCGCCGACCTCATTTCCTGGGGCGCCATCGGGGCGCGCACGACCGAGTCGCAGTCGCACCGCCAGCTCGCCTCCGGCCTTTCCTGCCCGGTAGGTTTCAAGAACGGCACGGACGGCAACATCCGCATCGCCGTCGATGCCATCAAGGCCGCCAACGCGCACCACCACTTCATTTCCGTCACCAAGAGCGGGCACGTGGCCATGTTCAAGACCGCCGGCAACGAGGATTGCCACGTGATCCTGCGCGGCGGGCGGGCCACCAACTACGACGCGGCGAGCGTCGAGGCGGCGTGCACCGACCTCGCTGCCGCCGGCCTCGCCCCGCACGTGATGGTCGATTTCTCTCACGCCAATTCGTCCAAGCAGTTCCGCAAGCAGATTGACGTGTCCATCGACGTGGCCGGACAGATCGGCCGCGGAGAGTCGCGAATCGTGGGCGTGATGGTGGAAAGCCACCTGAACCCGGGCAGGCAGGACCTCGTTCCCGGCAAGCCGCTCGAGTACGGCATTTCCATCACCGACGCCTGCCTGGGCTGGGACGATTCAGTGAAGGTGCTGGACACGCTCGCGGCCGCGGTGCGGCAGCGGCGGATGCCTGTCGAAGAGCCGGAGGAGTGAGGGATGGCTGACAAGCATGGGGGGTCGGGGCACGTCGAGACAATGGGGTCAGGTCACTCTCGAGAGAACGATTCACAGTCACGCGGCATAAGTGACCCGACCCGACCCCGGGCAACGATTCACAGTCACGCGGCATAAGTGACCCGACCCCTGTGACGGTCATCGGCCGGACCGATGACCTGAGAATCCGCGCGGTGCGCGCGCTGATCGCGCCCCAGCTGCTGCTGGAGGAGTTGCCGATCGATGCCGCTTCGCTCGCCTCCGTGGGCGGGGCGCGCCAGGCGATCCACCGGATCCTGCACGGGGCGGACGACCGTCTGGTGGCGGTGGTGGGGCCGTGCTCGATCCACGAGGAGGGCGCGGCCTTCGAGTACGCGCGCCGCCTGCGCGCCGAGGCCGCGCGGCTGGCGCCGGAGCTGCTCGTGGTGATGCGCGTCTATTTCGAGAAGCCGCGCACCACCGTAGGCTGGAAGGGCTTCATCAACGACCCGCACCTCGACGGCAGCTTCGCGATGAACGAGGGCCTGAGGCTAGCCCGCAAGCTCCTCCTGGGGATCAACCGCCTGGGGTTGCCGTGCGGCACGGAGTTCCTCGACCTCCTTTCGCCGCAGTACATTTCGGACCTCATCGCCTGGGGCGCCATCGGGGCGCGCACGACGGAATCGCAGTCGCACCGGCAGCTTGCCTCGGGGCTTTCGTGCCCGGTGGGCTTCAAGAACGGCACCGACGGCAGCGTCAAGGTGGCGGTGGATGCCCTGCGCGCCGCCGCCGCGCCGCACGCCTTCATGGGCATGACCAAGACGGGGCAGGCTGCCATCTTCGAGACCATCGGCAACGAGGACTGCCACGTGATCCTGCGCGGCGGGAAGACACCCAACTACGACGCGGCCAGCATCGAGGGCGCCTCGCGGGACCTGGCCGAGGCCGGGCAGGCGCCGCGCCTCATGGTCGATTGCTCCCATGCCAACGCCTCTCGCCAGTACGAACGGCAGATGGATGCGGGCGCCGACATCGCCCGCCAGCTCGCCGCCGGCGACGACCGCATCATGGGCGCCATGGTGGAGAGCAACCTCAAGCCCGGCCGCCAGGACCTCGTCCCCGGCCAGCCGCTCGTCCATGGCATCTCCATCACCGATGCGTGCATCGGGTGGGAGGACACCGTGAAGCTCCTCGATACGCTTGCGGACGGAGTGCGCAAGCGGCGGTTGGCGAAGGGGGAGTAAACCTTTGGAACACGGATGAACACGGATGAACACGGATAAAAGCGGATGAACACGGATAATTCGTGAGCGGGTCTTGAATGATGGCAACCGGATCGCCTACGCCGACAGTTTCCGCGGCATCCCACGACTATCCGATTGATCCGTGTTCATCCGCTTTTATCCGTGTTCATCCGTGTTCCAAAGGTTTAACTCCCCCATGTCCAAAACCGACGAATTCCGGATCCTCGGCCGCCGCCCCGGCAACGACGAATCCATCTGCTTCGAATACATGGGCGTCACCTTCGACCAGGATTGCTTTCACGTCGTCGCGGGCCTGAACGCCGTCGATACGCGCGAGTACGTCGAGCAGGCGTTCGACGCGCTCAAGAAAGCCGGTCAGGCCTGTGCGCGCATGGGCGCCTACAAGCCGCGCACCAGCCCGTACTCGTTCCAGGGCTACGGCCGGCAGTGCCTGCCCTACGTCTTCGAGCTGGCCGGCAAGTACGGCATCCGCGTGATCTCGATGGAAGTCACGCACCAGGAGCACGTGGACGAGATCCGCCAGGCGCTGCACGTGACCGGCGAGCCCACCGGCGTGATGCTTCAGATCGGCACGCGCAACACGCAGAACTTCGAACTCCTGAAGACGGTGGGCAGCCAGCGCGATTTTCCCATCCTCCTGAAGCGAGGCTTCGGCATCACGCTGCACGAGTCGCTGCTGGCCGCCGAGTACGTGGCGAGCGAGGGCAACCGCGACATCGTCTTCTGCCTGCGCGGCATGAAGACCAATTTCGGCGACCCGCATCGCAACCTCGTGGACTTCGGCCACGTGCCGGTCGTGAAGCGCCTCACGCGCATGCCCGTGTGTGTCGATCCGTCCCATTCGGTGGGCATCCGGGACGCTTCCCCCGACGGCATTCCCGACGTCTTCCACGTGGCCGCCCAGGGCGTGGTCGCAGGGGCGAACCTCGTCCTTGCCGACATGCACCCGGACCCGGACCGAGCGCTCGTCGACGCGGCGCAGGCGATCACGCTCGCGCAGTTGCCGTGGTTCCTCGAGGACATGGCCATCGCCCGCGAGGCCTACCTGGTGCGCCGCGAGGTGGCCGCGCGCCACGCCGAGGCGTGATCACTTCCGGACGCCTGATCGTCGCGGCGGCGCTGGCAGCGGCCGCGTTCTGCGCGCGCGCGCAGATCGTTCTCACCGACGACCTGGGGCGACGCGTGGCGCTCTCCCAGCCGGCGCGTCGCGTCGCGACACTGGCCCCTTCGCTCACCGAAGCCGCCTTCGCCGTGGGCAGCGGCTCGCGCGTGGTGGGCGTGAGCGCATGGAGCGACCATCCGCCCGCCGCCGCGGGCCTGCCCGTCGTATCCACCGCATTCGCCATCGACATGGAGGCGCTGGCGAAGCTTTCGCCGGACCTCGTCATCGCGTGGAAGGACAGCTTTCGCGCTGCGGACATCCCGAGGCTCGAGGCGCTGGGCGCAAGCGTGTTCGTGGTGCAATCGCGCACGCTGACCGACATCCCGCGGCTGCTCTCGGTGACGGCCGCGCTCGCCGGCGGCGATGCCGCTCCGGCCACGCGCCTGTACGAGTCGCGCCTTGCCGCCCTTCGTGCGCGGTATGCCGGCAAGCCGCGCGTGCGCGTGTTCCTCGAGATCTCGTATCGCCCGCTCATGACCGTCGCCGGCAGGCACTTCATGGGCGATGCGCTGGAGGCATGCGGCGCGACGAACGTGTTCGCGGATCTGGCCGAGGCGGCGCCGCAGGTATCGTGGGAAGAACTCTTCGCGCGCAATCCCGAGGCCATCGTGGGCACGGGGCCGGAACGCGGCGAGAACGCGTTCCGGGCCGATTGGGCGGAACGTTCCGGCCTCGAAGCGGTGCGGCGCGGCAAGCTCGCGTACGTGGCCTCGCGGGCGCTGGGGCGGCCTTCGCCGCGGGTGGTCGAGGGCATCGAGGCGCTGTGCATCGCGGTGGACAAGTTGCGCTAGCTGAGGATCGGGGAAGCTAAGGGGAAGTTCCATTCGAATCCTGGGCATGCAATCGTGACCGTCGGATGGGTGCCCGGAAATTCGAGGCCAGGCAACACACGCCAGGCCTCGAATTTCCACCCATCTATAGACGAGGGCGCTTCGCTGCCTCGCCCGCGACGGTCGCATGCCAAGGATTCGAATGGAACTTCCCCTTAGCTTCCCCGGGTTGGTGGCTCGCGATTGGCAGCGGACCATCCGGGTCGGTCATCGATTGCATTCGGCGCCGCATGCAAGGGGGACTGTGCCCCATGGTTCGCGATGCCGTGTCCACGGAGTCAGGGCGAGGAAGGCGGCGGTGACGTTTCCATTTTCATGGCGCGCGGCCACGGGGCGGGAAAGCGCAGCGTCCCCGCCTGTCGGATGGGTGGCGATTCGGGTGCAGCCTTGTTCTGGCAAGCCCGAATCGCCGGGACCCATCCCGGGGCCCCTCCTGCGCGCCCTGAAAATGGAAACGTCACCGCCGCCTTCCTCGCATCCCCTAATTCCTCGCATCCCTTCCTTCCCCGCCATCCCTGCGCCACGCACCCTGTTATCATTTCCGCCACTTCGCATCGCAAGCCACCCCGTGAAAACCACCTTCCTGGATTTCGAGCAGCCGATCGCCGAACTCGAGCAAAAGATCGAGGAGCTGCGCTTCGTGCAGGACGACAGCGCCGTGGACATCTCGCAGGAGATCGAGCGGCTGTCGAAGAAGAGCCGCGACCTCACGAAGGAAATCTACGGCAAGCTCAACTCCTGGCAGATCTCGAAGGTCGCGCGCCATCCGCAGCGGCCGTACACGCTCGACTACATCGCTGCGATGTGCACGGACTTCGAGGAGATGCACGGCGACCGCTCGTTCGCCGACGATCCGGCCATCGTGGGCGGCCTGGCGCGCTTCAACGGCCAGAGCGTGATGGTGCTCGGCCACCAGAAGGGCCGCGATACCAACGAGAAGATCCTGCGCAATTTCGGCATGCCGCGTCCGGAGGGTTACCGGAAGGCGCTGCGCCTCATGAAGCTCGCTGAAAAGTTCACGATCCCGCTGCTCACCTTCGTCGATACGCCGGGCGCCTATCCTGGCATCGGAGCGGAGGAGCGCGGGCAGTCGGAGGCCATCGGCCGCAATCTTTACGAGATGGCCGGGTTGCGCGTGCCGGTGGTCGTGTCGATCATCGGCGAGGGCGGCTCCGGCGGGGCACTCGCGATCGCGGTGGGGGATGCGACGCTCATGCTGCAGTACTCGACGTACTCGGTAATCTCGCCCGAGGGCTGCGCGGCCATCCTGTGGAAGTCCCCCGACAACGCGGCCGAGGCGGCGGAGTGCCTGGGGATCACCTCCCCGCGCCTGAAGTCGCTCGGGCTCATCGACAAGATCGTGAACGAACCGCTGGGAGGCGCGCAGCGCGATCCCGCGGAGGCGGCCAAGTCGCTCAAGAAGGCCATCGCGGACCACCTGCGCCAACTCCAGGACATGCCGATCACCCAGCTCCTCGAGCGGCGCCAGGACCGGCTCGTGAATTACGGCAAGTTCAAGGAGCTCGCGGAGTAGCGCGCGAAGCGCTCTTCCCCGATGGTCCCGCGCCCGGATTCCCCCGAAGCACTCGCGGCCCGCGTGGGCCGGCGCATCGCGGCGCGCGTCCGGCGCGGGCAGTCGGTTTGCGTCGCCTACTCCGGCGGTCTCGATTCCACCGTGCTCCTGGACATCCTCGAGCGCGTGCGGGAAGAGGCCGGGTTCTCGCTCTCGGCGCTGCACGTCCATCACGGGCTGTCGCGGAACGCGGACGCCTGGACGCAGGACTGCGCGGCATTCGCGGCGTCCCGCGGGGTCCCGCTCGCGATTGCGCGCGTGACGGTGGACCGGGCGCACCGCTCGGGGCTCGAGGCGGCGGCGCGAGCGGCGCGGCATGCGGCGTTCGCGCGGGCGGGCGCCGACTTCCTGGCGCTCGCCCACCACCGCGACGACCAGGCCGAGACGGTCCTGCTGCAGGCGCTGCGCGGCACCGGCGTGAAGGGGCTGTCGGCGATGGCGCAGGCGCGGGCCGCCGGGAGCGTGGTGTGGCTGCGGCCGCTCCTGGAGGAGACGCGCGAGGCGCTGCTGGCGTACGCACGCGCGGCGGGACTCGACTGGGTCGAAGATGAGTCGAACGAGCTCACCGCGTTCGATCGCAATTTTCTTCGCCATGAGGTCATGCCCGTCCTCGAGCGGCGCTTTCCGCAGTACCGCGAGTCGCTCGCCCGGCTTGCGCGCCATGCGGCCGGCGCTGCGGAGCTTGTCGAGAGCCTGGCTCGCGACGACGCGGCCCGGATCGCGGACGGGGAGGGGTTGACGGCCGCGGGGCTCGAGGCGCTGGATCCCGTGCGCCGCGCCAACGTCTTGCGCCACTTCCTCGCGACCCACGGCCTTGCGATGCCGGGAGAGGCGAGGTTGTCCGACATGGCGGTCCAGCTCGTTTCGGCGCGGGTGGATGCGCAAGTCCTGCTGCGGCACGGCGACCGCGCGCTGGTGCGCCACCATGGAAAGATCATCATCGAGGCCGTGCCGCGCGAATCGACCGCCTGGGAGGTGGCCTGGGCCGGCGAGCCGGTGCTTCCCCTGGGGGAGGGCCGGGGCGAGGTGCGGTTCGCTGAAGTGGCGGGCGAGGGCATCGACCTCGGGCGCGTGGCCGCTGGCCGCTGGCGTTTTGCCCCTCGCGCGGGTGGCGAGCGCATCCGCTTGCATGCGGGCGGTTCTACCCGGACGCTCAAGAACCTGCTCCAGGAGCACGACATCCCCGTCTGGCGGCGGCGGCGCCTGCCGCTCCTTTTCGACGGCGAGCACCTTGTCTGGGTGCCCGGCATCGGCGTCGCCGCCGACTATCGCGCCCGCAACGCCGGCCTTTCCCCCCTCTGGTATCCCTGACCCCCTTGGGGGACGGTTCCGGAGAACTCCCCAATCCCTGTCCCATGGGGTCGGGCCTAGCCCGGAAGGGGAGGGCTGTGATAGAATGAAAAGCTAAACTTTTCATTCAGTTAGCGGAGATTTTCATGGCAGTTCAGCGCACCCTTTCGATCATCAAGCCCGATGCCGTGGCCAAGAACATCATCGGCAAGATCTACTCCCGTTTCGAGACCAACGGCCTCAAGGTCATCGCATCGAGAATGGCTCATCTGTCCCGCCTGGAGGCCGAAGGCTTCTATGCCGTCCACCGGGCACGCCCGTTCTTCAAGGACCTGGTGGAATTCATGATCTCCGGCCCGGTGGTGATCCAGGTGCTCGAGGGCGAGGAAGCGATCCAGAAGAACCGCGACCTGATGGGCGCCACCGACCCGAAGAAGGCCGAAAGAGGCACCATCCGCGCCGACTTCGCCGACTCGATCGACGCCAACGCCGTGCACGGCTCGGACGCGCCGGAAACCGCCGCGGTCGAGATCGCCTACTTCTTCCCCGCAAGCCAGGTCTTCCCGCGCTGACGAGGCCGCCCGCGCCTGCCCATGCGCACCAACCTGCTCGATTTCACGCTCCCCGCCCTCACCGACTGGTTCGCGTCGCTGGGCGAGAAGCCGTTTCGCGCCAGGCAGGTGTTCCGTTGGGTGCACCAGCGGGGCGTCGCCGACTTCGACGAGATGACGGACCTCGCCAAGGGCCTGCGCGAGAAACTCGGTGCACTCGCCGAAGTCCGCCCGCCTGCGATCCTCTCCGAGAACCGCTCGACGGACGGCACGGTGAAGTGGCTCTTCGACGTGGGCATCGGCAACGGCATCGAGACCGTGTTCATTCCCGAGGATGACCGGGGCACGCTGTGCGTGTCCTCGCAGGTGGGCTGCGCGCTCGACTGCTCGTTCTGCTCGACCGGGCGCTCGGGTTTCAACCGCGATCTCGCCGTCTCCGAGATCATCGGGCAGGTCTGGGTGGCCAACAGGCGGCTGCGGGAGATGGCGAAGGAGGGGCAGGCGTATCGGTTGGTTCCCTCACCCCCGACCGCTCTCCCGGAGGCAGAGGGCCGGGGTGATGGCAATGAATCACGTCCCGTCTCAAACGTCGTCATGATGGGCATGGGCGAGCCCCTCAACAATTTCGAGAACGTCGTCTGCGCGATGTCGATGATGCTGGACGACAACGCCTACGGGCTCTCGCGCCGGCGCGTGACGCTGTCCACTTCCGGCGTGGTGCACCAGCTGCGCAAGCTCGCGGCGCGCTGCCCGGTCGCCCTCGCGGTGAGCCTGCACGCGCCCAATGACGAGCTGCGCTCCAGGATCATGCCGATCAACCGCAGCTACGGGATCGCCGATCTCCTGGAGGCCTGCAAGGAATACCTCGCTGCCGCTCCGCGCGACTTCATCACCTTCGAGTACGTGATGCTCGACGGCGTGAATGACGCGCCCGCGCACGCAAGGGCACTGGCGAAGCTGCTGCGCGAGGTGCCCTGCAAGCTGAACCTCATCCCGTTCAATGCTTTCCCGGCATCGGGATTCCGGCGCTCGAAGCCCGAGGCGGTCGCACGCTTCCGGGATATCCTCGTCGAGGCCGGGTACGTTGCCACGATCCGCAGAACCCGGGGCGACGACATCGACGCCGCCTGCGGCCAGCTCGCGGGCCAGGTGGTTGATCGCATGAAGCAGCACACCGTCATGAGGAAGCACCCCGTGAGGATCCACAAGGAGGCCGTGTGAAGAGACTCTTGCCGATCCTCGCCGCCGCGCTGCTCGCGGGGTGCGTGGCGCAGACGACCGTCGAGACGCGCCTGGTCTCGGATCCCGCCGTGGTCGATGCGCGCCGCCGCGCGGAGATCCACACCTCGCTCGCCTCGCAGTACTACCAGCGGGGCAACTTCGTCGTGGCCCTGGACGAGACGCGTCTCGCCCTGAAGGAGGACTCGAACTACTACCAGGCCTTCAACGTGCAGGCGCTGATCTACATGGAGCTGCGCGAGGACACGCAGGCGCGCCAGGCCTTCGAGAAGGCGCTTTCCATGGCGCCGCGCGACCCGGACGTCCTGAACAACTACGGCCTGTTCCTGTGCCTGCGCGGTGACAACGCCCGCGGCATGGAGTACTTCAACCGCGTGCTGACCGACTCGATGTACACGACGCCGGAGAAGGTGCTCCTCAATGCGGGAGTCTGCTCGCGCATCGCGGGCCGCAACGTCGAGGCCGAGGGCTACCTGCGCCGCGCCGTCGTCTTCAAGCCGGACCTCGCGGGAGCGCTCTACAACCTGGCCGAGATCCTCTACGAGAAGGGCAGCTACAAGGAGTCCGAGAACTACCTCGTGCGCTACATGCGCCTGGGCGAACCGACACTCTCGGCGCTGGTGCTCGGCGTGAAGCTGGCACGCGCTCAGAACGAGAAGGAAGCTGCCGACAGCATGATGCAGCAGCTGCGGCGCCGCTTCCCGGATGCACCGCAGACGCGCGACCTGGAGAAGGGCGCCGCGCGGTCGTGATGGATCAGGCATCCGACAGCCCGGCGCCCGGCGCGGCGCAGCGTTCTCCGGGGGCGATCCTCGCTGCCGAGCGCGAACGGCAGAGCCTTGCACGGACCGACATCGCGCAGCGACTGCACATGAGCGTCTCGCAGGTCGAGGCGCTGGAGGCCGCCGACTACGCACGCCTGCCGCGCGGCACTTTCCTGCGCGGCTTCACGCGCAACTACGCACGCGCGCTCGGGCTCGACCCCGAGCCGCTTGTCGGCCTGCTCGTCGAGGATGCCCCGCGCGAGAGGTCGCCCGGCATCGTGGTCCCCACCCAGAACATCCGCTTCGACCCGCTGGGAGCACGGCTCGCCAACCCATACGTGAAGGCCGCGGGCATTGCCGCCGCCGTGATCGTGTTGGGCTTCGCGACGATGTACTGGTGGCTCTTCGTCCGCCCGCAGGGACCGGCACCGGCGAGGGTCGTGACGGGGCCCGCCGTCGAGGCGCCGCAGGGCGTACCCGCCGCGATTGCGCGCCCGGAGCCGGCCGCGAACGAGGCTGCCGCCCAGGCGCAGCAGGCCCCCGGCGCTGCCGCATCGCCCGCGGATACCGCGCCGGTTCCAGTGCCGGGGACCCTGCCCGCCCCGCCCGAATCGCAGCCCTCCGCGCCCGAATCGCAATCCGCCGCGCCGCCGCGCGCCGCATTGCCCGGTGAAGGCACGCTTCGCTTCACCTTTCGCGGCGCGGCCTGGGTGGAGATCTCCGATGCCCGCGGCAAGATGCTGCTGTCGCGCACGCATCCGGGTGGTTCCAGCGCCGAGGTGGTGGGCAAGCCGCCGTTCAACGTGATCATCGGCAACGCGCCCGATGTGCGCCTGAGCTACAACGGCCGCGATTTCGATCTCGCGCCGCACACCCGCGTCGCCGTCGCGCGTTTCACGCTGCAGTAACGAAGGCCACATTCGCATGAGCCCCGTGCCGCGCCGCTCCTCGCGCCAGGTCAGCATCGCCGGAAGACTCGTCGGCGGCGGCGCCCCCATCCTCGTGCAGTCGATGACCAACACCGACACCGAGGATGCGAAGTCGACCGCCGGCCAGGTGGCCGCCCTCGCGCGCGCCGGCAGCGAAGCGGTGCGCATCACCGTGAACACACTCGAGGCCGCGCGGCAGGTCCCCGCGATCCGCAGCCGGCTGGAGGCGATGGGCGTCCAGGTGCCGCTCATCGGCGACTTCCACTTCAACGGCCACAAGCTCCTCGCGCAGGTGCCGGAATGCGCGGTCGTGCTCGACAAGTACCGCATCAATCCCGGCAACGTCGGCCACGGCTCGAAGCGCGACGACCAGTTCGCGGTCCTGATCGAGAAGGCCATCGAGCATTCGAAGCCGGTGCGCATCGGCGTCAACTGGGGCTCGCTCGATCCGGAGCTGCTCGCGCGCCTGATGGACGCCAACGCGAAGTTGGCGCGGCCGTTGCAGGCCGACGCGGTGATGCGCGAGGCGCTCATCGTCTCCGCGCTGGAGAGCGCGGCGCAGGCCGAGGCGATCGGGCTGCCGGGCGATCGCATCATCCTTTCGTGCAAGGTTTCCGCCGTGCAGGATCTCATCATGGTCTATCGCAGCCTCGCCGCGCGCTGCGACTACCCGTTGCACCTGGGACTCACCGAGGCGGGCATGGGCTCCAAGGGCATCGTCGCCTCGACCGCCGCCATGGGCGTGCTGCTCCAGGAAGGCATCGGCGACACGATCCGCGTCTCCCTCACGCCCGAGCCCGGCGGGGACCGCACCCGCGAGGTGATCGTCGCGCAGGAGATCCTGCAGGCCATGGGGCTTCGTGCCTTCACCCCGCAGGTCTCGGCCTGCCCGGGCTGCGGGCGCACCACGAGCACCTTCTTCCAGGAACTCGCCGAGAAGATCCAGTCCTACCTGCGCGCCCAGATGCCGGTGTGGAAATTGCAGTACCCCGGCGTGGAGGACCTGCACGTGGCCGTCATGGGCTGCGTCGTCAATGGACCGGGCGAATCGAAGCTCGCCGACATCGGCATCTCGCTGCCGGGCTCGGGGGAAAGGCCCGTGGCCCCGGTGTTCGTGGACGGGGAGAAGACCGTGACGCTCAAGGGCGAGGCCATCGCGCAGGAATTCCAGGCGATCGTCGAGGACTACGTGCGCACGCGCTACGCGCCCGGTGCCGCGAAGCACGGCAGGCAGCGCAAGAAGACCATCGCCATCGCGCCGGCCGAGCCATGAGCCAGAAAATCCAGGCCATCCGGGGCATGGAAGACCTCCTGCCCGATGCCTCCGCCCTGTGGGAGAGGCTCGAGGACGCCTGCCGCGAGGTCTTCCGCCAGTACGGGTATCGCAACATCCGCACGCCCATCGTCGAGCCCACGGCGCTCTTCGTGCGCGGCATCGGCGAGGTGACGGACATCGTCGAGAAGGAGATGTACACCTTCGACGATCGCAACGACGAGAGCCTCACGCTGCGCCCCGAGGCCACCGCCGGCATCGTGCGCGCCGCGATCGAGCACAACTTCCTCTACAACGGGCCGATGCGCGTGTGGACCGCGGGCCCGATGTTCCGTTACGAGCGACCGCAGAAGGGCCGCCAGCGGCAGTTCCATCAGTACGACGTGGAAGCCCTCGGCTTCGAGGGACCCGACGTGGACGCCGAGCAGATCGCGATGCTCGCCCGCCTGTGGAAGGCGCTGGGCGTGGGCCCCATCGCGCTGCAGCTGAATTCCATCGGCGACGCGGACGATCGTCTCGCGCACCGCGACAAGCTCATCGGGCACTTCCAGGCGCATGCGGAACTGCTCGACGAGGACGCGAAGCGCCGCCTGCACACGAATCCGCTTCGCCTCCTCGACTCGAAGAACCCGGCCATGCAGCCGATGATCGAGTCGGCCCCGAAGCTCGTCGACCACCTGGGCGAGGGCGCCTTGCGCCACTTCGAGGAGACCAGGCGCCTGCTCACGCAGGCGGGCGTCGCGTTCACCGTGAACCCGCGCCTGGTGCGCGGGATGGACTACTACAACCGCACCGTGTTCGAGTGGATCTCCGACCGCATCGGGGCCCAGTCCACCATCGCCGGAGGCGGGCGTTATGACGGCCTGTTCGAGATGCTGGGTGGCAAGCCCACGCCGGCCTGCGGCTTCGGCCTGGGGATGGAGCGCACCATCCTCACGATGCAGGCCTTTGGCGGAAGCGCCGCGCAGGAGCCCGACGTGTTCGTGGTCCACGCGGGCGAGGCCGCCTCCCGCGAGGCCTGGCGCCTGGGCGAACGCCTGCGCGACGCCGGGCATTCCTGCGTGCTGGGCGCGGGCGGCAGCTTCAAGTCGCAGATGAAGAAGGCCGACGCGAGCGGCGCGCGCTTCGCTATAATCCTCGGCGACGACGAAGTCGCGGCCGGCAAGCTGACCCTCAAGCCGCTGCGGGGCGAGGGCGTGCAAGGCCTCGTCACCCCCGAAGAGGCGCTTTCGCGCCTTCGCGCGAACCCCTGGTAGCCCCCTGAATCCCATTCCGGAACGACACCCATGGCTGGATCCTACGATTTCGAAGAGCAGGAACGAATTGCCGCGATGCACCACTGGTGGGAGGACAACGCCAAGTTCGTGTATGCCTCCGTCGCCGCCTTCGTGCTGGCGGTCGGCGGATGGAAGGGCTGGCAGTACTGGAACTCGGTGCAGAATGCGGACGCCGCGGCGCTGGTGGCCGAACTCGGCAAGGTGCGCGGCGACACGAAGAAGACCGCCGACATCGCCCAGGCCGTGATCGACAAGTACCCGGGAACCTTCTTCGCCTCCGAGGCCGCACTCGCCGCCGCGCAGTCGAGCTTCGAGGCCGGCGACCTCGCGGCAGCCAGATCGCGTTTGGAATGGACGATGGCCAACGGCCGCGACGAGCATCGCGCGGTCGCGCGCATCCGCCTGGCCGCCGTCCTGCTGGACCAGAAGAAGTACGCCGAGGCGCTGCAGGTGCTGGACGGCAACAAGGATGAGGCGTGGGCCGCGCCGGCCGCGGACCTCAAGGGCGACATCCTCTTCGCGCAGGGCCGCACGGACGAGGCGCGCGCGGCCTACAAGCTCGCCATCGACAAGAGCGACCCGAGAAGCCCGCTGCGCGGCGTGACGGAACTCAAGCTCGGCGCGCTCGGGGGCGCGCAATGAAATTCGCCGGCCGCGCGGCCGCCGCCGCCGGCGCCCTGGCGCTCGCCGGCTGCAGCTACTTCGGCATCTTCCAGGATGAAATCAAGAAGCCGATGGCGCTCACGGAGATCCGCGCGACGGTGACGCCCCGCGTGGCGTGGAGCGCTTCCGTCGGCAAGTCGGGCGCGTACAAGTTCTTCCCGAAAGTGGAGGGCGAGCGCGTCGTGGCCGTCGCGGCGGACGGGACGATCACCCTGATCGAACGGGAAACGGGAAGGGTGGTCACGCGCGTGGACACCGGGCGCAAGCTCTCGTCCGGCGCAGGCGCCACGGCCGACCTGGTCTTCGTGGGCACCATCAAGGGCGAGGTGATCGCCCTGGACGCGGCCGGCAAGGAGAAGTGGGTCGCCAACGTGGGTGGCGAAGCGCTCGCGCCCCTGGTGGTCGCCGGCAACCGCGGCATCGCTCGCACCTCCGACGGTCGCCTCTATGCGCTCTCGATCGCCGACGGCAAGCGCCTGTGGGTGTACCAGCGCACGACGCCGGCGCTGCTCCTGCGCGCCGAAACGGCGGTGCTCGTCACCCCCACCAGCATCGTGGCGGGCTATCCGGGCGGAAAACTCATCGCGCTCGACCTCGATGACGGAAAGCTGGTCTGGGAAGTGACGGTGAGCCTGCCGCGCGGCTCGACGGAGCTGGAGCGCGTGGCCGACGTGGCGGGCCTTCCGGTCATCGATGGGGGGCGCATCTGCGCGGCGGCGTTCCAGGGCAAGGTCGCCTGCTTCGACATCCAGAGCCGCAACACCCTCTGGACGCGCGAGATCTCCACCGCCAACGGCCTGGCGTTCGACGACAAGAGCGTCTACCTCTCCGACGACCAGGACAACGTGCAGGCGCTGGACCGCGAAGGCGGCGCTTCGCGCTGGAAGCAGGACAAGCTGCTGCGGCGCAAGCTCACGGCGCCGGTCGTGGTGGACGGCAAGGTCGTCGTCGGCGATTCGCTGGGCTTCCTGCACGTGCTCGCGAAGGACGATGGCGCGTTCATCGGCCGCCTCGCGGTCGAGGGAGGTGCGGTGAATGCGCTGGTTCCCGACAGAGGCGGGCTGCTCGTGCAGACGGCCGGGGGGACGCTTTCGTTCGTCCGCTTCTGAGGCTCTCGCCTCGGGGGCTGGCGTACTGGCTTCTGGCCTCCTTATGAGAGCTTTCCGATAATGAACGTCACCGTGTCGGCCCGTGCGCCCCTACCCGCTCCACTCGTCGAGAGTCCGGGCCCGGGGCGCGCATGAAACCCACCGTCGTCCTCGTCGGCCGCCCCAACGTCGGCAAATCGACACTCTTCAACCGGCTCACGCGCACGCGCGATGCGATCGTGCACGACATGCCCGGGCTCACGCGCGACCGGCACTACGGCCGTGGACGCATCGGCGACAAGCCCTACATCGTGGTCGACACCGGCGGCTTCGAGCCGGTGGCCAAGGAAGGCATCCTGTCCGAGATGGCGCGCCAGGCGCAGGAGGCGATCTCGGAAGCCGACGTCGTCATCTTCGTGGTCGATGGCCGGGCGGGGCTCGCGCCGCAGGACAAGCGCATCGCCAAGCTCCTGCGCGAGCGCGGCGCGCCCGTGTGGCTGGCGGTCAACAAGACCGAGGGCATGCAGGAAGACCTCGCGGTCGCCGAATTCCACGAGATGGGGATGGGCGCGCCGCATGCGATCTCGGCGGCGCACGGGGAGGGCGTGCGCCAGCTCATCGAGGATGCGCTGGCCCGGTTCCCGGCGCAAACAGAAGGCGAGGAGGTCGAGCCCGACCATCCTCGCGTGGCCATCGTGGGGCGGCCGAACGTGGGCAAGTCCACGCTGGTGAACCGCGTGCTGGGCGAGGAACGCATGATCGCCTTCGACCAGCCGGGGACCACGCGCGATGCGATCGAAGTCGAGGCGACGTGGCAGGGCCGCCCGTACACCATCGTCGATACCGCCGGCCTGCGCCGCAAGGGCAAGGTCTTCGAGGCGGTGGAGAAGTTTTCCGTGGTCAAGACGCTGCAGGCCATCGAGCGGGCCAACGTCGTGGTCCTGGTGCTGGACGTCTCGCAGGACATCTCGGAGTCGGATGCGCACATCGCCGGCTACATCCTCGAGGCGGGGCGCGCGCTCGCGGTGGCGGTCAACAAGGTGGACGCCGTCGATGCCGACAAGCGCAAGGACACGCAGATCGACCTGGAGAGGAAACTCGCCTTCCTCGACTTCGCGGAGTTCGTGCCCATCTCCGCCCTGAAGGGTACCGGAATCAAGGCTCTTTTCCAGTCGGTGGACCGGGCTTTCGCCGCCGCGATGGCGAAGCTCTCCACCCCGAAGCTCACGCGCGCCCTGCAGGCCGCCATCGAGAAACAGGCCCCGCCGCTCGCCGGCAAGATGCGACCGAAGTTGCGCTACGCCCACCAGGGCGGCTCCAACCCCCCGGTGGTGATCATCCACGGCACCAGCGTGTCGGCCATCAAGGACACCTACCGCCGCTACCTCGAGAACACCTTCGTCAAGGTCTTCAAGCTCAAGGGCACCCCGCTGCGGGTCGAGCTTCGCCAGGGCGCCAACCCCTACGAGGGCAAGAAGCGCTCCAGCCTCACCCCGCGCCAGGAAGCCACCAACCGGCGCAACAAGCGCCGCGCCAAGCGCATCTACGCCTAGCTGTAACAATGGGGTCAGGTTCGCGAACCTGACCCCATTGTTACAAGGCGGGGGAACTTGGGGGGGGCGGGAGGTGTCCCTTGCTAGGTGGCCAAACGACCTGCTTTCCAGTAGAGTCGTTTGGTTAGTGGAAAACCGGAAACGGCAGTTGCGAGTGACAAAGCCGGCCCGGGAAGAAACCCGTAACTAAAAGGGGCAAAAAATGAGCAACAAAGGTCAACTTCTTCAGGATCCTTTCCTGAACATCCTGCGCAAGGAGCATGTGCCGGTCTCGATCTACCTCGTGAACGGCATCAAGCTGCAGGGCCAGATCGAATCGTTCGACCAATATGTCGTGCTCCTCAAGAACACCGTGACGCAGATGGTCTACAAGCACGCCATTTCCACGGTGGTGCCGGCCCGCCCGGTGTCGGTCCCGTCCGAACACCCGTCTGAAAATTCCCCGGAATCCTGACCCCGGCGTTCCCGCGAGGGACCGCGCCCTTCTGGTGTGCCTGAACATCGGCACCCGCGGCGCGGCGCCCGATCGTTCGGAGGAAGCCACGAGCCTCGTGTCGAGCGCCGGCGCGACCGTTTGCGAAGTCCTTGCCGGACGCCGCGACCGCCCCGACGCCGCCACCTTCGCCGGCTCCGGCAAGGTCGAAGAGATCAAGGTCGCCTGCCGCCTGCACGACGCCCGCATCGTGGTCTTCGATCACGAGCTGACCGCGGTCCAGATCCGCAACCTCGAGAAAGCCCTGTCCGAGGGAGGGCCCGCCGTGGCGGTGTACGACCGGACCGATCTGATCCTCAACATCTTCGCCCTGCGCGCCCGCAGCCACGAAGGCAAGCTCCAGGTCGAGCTCGCCCGCCTCGAGCACCTGTCCACGCGCCTCGTTCGTGGCTGGACCCACCTCGAGCGCCAGCGCGGGGGCCTTTCCAAGACCGGCGGCCCGGGCGAGAAACAGATCGAGCTGGACCGCCGCCAGATCGGCGAGAAAGTGAAGAAGCTCAAGGAACGCCTGAAGAAGGTGGCCCGCACCCGCGACACGCAGCGTGCCGCGCGCACCCGTTCCGGCATGCTGCGCGTATCGATCGTGGGCTACACCAACGCAGGCAAGTCCACGCTCTTCAATCGCCTCACGCGCGCCAGCGCCTTCGTGGCCGACAAGCTTTTCGCGACCCTCGATCCCGCGACGCGCCGCCTGCACCTGGGTGAGGGCGTCAATGCCGCCATCTCCGATACCGTGGGCTTCGTGAAGGACCTTCCGCACGGCCTGGTAGCCGCCTTCCGCTCCACGCTCGAGGAGACGGTGCAGGCCGACCTCCTGATACACGTGGTGGACGCCTCCAATCCCCGCCACGACGAGCAGGCCGATGCCGTGAACGCGGTCCTGGCCGAAATCGGCGCGGCCGACATCCCGCAGATCGTGGTCTGGAACAAGATCGACCGGATCCCCGGTCTGGAACCGGAAGTGGTGCGCGATCCTTGTGGTAAGATATTGAATATCAAGGCGAGTGCCGTTTCCGGCGCCGGCCTCGAGGCCATCCGCGCCGCATTGGCGGACGTGGCCCGGGTGTCCGATCCGCGCGCGCTTGCCCCGGCCGCCTAGGCGACCGCCCACGTTGCATTGAAACCGCGCCTCGCGGCCCGCATCTGCCCCCTGTCACTACCTTCTGCCCGACAATCCAATGCCTCCCAACGATCCCCAGTGGGGAAAGCGCCCTGACGATGGCCCGCCGGATCTCGACGAGATCCTGAAGAAGCTGAACCAGAAGCTCTCCGGGCTCTTCGGCCGCCGCTCCTCCGGCCCCAGCGGGCCGACGCCGCCTTCCGCCGGCCCCAGCGCCGCCTTCTTCGGCGGCTCCATCGCATTCATCGTGATCCTGGTCATCGCCGTGTGGCTCGCGAGCGGCTTCTACATCGTGGAGGAAGGCAGCCGCGGCGTGGTGCTGCGCCTGGGCAAGTACATCGAGACCACGATGTCCGGCCCGCGCTGGCACATCCCGTTCCCGTTCGAGTCGGTGGAAGTGGTGAACGTCTCCCAGGTGCGCACGGTGGAAGTGGGCTACCGCGGGAACGCGAAGAACAAGCAGCCGGCCGAAGCGCTGATGCTCACCGATGACGAGAACATCGTCGATGTGCAGTTCGCCATCCAGTACACGCTGAAGAGCCCCGAGGACTACCTCTTCAACAACCGCAATCCCCAGGACAACGTGCTGCAGGCCGCCGAGACCTCCATCCGCGAGATCGTGGGCAAGAGCAAGATGGATTTCGTGCTGAACCAGGGCCGCAGCGAGATCGCCTCGCGCGTGAAGCAGACGATGCAGCACATCCTCGACCGCTACAAGACCGGGATGAACATCACCACTGTCAACCTGCAGAACGTGCAGCCGCCCGAGCAGGTTCAGTCCTCGTTCGACGACGCGGTGCGCGCCCAGCAGGACCGGGAGCGCTTCAAGAACGAGGGCCAGGCCTACGCCAACAACGTGGTGCCCAACGCCCGCGGCGTGGCCGCGCGCCTGACCGAGGAGGCCGCCGGCTACAAGGCGACGGCGATCGCCACCTCGCAGGGCGATGCATCCCGCTTCCGGCAGATACTCGCGGAATACGAGAAGGCCCCGCAGGTCACGCGCGAGCGCCTGTACCTGGAGTCGATGCAGCAGATCCTCTCCAACACCACCAAGATCATCGTGGACCAGAAGGGCGGGCAGAATCTTCTCTACCTGCCGCTCGACAAGCTGATGCAGATGACTTCGCAGCAGGGCGCCACCGTCTCCGCGCAGGGGGCCGACGTGCCCCTGCCGCGCATGGCGCCCGTGCCGACCGAACCCGCCGCCGCACCCGCAGCGGCCGTGGATGCCCGCGCGCGCGACGCGCTGCGCTCCCGTGAACGATAAGGGGACGCGATGAAACGATCCGCCGCCGCAGTCCTCATCGCCGTCGTCGTGGCGCTGCTCGTCCTGTCGATGAGCGTGTACACGGTGGACCAGCGCAAGGCCGCCATCAAGTTCCAGCTGGGCGAAGTCATTTCCATGCAGACCGAGCCGGGCCTGTACTTCATGGTGCCCCTGCTGCAGAACGTGCGCCTGTACGACACGCGCATCCAGACCTACGACTCCCGGGATGCCGAGCGCTTCCTCACGTCCGAGAACAAGAACGTGCTGGTGGATTCGTTCGTGAAGTGGCGCGTGATCGACGTGCGCCAGTATTACGTGTCGGTGCGGGGCGATCCCACCGCGGCCGAGGCGCGCATCTCGCAGACGGTGAACGACGCGCTGCGCGCGGAATTCGCCCGGCGCACCGTGCACGACGTGGTCTCCGGCGAGCGCGAGAAGATCATGGACACCGTCGCGGAGAAGGTGGACAAGGACGTGAAGAACATCGGCGTCGAGGTGGTTGACGTGCGCCTGAAGCGCGTGGACCTCGTGCCCGAGATCTCCTCCGACGTCTATCGCCGCATGGAATCGGAACGAAAGCGCGTGGCCAACGAGCTTCGCTCCACCGGCTCCGCCGAGGGCGAGAAGATCAAGGCCGACGCCGACCGCCAGAAGCAGGTGATCGTGGCCGAAGCCTACCGCGACGCCCAGCGCATCAAGGGCGAAGGCGACGCGCAGGCCGCGCGCATCTATGCGGATGCGTACGGAAGGAACGCCGAGTTCTACAGCTTCTACCGCAGCCTCGAGGCCTACCGCGCGGCGCTGCGCAACAAGGGCGACGTGATGCTGCTCGAGCCCTCCTCGGACTTCTTCAAGTACCTGAAGAGCCCGGGCCGCGGGAAGTAGGGCGCCCGGGCGGTGACGGACGTACTGCTCGCCGCGTTCGCGCTCATGCTCGTGATCGAAGGTATCCTCCCGTTCGTGGCGCCCAGGCTGTGGCGCGAGACCTTCCGGAAGCTCATCGAGATGAAGGACGGGCAGATCCGGTTTGCGGGGCTGGTCTCGATGACTGTCGGGATCGTCCTGCTGGTGCTCGTGTCATGAGGCCTGCCCTCGCGCCCGGCCTCTTCCCCATGGAAGAGAGGAGACAAGCATGAGACGCTGGCTCCTTCCCGAGCACATCGAGGACATCCTGCCCGCCGAGTCGCGCACGGTGGAACGGCTGCGCCGCGCGACGCTGGACCTCTTCGCCACGCACGGCTACGAACTGGTGCAGCCGCCGCTGCTCGAATACACGGAGTCGCTGCTTTCCGGCACGGGGCGCGACCTGGACCTCGCCACCTTCCGGCTCGTGGACCGCCTCTCGGGGCGGCAACTGGGCGTGCGGGCCGACCACACGCCGCAGGTGGCGAGAATCGACGCGCACCTGCTCAACCGCGAGGGCGTCACGCGCCTCGCCTATTGCGGAAGCGTTCTGCACACGTTGCCCGCGGGACTCACCACGACGCGCGAGCCGATCCAGATCGGCGCCGAGCTCTTCGGGCACGCGGGGCTGGAGGCGGATGTCGAGGTGCTCAAGCTGATGTCGCGCGCGCTCACCGGCGCGGGCCTGGAGAAGCTGCACCTGGATATCGGGCACCCGAGCATCTACCGCGCGTTGGCCGAGGGCGCGAACCTCGGCGCCGAGGATGCCGAGGCGCTCTTCCACGCCGTGCAGCAGAAGGATGCGCCGGCGGTGCTCTGTGTCGCCGCGCTGGGCAGGGAGCGCGCGCAGGCCATCGCGACGCTCACCCGATTGAGCGGCGACGTGGCCGTGCTGGACGAGGCGCGCAAGTCGCTGCCGAGGAATGCCGCCATTTCGCAGGCGCTGGACGAACTCGCGCGCCTGGCGCGGGAGGCGGCCGGCCCCGGCCTCGAAGTCAGCGTCGATCTGGCGGAGCTGGGCGGCTTCAACTACGAAAGCGGCGTGGTGTTCGCGGCCTTCGCGCCCGCCTCGCCCGATGCGCTGGCCCGGGGCGGGCGTTACGACCAGGTGGGGCGGTCCTTCGGGCGCGCGCGGCCGGCCACCGGTTTCACGATGGATCTTCGCCGTATCGCCTTCCTCATCGGCTCCACGCCGCGTCCGGCCGCCATCCTCGCGCCGTGCGTGGCGGATCGTGCGCTGGACGAGGAAGTGGCGCGGCTGCGCGCGGCAGGCGAAACGGTGATCGCGGATCTTCCCGGGCACGCCGGCGCGCGCGCCGAGCTGGGCTGCGACCGCACCCTGGAATCGAAGGGGGGCCGCTGGACGGTCGTCCCGCTGAAAGGCAACTGAGATGGCAAAGAACGTCGTGGTGATCGGCACGCAATGGGGAGACGAGGGCAAGGGCAAGATCGTCGATTGGCTCACGGATCATTGCGCGGCCGTGGTGCGCTTCCAGGGCGGACACAACGCCGGGCACACGCTGGTGATCAACGGCAGGAAGACGATCGTGCGGCTGATACCCTCCGGAATCATGCACCCGGGCGTGAAGTGCTTCATCGGCAACGGCGTGGTGGTCTCGCCTGAGGCGCTCACCAAGGAGATCGCGGAACTGGAAGCGGTAGGGATTGACGTGCGCGGACAGCTTCGCATTTCGGAGGCGTGCCCGCTGATCCTGCCGTACCACGTGGCGCTGGATGCGGCGAGGGAGCGCGCCAAGGGAGAGGCGAAGATCGGCACCACCGGGCGCGGCATCGGGCCGGCCTACGAGGACAAGGTGGCCAGGCGCGCCATCCGCGTGCAGGACCTGTATGCGCGCGAGCGCTTCGCCGCCAAGCTGGGCGAGGTGCTCGATTACCACAACTTCGTCCTGAAGAACTACTTCAAGGCCGACGTCGTCGATTTCCAGAAGACGCTGGACGAGACGCTGGCGCTGGGAGAAAAGATCGAGTCGCTGGTGGCCGACGTCTCGGGTGAGGTGAACGCGCTCATCCGCGAAGGCAAGAGCATCCTCTTCGAGGGCGCGCAGGCCGCGCTCCTGGACGTGGACCACGGCACCTATCCGTTCGTGACCTCGTCGAACTGCCTCGCGGGGCAGGCTTGCGCGGGCGCGGGCGTTGGCCCTTCGCAACTGCATTACGTCCTGGGCGTGGCCAAGGCTTATGCGACGCGTGTCGGGGGAGGGCCTTTCCCTACCGAGCTCGACGACGAGGTGGGCGAGCACCTGCGCGTGAAGGGGAACGAATACGGCTCCGTCACCGGGCGGCCTCGGCGCTGCGGCTGGTTCGACGCGGCGGCTCTCAAGCGCGCGGTGCAGTTGAACGGGCTCACGGGCCTGTGCATCACCAAGCTCGACGTGCTCGATGGCCTGGATACCGTGCGGCTCGCGGTGGGCTACAAGGTGCGCGGCCAGATACGCGACATCCTGCCCGTGGGCGCCGAGGCCTTGGCCATCTGCGAGCCGGTGTACGAGGATTTTCCGGGGTGGAAGGAGAGCACCGTTGGCGTGAAGACCCTCGATGGCCTTCCCGCCAACGCGCGCAATTACCTGAAGCGCCTGGAGTCGCTGGCCGGCGCGCCCGTGGTCCTCATCTCCACCGGCCCGGATCGCGAAGAGACCATCGTCCTCCAGCACCCTTTCGAATGAATTCGGTGAGAACCCTTCGCTGTAACAATGGGGTCAGGTTCGCGAACCTGACCCCATTGTTACAACGGTGCCTGGCACCACACAAAGAAATGGGGTCAGGCTTTTGGGCCTGACCCCACGATGCTGGTGCCCGGGAAGGGACTCGACCCCCACGGTGTTACCCGCCAGTACCTGAAACTGGTGCGTCTACCAATTCCGCCACCCGGGCTCATGGCCGACTTTCGTCAGCCAAGCCCGCAATTTTAGAAGGAAGACACTTTTTTGTCTAGTAAAACCAAGACCCTGCGACACGCGGACCCCCACCGGGACCGCGAAGCCGCCAAGTACGAAAACCCCCTGCCCAGCCGCGAGATGATCCTCGAGGTGCTGGATCGCGAGGGCGTTCCCCTCGCTGAAGACCGCATCGCCTCCCTGCTGGGCATCGAAGCCCACGAGAACGAGTCGTTTGGTCGCCGAATCGCCGCGATGGAGCGCGAAGGCCAGGTGATGCGCAACCGCCGCGGCGCCATCCTCGTCGCGGACAAGGCCGGCCTCATCAAGGGCCGCGTGCAGGGCCACCCGGACGGCTTCGGGTTCCTGAAGCCCGAGGACGCCAGCGAGGACCTGTTCCTCGGCCCCAAGCAGATGCACAAGGCGCTGCACGGCGACATCGTGCTCGCCCGTGTCACGGGCCTGGATCGCCGCGGCCGCCGCGAAGGCTCCATCGTCGATGTGCTCGAGCGCGCCAACGCCAGGATCGTCGGCCGCCTCTTCGTCGAGCAGGGCGTCATGTTCATCATGGCCGAGGACAAGCGCATCGCGCAGGATTTCCTCGTGCCTCCCGACGGCGCCAAGGGCGCCAAGCACGGCCAGGTGGTGGTCGCCGAGATCATCCAGCAGCCCACGCCCAACGCCGAGCCCATCGCGCGCGTGGTCGAGATCCTCGGCAATTACGCCGACCCGGGGATGGAGATCGAGATCGCGCTGCGAAAGCACGACCTGCCGACCGAGTTCTCCGCCGAATCCGAGAAGCAGGCGGCGAAGTACGGCTCCAAGGTGCTCGCCAAGGACCTCAAGGGCCGCAAGGACCTGCGCGACCTGCCGTTCGTGACCATCGACGGGGAGACGGCGAGGGACTTCGACGATGCGGTGTGCTGCAAGCCGCTGGAAAAGGGCAAGGGCTACCGCCTCTGGGTCGCCATCGCCGACGTGAGCCACTACGTTCGCCCCGGCGACGCGCTGGACCGCGAGTCGCAGGACCGCGGCAATTCCGTGTACTTCCCGCGCCGCGTGATCCCGATGCTGCCCGAGGGCCTGTCGAACGAGCTGTGCTCGCTCAAGCCCGAGGTCGACCGTCTCACGATGGTCTGCGAGATGGAAGTGACCGTGGGCGGCGTGGTGCGCACCTACGCGTTCTACCCGGCCGTCATCCACTCGAACGCGCGCCTGACCTACACGCGAGTGGCCGCCGTGCTCGAGGGCAGGCAGGCCGAACCGCCCATCGACAGGACGCTCTTTCCTTCGCTCGAGAACCTGTACGCCGTCTTCAAGATGCTGCTGGGCGCGCGGGCCAAGAGAGGCGCCATCGACTTCGATTCCGTCGAGACGCAGATGATCTTCGACGACAACGGCAAGATCGAGCGCATCGTGCGCGTTGAGCGCAACGATGCCCACCGTCTGATCGAGGAATGCATGCTGGCGGCGAACGTGTGCGCCTCCGACTACCTGCTGGCGAACAACCAGCCCTCGCTCTACCGCATCCACGAGGGTCCCACGCCGGAGAAGCTGGAGGCTCTTCGCTCAATGCTCAAGGACTTCGGCCTCACCTTGAGCGGCGGGGACGATCCGCATGCGAAGGATTACGCGCAGCTCCTCACCCGCATCAAGGACAAGCCGTTCGCGGGGCTTCTGCAGACGGTGATGCTGCGCTCGCTGAGGCAAGCGGTGTACAGCCCGGACAACGTCGGCCACTTCGGCCTGGCGTACGAGGGCTACACGCACTTCACCTCGCCTATCCGACGCTATCCGGATCTCCTCGTGCACCGCGCCATCAAGGCCGTGCTGCAGGGCACGACCTACGACGCCGGCAACTGGGCCGCGCTGGGCGCGCACTGCTCCGAAACCGAGCGCCGCGCCGATGACGCAACCCGCGACGTGGAGAACTGGCTCAAGTGCTTCTTCATGCAGGATCACGTGGGCGACGAATTCGGGGGCGTGGTGAGCGGCGTCACGGGCTTCGGCCTCTTCGTCACGCTCGACGAGCTCTTCATCGACGGGCTGGTGCACATCTCGGACCTGGGCAACGACTACTACCAGCACGACCAGCAGCGGCACCTGCTGCGGGGGGAACGCACGGGCATCCGCTACCAGCTCGGCGCGCGCGTGAAGGTGCGCGTGGTGCGGGTGGACATCGAATCGGCCAAGATCGACTTCGTGCTGGTGGATGCGGCTGAAAAGTCGGCTGCCGCCGAGGGCGAGATGCCCCACACGGTGCCGGTCGCGGTCGCCAGGAAGCCGCGCGACCAGCAGAAGAAGGAGACCAAGATCGATACCCGCCTCTCCGACGGCCGCAAGCCAAAACGAAAATGACTGTAACAATGGGGTCAGGTTCGCGATCCTGACCCCATTGTTACACAACGACGATGAAGACATTGGCGGGATTCCATGCGGTCAAGGGGCGCCTGAAGCAGAAGACGGACTCGGTGCGCGAGATCTTCGTGGACGCGGGCCGCAGCGACGCGCGCATGAAGGAGCTCAAGGTCCTCGCCGACAAGCTGGGCGTGCGCGTCATGACGGTCGATGCCAAGCGCCTTGACGGCATGGCCGGCGGGGCGCGCCACCAGGGCGTGGTCGCGATGGCCGACGACATGCACATGCCGCAGTTCATCGAGGACGTCCTGGAGACGCTCGACGAGCCGCCGTTCCTGCTCCTCCTCGATGGGGTCCAGGACCCTCACAACCTCGGCGCGTGCCTGCGCGTGGCCGACGGCGCGGGCGCCCATGCCGTCATCGCTCCCAAGGACCGCAGTTGTGGCCTCACCACTGCCGCTGCCAAGGTCGCCTCGGGGGCCGCCGAGACCGTCCCCTACATCGTCGTCACCAACCTCGCCCGCACCATGCGTGATCTCAAGGAACGCGGCATCTGGCTGGTGGGCACGGCGGACGACGCGCCCCAGACCTTGTGGCAGGCCAAGCTCGAGGGTGCCCTGGGCTTTGTCCTGGGCGCGGAAGGGGAGGGCCTCAGGCGCCTGACGCGCGACACTTGCGATCACCTCGTCTCCATTCCGATGCTAGGGTCGGTGGAAAGCCTGAACGTTTCCGTGGCCAGCGGTGTCTGTCTCTACGAAGCCCGCCGTCGCCGCGCCAAGTAACGTAACAATGGGGTCAGGTTCGCGAACCTGACCCCATTGTTACAAGAAGGAGTTGAGAGATGCGTTTGTTCCGCCTGATCGCCGTTTGCCTCGCGTTCCTCGCCGCCCCCGCCATCGCCCAGACGCCGCTGCCCAAGGGGGTCACGAAAGTCACCTCCGTCGAGGGCATCACGGAGTACCGGCTGGAAAACGGCCTGAAGGTCCTTCTCTTTCCGGACCTTTCCAAGCCCACCATCACCGTGAACATCACCTACCTGGTCGGCAGCCGGCACGAGAACTATGGCGAGACGGGCATGGCGCACTTGCTCGAGCACCTCATGTTCAAGGGAACGCCGAAGAACCCCGACCTGGACAAGCAGTTCAACCAGCGCGGCGCGCGCTCCAATGGAACGACCTGGCTCGACCGCACCAACTACTTCGAGCTCTTTCAAGCGACCGACGACAACCTCAAGTGGGCCATCGACATGGAGGCCGACCGGATGGTCAATTCCTTCATCCGGAAATCCGACCTCGATACCGAGATGACCGTCGTCCGAAACGAGTACGAGATGGGCGAGAACTCGCCTTTCAGCGTGCTCATCAAGCGCCTGCAGAGCGTGGCCTATGACTGGCACAGCTATGGCCGCTCCACCATCGGCAACCGCAGCGACATCGAGAACGTGAAGGAGGCCAATCTCCAGGCTTTTTACCGCCTGTACTACCAGCCCGACAACGCCGTCCTGCTGGTGGCGGGCAAGTTCGACGAGGCGAAGGCGCTCGCACTCATTGCCAACGCCTTCGGCAAGATCGCCAAGCCAACCCGCAAGCTCCCGGAATTCTGGACGGTCGAGCCCACGCAGGACGGCGAGCGCCAGTTCGACATCCGCCGCAAGGGTGACGTCCAGATCGTGGCCGTGGCTTACAAGGTGCCCTCCGCCCTGCACCCGGACAGCGACGGGCTCGGGTTCGCGAACTTCATCCTCACCGATACGCCCACCGGCCGGTTGCACAAGGCGCTCGTGGAGACAGGCAAGGCCGCGCAGGTGTTCGGCTTCCCGCTCACCGGTTTCTACCCGGGCCTGCAGATCTTCGGCGCCGTGGTGAAGAAGGGCGACCCGTTGGAGCCCGTGCGCGACGAGATGATCGGGATCATCGAAGGCTTCGGTGACCACCCGGCCACGGTCGAGGAGATCGCGCGCGCGCGAAAGAGCCAGGAGAACGAGGCCGAGAAGACGCTCGCCAACCACGAATCCATCGGCGTGCAGCTCTCGGAGTACATCGCGCTGGGCGACTGGCGGCTCTTCTTCAAGTCGCGCGAGGACCTCGCCAAGGTGACGAGCGAAGCCGTCGCCAAGGCCTCCAAGGCTTACTTCCGCCGCGACAACCGCATCGTCGGCCTCTACCTCCCCGAGGACAATCCGCAGCGCGCCGAGATTCCGGCCGCGCCCACGGTGGCGCAGGTCATGAAGGACTTCAAGGGCAAGGCGGAGACGAGCGTGGCGGAGGCGTTCGACCCCTCGCAGGCCAACATCGACGCGCGCACCACGCGCATGCAGTTCGGCGGCCTCAAGGTGGCGCTGCTTGCGAAGAAGACGCGCGGCGAGACCGTGAACGTGTCGCTCTCGTTGCACATGGGAGATGAAAAAAGCCTCGTCGGCCAGAAGGTGCCCGCGCAGATCGCAGGGCAGATGCTCACACGCGGAACGACGAAATACACGCGCACGCAGCTATCCGACGAACTGGAGCGGCTGAAGGTTTCCGGACGGGTTGGCGGCTCGGGCGGAAGCTTCCAGACGACGCGCCCGAATCTCGAGGCGGCGCTTCGCCTTGCCGCCCACATCCTCAAGGAACCCTCGTTCCCGGAGAGCGAATTCGAGCAGCTTCGCAACCAGACGATCACCGGGATCCAGGCGCAGCTCTCGGAACCGAATGCGCGTGCGTCGGAGGCGATCTCGAAGCACTTCAACGCCTACCCGAAGGACGACTTCCGCTACAGCCCGTCGCTGGAGGAATCGCTCGCCAACATCAAGGGCGCGAAGCTGGAGGATGCGAAGCGCTTTCACCGGGAGTTCTACGGCGCGAGCGCGGCGGAGATCGCGATCGTGGGCGACTTCGACGAGGCGAAGGCGGCGGCGTTGCTGAAGGATCTCTTCGAAGGGTGGAAGTCGCAGAAGCCGTTCGCGCACCTGCCGATCAGGTTCACGGACGTCGCGCCGGCCAACCTTTCCGTGCCGACGCCCGACAAGGAAAACGCGATCTTCCTTGCGCGCCAGAACATCGACATGCGGGACGACGATTCCGATTATGCCGCGCTCTATATCGCCAACTACATCCTGGGCGGCGGGGCGGGGCTCGATTCGCGCCTGGGCAACCGGCTGCGGCAGAAGGAGGGCCTTTCCTACTCGGCCGGGTCGGGGCTCAACGTGCCTTCCATCGACCGCTCGGCGACGTGGAGCGCCTATGCCATCGCCGCGCCCAAGAACGTCGCGAAGGTGGAGGTGGCATTCAAGGAGGAACTGGCGCGTGCGCTTGCCGAGGGTTTCACCCAGGCGGAGCTGGCCAATGCGAAGAGCGGCGCCATGCAGCAGCGCGTGCAGGCCAGGGCGCAGGACGGAACGCTGGCCGGCGGGTGGACCTACTACCTGCATCTCGGGCGGACCTTCGCCTTCAGCAAGGCCTTCGAGGACAAGCTGATGGCACTGTCGGTGGCGGACTTGAACGCCGCGCTCAGGAAGCACCTGGACCCTTCGAAGGTCACCATCGTCAAGGCGGGCGATTTCTCGAAGAAATGAACTGTAACAATGGGGTCAGGTTCGCGAACCTGACCCCATTGTTACAACGCGCAGTCGATGCTCAAATTCGGTGCTGCCCAGTGGGCGATTTCGGTTGAGGCTTCGGCGCAGGCGCTCGAGTTCGACGGTAGTCAATCCTTCGCGAACAAGGTCGACCCACGCGGCGGCCCGCTCCAGCATCCCTGGGCCCATGCGCTGGAATTCCTCGTGGAAGGTGATAGCCGAGCGCGTTTCGAGTCCCGCGTTGTGCCGGTAACTTGACCATGGGTAGTCGGCGGGATCGAATACGATGCCCGCCCGAACGGGGTTCAGCTCGATGTAGCGCATGCAGGTGAGCAAGTACCTCTCATCTTCGACGTGACTGGCCCGGTATCGCCCTTCAAAGAGCGACCCGGTGCGGTCGTGAGCCGAATTGAAATAGCGTACGTAACGCAGCCCGACCGACTGCATCATCGACGCGATGGCCCCTTCGCGGTTGCCCGTGGCCAGCAGGTGGACGTGGTTTGTCATCAGCACGAACGCATGCAGGCTGCAGCCGTAATCGACCAAGGATTCGCCCAGATACTTCAGGAAGACGCGACGGTCCATGTCGTTGGTGAAGCACGGCATCCGGTTGTTGCCGCGCACCATGAGGTGGCGCGGCAGACCTGGAATGTCCATTCTTCGTAGGCGGGCCATGACGGAATAACGTTCCAGCCCCGCCGCCGGCTGACTGTAACAATGAGGTCATGTAACAATGGGGTCAGGTTCGCGAACCTGACCCCATTGTTACAAGCGCCTGCCGAATGAGCTCCTTGCACGCAGTCATACTCGCCGGAGGCTCCGGCACCCGCCTGTGGCCGATGTCGCGCCAGCAGATGCCCAAGCAGTTCCTCTGCCTGGACGGTGAGTTGAGCCTGCTCGAAGCCACCGTTGCCCGCCTTGACCCGCTCATCGCCCGCGGCCACGTCCTCATCGTGACGAGCGAGGAGAGCGCCAAGGGCGAAGCGTTCCTGCCCTTGGCCCCGTACGAAAAGCTCCTCGAGCCCGCGCCCCGCAACACCGCCCCGGCCATCGCGCTCGCGGCCACGCATTTCCTGGCCCGCAGCGAGGACCCCGTCCTCGTCATCCTTCCCGCCGACCACGTGATCCGCGACGTGCCGGCCTTCCACGCGTGCCTGCGATCGGCCATCGACGCCGCGCAGGAAGGCAAGCTCGTCACCTTCGGCATCACGCCCACGGGGCCGGAGACGGGCTTCGGGTACATCAAGGCCAGCGCCGCCGACCACAACCTGCCCAAGGTCGAGCGCTTCAAGGAAAAACCCGACACCGCCACGGCTGCCGCCTTCCTCAAGGAGGGAGGCTGGTACTGGAACTCCGGCATGTTCGTGTGGAAGGCCAGCGCCATCATGAAGGCGGTCGATTCAGCTTTGCCTGACCTTGCGAAAGTGATGACCGCCATCCGCGACGCCGCGAAGCTTTCCGGCGATTGGCAGAAGGCCGTCCGCGAGCATTTCCCGATGTGTCAGAGCATCTCCATCGATCACGGCGTCCTGGAGAAAGCGGCCAACCTCTACCTGGTGCCCGCGAATATCGGCTGGTCGGATGTCGGAAGCTGGGACGCGGTTCACGACATCGCCGCCAAGGACGCCGATGGCAACAGCACGCAGGGCAACGTGCTCGCCTTCGACTGCAAGGACACGCTGATTCGCGGCGGCAAGCGCCTGGTCGCGGCCGTGGGCGTGGAAGGCGTCAGCGTGATCGAGACTCCGGACGCCGTGCTGGTGGCCGGCCGCGGCGCTTCCCAGGACGTACGCAAGATCGTGGACGCGCTCGCCAGGCGAAGCGGCCAGGAACATATCGTCCACGTGACGGTGAAACGCCCTTGGGGCGCCTACACCGTGCTCGAGGAAGCCCCGGGCTTCAAGATCAAGCGCATCGAGGTGAGCCCCGGCGGGCGCCTGAGCCTGCAAAGCCACGAGCACCGGTCGGAGCATTGGGTGGTGGTGGCCGGCGAGGCCACGGTGTCCTGCGACGGCACGGAAACCACGCTCGGCCGCAACCAGAGCACCTACGTCCCCGTCGGCGCGAAGCACCGTCTCGAGAATCGAGGCGCCGACCCGTTGCATATCATCGAGGTGCAGGTGGGCGACTATGTGGGCGAGGACGACATCCGCCGCTACGATGACCACTACGGCCGGTAGGCACTCTTGTAACAATGGGGTCAGGTTCGCGAACCTGACCCCATTGTTACAACGGAATTACCGGACCATTAGCCCTGCCAGCCCGTTGCAGCCATCCTCCACCATGTCGAGCACGAGGTCGAAATCCCTGGCCTGACCGCCGTAGGGGTCGGGGATGTCCTGGCCGTGGTAGCTATCGCCGTAATCCAGGAAGAGCTCGATCTTTTGCTTCAAGCGAGTCGGGGCGATCTGGCGCAGGCTGCTGATGTGCTCGCGTCCCATGCCCAGGATCAGGTCGAAGTGCTCGAAGTCATCCCCCGTCACCTTGCGCGACACGATGTGCGTCAAATCGTAGCCGCGCAGCTTGGCGCGCTCGACGGCGAGAGGGAAGGGCGGCTTGCCCACATGATAGTCGTGCGTGCCGGCCGAATCCACCTGGAAGCGGGACGCCACGCCCCTGGTCACCAGGAGCTTCTTGAGCACCCCTTCCGCAGTGGGCGACCGGCAGATGTTGGCTGTGCAGATGAACAGGATCGAGCGCATACGCAATTGTAACAATGGGGTCAGGTTCGCGAACCTGACCCCATTGTTACATTCCTAAATTGAAGAGCGTGTAGACGAGCTTGATGTTCTCCTGTACCACGAAGTTGGCGCTTTTTCGGCTGGACCACCACCGATCCGGGCTCCACCACCGCGGCCGGGTGGCGACCAGGACGACTTCCACGCCGCTGCCGGCGAAAGCCCGTCCCCAGAGAATCGAAAGCCTTCGCATGTGGGGAGGATCGCTCACCACCATCACCCGCCTCCATCCGCGCTCCCGGGCCAGCCTCAGGCCATAGGCGGCCTCGTCGTCGGAGCTCGAGCTCCTGCCATCGAGAATGATCGCGCTCTGCGCCACGCCCCCGCGCTCGAGTACGCGCACCCGCCAGTGGATGTAGTCGATCTTCATGTCGCCGATGAAGTCTTCCATCCCCATGAGCACGAATTGCGCCGTCAGCCCGTCGCGATGAAGCTCGGCAGCACGGATCTCGCGATCCCCAAACCCGCCGCCCAGAACGAAGGCTGCGTCAGAGCGCACCGGCGCTTGCGCGGGCGACTCCAGGAAGCGAGCCGCATTGACGAAGGCGTAGCTGCCCAGGCCCATGATCACCGCAACGCCTGCCAGTCCCGCGGCAATGCGTCGTCCAAAGGATGTACGTTTCAACATGTCAGGGATCGTTGTAACAATGGGGTCAGGTTCGCGAACCTGACCCCATTGTTACAACCCTAGCTCTCCCGAGCTTCCGTACTCGACCCGATCGCCATGGCTCCCGAATTGAGTCGCGCCCAGGCCCGCTTGATCGCGTAGTGGTAGGCGAAGAACGAGAAGAAGAACACCCAGAACAGCACCGTCTCCGGGACGCCCGCCCGCCACCCCAGCACGCCCACAGCGCCAAACAGCGCCGACGCCCCCACCAGTAGCCCCAGCGCCCCATTCACCGAGAATCCGTGCGCCAGCAGGAAGTGGTGGATATGCTCCCGGTCCGGATGGAATGGGCTCTTCCCCCGCGAGCGCCGCCGCGCCATCAGCGACACCGTGTCGGCCAGCGGCAGCAGCACCACCCACAGCGCCGCGATCGGCGACATCGTGCTCCCCGCCCCTTGCGAGAGGTCGACGGCGAACCACGCCAGCGCAAAGCCAAGCAGCGTGCTGCCCGCATCGCCCAGGAACACCCGCGCCTGCGGCTGCCATGGCGCGCGCACATTGAACAACAGGAACCCCGTCAGCCCCCCGCACAGAATCCACGCCAGCCCCGCCAGCCCCGTATCTCCGGAAAGCGTCGCCGCCACGCCATACCACGCAAACGAAACCAGCGAAGTGGACCCCGCCAGCCCATCCATGCCGTCGATCATGTTGACCGCGTTGATCACCCCCACCACGGCGAATACGGTCGTCGGTATCGACAGCACCGACAGGCCGATCGGCCGCCAGCCCAGCAGGTCGCCCACCGAGCGCAGCTCCACCCCTGCCCCATAGACCATCGCGAGCACCGCCAGGATCTGTGCGGCGAAGCGCGGGATGTGGTGCAACTCCTTCCAGTCATCCCAAATCGATACGACCACGAGGATGGCCGCTGCGCCGAGGAAGGAGGGCGGCACTATCGAGTCACCGACGACGAGTTCCGCGCAAAGCAGAGTGAGGACGAGTGCGATGCCGCCCACGACCGGAATGGGCGCAGCGTGGTCTTTTCGGCCGCCGGGGTGGTCCACCAGGCCGAGCGTGGGGGCGAGGCGGGCCAGCACCCAGGTCGCGATCGCGGCGAAGGCCGCCATGGAGGCGGTGGCAAGGACGATACGAGCTTCGTTCATGCGCGTGCAGCGCCCGTCAGGCGGGCGCGTGAATGGCGGATACTCGCTGCGGGGTGCGTCAAATGGACTTCCTGCTTCCTGCTTTCTCTACCAGAGCGAGTTTACTCGGGGACTGCATGATTTCTTCAAATTCGATGACATGCGGCAAGGGGGCAAATGGATGATTTCCAGCGTGTTGTCTCCCCTGCAGATCCCGAAGCAGACCCTTCCAATCCGCTTTGTGCCGACGGTGGACTCCAGTGAGGTGGCGATCAACGGCGCCGTGGCGACTACCGGGAAATGCATCGGCCGATCAGAGTCTCCAGACACGAAGCCCGCGCGCCTCGAGCAAGTCCAGGTCCAGCGCCGACTTTACGTCGACCACGCAGCCGCCTGGCGCGGCCAGGCCGGCAATCTCGTGCGACGGTCGATCGAGGTATTCCCGGTGCGGGACTGCCAGTACCACTGCGTCGGCGTCACCAAGGGACTGCCAGGGCATGAGCTCGATGCCGTACTCGCGCATCGCCTCTCCGGGGCTCGCCCGCGGGTCATGCACCGCGATCACTATCCCGAAGCTCTCCAGTTCACGCACCAGGTCGGCCACCTTGCTGTTGCGCAGGTCCGGGCAATTCTCCTTGAAGGTGAGCCCGAGCACGCTCACGCGCGAGCCGTTCACCGAGCGGCCGCTAGCCACGAGGCATTTGACCGTGTGCTCCGCGACAAATTTCGCCATGCCGTCGTTGATGCGCCGTCCGGCGAGTATCACCTGCGGACGCAGTCCCAGCATTTCGGCCTTGTGCGTGAGGTAATACGGGTCGACGCCGATGCAGTGGCCGCCGACGAGACCCGGCCGAAAGTCGAGGAAATTCCACTTCGTGGCGGCTGCCCGGAGGACATCACGGGTGTCGATGCCGACGCGGTGACAGATGATGGCCAGTTCGTTCATGAGGGCGATGTTGATATCGCGCTGCGTGTTTTCTATCACCTTGGCAGCCTCGGCCACCTTGATCGAGGAGGCGCGGTGCACGCCGGCCTTTGCCACACTCGCGTAGAGCGAGGACAGGCGATCGAGAGTTTCCGGTGTATCCCCGGCGACGACCTTGACGATCTTCTCCAGCGTACGTTCCTTGTCGCCCGGATTGATGCGCTCGGGGGAGTAGCCGACGGAGAAGTCGCGCTTCCAGCGCAGCCCCGACGCCGATTCCAGCGCAGGAATGCACACTTCTTCCGTCGCGCCGGGATAGACGGTGGATTCGAAAACGACCGTGGCGCCTGCCCGGAGATGCGGCCCCACGGCATGGCACGCGGCGAGCAGCGGCCCGAAGTCTGGCTGATGCGCCTCGTCGACGGGTGTTGGCACAGCGACGATGAACGTGACGGCAGCGGCAAGCAGAGAGGGGTCGGCCGTTAGCTGCAATCCGGTGGCCGAATGCAGTGTCTCCCGGTCCACCTCTCCCGTGTCGTCGCGGCCCTCGCGCAATGCCGCGACGCGCAAAAGGTTTTCGTCGTAGCCGATCACCTTCCTGGTCCGTCCGAACGCAACGGCGAGCGGAAGCCCCACGTAGCCCAGCCCGATGATGCCGACGATCGATTCGCTCATGCCCGGGGCGCCCCCCTCGCGAGCGCTGCCTGATACACCTCGAGGGTGCGAGTCAAAACGTGCGCCTCCGAAAAATTGTTGCAGACGATTTCTCTTGATCGGTGGCCCATCTCGATGCGCATGTTCCGGTTTCGCACCAGTTCTTCCAGGGCCTTCGCGAGCAGCGTGGGCGCGCGCGCGGGCACCAGAATCCCATTATCGCCGTTTCTCACCACCTCGCGGCACCCCGGCACGTCGCTGGCGACCAGCGGAAGTCCGCAGGCGCCCGCCTCGAGCAGGGTACGTGGAGTGCCCTCGCGCCAACTCGGCAGGCAGGCGATATGGGCGGATCGCCACAACCCCGGCATGTCTTCATGGTGACCGATGAACTCCACGGGCGACGACCGGCGCAAGGCATCGACTTCGTCAGCGGTGTGCGAGGAGGGATTGCCGGGATCCAAGTCACCCGCCACCACGAATCGCGCGGGGACACCGCGCCCGGCGAGCGTTCGCGCGGCTGCGACGAATTCTTCTATGCCTTTCTCGCGAAGCAGTCGTGCCGCGAGTACGATCGTTACAGGCGGTTCGGGCGGTGGATCGGCAGGAGGCGCGAATTGCTCCAAGTCGACGCCCGAACCCCTGATGAGGTGTACGCTGGCACCCTCGCGCAGCACGCCGCACGTCCCGAAATGCGCGCGGTCGTCCGGATTCTGGAAGACCACCTCGGAACGCGTCAGCACGCGGCGGTAGGCAATTCCCACAAATCGTCTGAGAACCGCGAACTTCAAGCCCTCGGCGGTGAAGATGTGGCCAAGCCCGGTCACCGAGCTCACCACCGATCGCACGCCTGCTCGCTCGGCCGCGAGGCCGCCGTAGAGCACGCACTTGATGGTGAAGTGATGCACGAGATCGGGGGCCAGTTCGCGATACAGACGCGCGAGGCGGGCGAGCGTAAGGGCTTCCGATAGCGGGTTCACGCCAGGGCGCGAGAATGCGAATTCCTCCCATCGGAATCCCGCGTCGCGAAGTCGTGCCGAATAGTTGCCGGGCGGGGAAACCAGCACGACTTCCCAGCCTTGCTCGCGCAGTGCGCGAGCAAGCGGCAGGCGGAAGTTCCAGAGGTACCAGTCCGTATTGGCGAAGAGGAGGGCTTTCACGGGCGGCGCAGCCCGTTCACGCGGGCTCCAGGGAAGTGATGCGCGACGGACCCTCGGCGCTCACGGCAAGGAGCCAATTCTTCACGCGATCAGCGTTGATGCGTGCGCGCAGGGGAGAGGCCGGCGCCCTGACGGCCGGCGACCACACCGCGAAGCTGCCTTCAGGGATATGGTAGGCGGTGCCGGGCTCGATCTCCTGCATCCGGATGCCCGCCTCGGCCCACGCGATGGCGCGGCCGCCGATGGTGAAGGTCCCCGCCTCGATCCGGGCGTTCGGCGGGCTGTGAACCGAGATCGACAGGCTCGCGCCGATCTCCTGAACGCGGATGAACGGCAATCCGGCGGCGGTAGTTGCGCCGGCAAGCGTATCGCGTGCCCACGCCCGCTTCGCGGCATCGCGCACCTCGATGGCCACCTGCGGCACCATGGCGAGAAGTGCCTTGTAGTCCTCGCGTCCGAGCCCCGCGGCCTTCAGGAGAACGGCTAGATCCTCGACGACGAGTTCGAGACCCTCGTGGGAGTCCCGGTGAACGGCAGCCTGGCCCATGCTCGCGGCGAAGACCACGACGAGATCTGGATTCTTCCGCGACCAGGCCAGCACATCGGCGAGCATTGCGTCGAGTTCCCCGATCGCGAATTGCATCAGCGGCTCCCGCGAGTGAGCTCCCGGCGCGGGTAGCGCATCGGGAAAATCCTCCGGAAAAACGTCCTTCCAATATCGGTGCATCACGCCGGCGACGTGGTTGGTGAAAAAGGTCGTGAGCGCAGGTGGATTCGCGGGGTCGAACTGCCTTCGAAAGACATCCCAGAAAAGCACGGTCTGGAATACGGGGCGCCGAGCGGCGAGCAGCGGGTCGAATCTCTCGCCTGCGACCTGGGCCGCGAGTCGTGCCAGGGTCGACCAGCGCACACCTGCGCGGCGCATCGTTCTCAGGGCTCCGAGTCCTTCCGCAGTATTGGGCGCCGACCGGTCAACCACGCGCGGGTTGCGTCGAACCTGCGCGAGGTTGAAGGCCTGCAGGGGCGAGAGGCTCTCCGGAATGCAGTGCGCATCGTGCGCAAAGGTGTCCGGGACGAAAAATCCGCCCGGTCCGGGATCCATCGGAGGCCAACTCTGCATCGAGCCGAAGACGCCGATGCTGCCACCGCGGCGGCGAATCTCCTCCCAGATGGGTTCCCCCTTGAACGTGGATGGATCCTGGCCAAGGTTCTTGATACCGTGGTGCTCGTTATTGATGCCCCGGTGCAGCGTGGGCCAGGTCACCCATGGCGACAGCTCTCCCCGTATCTACGGCAACGGTCGTGAATTGGTACGCGCCGCCGAGGAAAGCGCGAAGGTTCGGAAACTCGGGTCGCCCTGAGTAACGGTCGAGCAGCCGCCACGGAACTTCGTTGATTTCTAGAAGGAGAATGGGGGTCAAGGCGTTCGCTTGCGTTCGTGCCAAGCCTGGAACATGAGGATATCCCACAAATGATAGTGCCAATCGCGGCGACCCGAAAGGTGCTCGTTCCATGCGCGGCGGATCGGCGCGGGTTCGAAGATGCCTTCGCGACCGAGGCGCGCGGGGTCGAGCAGCGCCTCGGCCCACTCGCGCAATTCCCCGCGCAGCCACGAGGACAACGGCACGGCGAAGCCCGCCTTCGGCCGTTCGACGAGCGCAGGCGGGACGTGGCGGTGCAACAGGCGCCGGAGAACGCGCTTGGGGCTCGCGGCGTGGGCGCGGAAGTCCACCGGAAGCGACCACGCGAATGAGACGACGCGCGGGTCGAGGTACGGCACTCGAGTCTCGAGGCCTACGGACATTGCCGCGCGGTCCACCTTCACGAGGATGTCGTCTGGCAGGTACGAGAGCGAGTCCGTATACATCATCCAATCGCGAAAATCCGTGAGAGCCGGCGCGTCCCCCGGGTGCACCAGTGGCCTCGACATCGGTTCCGTCGCGCCTTTGACGACGTTTCCGGGGGTTTTCCAGTGCGAGACCACGGAAGCATAGAGCGCCGGTTCGTCGCGCGCGCGCAGGGCCTCGAGCAGCTTGGGCACCTTGTCCTGGAGGGATGTCATGGATGGAGCACCGGGCATCGCGCCAAGAAGTCGAGCGGCCCGGTGCGTCGGCAATGCCCCGATGGCTCCGGCGGCGGCGACGCGCAACATCGATGGCACGTGCGAGAGACCGCGCGAAAGGCGAGGCACCCACGCATAGCGGTTGTAGCCGCCGAAAATCTCGTCGCCCCCATCTCCGGAGAGGCTTACCGTCACATGGCGTCTTGCCTCGGTGGCGATGAGCAGCGTCGGAAGTTGCGAGGAGTCTGCAAAGGGTTCGTCGAAAACCTCCGCGAGCCGCGGCACCGCTGCCAGTGCATCGCTCGCGCCAAGCGTGGATTCGTGGTGCTCCGTTCCGAGATGTGTGGCAATGGCGCGTGCGTGCGCGGCCTCGTCGTATCCCGTTTCGCGGAAGCCCAGCGTGAAGGTTCTTACGGGGGAGCCCGTGAGCGACTGCATGAGGGCCACGATCGTGCTCGAGTCGATGCCCCCTGACAGGAAGGCGCCCAGCGGGACGTCCGCCAGCATCTGGCCGGCGATCGCCTCGCGCAGGACCTTTTCGAGCTCGTCGGTTGCCTCGTCGAGCGAGCCGGTGAATGGATGGGCGCGCGCCTGCGCAATCGCCTCGGACAGCGACCAGTAGGCCCGCGGCGCAGGCAGCTCTCCGCCCGCCGTGTGGGCGGTCCCCAGGGATAGGGACATGCCCGGCGACAATTTTGCGATTCCCGCCCAGATCGATCTCGGGGACGGCACGCAGTTGTAGCGCAAGTACAGGGTGAGCGCGTCACGATCCAGCACCGGGTTCCATTCCGGAAGGGCCGCGAAGGCCTTCAGCTCCGACGCGAAGGCGAACGAATGGCCGACACGGCCGTAGTAGAGGGGTTTCTCGCCAAATCGGTCTCGTGCGAGGTGCAGCCGGCACGTCTCGCGGTCCCACGCGGCGAGGGCGAACATGCCGATGGCTTCTCGCAGCGCGGTTTCCAGTCCAAGCCGCTCGATTGCCTCTATCAGCACTTCGGTGTCCGAATGCCCGCGCCAGTCAATGGCGCCATCGCGCGCCTCGAGGCATTCGCGAAGCGCCATGTGGTTGTAGATCTCCCCATTGAATGCGATGGTGAACCTGCCCGAGTGCGAATGCATCGGCTGCGCGCCAGCTGGCGAGAGGTCGAGGATGGCAAGTCGGCGGTGGCCGAAAGCGATACCCGCTGACGGATCGGCCCACGTGCCCAGCGCATCGGGACCGCGGTGCGCGAGCCGTTGTGCCATCGCGCCGGCGAGCGCCTCAAGCGGTTTGCCCGGGCCGCGAGTGGCGAGGAGCCCGGCAATGCCGCACATGGGCTGCGGAGCCGCGCTCAGCGCGGCGCGGGTCCCGACGTCCCGGGGGGGACGGGCTGGAGCTGCGGGCCGGCGGGGGTTGGTTGTCCCGGCGCGAGCGGCACGGGCTTCGGACCGGTGATTCCCGGCGGAGCCTGTCCGGAGGCCCCCGGCAGGACCGCACCCACAAGCGGGTTGTCGAGCCGCGTGGCACGGGCGGGAGCCACGGACGGGATATAGAGCGGGGATGGTGTGGCCACCAGGGCGGGGGGCCACGGGGTCGGCACCGCGCCCGCCGACGACGGCGAGGTCGACCGGGATGGCGGCGCGAACGGGCCGGACGCAAGTACTGGCGCGACCGCCACGGTCCCCACGGCAACCGTGTCCAAGTCGTCGAATCGCTTTTCAATCGTTTGTTTGCTGGGCAGATGCATCATAACGAGCCGGTCGGTGCCAATGCGTTCGACCCGAAACTCGCCCCCGAAGCGGTCACCCTCTCGAAGCGTTTGCGTGCTTCCGTCAATCTGCACCGTGAGCGCGGGAGGTTCGCCGGAAAAGGCGATGCGGGCCAGCACCAACATCCGCAGCGCGGGGGCCTCGGCAGACTTTGCTTGCGGGGCAGGCGTGGGAGCGCGCGCGGGTGCCTGGGACAATGGTGACATGGGGGACTTGGGCTGGGGCGACGGCGCGGGCGTTGCGGCGGTCGATTGGACGGGGTGATCGACAGCGGCCATCGGAGCCGATCTGCGATCCCGCCACCACCACGCCGATGCGACGCCCGCCACGAGAAGGAGGACGATAAGGATTTTCATGGCGAGATTGTAGCCCCAGTCGCGGCGCCACGAACGTGGCGCTACCGTCTTGGCACGATCTCCCAACTCGGGTCGATCTGGGTGACGAAGTCCGAGCCGCCCAGCGTGATCCCGTTCAGGTACCAAACGAAGACGAGGCCCGTCGCGGCGTTCCTGAAGAGAAGATCCGGTTTCCCGTCGCCATTCCAGTCGGCGATCTGCACCACCTCCCACACCGGGTCGATGCCGAAGATCGACGGGCTCGAGGTCGACAGCGAGAGCGTGCCGGCCGCGAACTGCGTGTTCCACGCGAAGCCCAGGCCCGAGGCCATGTTGCGGAAGAGCAGGTCGGGCTGGCCGTCGGCGTTGAGATCGGCAACGCCTTCTACCTTCCACGAGGGATCGACGTTGAAGAAGAACTGGTCGCCGATGGCCACGTTGTCGTTGAAGAACCACGCGAAGGCGTTGCCGCTCACCACGTTGCGCATCAGGAAATCGGGGTGGCCGTCGCCGTTGAAGTCAGCGACGCCCTGGATCACCCACTCGGGCGGCAGCGAGAAGAGGAACGCGTCCGTTCCGGTGAAGACCCCGTTCACCGTGTACCAGACGTAGCAGTTGCCGTTGACGGTATTGCGCCAGACGATGTCCGGGTGGCCGTCGCCATTGAAGTCGGCCACGCCCTGGATCTTCCAGCTCGGATCGATCGTGGCGTAGAAGGAATCCGAGAGCAGCGCCGGGCCGTTCATGCGCCAGACGTAGGTCGCCCCGCTGGCCGTGTTCGACCAGATGATGTCGGGCTTGCCGTCCGCATTGAAGTCGGGAACGGCCGGGTTTGTCCTCGTGAAGCTCGCCGTCACCGAGGTTGCGCCCGCCATCGTCACTACGCAGGTACCCGTGCCAGAGCAACCTCCGCCGCTCCAGCCGTTGAAGGCGGAGCCACCAGAAGGGATGGCGGTAAGCGTTACCATTGTTCCGCCGGCGAAGTTGGCCAAGCACGTGACGCCACAGTCGATAGCGGCCGGGCTGGAGACAACGGTCGCGAGTCCTGTTCCGGTTTTGCTCACCGTGAGCGAGTAGGGTATCGGCATCACCAGGTTGTCGATCCATGCGCGGTCCGCGCAGGCGAAACCCTCCGGCGGGGCGGGGGTGGCATTGGCGCAAGCGAAGGCCAGCTCCTTGCGGAACTTCCACTGGATCGTGTGGGCGCCAGGTGTGACGGGCACGTTCACCACGCTCCATGGCACCGCGCCCGATGCCGAGACAGACGCCTGTACTGCGCCGTCGATGAGGAACTCGAAGTCGCCGAAGCTCGGGTAGCTCGATACGCGGCGCGCGAAGGTAATGTTGCCCGCGGCGAAAGTGCCGGAAAACTGCAGGATCGAGTCGCCTGTCGCGGATGAACCGATCGGCCCCGACTCGAGCGCACAGGTGCCCTGGTAGGTGGAAGTGCCGACCGCGGTCCACGAGGCTACGGAACCGGTTCCGTTCTCGAATCCGGCGGGAATGGCGCAAGCGCCAGCGGGCCAGACGTCCGGCTCGTCGTCGAGGACGGATACGGTGATCGCCGAGATCGCGCCGAGGGCGGTGCCCACCGCCCCCGAGAGCGTCACGCTGAAGGTCCCCGCCGGCTCGGCCGTCGTGTTCTGCAGGATGGGGATGACGATCGTCCGCTCGCTGAACTCGCCGACGTCCCAGCCGAGCGTCCCATTGGAGGCCGTGTAATGCACGCCATTCAGCGCGGTGCCGTCGCCCGTGGCCCAGTTGACGCTGGCGGACCCCGTGGCGCCTGCAAGGCGGGCCACCGTGATGCTGATCGAGCCTGCCGCCTCGCCGACCTTGACCGACGGGAGGAGGAACTGCACCACGCCGCTGCCGGCGAGGTTCACCGTCTGCCGGAAATTGGCAACGGTATCGCGGGTGCCGTCCAGCGCAAGCGTGGCGTTGCCGTTGCCGGCGTTGCCGGCCACCGTGGCGGTGGAAGGGAAACTCGCATTGGGTGTGGAGAAGATTCGCTCGCGACTGCAGTTGGTGTTCGGCGGCGTTGCGGCGCAGAGGTTGTTGTAGGCCATGATCGTGCGCTTGCGTACGGCCGTGTCCACGTACCCCTTGGCGTAGGTGAGGCCGGAGATGCCATTGATGGTGTTGGTGCCCGCGTCAACGTAGGAGTCGTGCCGCAGGCCCATGTTGTGGCCCATCTCGTGGCCGAACGAGTAGTTGCCCGTGGCGCAATCCCACGCGACGACATTGAACGCGACGGATTCGAACCCGCTGCTCTCCGTTGCCATCTGGTATCCGAGGCCGCAGCCGTCGGCGGACGGGAACACGCCCCACAGGCTTACGATGTCCGCGCCATGGGCATTGCGCAGCGCGTGTGCCTGGTCCATGAAGCCGTCGCCGTCTCCGGAAAGACGCGATAGATCCGGGAACATGCCGGTCTCGGTGTAGGAGATTTCGCCCTTGTAAACGAGGCGCACGCGCTGGACGGAACCGCCGCTGGCGTATGCCTGGTTGGTCTCCGTGATGCCCAGGTTCACGACCGCGTTCATCGCGGCCGCGCCGCCAGCCGCCGCGCGCGCTGCCGGGGTGTAAAGCACCATCACGTCGATGAGCGAGCCGTCATCGGCCGCGACTTCGGTCTTGGCGCGCAGCTTGGGCGCCGCGTTCACTTCTATTGGCGGCTGGCCGTGGTCCACGAAGAGGCTGGCGTCCACCTCGCGCGCATCGTGGCTGCCGTGACCGCGACTGCGCAGTTGCCACAGGCGACCGAGCGCGGAAACATTTGCCACCACCACGTCGCCGTTGACCACGATCGTCGCCGTGCTGGATGGAAGGCCCGACACCCGGCCGTGGAACGCGATGCTCCCGTCGCCAAGGGGTTCGACCGAAACGACCACGATCACGAACGAGGCTTCCGGAAAGAACTCGATGCCGATCTCCTGCGCCACGCCGGGCAGGCGCCGGGCGTCCGCCTGCACCCCGGAAAGGATGGCGGGGTTCAGCGTTACCGCGCGGGAGCGGACGACGGCACGTTCCCGGGGCGCGGAGGCGGGGGCGTCGGCCTGCGCAGCGCCCCCGGTAACGAGAGGGCGGATGGGGCTCTGGGCGTGCGCAAGACCGGGCGAAAGGGCGAGGCTCGCAAGGAGGAGAAGGAAACCGCGCATGCCGTGTCCGTTCGATGGGAGTCGCGTGGCTCCGCGTCAGCGGCGCGGAACGAGTTCCCAGCTCGGATCGATCTGGGTGACGTAGGCGCTCCCGCCTAGCGTGATCCCATCGAGGTACCAGACGAAGACGAGCCCCGTCGCGGTGTTCCTGAAGACGAGGTCCGGCTTGCCGTCGGCATTCCAGTCCGCTACCTGCACCACTTCCCAGACCGGGTCGATGGAGTAGATGGGGGGGCTGGACGTCGAGAGCGAGAGCGTGCCGGCACTGAATTGCGTATTCCAAGCGAACGAGAGTCCCGATGCCATGTTGCGGAACAGCAGGTCCGGCTGGTCGTCCGCGTTGAAGTCGCCAACGCCTTCAACCTTCCAGCCCGGATCGATCGAGAAGAGGAACTGGTCGCCGACGGGTGAGGCGTTGGCGAAGAACCAGGCGAAGGCGTTGCCGCTGTTCACGTTCCTCATGAGGAAATCGGGCTTGCCATCCTTGTTGAAGTCCGCGACGCCCTGGATCACCCATTCCGGCGGCAGGCTGAACAGGAACGCGTCCGACTGGAACACCCCGTCCACGAGGTACCAGACATAGCAGCTTCCCGTGGCGGTGTTGCGCCACACCACGTCCATGTGCCCGTCGCCGTTGAAGTCGGCGATGCCCTGGATCTTCCACGAGGGATCGATCTGGGTCATGAACTGGTCCGAGGCCAGCGCCGTTCCGTTCATGTTCCAGATATAAGTGGCGCCGTTGGCGGTGTTGCTCCACAGCAGGTCGGGGCGGCCGTCGCGGCTGAAGTCGTAAGCGCCCGTGATGGGGTCGGCCGGGTCGAAGGGGCGAACCGTGTAGGTGTAGGACGCGGGCACGCCGGCACCCGTCATGCCGTTCACCGTCACTTGGTAAGCCGTGTCCTTCACGATGGCTGGCGTCGGCACGAAGGCGATGGTGTTGTCGCCGTAGCCCGTGGCGTTGTTCGAGATGACCGTTACCCCGATGGGCGAGCCATTGGCCGCCATGGAAACGGTTGCAGCGGAGAAGTTCGCTCCGTTGAAGGAATACGACCAACGCTTTGAAGGCGGCAGGACCTGGATGGGGACAAAGCCGTTCGACGGCCACGCAACGCCGTTGGGCGTGGCGGGGCGCGATCCCCAGAGCGAGGTTTCCAGGACGCGAAGCGCGTTGCCGCCTCCGCTGGCACTCGGCGTGGAGCCGATCGCCATGCTGGTCTGCGGCGGGTAGAGGATCCAGCGCCGGTGGCCGAGCAACTCGTTGCCGGCGCCATTATCGTCGATGTAGCGCGGGACGACGTCGTCGAAGGCGGACGAGCCTGAGGCCCAGGCGATGTTGGATTTCGACGCGGCGTTGTACCCGGAGGGACTGGTGATGAGGCCCGGGCACGTCGCGAAGGGCGGGTTCGCCGGGGCATGGCTCAAGTTCGCATTGGCCGCGAAGAGCACCGCTGCCGCCTGCTGCTCCGATTCGCGGGTTGCGTCGGTATCGAGCGTGATGTTGCCCGGCAGTCCGGACATGGCGCGGAAATAATTCACCCGCGTTATCGACCACTCCTTGAACGCCGTGGAGATCGTCCCCGGCGTACATCCGGCGATCGAGCCGGTGAAGCCCATCGCGGGCATCGCAGGGGCGTAGTAGGCGTTGTAGGCGTCGCGGACGGCCACCTTGGAAGCCGTCGCGATCGGACTGATGATCGCGGCGGCCTTGGGCTGGGAGCCGGGGATCCACAGTTCCGGGCGCGCGGCATCGAGCCAGGGCGCTGGCCCGATGGAAGCCTCCTGTGCGAGAGCCGGGCCGATGACGAGGGCGAGGAGGAGAGACGGTAGGCGACTGGCGCGCATGGAGAGACCCTTCAGGAGCTATTCCGGGATTAAGGGGGGCAAGGGGTCATCCTGGCTATGACCCAGTTCACAGGATAGTCCCCGAATAGGCGAGGGATCGCGGTGCGAGCTCTCCCCGGTGCCTGATCCTTCGCCAGCACCCAGCGAAACGGCAGCTTGGCCGGAATGTGCGGCACAGGCAAGCGGGTGGCCGCGTTCATCAGGGCCCGGCTCACCGGGTTGCGGTGCAGGAAGCTGTCGCGGAACTCCGGGCGGACGTGATCGCGGGCGATCCCTTCGACCCAGTTGCGGCCCTCGGTCCGCTTCCCGACGATTGGCATCATGCTAGCGTCTCGGCACGATCTCCCAGGTCGGGTCAATCTGGGTGACGTAGACGCTTGTCGTAAGCGTCGTGCCGTCCATGTGCCAGACGAAGACGAGTCCGGTGCTTGCATTGCGGAACAGCAGGTCGGGCTTGCCGTCGCCGTTCCAATCCGCCACCTGCGCGATTTCCCACACCGGGGCGATGCCGAAGATCGGCGGGCTTGATGCGGCAAGTGAAAGATTGCCGACCGAGTACTGGGTGTTCCACGCGAAGGACAGTCCCGAGGTCATGCTGCGGAAGAGGAGATCCGGTTGCCCGTCGGCGCTGAGATCCGCGACACCCTCCACCTTCCAGTCAGGATCGATATTGAAGAGGAACTGGTCGCCAATCGTCGCGTTGTTGTTGAAGAACCACGCGAATGCGTTGCCGCTCACCACGTTGCGCATCAGGAAGTCGGGCTTCCCGTCGGCATTGAAGTCCGCGACTCCCTGGATCACCCACTCGGGCGGCAGGGAGAAGAGGAATGCATCACCCTGGAACTCGCCGTTCACGAGGTACCAAACGTAGCAGTTGCCGTTGACCGTGTTCCGCCAAACCACGTCGGAGTGACCGTCGCCATCGAAATCCGCAACGCCTTGAATCTTCCACGACGGATCGATCGTCGCGAGCAGGGAGTCCGACAGGAGCGCCGGCCTGTTCATGCGCCAGATGTAGGTGGCCCCGCTCGCGGTGTTCGACCAGATGATGTCGGGCTTGCCGTCGGCGTTCACATCCGGCCCGGGGTCCGAGGGGCGCACGTGGCCGGAGTCGGGAGTGACCATCAGGGACGAGGTGTCCACGACCTCGAATTTTCCCGAGGCGACGATCGACTTGATCTGCGAAAGCATCGCCGAGGGCCAGTTCGGATTGCTCATTCCCTGGAAGAACCAGGCCGAGCCCTGGTCGGCGAAGATGAAGCCGTACTTCTTGAGCGCGCGCAGGAGCACCTGGGTGTCGGGCCGGTAGCCCGAGATATCGACATCCGCCTTGAGGCGGATGCGCATGCCGTACTGCGGAAGACTCGTGCTCGTGTTCCCCGACGGCCCGTTGTGGCGGGCGGGCCAGATGTAGGTGTCGCGAGCCGACGGAAAGGTGACGCGGATCGCGTGATTGATCTCGCCCGCGGCGACCTCCTCCCAGCGGACCAGCCCGGGGAAGATCGGCAATCCCGCCGCGTCGGCCGACGTCCAGGTATCTGTGCGGAGCGCGTTCGACTTGAGGTCGAACCGGGCTCCGGAATCGGCGTTCCAGCTGGCGCCGCCGCCGATGGGAAATGCTCTGAACAGTTCGAACAGGATGCAGTTACCGGTCTCGATGACGATCACGTGGCGATCGTCGGCGCCTGCGGCCCCGCCTTCCACGGGCGCCGAGGGAGGAATCGGGAAAGGGCCGGGATCGCTCTCGTCGCCGTAGGCTGTGTAGTTGATCGGGACGTTCGGCTGCGAGACCGGGACGGTGACGAAGGGAATGCCGTATTCGACTTCCGCGATCCCCCAGTCGGGCCAGAGCGTGGACGGTGACCCGAGCCGAAGGTAGTTGTCGAGCATCGCCGGGGGCGTGAGCAGGGCCGGGAGCTTGTCTATCGGTGTGTTCCAGTGGTTGTTGGCCGGGAACACCTGGCAGCCGCCGACCATGGGCTGGGCGGCTTGGGCCGAGGCGGCGAGAAGGAGGAATCCGATAAACAAAATGAGTCTTGCGGATCGGTTCATGACCCCTCCTTCCCCGCAGGGTGAGCGGATGTGGAACGCGATTATGCGCCGAACGGCCGCGTCGGACGGCAAGGGAACTCCCCCTCCCACGGGAGAAGGATCTCAGCAAGCGCTGCTACTACCGCCTCGGCACGATTTCCCAGCTTGGGTCGATCTGGATCACGTAGTCGGATGCGCCGAGTGCGACGCCGTCGAGGTACCAGACGAAGACGAGTCCGGTAGCGGAGTTTCGAAAGAGGAGGTCGGGCTTGCCGTCGCCGTTCCAGTCCGCCAGCTGCATCACCTCCCACACCGGGTCGATGGAGTAGATCATCGGGCTCGATGCGCCCAGGCTCAGCACGCTGCCGGCGTACTGCGTGTACCAGGCGAAGGAAAGTCCCGAGGCAGTGCTGCGGAAGAGGAGGTCGGGCTGGCCATCGAGATCGATGTCGCCCACCGCCTCCACCTTCCAGTTCGGGTCGATGTTGAACAAGAACTGGTCGCCGATGGGCACGTTGTCGTTGAAGAACCAGGCGAAGGCGTTGCCCGAGTTCACGTTCCTCATCAGGAAGTCTGGCTTGCCGTCGGCGTTGAAGTCCGCCACGCCCTGGATCACCCACTCGGGCGGCAGCGAGAAGAGGAATGCATCCGTCCCGGTAAACACCCCGTCGACGGTGTACCAGACGTAGCAGGCGCCGTTGGCGGTGTTGCGCCAGACGATGTCGGGGTGACCGTCGCCGTTGAAGTCGGCGACACCTTGGATCTTCCACGATGGATCGATGGTGGCGTAGAAGGAGTCCGAGATGAGCGACGGGCCGTTCATGCGCCAGATGTAGGTTGCGCCGGAGGCCGTGTTCGACCAGATGATGTCGGGCTTGCCGTCGCCGTTGAAGTCATACGGCACCGGCCCCGCCGGCGTGCCGGTGATGCTGATGGCGGTGTTCGTGATGGCGCCATTGAGGGCCGCTGTGATGGTGGCACCTCCCGTGGCGAGCCCCGCCGTCACCAGGAATGGGGCTGACGACTGGCCCGACGGCAGCGTCACCGAGGCCGGCACGGTCAGCACACCTGCAGGAGATACGCCGAGAGTCACCTCGGTATCCGAGGCCACCGGCCCCGAAAGCTGGAACGTCACGTTGAACGTCGCCCCGGCGGCAACTGTATTCGCGACGGGGTTGAGCGACATGACGAGGCAGCTGGTCGCGCCGGAGACAAGCGTCGTCGAGCTCGGCGCGCAGGCCGTCTGCGCCGTGGCACCCGTGAGCGAGACGAAGTATCCGACCTGCGCCTGCTGGCAGGAGGTGGCGCCTTGCAATGGCTGGAACGTCCCCGACGGGCAGAGTTGCGCGGACGACGAACCCGTCGCGCTGACGAAGCTACCCGGCAGCGCCGCGAGGCAGGACGATTGTCCCGAACTGGGCTGGTAGGTGCCCGCGGAACAATTGAAGGCCGCGGTGGATCCGGTCAGGTTCACGTAGCGGCCGGCGGGCGCAGGAAGGCACGAGGTGGAGCCGGCACTGGGCTGGTAGGTGCCGACGGGGCACGTCGTGGCGTCCGAGGAACCCGGGAACGACACGTATGTCCCCGCGGGAGCGGTAAAGCACGCGCTGGACCCCGTGTTGGGCTGGAACATGCCGGCCGGGCACGCCACGTAGGTGGTGGCGCCGAAATTCCCCACGAAGCTGCCTGCCGGCGCGTCCAGGCAGGACGATTGCCCCGAACCGGGCTGGTAGGTGCCCGCGGAACAATTGAAGGCCGCGGTGGATCCCGTCAGGTTCACGTAGTGGCCGGCGGGCGCAGGAAGGCACGAGGTGGAGCCGGCACTGGGCTGGTAGGTGCCGACGGGGCACGTCGTGGCGTCCGAGGAGCCCGGGAACGACACGTAAGTCCCCGCGGGAGCGGTAAGGCACGCGCTGGACCCCGTGTTGGGCTGGAACATGCCGGCCGGGCACGCCACGTAGGTGGTGGCGCCGAAATTCCCCACGAAGCTGCCCGCCGGCGCGTCCAGGCAGGACGACTGGCCCACAGTGGGCTGGAAGGTGCCGACGGTACACAGTTGCTGGGCCGTGGCGCCGACGATGGAGACGAAGTTGCCGGGAGACGCCTGCGTGCAGGGCTCGGAACCCGTGGCCGAGAAGGTGCCGAACGGGCACTGCTGTGCCCACGCGGCGCCCGAAGACAGGCAAAGAGCGACGGCGAAGGGGATCTTTCTTATCTTCATTCGATCTCCTGATGGCTGCTGCGCCTAGCGCCGAATTAGACCATCTTTGGCGGGCATTGCAAAGCCGCGCGGCCGCCTCTGCTATCGTCATGTCCCGTGACCGCCGACGATGCCGTTTTCCAGCCCCGCGATGCCGCCGATGTCTTCGGCGAGGCGGTGGCGCTGCAGGAGGCCGGCCGCCACGTGGAGGCCATCGCGACCTTGCGTCGCGTGGTCGCGCTCGAGCCCTCCCATGCCGAGGCGCACACGCGGCTGGGCTGGCTGCTGTGCCGCTCCGGGAAGATCGACGAGGCGGTCTCCTGCCATCTCCGCGCCACGCAGCTGGTTCCGGGATTCGCGGCAGCCTGGTCCAACCTGGGCGTCGCGCTCCAGGCCCGCGGAGACCATGACGAGGCGCTGCGCGTGCTGCAGCACGCGGTCACGCTGGATCCGGGCTTGCCGCACAGCCACGTAAACCTTGGTCTCGAATGGCAGGCGCGCGGCATGGCCGCCCAGGCGGCGGTGTGCCACCGGCACGCGATCGCGCTCGACCCGTCGATGGTCGAGGCATGGATCAACCTCGCGCTCGCGCTGCAGCAGTCCCTCGGTCCCGAGTCGGCACTCGCGGCGACCCGGAAGGCGCTCCGCATCGCGCCCTCGCATCCGGCGGCACTTTCCAACCTGCAGATGGCACTGCAGTATTCCGCGCAGTCCTGCGCGGCCGATTTGCGTCGCGAAGCCTTGGCTGCGGGAAGCCGCCTGGGGCAGGGGATGCCATTGCCGCAGCGTGAGCCGTTCGCGCCAGGTTCGCGTCGGCTGCGCATCGGCTACGTCTCCGCCGATTTCTGGTCGCATCCCGTCGGCTGGATGGGGTCGCCTGCAATCCTGGCGCATGACCGCACTGGATTCGAGGTGCACTGCTTCGCCGATGGCACGATGGACGATGCCGTCACGCAGCGGCTTCGTGCGGGCGTGGAGCACTGGCATACGGTCGCGGGAATGGATGACGAGGCACTCCGCGGGCTGGTCCTCTCGCTGGGCATCGACGTGCTCGTCGACATGGCCGGCCACACCGCCGGCAACCGCCTCGGCGTGTTTGCGCGGCGCGCGGCGCCCGTGCAGCTCTCGTGGCTGGGGTTCGCCGCCAGCACGGGCGTTGGCGCGGTCGACGGCGTCGTGCTGGGATCCGACCTCGCTCCGGAGGGATCGGAGGCGGCGTTCACGGAGAGGATCAGGCGCCTCGGGCGCCGTCACCTCACCTACGCGCCGCCCGACTACGCGCCTCCGGTCGCGGCGCCGCCATCGGCCAGGCCCGGTGCGGTTGCGTTCGGGTGCTTCAATAACGTCGCGAAAATCGGTGACGGCGTGCTGCGTGCCTGGGCGCTCATCCTGCATGCGCTGCCCGAAAGCCGCCTCGTTCTCAAGTCGCGAAGCCTCGGTGACCCGGAAGTTGCGGCGATCGCGAAGAATCGCCTTGCCGCGCTGGGAATCGATTCCCCGCGCGTCGAGACTCGCGGCGGTTCGCCTCATCCGGAGATGCTCGCGGAGTACGGCGGAATCGACATTGCGCTCGATCCGTTCCCATTCTGCGGTGGCCTCACGACTTGCGAGGCGCTTTGGATGGGCGTGCCCGTCGTGACGCTGCCGTGGCGCCGCCCGATGTCGCGGCAGGGGCTCTCGGTGCTGCGCGCTGTCGGGCTGGAGGACCTTGCCGCCGGCACGCCGAAGCACTATGTCGCCGCGGCGGTCGCACTCGCGAGCGATGGGCCGCGTCGGGCGGAACTGCGTGCCTCGCTTCGGGAACGCATGCGCCGATCGGCGCTCTTCGATGCCGCCTCGCTCGCTCGTGCGCTCGAGTGCGAGTACCTGCGGGCCGCGAGCGGAGAGAGGTCCTGACGATGTCCGTCCCGACGATCGAGCAGCGCATGGAAGCGGCGATGCGCCACCAGGGCGAGGGGCGGCTCGCGGAGGCGGATGCGCTCTACTCTGCGATCCTCGCGCAGGACGCACGCCAGGGGAATGCGCGCCACAATCTCGGTATCGTGCGTCTCGGCCAGGGGCAGTTTGCCTCCGCGCTCGAGCTGCTGGGCGAGTCGTTCGCGCAGGATGGCGGCAATCGCGGCTGGGTGCAGAGCCTTCCCGTCATCGGCATGACGCTCTACCAGCAGGGCCGGTGGGAAGCGGCGGCGACGTGGCTGGAACGGGCCGTGGTGGCGGGCGTCCGCGATCCGCAGGTGGTGGCGGCGCGCGAGCGCTGCGCGCCGCGTGACTACCTCGCTCCCGAAGTCTTCGATGCGCAGCTCGGGCGCGTGCTGCGCCGCCATTCGCCGCGCGAGTCGCCGACCTATGTGTACGCAATCGATGTCGTCGGCACCTGCAACCTGCGGTGCCCCACCTGCCCGGTGGGCAATTCTCCGCTGGGCGGGCGGCCCAGGGGCTTCATGGAGGTCGACCTCTTCCGCCGCATCATCGAGAAGGTGACGTCGGAATGCGCTGCCCCGCGCCCCGAGATCTTCCTCTTCAACTGGGGCGAGCCGCTGCTGCACCCGCGTATCGGAGAAATCCTGCGCATCGTGCACGAGGCCGGGCTGCCGAGCCACCTGTCCACCAACCTCAACATCGAGGGCGGATTCCGCGAAGTGGCGAAGGCCAATCCCACCAACCTCAAGATCTCGCTTTCTGGTTTCACGCCGGAGACTTACGAGCGCACCCACGCGAAAGGCGACCTCACGCTCGTGAAGTCCAATCTTTACCGCCTGCGCCACGACCTGGAGAAGTACAAGGCGACGACGCGAGTCTGGGTCGGTCACCACCTCTATCGCGGGAATGCGGGCCAGGTGGACCAGGTGGCGGCGGTGTGCCGGGAGCTGGGCTTCGAGCATCACCCCATCGCGGCATTCTTCCAGCCCTTGGAGCGCCTGATCGAGGTGGTGGAGGGCAGGGGCACGGCGCATCCCATCCTGGACGAGTTGCTCGAGCACCCGAGGACCTACGTGCCGCGCATCAAGGCGTCGAAGTCGGGTTCGCACGACTGCGAGCTGCGCTTCAACCAGACCGCCATCAACTTCGACGGCACGGTGGCGCTGTGCTGCAGCGTGTACGACGAAGCGAACATGCTCGGGGCGACGTTCCTCGATCACTCGCACGCCGAGCTCGAGGCCATGAAGTACGCGCACCCCTTCTGCAGGACCTGCCACTCGCACGGCCTGCACTACGCGCCGGGCGACGCGTCTGGCGACGCGCCGTTGTCCTGATTTGCGGGTGTTCCGCGAATTTCTCCCCTCGCCCTCGGGAGAGAGGCCGGGGGTGAGGGCGCTACCGTCTTGGCACGATCTCCCAGGAGGGATCGATCTGGATCACGTAGTCGGATGCGCCGAGTGCGACGCCGTCGAGGTACCAGATGAAGACGAGTCCGGTAGCGGAGTTTCGGAAGAGGAGGTCGGGCTTGCCGTCGCCGTTCCAGTCCGCCAGCTGCATCACCTCCCACACCGGGTCGATGGAGTAGATCATCGGGCTGGAGCCCCCGAGGCTCAGGACACCGCCGCTGTACTGCGTGTACCACGCGAAGGACAGCCCCGAGGTCGTGCTGCGGAAGAGGAGGTCGGGCTGCCCGTCGAGATCGATGTCGCCCACCGCTTCCACTTTCCAGCTCGGGTCGATGTTGAACAGGAACTGGTCGCCGATGGGCACGTTGTCGTTGAAGAACCAGGCGAAGGCGTTGCCCGAGTTCACGTTCCTCATCAGGAAGTCCGGCTTGCCGTCGGCGTTGAAGTCCGCCACGCCCTGGATCACCCACTCCGGGGGCAGGCTGAAGAGGAAGGCATCCTGGCCGGTAAACACCCCATTCACGGTGTACCAGACGTAACAGGCGCCGTTGGCGGTGTTCCTCCACACGATGTCCGGGTGTCCGTCGCCATTGAAGTCCGCAACCCCCTGGATCTTCCACGACGGATCGATGGTGGCGTAGAAGGAATCCGAGAGGAGTGCCGGCCCGTTCATCCTCCACACGTAGGTTGCGCCCGTAGCGGTGTTGGACCAGATGATGTCGGGCTTGCCGTCGGCGTTGAAGTCCGGGAAGGCGGGGTTCGATGGCTTCAGTGGCAACGAGACGGCGTCGATCCACGCGGCGTCGGACCCGGCGACGCAGCAGGACGCGTCCTTCTCGTAGCTGAACGTAATGGTGTGGCTGCCGGCAGTGACCGGGAAGGAGAGAACCGCGGACGGCTGGCTCCAGTCGGTCTCGCCCGAGGCCGTCGGACCGGTGACGGTTGCGCCCTGGCAATTGGCGACACCTTCGAAGCAATCGGGCGTGCGCACCACGCCGTCGAGGTAGACGCGGAAGAAGTCCCAGCCGTTCTCGCTCGACACCTTGCGTCGGAAAGTGATGTTGCCGGCGGTGAAGTTCCCGGTGAACTGGACCTGGGCCTTCTGGCCGTTCCCGATGGCACCGGACTTGAGCGAGCAGCTGCCTTCGAACTTCTGGTCCGACGCGACGCTCCAGCCGGCGTTCGCGGTGACCGGCACGATCCAGCCGGCCGGTATCGCGCAATTCACCGGGAAGGCATCCGGGTCGATGATCGTGATGATCGCCACGGCAGGCGAGCCCAGGGTCGCCCCTGCTGCGCCCGAGAGCGCAAGCGTGAAGGTCTCATTGCCTTCGACGAGTGCGTCGGCAATGATCGGAATCGTGATGCTGCGCACGGTCGAATCGCCGCTGGCCCAGTTGAGCGTTCCCGAAGTCGCCGTGAAATCGGCGCCGGGCGTCGCATGACCCGCGCCGGTGCCCGTGGTGCCCGTTGCGTAGTTGACGCTCGCGGCGCCATTGGAGCCCCCGAGGCGCGAGACGTAAACGGTGATCGGCCCACCGCTCTCCGCAGCCGACACCGTCGCGACGTCGAGCTGCACGGCGCCGGGCGCCGACGCAGGCGGGGTGACCGTAGCCTGGAACATGCCGCGGCCGTGGGTAGATGCGATGAGCGTGTTGGCGTTCAGGAAGAAGAGTTCCTCGGCGGAGACGGTACCGGGACCGTCGTTGGTGGCGCTCCAGGTCGTGCCGCCGTCCTGCGAGGTGAAAACGCCGACTTCGGTTCCGGCGTAGAGCCAGAGGGCGTTGGACGGATGGCGCGCCAGCGAGCGCACGGGCGCCTGCGGCAGGTTGCCATGCTTCGATGTCCACGCGGGGGTCGCGTCGAGACCGTTGGTGGCGAGATAGACGTTTGGCGAGGTGTAGCCCCCGAAGGTCACGTACACGCGCGTCGGGTCGTCCTTGTCGATCAGGATGCGCAGCACCTGCCGCGCCGCCGGGGAGGGAATCTCCGTCCAAACGGGTGAGGCCGCGGTTGCGTTTTGCGTGCGATAGAGCGCGCCGGTGTTGTGCCCGACCCAGGCCACGCTGGAATTCGAGGGGGCGATGGCGACGTGGCTGATGTAGTTGTATGCGCCGGCCGGGGGCTTCACTGCAGTCCACGTCGGCGGGGAGGACTTCGCGTTGTCGGTGCGCCAAAGGCTCGCCGCGCCCGCGTAGAGCCGGTTGGCGTTCGAGGGATCGAGCATCAACGGCGAGATGAAGTTTGTCGTGGGGTTGGGGTTGGCCCCGAAGGTGCAATCGGCATCGGTGATTCCGGCGCAGATCTCCACCGAGCTGTAGGCGCTTGCGCCGCCGTTGCTGCTGCGGTGGACGCCCAGGTACTGCGTGGCCCCGTAGGAATAAAGGGAGTCGGCGTGGTCCACGGCGCCCTCGGCGCCATCGCCGCCGAATACCGGCGTCCAGGTGGCAGTGCCGTAGTTGTACACGTAGCTGCCGTTGTCCTGCGTGCCGCCCGCCAGCCGCGAAACCGGCACCGTTCCGCCTGCCCCGCCGTAGAACTGCGTGATGGCGAGGCCGTTGTTCAGGTTGGTGGTGGTGATCGTGCCCTGGCAGGTGTTGTTGAGCCCGGTGCCCGCGGTGGTGGCCGCGCCCACGCCAGAAAATGAATACAGGCCGCCGTCGTTGCCCCCGTAAACCAGGCCGTTCGAGGCGTAGCCCGGATGAGGAACGAGCGCATGGTGGTCCACGTGCACGTTGCAGACGCGCTGCAGGTTCACGCCCCCATCGGCACTGAGATACATGCTCACGCCGCCCACGAGGATCTTGTTGGCGTCGTTGGGCGCGACCACGATCGTGTTGTCGTAAAAGCCCTGCCCGGCGAGGTGCGCGAGCGCGGATCGCAGAGTCCACGATTGCCCGCCATCGGTGGAGCGCCAGATCTCGCCGTTGGCGTTGTTGTTCGAGGCGTACCAGGTCTGCGTGACGCCACCCGACACGGAGCTGGGCGCCTGTGCGATCTCGACGCGGCCGTTGCCCGACAGCGGCACGCGCGTCCAGCTGCTTCCCCCGTCGAGCGAGTAGGCGATCGAGCCGCCGACCGTGGTCGTGCAGTCGGAGTAGCTGGATTCGCCGAGCACCGCGCGGTTGCCGTTGGCGCGGTCGAACTGGATGTCGTAGGCTCGGCGGCGTCCGTTGGCGCAGCCCACGATGCCCGTCCCGTAGACCTGCGCCCAGTTGGCGCCGCCGTCCGTGGTGCGGAAGACACCGCGATTGGTCGCGGCAAGCATCGTCGCGGGCGTGGTCGGATGGATCGCAAGGCGGTTCACGTAGAAAAAGGCGGAGCGGTCCGGATTCGCCGCGTCGTTCGCGAGCGTCGGGTTGGTGCTCGCCATGAGGCTCCAGGTGTCGCCCCCGTCTGTGGACTTGAAAATCCCCAGCCCGCGGATGGAGTCATAGAACGGGCCTTCGCCCGTGCAGGCGTACATCGTGTTCGGGGTCACGGGGTCGTGCACGAGGCAGCTCACCGCGACGTTGGCGAGGAAGTCGTTCACGACCGCGAACGAGGCGCCGCTGTTGGTGGACTTCCAGATTCCGCCGGAGACGCTGCCCACGAGAATCCGCGTGGTGGTGGTGGGGTGCACCGCGATCGCCCGGATGCGCCCGCCGACGTTTGTGGGGCCCAGCGAGGTCCACGAGGCCGATGAAATGCCGGCGTCACCCGCGATGCCCGCGCCCGGGTTGCCGCGCACGATCACGTCGCGCTGCTGGAGGGCCGCGGACAGGCCGTCGGGACGCACCTCGCCGGAATCGTCGATGAGGGAAAGGCGCCTGAACTCGATCGCCTTGTCCGGCTGGTCGAAGCGGTGGCGCTCCTCCTGCGCGCGCTGGGCGAGGCGCGCGATCTCCTTCGGATCGCCGGTGCAGATGCGGAAGGGTGTGTGTGAGAAGCGCTTCTGCATTCGGCGAACGACGCTCTCAGTCGTGCCGAGGACCTCGCGGACGTATTCTGCATCCCAGGTCTTCGTGACGTCGCAGCCTACGGCGGTTACCGCCGGCGGGCCGGACAGGTCCACCGGATCCGCAGAGGCCTGTGTCCCGGTGGCGGCAAGGTAGAGGGCGAACGCGACAGGGAGGGTCGTGAGCGTGCGCATGGTGGACTCCGTTCTTGGGATCGGGTAGAGCCTGAACGGGAGTATCGCGCAAATCAGGGTCCGCCGCTGCCGTCGAGGTATCCGATGAGGACGAGTCCCGTTGTCGCATTGCGGAAGCGAAGATCGGGCTGCCCGCCCAGGTCGATGTCGCCCACCGCTTCCACTTTCCTGCCGGGGTCGATGATGAACAGGAACTGGTCGCCGATGGGCATGTTCTGCGCCCGCCACGGCAAGAGCGACCGCGACAGCGGCTGCCTTCAGCAAGGTGAGGGTCGTGAGGAATCGGCGCGCCACATTGATCTTCATTGCTTGTTCCTCCTCGATCGATGCGGGGTTGCTCCCGGCACCCTGGGACGATGGCTCGAGTCGACGTCTCGGTTGGCAGCCCGGCGATCCAGCGCGTCCAGATTGGCTTGCACAGCCGAAGGCGTGACGTGAGCGCCACGCGAAAGGCCGGCCCGGAGGGTCAGCCGATGGCGGGCGGGGAAGAGCCTGCGGAGGCGAGGTGAACGGGTGACGCGATCAGGAGCGCGCGGTTGATTGCGTTTCGGTGCAGGAAGCTCTCCCGGAACTCCTCATGGACATGCCTTCTGGCGATGCCCACGATCCAGTCGCGGCCTTCGGCGACCATCCGGCCGGCCTCGGCAGGCCGCCCGGCGGCCGCGAACACGCGGAAGGCGACCCACCACGACTCGGCCCGGTAGAAATTGTCCGGCTGGTAGTCGACGAAGAGGTGAAGCGCGGCTTCGACATGCGGCTGCGCGCGGTCCAGCGCTCCCTGGGCGAGCGCGCAGCCGGCCGCCCGGATGTGGGCAGCACCTGCCATTCCGTATCGTCCCCGCGCGGCGGCCCACGCGGCGACCGCGGTCGCGATCGATTCGCCTTCGTCGGGCGGAACGATCGCGGAGGCCATCAGGCCGATGAGCCGGTTGTTGCCGTCGTCCACGCCGTCACCCAGCAGGGAGAGCGCTTCGCGGATCGGCACCAGGGCGTCGCCTCCGGACACGCGCGCGATCTCGGCACGATGGGCGAGCCAGATCGCCTGCACCTTGGCCGGCAGGCCGGTGGGATCGTCGGCCATCAACCGCTGCGCCCGGGCGTGCTGGCCGAGCTGCGACCAGGCGAGCGCAAGCCGGTGCCCCGCGGCGAAGACCCAGTGCTTGGCGCCGGCGCTTCGGAAGCCCGCGAGCGACTCTTCGAAGAGAGCGATGGCCTCGTCATAGTGGCCGATGTCCCGAAGGCGGTGCGCGAGCAGGGCCTGCGTTTGCAGCGGCGTTCCCCGCAGCGACTCCGCCTCGCGCCACAGTTGCAGCGCCTGCCTGCCGAATTCGACGGCGCGCGCGAGTTCCCCGCGCTTGCTGGTCGTGGTGGCGAGGTTGGAAAGCGAGGTGGCCAGGAGATCCTTGCAGCTCTCCTCCGAGGCGATGACGCGAGCGGACTCGAACGCCCGGAGCGCCTCGGAGAGCCGGTTGGCCAGGTCGTAGGCGATCCCGAGCTGCACGCAGAACTCGCCGCGAGCGCGGGGCGCGAGGTTCGCTTCCGCCCACGCCTGGAGCGGCTCCAGCAGCTGAAGAGCTTCGTCGACGCGGCGCAGGTCGCACAATCCGCCGGCGACCACCAGCGAAAAGAGCGCCGCGAGGTCGCCTCGTCCGGCGGAATTCGCCATCTCGATGCCCCTGCGTCCCATTTCCACGGCTGCTGCGGCATCGCTCCGGTTGCCGAGGAACTCGGCTTTCTTGAGCAGGGCGCGCAGGCGCTGGTCGTCGTTGTGCGCCGCGCTCTCGGCCAGGCATACGCCGGCGAAGGCCCCGTCGCCCAGGTCGTTGCACATCAAGGAGTCGGCTCGCAGGAGCAGCGCCTCGAAGCGGGCGCAGGGATCCCTGCTCTCCTCGAAGCACCGGGCCGCCGCGGCGAGGAGACTGGCCTCCTCGATGCGCCGTCCCCCGTAGCGAGCCTGCGTCGCCGCCCTCGCGAAGGCGTCGCCTGCTTCCTTCGGGCGTCTCGCCTGCGCCCAGTGGGCGGCGATGCGGCCCGGCTCCGTTCCAGCCGACTCGAGGTACGCCGCGATCTCGCCGTGCAATTGGCGCGCGATGGCCGCGGGCACGGAGGAAAGCGCAGCTTCGTAAATGAGGTCGTGGGCGAAGGAGCCGTCGCGAAGGACGTGCGCGGAATCCAGTTCGGCCCATGCATCCACGAGGTCGAGCGAGCGAGCGCCGAGAACCCGCGCGACGAGGTCCGCGGAGAAGTCCTGGCCCGCCACCGCCGCGCAACGGGCGATCTTCACGGCCTCGGCGGAGAGCTTGCCCAGCCGCCGCTCGATCATCGCGGTCACGCTGCCCGCAACTGGCAGGGATGCCTCGCCAGTCGTGTCGGCCCCGCGCGAGAGCATCGCCTTGACCGTTTCCAGCACGAACATGGGATTGCCGCCCGTGTGACGGGCGATGCGTGCGGCAAGGCTGGCGCCATCGAATCCCGGGATATCCAGCGATTCGAGAAGGTCCTCGACTTGCCCTTCGGTGAGCGGCGGGAGTTCCACGAGGCGACCTGTTCCGGAGGAGACGAGCGACTCGATGTGCGTCCTGGCTTCCGCGCTGGATTCGCCCGCCCGGCAGGTCAGGATGAGCGCGAGCCGGCGATCGGCCGCGATAGGTCCCTGCAGCGCCTCGATCGACGCCGCATCCGCGTGATGCAGGTCGTCGATCGCGATGCCCGCAAGACCGGTCGCGAGCGCGGCGTCGAGCACGCTCTCCACCGCGCGCATGAGCCGCGTGAGACCCGCCTCGTCCCGGATGGGCTCTGCCATTCCGAGTTCCGGCAGCAGGCGCGCGAGCTCCCTGCGCACGCCCTTGGGCAGCGGGGAGGGCACGCGGGCGACCATGGCGCGTACCAGGCGTGCGAGAAGCGAATAGGGGGCCAGCGCGTCGCCCGGGCGCGCGGCGACCATGACGACGTTTCCCCGGCTCGCCACGAAGTCCGAGACAAGGCGCGTCTTGCCCATGCCGCCTTCCCCCGACACGATCGCCTTGCCTGCCTCGGTCCAGCATGACTCGAGCGCGGACCATTCCGTCTCGCGGCCTACGAGGCGCGGCGGGCGCAGCACGGAAGGCGGCGGTGCGCTCGCAGGGAATCGAGGCCCGGGATCGTCGCGTGCGGCGCGGATCGAGCGCGCGAGCTGATCGGTCTCGGGCGTGGGCACTGCCACGAACTCGCGCTCGAGCATGGCGCGAAGCCTCTCGTGGGCTTCCTGCGCCCTCGCGGCGTCGCCGCGCAGGTAGTGCATTCGCATGAGGCTTCGGTAGTGCTCCTCGGCATCGTCGGCGACGGCGACGAGCCGCTCGGCGAGCCTGACGCCCGCGTCGAAGTCGCCGGCCGCCTCCGCCTCGGCGAGCTGCCGGGCGAGCTTGTCAGTGGCTGCGTGGAGCCGGTCGTCGCGCTGGCGCCGTACCCAGCGGCCGAGTTCCTCGTTGTCGCCGTAGTCGTGGGCGCCAAGGAAGTGTCCGCCGGAGGTGCCCCGCCGGAGATCGGTGGCGAGGTTCGTGGATAGTCGCATGGCTGCATCGCCTTGCACGAGTTCCTCGCCCGCGAGCTTCTTGATCCGCAGCAGTTGCTGGCGGAGCGCCTGGCGTGCCCGGGAATCGTCGGAATCGGGCCAGAGCAGCGATGCCACGCGGCGGCGCTGGATGCCGGGTTCGATCGCCACCAGTGCGAACAATGCGGCGGCGCGGTGCTCGAGCGCGTGATGAATGCCATCGGGATCGACGAGCGTGGGGTCGCCGAGCAACCGAATCGACCAGGTCCGGGCCGCCTTCTCGTCCTGCCGCTTCGACATCATCATCACGATATGCGCCCCTGGCGTCCCGGCGGTCGCCGAATGCCGCGGGTCGGGGCCAGTGTCGTCCCCTTCGGAGCGGTCCGTCAAACCGGCCCGCTCGCCTGCCTGAATGCCCGGCGAGTCAGCGCCTCGGCACGATCTCCCAGCTCGGGTCGATCTGGATCACGTAGTCGGACGCGCCGAGCGTGACGCCGTCGAGGTACCACACGAACACGAGGCCCGTTGCCGAGTTGTGGAAGAGGAGATCGGGCTTCCCATCCCCGTTCCAGTCCGCGAGCTGCACCACCTCCCACACCGGGTCGATGGAGTAGACCATCGGGCTCGAGGCCCCCAAGCTCAGCACGCTGCCTGCGTACTGCGTGTACCAGGCGAAGGAGAGCCCCGACGTCATGCTTCGGAAGAGCAGGTCCGGCTGCCCGTCCAGGTCGATGTCGCCCACCGCCTCGACCTTCCAGCTCGGGTCGATGTTGAACAGGAATTGGTCGCCGATGGGCAGGTTGTCGTTGAAGAACCAGGCGAAGGCGTTGCCGCTGTTCACGTTGCGCATCAGGAAGTCGGGCTTGCCATCCTGGTTGAAGTCCGCGACCCCCTGGATCACCCACTCGGGCGGCAAGCTGAAGAGGAAGGCATCGGTCCCGGTGAAGACCCCGTTGACGGTGTACCAGACGTAGCAGGCGCCGTTGGCGGTGTTGCGCCAGACGATGTCGGGGTGGCCGTCGCCGTTGAAGTCGGCCACGCCCTGGATCTTCCAGCTGGGGTCGATGGTCGCGTAGAAGGAATCCGAGACGAGGGTCGCACCGTTCATCCGCCAGATGTAGTCGCGCCCGAGGCGGTGTTCGACCAGATGATGTCGGGCTTGCCGTCGGCGTTGAAATCCTGCACCACCCGGGCGACGGCCTCGAACACGACCTCGCGCGGCATCGCGTTCCCGCTCTGGTCGTCGTCCGTCGCGGCGAAGGTCACCTGGCAGGTCGGCTGGCCGCCGCAGCTCGCGCCGGTGAGCGAGGCGACGCGCCGCCCCGGGAGCGCCGTCGCGACGAGCGTGACCGACGTGCCCGGGAAGAAGAAAGCCTCGCACTCGCTCTCCTCCGGCCCGCAACTGATGCCGGGCGGCGTCGAGACGATCGTGCCCCCGCCGGCGTTGTAGACGTACACGTTGATCGTGTAGACGAAAATGGCCGTGACGGAGCGCGCCTGGTCCATCGTCACCTGGCAGGTCGTGGCGGTGCCCGAGCACGCGCCGCCCCAGCCGGTGAACGCGAAACGCGGGTTCGGCGTGCTCGCGGTGAGCGTGACCACGGCTCCGTTGGAAAACGGCACGTTGCACGCGCCCGGGCAGTCGATGCCCGTGGGCGCGGACACAACCTTCACGCCGCTCGTGAACCCGCTCGTGTTCACCACGAGATTGAAGTTCACCGGCGTGAAGGTCGCCGAGACGGTCGTGGAGGCGTCGAGCGAGACCACGCAGGTCCCCGTGCCCGAGCACCCGCCGCCGCTCCATCCCGTGAACACGTAGCCTGTCGCGGCGACCGCGCCAAGGGAGATCGAGGTGCCCCGTTCGAACGAGGCGCTGCAGGTCGCGCCGCAGTCGATGCCCGCGGGCGAGGAGACGACCGTGCCCTGCCCCGACTTGTCGATGTTCAGCGTGCGAAGGATCGGGTTGACGGTGATCGAGAGCGCCTGTGTGTCTCCCGAGCCCCCGGCATCCTGCCCCTGCACGGTGAAGTTGAAGGTGCCGGTCTGCGTTGCCGCGCCGGTGACCGTGCCGCCGGCCTCGAGGACGATGCCGGGCGGCGGCGTGCCCGAGAGCAGGGAGAAGGCGTACGGGGCGAACCCTCCCGAAACCGAGATCTGTTGCGTGTACGACGCGCCATGCGTGACCGAGGGCAGCGTCGTGGTGGTGATGGTCACCGGCACGTGGACGGAGAACACCTGCCCCGCCACGTACGTCGTTCCGGTGCCGGTGCCGTTGAGGGGAATGGTGCCGCCATCGACGATCGTGTCGTTGTCGAGCACATCCAGCCGGATCGTGCCTTCCCCGCCCGTGCGCGATACGGTCACGATCCACTCGGCGCCGCTTCCCGACACGCCCGTGATGGCCGCGCCCGTGACCGAGCCGGTGACGGTGAGGGCGAAGTCCGAGGCATCGACACCGGTGACCGGCTTGCTGAAGAGCACCTCGAAGAGGACCGGGGTGATGCTCGCGGGGCTGGGCGTGATGCGGTTCACCGCGCTCACGAACGGCGGGTCCGCACCCGCATAGCGCGCGAGGAGCATGGCCTGCGAATCGCCCGTCTTGAGGCTGCCGCCGACCACGATCGCGCCGTTGGCCTGCACGATTACGGCATTGGCCTCGTCGTCGCCGGCGCTGAAGCTGGTGGTGACCTTGCCGGTGGCGTTGAAGAAGGTATCAAGCGCACCCGCGGTGGTTAACCTCGCCACGATCACGTCCTTCGTCGCACCGTTCTGGCCCGAGCCCGTCACGAGGATGCGCCCGTCGGGCTGGATGGCGAGCGCGCGCGCGTCGTCCACTCCCGCGGCGAACGGTATCGAACGAAAGCCGGTGCCATTGAAGGTGGTGTCGAGGGCGCCCGCTGTCGTGTACCGCGCCACGGCGACGTTGCTCTCGGTCAGCGAGGAATAGACCGTGCCGGCGACGACGATAAGACCGTCGGACTGGATGGCCACCGCGCGGCCGAAGTCGTTGCCGGCGCCGATCGGCGTGACCACCATTCCGCCCGAGCCGAAGGAGGAGTCCAGGGTGCCGTTCGCGTTCAGCCGCGCAAGCGCGAAGTCGTAGTCGGTTCCGTTGAACACGGAGCCCGCCACGACGATCTTGCCGTCAGCCTGGACGGCCGCTCCCGCCACGTTGCTGTCGCCGCTGCCGAAGGAGAACACGCTCTTGCCCGAGGTGCCGAACGTCGCGTCCATCGCAAGACCGGGAACGCCCACGCGGATCACGGCCGCGTCGTTGTGGGTGCCGTTGAAGGTGTTTCCCGCCACGACGAGCTGCCCCGACTGCCACGCGACCGCGGTGGCCACGTCGACGGAGGCACCGACCGCATGGTTCGTCCACAGGACGACGGAGTTGGTCGCAGCATCCACGACGCCCGCGAGGAACCGGCTCGTGCCCGCCTGTGCCTGCCAGCCGGCGAAACCGACGTAGTTGTTGAATGCCGCGGGCGTTGCGGCCAGCGCGGCGCTTTCGTCCCCGGTTTCCCCGACCGCCACGCCGCCCCTGGCCGTCGTGAAGCTCGACGGCATCAACCGTCCGCCGCCGTCGTACCGGGCAATGGCGAGAAGGCTCCTCGCGCCGTCGTCCACCGCGCCGAAACCCAGGAAGGATGAACCCGCCTGCGCCAGCGCATGGATGCGCGCGTCGTTGGCCACGGGCAGCGCGAAGACCTGCCCCGAGGTGCCGAAGGCCGCGTCCAGCACGCCGGCCGCCGAGAAGCTCGCGGTCGCCACGAGATCGACATCGACCTCGAGCACGTCGGGGAGAAAAGCGCCGTTCACGATCCCGGCCACTTGCGGCTTGCCGCCCGCGTGGATGCGTACGACGAGCGGCGCGCCGAAGTTGCGCGGCGGGCCGGCCGGCACGATCGACTGGCCGGAAATGCCGAATGCCGCGTCGTCGAACCCGTTCGCGGTGACCTGGACCAGCGTGAGGCGGCCAGGCTCGCCGGAGGGCGCGGTGGAGGCGGCGAGCAGGATCCTGCCGTCGGGGAGCATCGCCAAGCGTGGTGAGGAGACGAGTTGCGCGGCGCTCGGCGTGCGGAAGTAATAACCCGACGCCCCGAAGGAGGCGTCGACCGCCCCGTCCGTCGAAAGGCGCGCGGCGAAGAAACGTCCCGCGCTCGATCCCGTGACGACCAGCTTGCCGCCGGGCTGCTGCGCGATGCCCCTGGGGATCGTGGACTCGCCCGGCGGCAGTTCCCAGTGGAGCAAGTCGAAGGACTGCACGCCGGATACGGCGAACATGCTGTCGAGCGAGCCTGACGCGGTCAGGCGCGCGACCGCGAGATTGTCTTTGTAGTTGCTGACCGGGTATCGGCCCGCGAGCGCGATGCGGCCGTCCGACTGGACGACGACCGCGGTCGCCACGCCGATCAGCGTGTCGTCGCCGATGCCATCCCCGCCGAAGGACGTATCCACGGCGCCCGAGGCCATGAAGCGCATCGCGAGGAACCGCGTGACGGAGTCGATCCGGCGGTAGACGCCGCCGACGACGATCCGGCCGTCGGCCTGCAAGGCAAGCGCGTTGGGCTCGCCCTCCACGGTGGTCGATGCCAAGCCCGCCGAGCCGAAGGAAGCATCCGGCTGGCCTGCCGTCGTCAGCCGGAAGAGGGCCAGCTTGGTGAAGAGGCTCGTGTCGATGCCGCCCACGACGACCTTGCCGTCGGACTGGAGCGCGACCGAAAACGCCCTGGCGAGACCGGGGATCACGACACGCCCGCCAACACCGAAGGTGGCGTCCGGCTGGCCACTGACGGTCCACTGCATGACGACGGCCGATCCCGTGCAGACGTACTGCGCGAACTGGGACTCGTAGGGGCCTGTGCAGAAATTGCCCACGGCGACGACACGCCCGTCGGGCCGCACGGCCGCCGCGCTGAAGTGATCGAAGCCCGTGCGGACCTGGGTCGCCGCCGTGCCGCCATAGCCGAAGGAGGCGTCGAGCGTCCCGGGGTTCGCCTGGGCGGCGATGGGCTGGACCGTGATGACCGCCACGAGGATTTTTCCCAGCGCGGCGCAAGCCGTCCCCCATGGCAGGCGCGCGCACGCGGCAAGGAGGTGTTCGGCAAGGCTCGATCGTGTACTCATGGCAACGCTCCGCAGTGGATCCGTGGGCGAATCGGGGTCTCACCCTGTAAATACGCATTCCGCGGCTCCCGACTGCCAGACCGGTCCCGGGGGCGCTAGACTTCGGGCAACCCCACGCCCTCAAGAGACTTCCCGGCCGCCCGCCATGGACGACCCGCTGCCCCCCACCGCCGACCGCTTCGCCGACACCTACGAAGAACTTCGCCGGCTCGCCCATGCGCAGTTGCGCCGCCACGAGCGCTCGGGCCTCCTGGACACCACCGCCCTCGTGCACGAGTCATGGCTTCGGGTGGCGCAGTCGAAGGGATTCACGCCCGAGGACGAGCGCCATTTCCTCTGCTACGCAGCCAAGGTGATGCGCTCGGTGATCGTGGACCACGCCCGGGCGCGGAACGCCGAGCGCCGCGGCGGCGGCCTGGAGCGTACGACGCTCAACAGCCGCATCCTCGAGAACGTGACGCTCGAGGACGGGGTGCTGCGCGTCGACGAGGCGCTCGACCTGCTGGAGGCCGCCGACGCGCGCCTTGCCCGCATCGTCGAGCTGCGGTTCTTCGCGGGGCTCACCGCGGAGGAGGCGGCCGAGGCGCTCGAGATGTCGCCGCGCACGCTCTACCGCGAATGGGAGAAGGCGCGCCTCATCCTCGCCGACGCCATCCGCACGGAGGGATGACCGTGTCCGCCGACCGCACGCCCGAGCGCTACCGGCGCCTGCTCGCGAAGCTCGACGAGGCGCTGGATATCCCGGCGCCCGGGCGCGAGGCGTGGCTCGAGACCCTGCCGCCAGAAGACGCGGACCTGCGGGACGAGCTCGCGCGCCTGCTCGAGCGCGGCGCCGACGCCCGCGCGCTCGACCAGGTGGAAGCCGGTGCCGGCGCGCTCGCCGCCGCGCCCGACGACGACGATGGCGGCCACGCGCCCGGCGACGACATCGGCGGCTTCGTGCTCGAGCGCGCGCTCGGCCGCGGCGGGATGGGCACCGTGTGGCTCGCGCGCAAGGCCGGCGACGCGTCGCTTCCCCCCGTCGCGCTGAAGATGCCGGCGCTCGCGGCTTCAGGGCGCGGGGCCGCCGAGCGCCTCGCGCGCGAAGGAGCGATCCTCGCCGCGTTGAACCACCCCGGCATTGCGCGACTTCTCGAAGCCGGGACGACGAGCGCGGGCGTTCCCTTCCTCGCGCTGGAGTTCGTGGACGGGGAATCGCTCCCGGCCTGGTGCGACGCCCGCGCGCTGGGGCTCCGCGCGCGCCTCGCGCTCTTCCAGCGCGTGCTCGAAGCCGTCGCCTACGCGCACGGCGCGCTCGTGCTGCACCGCGACCTCAAGCCTGCCAACATCCTCGTCACCGCGACCGGCGAGGTGAAGCTCCTCGACTTCGGCATCGCGAAGCTGATGGACGACGCGGGCAGCGCCGATTCTACCCAGCTCACGCGCGTCGCCGGCCGCGCGCTCACGCCGGACTACGCCTCGCCGGAGCAGGTCTCCGGCGCAACCCTCACCGTGGCGAGCGACGTCTATTCCCTCGGTATCACGCTTTTCCAGTTGCTCACGGGCGGCCGGCCCTACCGGCTGCGGCGCGGCTCCGCGGCCGAGCTCGAGGAAGCGATCCTTTCCGCGGAGACCGTCCGCCCGAGCGCGGCGCTCGAGGCGTCGTTCGCGGGCCGTCTGCACGAATCGCCCGCGCGTCTGCGGCGCGCGCTCGCCGGCGACCTCGACACGATCGTCCTCAAGTGTCTCAAGAAGCGACCCGAGGAGCGCTATGCGACCGCGGCCGCGCTGCGCGAGGATATCGCGCGCTATCTCGACGGGCGGCCCGTGCTCGCGCGCCCCGACAGCGCGGCCTACCGCGCGCGCAAGTTCCTGGCGCGGAACTGGCTCGCTGCTTCGGCGGCGGCGGCGGTCGTGGCCTCGCTCGCCGTGGGGCTCGCGGTGGCGCTGTGGCAGGCTGGCGAGGCGCGCGAGCAGTCGCGCGTGGCGCTCGCCGAAGCGCATCGCGCCGAGGAAGTGAAGGACTTCCTCCATTCGCTCTTCCGCAAGAACACGCGGGCGCAGCCCGACGCGGCGAAGGCGCGAGCCATGACCGTCCTCGAGCTGATGCGCGAGTCGGTGCCGAGGCTAAGGACGGCGCTCGTCGACCAGCCCCTCACGAAGGCGGAGCTCCTCGCGACCGTGGGCGAGATCCTCTCCGACCTCGAGGAGCGCCCCCGGGCGCTCGAGCTCTTCGGCGAGGCGTCCACGATCCTGGAAGGCGAGGCCGCGGCGTCTCCGGAGCTGCGCTTCCAGGTCCTCGCAGGGCTCGCGCTCAACGCGACCATCGTCGGCAAGCGGGAGGAAGCGCTCGCCGCCTACGCGAAGCTCCTGGCGCTCGCCGCGCCCGGGGAGAAGCCCTCCGACGAGATCTTCGTCAAGGTGAACTCCGTCGCGATCGGCAGCGGCATGGTGCCCTACGCCGACGAGGTGCGCCGCCTAGAGCAGGCGCTCACCGTGGCCGAGCGGCGATTCGGCGGCGGGGCGCTCCACTTCACCGTGCTGGCGCGGCTCGCGCTGGTGCACGGCAGCCACGCTCATTGGGACGCGGTCGAGCGTTACGCCACCGAGGCCATCCGCGTCTTCCCCGGCTCGGGCAGCAGCGACTACCAGCAGTACCTGCAGATCCGCGGCGCGCTCGCGATCGCGATGGCCGTGCGCGGGCGCATCGCCGCGGCGATCACGCACCTGGCGCAGACGCTCTCCGAGTTCGACCGGCGCTACGGGCCGGAGTTGCCGCGCGCAAAGTTCTTCCGCTCGGTGTACGCGCAGTTCCTCGCCAACAACGGCCGCGTGGCCGAGGCCGAGGCGCTCCTGCGCGCGCAGGTGGGCGACGTGAAACCCGGGGCGAAGCTCGACTTCAGCCAGCTCACGAGCCTCAACAACCTGGCGGTGCTGCGCTTCGAGATCGGCGACCTGAAGGAAGCGCGGCGCGCGCTCACCCTCGTGCCGGACCAGGCGGAGCAGTTCGCGGCGGTCGACCGGGTCGGCGCCATGACGCGGCTCGTGACGCTCGCGCTGGTGCATCAGGCCGAGGGCCGCGCAGCGGATGCGTCCGCCACGCTCGCGAAAGTCGACGCGCTGAACGACGGCAAGTCGAAGTCGTTCCTCCAGGGCAACTACGCCTACCGCACCCCGGCGGCGCGCCTGCGCGTGATGCAGCGCGATCCAGCGGGCGCGTTCGCGATCCTCGGCTTCGAGGGCTACCGCTATGGCACCGAGGCAGCGGAGCCGGAGGCGTTCTCCGAGGAGTTCGTCAACGTGAACACGATCGCGGGACGGGCGCTCCTCGCGGCGGGAAGGACTGCCGAGGCGCGCGCCACGATCGACCGCGTGATCGCGCACATCCGGGCCCGCACCGACCCGCGAGACTACCCGCTGCACTACCCGCCGGCGCTCCTCGCCTCGGCCACGATCGCGCGTGCCGAGGGGCGCGCGGCCGATTGCGCGCGCGATGCGGGCGAGGTCGTCCGAATCTGGGAGGGCTTGCAGGTCGCCGGAAGTCCCTGGTTCGCGGAGGCCCGCGCCGTCGGCACGAGTTGTCGCAGCTGAAGCGCCGCCCCTCGAGGTTTTCCGGGGCGGAGGCCGTGCAGGGCCCGGACCCCGGGGCCTTGCTCGGGCCCTACCGCCTCGGCACGATTTCCCAGCTGGGATCGATCTGGAACACGAAGTCGGAGGCGCCCAGGGTGACGCCGTCGAGGTACCAGACGAAGACGAGACCCGTCGCCGCGTTGCGGAAGAGCAGGTCGGGTTTCCCGTCCCCGTTCCAGTCCGCCAGCTGCACCACCTCCCACACCGGGTCGACGGCGAAGATCATCGGGCTCGACGCGCCCAGGCTCAGGACGCCGCCGCTGTACTGCGTGTTCCACGCGAACGCGAGACCCGAGACCGTGCTGCGGAAGAGCAGGTCCGGCTGCCCGTCGAGGTCGATGTCGCCCACCGCTTCCACTTTCCACGTGGGATCGATGCTGACCAGGAACTGGTCGCCGATCGGGCTGGCGTTGTCGAAGTACCACACGAAGGCGTTCCCGCTCACCACGTTGCGCATCAGGAAATCGGGCTTGCCATCCTTGTTGAAGTCCGCGACCCCCTGGATCACCCACTCGGGCGGCAGGCTGAAGAGGAAAGCATCCGTCCCGGTGAAGACGCCGTTCACGAAATACCAGACGAAGCAGTCGCCCGTGGCCGAATTGCGCCAGACAACGTCCGGGTGGCCGTCCCCGTTGAAGTCGGCGACGCCCTGCAGCGTCCACGAGGGATCCAGCGACGCGAGCAATTGGTCGGGCGGGACGAAGGCCGTCCCGTTCATGTGCCAGATGTAGGTGGCGCCGTTCGCCGTGTTGCGCCACAGGATGTCGGGCTTGCCGTCGCGGTTGAAGTCGACGGGCAGGGCCGTGGCGACGAGGGCGATGTCCTGCGGGACGGGCGTCGCCGAATTGTAGGTGGGGTCGCCTGCCTGGCTTGCCACGATCGTGCACGTGCCGGCGGCCACCATGGTGACGGTCGTTCCGGCGACGGTGCAGATGCCCGCCGTCGCGGAGGAGAACGAGACCGCCAGGCCCGAGGTGGCCGAGGCGGAAACGCCGAACGCTCCCAGTGCGACGAAGCGCGGCGCCGTCACCGCCGGGAACGTGATCGCCTGGCCCAGCTTGTTGTTGGTGAGGGCGAAGTTGACGGAGGCCACGCCCGCGGAAGAGGCCACGACGTTGTACGGGCCACCGCCCGTCGCGTTCGCGGTGACGGAGACTTGCGCGATGCCCGAGGAGTCCGTCGAGACCGTCGCGGCCGGCGAAAGGCTTGCGGAGGCGCCCGAGGCCGGGGCGGTGAACGTCACGCTCACGCCCTCGAGTCCGATGCCGTCCACATCGGCGAGCTTCACCGTCAGCGGCGCTCCGAAGGCCGCGTTCACGGTCGCCGACTGCGGGGTGCCCGAGACGAGGGACAGCGTGGCGGGTGGGCCGAAGGGATTCACGCGGAGCACGACGCCGTTGGAGGCGCTCGCGCCGCCGGAGAGCGCGCCGGTAGTCGTGTTCGGGAGGCCGCTGGTCGCGGCCGTGGCTCCGCCGAGCGAGAGAATGCGGTCCGGCGTGGCGGCGATGGCGTGCATCGCGTCGCTCGAGGCGCCGCCCGCGAACCCCGCGAAGGTCGGCGCGGCGCTGCTGAGGACGCGCGCGAGGAAGCCGTCCTGCTGGCCGAGATTCGTGACGCTCAGTCCCGTGGTCGCGATCGCGGGAAAGCCGTTCGTGCCACCTCCCGCGCCGTTGGTGTTGGAAGTGGTCCCGGCGACGTACACGCCGCCCGCGCCATCGACCGCGACGCCCTCCACGGTATCGAAGCGCGAGCCGCCGACATAGCTGCGCGCGCTCACGGCGGAGGCGTCCCCGGCGAGGCGGACGATGAAGCCGTCCATGTTCCCCGACGGCGCTCCCTGCAAGCCGGTCGACGCGCCCTGCTGCGTTCCGGCATTGTTGGCGGGGAAGCTGCCGGAGTCGGTCTCGCCGACCACGAGGATCGTGCCGTCGAAATCGATCGCAACGCCAAGGGCGCGATCGACGCCCGTCTGGGCGCCCGTGGCCACGCCCGCGAGGATCGTGAAGTACGACGAGGTGCCGGCGGGGCTCACCTTGGAGACGAATCCGTCGCCGTCGCCGTTGCCCGCGGTCGTGCGGAACGTGCCGGCCATCGCGGGAAGCCCGGTCGTCGCGTTGGTCTCGCCCACCACGTACGCGCTGCCGTCCGCGGCGACCGCGATCCCGCGTCCCGCCTGGACGGTGCCGTTGCCGAGGAAGGACCCGGCGTATTCCGTCGCGACGCCGGTGGCGCCGATCCGGGCGACGAAGGCGCACATGACGCAGCCGGTGAACGCCCCGGGGCCCGTGACGAACGGGAAACTCGTTCCGTTCGTGTATCCCGTCACGTAGGCACGGCCGGCGCTGTCGAGAGCGATGGCCATCGCCTGGTCGTCGTCGATGCCGCCGATCACGCCGGCATAGGCGAGCGTGTTGCCGGCCGCGCCGAACTTCGCCACGAAGGCGTCGCGGTCGCCCGTCGACTTGGCGCGCCTGAACGCGGCGTCCCCCGTTCCGCTGAAAGGGAAATTCGTGGAGGTCGTGCCGCCCGCCACGTGGATCGAGCCGTCCGCGGCGTTGATCGCGATGCCGGTGCAAGCGTCGAATCCCGAGCCGCCGAAATAGGTCACGAACTGCGGCGTGCCGGCGGCGTTGAACTTGACGAGGAAGGCATCGTCCGATCCGTTGGCGCCACCGTCATAAGCCGAGAGCGTGGGAAGGTCGGTCGAGGCGGTAGCGCCGCACGCGTAGGCGTTGCCCGAGGCATCGCGCGCCACGCCATACACCTGGTCGGAGGCGTTTCCGCCCACGAGGCCCGAGAACGCGGTCCATGCCGGGTCGAGCGTGAGCGCCTTCTCGCGGTCGTAGTCGCCCAATTCGAAGGCGAGCCGCCACGCGCCGGGGCCCGCGGGGGCGAGCGTGAACGAGGCCGGCACGATGGCGTCGCCCTTGGCTGTGCTCTGGAAGGCCACCGGCCTCTCGTCGCGCAAGCGCTTGCCGCCGACAATCCATTCGACCGCGCCGTCCTCCGTGATGCGGGCGTCGTCCGCGCCGCGCACGATGAAGGCGATTCGCCTCGCGTCGGCGCCGGCGGCCACGTCGAAGTGGTACTTGATGATGCCCGAGTCGCCGGAGTAGGTGGCCTCGATCCCGGGCCACAGGCCGCGATAGGCGACGTGCGCGTAGCTCTTCAGGCCCGTGGCCCAGTTCTCCCGCGCGCCCACGAGGAAGTTGTAGGTGACGCCGGAATCGTCGAGCCCCTGGGGACTCGACGGGTTCGCCGCGGCGAACTCGTAGCGCAACGCGGGCCGCGCCTGGGACTTGTCCAGGCTCGAATGCGAGGCGTCGCGCGGCCGCACTTCGATGGCTCCCGCGTCGTAGACGACCGCCATATCGGAGGCCATGTTGACGAAGCGATCGCCTGCCCGGGAGGCCGGCGCCTGGATGAAGCGGTCGCCGCGGCTCGCGAGCGACTTCGCCACGAGGCGCGTATCCGGCGCCGCGAGGCAGGCCGTCGAGCAGGCGAGGAGGGCGACGGCGAGTCCGGCGTGAAGCCTACGCATGGAGCTCTCCAAGATTCACGGGGGAATCGGTCACGAGCGCGCCGGGAAGATGCCCTGCTGCGCGATGCAGAAATTGAGGACCAGGTACGGAGGCATGTTGTTGTGAGGCGCGCCACCTCCCGCCGGCTGCAGCAGGTCGAAGTTGCTCGCCGTCGCCGGTCCCGGGTGGTAGCTTTTCGCGGGAGACTGGCCCGGGACATTGCCCGACGGCGATTGCTGGGGCGTGCCCGTCCCGCCCATGAGGGTGTGCGTGTGCTGGGGCATTTCGCTCGAGAGCAGCGCGACGCCTTCCTGTCCGCCGGTCTCGCCGAGGACCCTGTCCGTCAGCCCCGGCCCCTGGTGCGGGTGCATCGGGAAGCGCCCCTGGAGGTCGGGCAGGGCGAACGTGGTCTTCCCGTCTCCGCCGTAAAAGGTGCCCACCAGGGAGAACAGCGCCGTGTTCTGCGAGATCGGTATCAGCTGTCCGTTGCAGAAGGCCCAGCCCTTGGGGGGGAAGTTGCAGGCGAGGATGCGGATCTCGGCGACGAATTGGTCGGACATGGGGATCCCTAGTTTTGCGAGGGGAAGATCCCCTGCATCGCGATGCAGAAATTGAGGACCAGGTACGGCGGCATGTTGTTGTGCGGCTGCGATCCTCCGGTGTTCGCGTTGGCAGCGGGACTGAACACCGCATTTCCGGATGCCGCGTATCCGCCGCGATGGGACGCGAGGTGGTTCGATGCCGGACTCACCTGGGTTCCCGGCCGGTTCACCACGCCCACCGCGTGCACGTGCTGGGGCATTTCGGAAATGATGAGCGTGTGCGCTTCCTCCCCGCTTCGTTCCCCCAGCGTTTTCGCCGAAAGGCCGGCGCCAAAGCCGAAGTGCACCGGGCCGCGCCCCTGCAGGTTGGGAAGCTGGAATGTCGTCTGGCCGTTGCCGCCGTAGGTGGTCCCGAGCAGCGAAAAGAGCGCCTGGTTCTGGGCGATGGCGAGGGTCTGGCCGCTGCAAGTCGCCCAGCCCTTGGGAGCGAAGCCGAACGCGAAGATCTTGATCTCGGAAATGAAGGGAGTCGACATGGTCGTCAGTTGGTCGACGGGTAGACGCCGTAGAGCGAAATGATGAAGCTCACGCAGAGGTAGGGCGGCATGTTCTCGTGCGGCTGGCTTCCCCCGGCGACTTGGACGGCCGCGCCCATCGTGGTGGTCGCCGCCGCATCGTAGACCGGGAAATCGCGGTGCGCGGCCGGCACGGCCCCTTCCGGCTCCGACAGGTGGCCCAAGCCGGTCGAGGCAAGTGCCTGATGGTTGTGGGTCGGCATCTGGACGACGGAGAGCGTCACGCTCTCCGTGCCCGACAATTCGCCGATGGTGCGGGTAGAAAGCCCGGCGCCCGTGCCCATGTGCAGCGGGATTCGGCCGCGCAAGTCCGGCAGGTTGAAGGTGACCTGGCCATCCCCGCCGTAGGTCGTTCCGATGAGGTTGAACAGGACGTCGTTCTCCGCGATGGCAAGCGTCTGCCCTTCGCAGAACGACCAGCCGACGGGGGCGAAGTTGCCCGCGAAGAGGCGGATCTCGCCTATGTAGGGTTGAGACATGCCGGATCCCCAGGTTGAAGAGCGATCGCCCGACGCGCGATCGCGGAAGAAACGATACTAGCTCGGTGCCGGGGTGTCGTCCAATGAATGTTCCGGATGGCTTCCTTGGCTCGCGAAAACCGCTCTACAATGCCCGCTCATCGAGTGTCGTCCAACGGGCGGGAGATGCCATGGCTTCGAATCGTCGCGCGTTCCTCCAGTTCGCCGGTCTCGCACCGGCTGCAGCGGCCGCGGGCCTGGTGTCGACGGCCACCGCGCGCGCCGCATCCTCGGGGCAACTCACCCGATCGACGTTCCTGCCCTGCGTGGGGGACGAATTCCTGTTCGAAGGCGGGCCCTTCGAGGCGATGCCGGCGAAGCTCGTGCGCATCGAAGGGCTGGCGCAGGGAGGGGCGACGCTCGACGGCGAAGGCACGTTCAGGCTCCTGTTCGAGCCCGAGGCGAAAGGCGCGATCGCCCAGGAGAGCTATCGCGTGAGTCACGCGCGGCTCGGCCGCTTCACGCTCTTCGTGAGCCCGAACGACGCCGAGGGGCGTGTGGTCGAGGCGGTCTTCAACCGCCCGTGACGGGCGGATCCCAGCGCAGTCGGTAGTAGATCCCGTCGAGGGCCTCCTCGCGAAAGCCCAGGCGCGCGTAGAGATCGCGCGCACGGTTGAACATCTCGACGTGCAGCGTCACCGCCGCGCCCCGGCGCGCAGCTTCTTCCTGGATGGCCCCCATGATCGCGGTGCCGAGCCCCGCACTGCGGTGCGGAGGCGCCAACGAGATATCCATCACGCGAAGCTCGGCCTGCGACGGGTGCAGGTACAGGCGCCCGATGCGCTCGCCCGCCCGCTCGATCACGAGGAAGGCCGCCTCGCGGTAGTGCTCGCGGTAGTAGCGGTCCTGGAGCGCGAATTGCTGGTCCGCGAAGGCCTGCCTCTGCGGCTCGGGCCAACCCGTGAGGTCGAGCTCGGGCTCGCGCGTGCCGCGGTAGAGCGCCTTCAGGAAGGCCTCGTCGCCGGGTTCCGACTCCCGGAACGTCAAGCCCGGAATCGAGGGTACCGGCGCCTCATGCGGCATGGGAGAAGCAAGCTTCGTAGTCCGTCCCCGCGTCCGTCCGCGCGATCGGCGTGACGAGGAAGGCGTAGTCGCCGAGTTGCCGATGGCGGAACCGGTACGTGCGCTGGGGATAGACGGGATCCGCGGGGCCCCGGAACACGACGAAGAATTGCCGCATGGAGCCCGCAGTGCCTCGCTCGGCGACCTCCACGACCTCCATCTCGACGCCCGCCGGGTCCGACTCGTCGGGAATCATTTCGACCTTCTCGCGCAGGAGGAACTGGGCGTCCTTCCACGCGAGCGGCCGTGAAAGCAGGGCATCGTCGATCATGGCCGCGAATTGTAGCGTGATCGCGAGACTTCCTCCCCTCCCCCTGAGGAGAGGGGTCGGAGGTGAGGGCATTACCTTCTCGGCACGATCTCCCAGCTGGGGTCGATCTGGATCACGTAGTCGGATGCGCCGAGGGTGACGCCATCGAGGTACCAGACGAAGACCAGGCCCGTCGCCGCGTTGCGGAAGAGGAGATCGGGCTTGCCGTCGCCGTTCCAGTCGGCGATCTGCACCACCTCCCACACCGGGTCGATGGAGTAGACCATCGGGCTCGATGCGCCAAGGCTCAGCACGCTGCCTGCGTACTGCGTGTACCAGGCGAACGAGAGGCCCGACGTCGTGCTTCGGAAGAGCAGGTCTGGCTGCCCGTCCAGGTCGATGTCGCCCACCGCCTCCACCTTCCAGCTCGGGTCGATGTTGAACAGGAACTGGTCGCCGATGGGCAGGTTGTCGTTGAAGAACCACGCGAAGGCGTTGCCGCTCGCGGCATTGCGCATGAGGAAGTCCGGCTTGCCGTCGGCGTTGAAGTCGGCCACGCCCTGGATCACCCACTCCGGGGGGAGCGAGAAGAGGAACGCGTCCGTCCCGGTAAAGAGCCCGTTGACGGTGTACCAGACGTAGCAGGCGCCATTGGCGGTGTTTCGCCAGACGACGTCCGGATGCCCGTCACCGTTGAAGTCCGCAACGCCCTGGATCTTCCACGAGGGGTCGATCGTGGCGTAGAAGGAGTCCGAGAGCAGGGCGGTGCCGTTCATGCGCCAGATGTAGGTGGCGCCGTTCGCGGTGTTCGACCAGATGATGTCGGGCCTTCCGTCGGCGTTGAAGTCGGAGGGCGTCACCGCCACGGCCTGGAAAGCCGCGCCGACGGTCGTGGGACGGTACACGGTGAGGTCGCACGGCGCGGTTCCGAAGCACGCGCCGCCGGACCATCCGGTGAACTGCGTGTTGACGGCCGGCATCCCGATCAGGCGGACCAGCCCGCCGAACGGGAAGTTCGCGGTGCACGTCGCACCGCAGGAAAGGAGAGGGGGCACGGAGACCACCGTTCCATTGCCCGTCCGGGCGATGTCGAGCGCCGTCACGGCGTGAACGGGCGTGAGCCGCTGCGTCGTCGTGCCGTCGCCGAGGCGGCCTTCCGGGTTGTTGCCCCAGCACTGCACCGTTCCCGCCAGCATGAGCACGCAGGTGTGCTCGTCGCCCGCCGCCAGGATGCCGGCGCCGGTCGTGATGCCCGCCACGCTCACCGGGGTATTCTGCGGATTCGTCGTCCCGTTGCCGACCTGGCCGAAGGTGTTGCTGCCCCAGCACTTCACCTCGCCCGTGAGCAGTCGTGCGCAGGCATGAAGGCGGCCGGCGCCCAGCGCGGTGACGCCGCTGCCGAGCCCGACGATGTCGACCGGCGTGGCCTGGGTGAGGCCAAAGCCTCCCACCACGTTGCCGGTGCCCCAGCACTTGACGCCGCCCGCGTTCGTGAGGGCGCAACTGAACGTGGCACCCACCGCGACGGCGGAAACGCCGCTGGACAGCCCGGTCACGTCGACCGGGACGTTGCTGTTGGCCAGCCCGCCGTTGCCCAGTTCACCGGAGGTGCCGCTGCCCCAGCATTTCACGCCGCCCGCCATGGTGACGGCGCACGCGTGATACGACCCCGAGGACAGCGCCGCCACGCCGCCGGCGAGCCCCGACACCGTCACGGGCGAAAGGCGGTTGGCGTTCGTGCCGTCGCCCAGCTGGCCGAAGCCGTTGTTGCCGAAGCACTGCACCGTGCCGGACGTCGAAATCGAGCAGGTGCTGAGCTCGCCCGCGGCCATGTCGGCGATGTTGGCGAACTGCCCCTGGAACGCCGGAACGCTGCTGCCCGTCGTCGTGGCGTTGCCGAACTGGCCGCCGCCGTTGTCGCCCCAGCACAGGCCGGAGGTGCAGGCGTGATTGCTGCCGAGCGAGAGGACGGCGGCGCTGTAGCCGTCGAGCATCTTCGGCCTGTCGCGCGCCGTCGTCGTGCCGTCGCCGACCTTGCCGAAGCTGCCCTCGCCCCAGCACGCGAGGTTGCCGCCCCTCGTGATGACGCAGTTGTGGCGCAGCCCCGCCTTGATCGTCGCGACGCCCGCCAATCCCGCGACGTTGGCCGGCCGCGAGCGGCTGGTGGAGCTGCCGTCGCCCAGCTGGCCCGAGAGGTTGCCCCCCATGCACATCAGGCCGTCGAGGCGCGTATGGACGCAGCTGTGCGCGTCCCCGGCGAGCACCGTGCTGCCGCCCTGGCCGATGCCGCTCACCTCCACGGGCTCGAGGCGCTGCGTCTCGGTGCCGTCGCCCAGCTGGCCGGCCTGGTTCAGGCCCCAGCAGTACGTCGTGCCGTAGCGCTGCACGCCGCAGGAATGATAGGTTCCCGCCGCCACCGAGACCATGTCGGCGCCGAGCGCCACGGGATAGGTCGCCATCGAGCGGTTGGTCGTGGTGCCGTCGCCGATCTGGCCGTTGCTGTTCGAGCCCCAGCACTTGATGCCGCCGAACTGGTCCGTCACGCAGTTGTGATAGCCGCCCGCGGAAACGGTCAGCACCCCGCCCATCACCTGGCCTTCCAGCACGTCGACGGGCGTGAGCCGGTCGACCGTCGTATTGTCTCCCAGCTGTCCTTCGGAGTTGCGGCCCCAGCAGCGGACGGTGTCGCCGAAGGTCCTCGCGCAGGTATGTTCCGCGCCGCCCGCGAGCGAGCGCGCCGTCCCGAGAACGGAAACCGGCGTGCTGCTGCTGGTGGTCGCGCCGTCGCCCAGCTGGCCGCGGCTGTTGAGGCCCCAGCAGCGGATCGCGCCGAAGGAGATCACGGCGCAGGTATGGTTGTGGCCCGCCGCGATCGCCAGCACGAACGTCGATGCCAGCCCGGGCACCGGGGCGGGCGTCGGGCGGCTGGTCGTGGTGCCGTCACCCAGTTGACCCTGCGTGTTGCGGCCCCAGCAGGACACGGCCCCGCCGGAGAGGGCGCAAGTGTGCGCATTGCCAGTCACTACCTGGCTGGCGGTGAACGCAAGCTGCACCGGCGCGGCGCGGGTCGTGGTCGTGCCGTCGCCCAGCTGGCCCTCCGAGTTGTCGCCCCAGCAGCGCAGCGCGCCGGTGGACGTTATCGCGCAACCGTGGCGCGCGCCGATCGATGCCGAGCCTACCGCGGAAGGCGGGATCGGGCCTTCCGCCGGCGAGGATGCGAAGCTTCCGGCAGGCAAGGCGAGGGCGAGAACGCATCCGAAGGCGCACAGGGCACGGCAACAGCTGGGGGAAAGCATGGTCGTCTCCGATTGGGGGGTCCTCCCCTCCCCAAACGGAATCCGGCCGGAAATGCGGACAAGCCGTCGTCCCGGGCCGGGCCGGGCCCGGGACGACGGCAATACGATCAACGTCGGGGCACGATCTCCCAGCTGGGGTCGATCTGGATGACGTAGTCGCTCGCCCCGAGCGTCACGCCGTCCAGGTACCAGACGAAGACCAGGCCCGTGGCGGCGTTGCGGAAGAGGAGGTCTGGCTTCCCGTCCCCGTTCCAGTCGGCGAGCTGCACTACCTCCCACACCGGGTCGATGGAGTAGATCATCGGGCTGGAACCGCCCAGGCTCAGCACGCTGCCGGCGTACTGCGTGTACCAGGCGAAGGAGAGCCCCGAAGTCGTGCTCCGGAAGAGGAGATCGGGCTGCCCGTCGAGGTTCACGTCGCCCACCGCCTCCACCTTCCAGCTCGGGTCGACGTTGAAGAGGAACTGGTCGCCGATGGGCAGGTTGTCGTTGAAGAACCACGCGAAGGCGTTGCCGCTGTTCACGTTGCGCATCAGGAAGTCGGGCTTGCCGTCGGCGTTGAAGTCGGCCACGCCCTGGATCACCCATTCGGGCGGCAGGCTGAAGAGGAACGCATCCGTCCCGGTGAAGACCCCGTTCACGGTGTACCAGACGTAGCAGGCGCCGTTGGCGGTGTTGCGCCAGACGATGTCGGGATGTCCGTCGCCGTTGAAGTCGGCGACACCCTGGATCTTCCACGAAGGATCGATCGTGGCGTAGAAGGAATCCGAAAGCAGGGCCGGCCCGTTCATGCGCCAGACGTAAGTGGCGCCGTTGGCCGTGTTCGACCAGATGATGTCCGGCTTGCCGTCGGCGTTGAAGTCGGGCTTCGCGGGGTTGCCTGCGGTCGCGAGATTGAAGGTCGCGGTCACCAATGTCGAAGCGCCCATCGTCACCGAGCAGGTGTTTGCGGAAGGCGCCGGACAGTTGGTCCAGTTGGCGAAAGTCGATCCCGCGACCGGCGTCGCCGTGAGGGTCACCACCGTGGCTGCCGCGTAGCTGTCGGAGCAGGTCGCCCCGCAGTTGATCGCGCCCGGGTTGCTCGTGACCGTGCCGGCTCCTGTCCCATTGGGGACTACGGTAAGGGTGTAGTTCACCGGAGTTGCGTTGAACGTGACGGACACGTTGCGCGCCGCATTCACCACAACCGTGCACTGGTTGCTCGCGACGGAATCGCAGCCTGTCCATGATGTGAAGGAGGAAGAGGCGTTCGGCGTCGCGATGAGAAGGACCGAGGTGCCGTTCGCGAAGCCATTCGTGCAGGTGGCGCCGCAGTCGATCCCGGCCGGCGACGAGCTGACCGTGCCACCCCCCGATCCCGACTTTGCGACGGTGAGCGCGAACCCGGGTATCGGGTCGAACGTGGCGGTCGCGAACTGATTCTGGTCCATCAATGCCTGGCAAGTGCCGGTGCCGGAACATCCCGCGCCGCTCCAGCCCGCGAACACCGAGCCCGCCGAAGGCGTGGCTGTCAGCGTCACGACAGTGCCGCCGGAGAAGTTCGCGCTGCAAGTGGCACCGCAGTCGACGCCCGCCGGGGCACTGGCGACCGAGCCCGCGCCGGTGCCTGTCTTCGAGACGATTAGAACCCCGATGGCCGGGTAGAAGACAGCTCCGACTACTACGTCATTGGTCACCGTGACGGAGCAAATGGGCCCCACCGTGCCTGCGCAATCTCCCGACCAGTGGTGGAAGATGAACCCGGCAACGGGGTTCGCCGCGAAATTGACTATCGTGCCGTATTCCACGCTCGCCGAGCAGCTGGCCGGAGTCGTGCTTGCCCCGCTGCCGACGCCGCAATTCATTGTTCCAGCGAAGATCGCGCCGGGACCGATCGGAACGTCGATCGTCACGCCCCGATTCTGGAGCTTGAATTCCGCTATTACGGTCCGATTCCTGTCGAGGCGAGGCGTCATGCAAAGCGTGTCCGTCCCGGTGCACATTCCGCCCCACGAGAGGAAGTCCGAACCGGTCTGCGGATTGGCGATGAGTGTCGCGTTCGACCGGTATCCGACCAGCGCGCAGTGGGGACCGCACTCCCCATCACGGTCTATGGTGATCGTGCCCCCTGCGGAACCAAGGCCTGGGACGGAGTACGTGAGAGTCACGTCGGGCATCTGCACCAGCTGCACGCTGGAACTTGGCACGCCGCCCACGTGCACGGTGACCAGTGCAGGACCGTAGGGCAGGCCCGCGTCCGCGAGAGCGGAGACGTTGATCCCGTAGTCCGAGAACCTGTCGCCGGATACGAGGGGAAGCCACCGGGTCATGCCACTGTCGAGGTGCGTCACTTGGACGACGGGGAAGTTCGCCGCGGACGCGTTCCCGCCTCCGCCCCCGCCCTCGAGGACGGAGTAGTACGGTCCGCCGCCTAAGGCTCCCAGGTCGAGGGTCCGGCCCGGATCGGCCATCACGACATCGCCCGTGCCTCCTGACTGAAGCTGGAAAACCGTGAGCAACGGGCGCGACCCTGCGAGGAGCTGGGGATAGAGCTGGAACCGCTCCGGGGCTGTCTCAGGCGCCGTCCCGTTCCAGCCGCCGACCAGGAGCACGCTCCCGTCGGCGACAAGCGTCGCCGTGTGTTCGGAGCGTGCCGCGGACATCGTCCCCGCGCTCGACCACGCGTCGCGCCAGGGGTCGTAGATCTCCGCGGAATTCAGGTACGAGCCGTTGAAACCGCCCGTGACGAGGACCCGCCCGTCCGGCAGGAGCGTCGCGGTGTGGTTCGAGCGGATGCTGGCCATGGGAGCCGCGGCGCTCCATGAGTTCGTCGCCGGGTCGAACAGCTCCGCCGTGGCGGTACCACCCCCGGCCACCAGGACCTTCCCGTTGTGAAGTAGCGTCGCGGTGTGTCCCTCGCGAGCCGTCGCGAGGCTCCCGACATCCGACAGAGTCAGAGAGTCCATGTTCTGCGAGAAGGCCTCGGCAGTCGCGACAGTCGAAGCGCCGTTGTTGCCGCCCGCGAGCAGGATCCGGCCGTCCATGAGGAGGGTGGCCGTGTGGTGCCTCCGGAGAGATGGCATGGGCCCCAAGTCGGTGACGCCGCTCGCGTAGTCGTAGATCTGCGCGTTCGTGGCCGCCTGCGTGGACCCGAAACCGCCCGCGATCAGGACCCGGCCGTCGGCGAGCATCGTCGCGGTGTGCCCCGAGCGATGGACGAGGTTACTCGAGCTGTACCACTTGTTTTCCGTCGGCGAATAGAGCTCGTTGGTAAGCTCGAAGTTGTCTTCGCCACCCACCACGAGGACCCACCCGTTGGGCAACCGCGTGGCCGTGTGGTGCAGCCGGGGGCTGATCATCATGTTCGGGCCGGTTCCCGTATTGGCCACCGGGTCGAAGGCGGTGCAGTTCCTGTTGGCCGCCCACACGCCTGGAGTTGTCTGCGCGTAGCCGCCGATGATCATCACGCTGCTGCCCGATTCGGTCAGCACTGCCGCATGCCCCCGCGACGCCCAGGCCATCGCCATCGACGCCGGCGAGGCCCATTGCCCGTTCGAGTAGCTCGCCTGCTCGACCGTGGCGAGCGCCGTCGTGCCGGCGCCGAGGCCGCCCGTGATCACGACACGCCCCCACGGCAGGAGCGTCGACGTGTGGCCGGAGCGTGCCACGCCGGCCGGGCCGGCCGGTGCCCAGAGCCCGGCGGTTGGGTCGATTTTCTCGGGGGCGAGGGCGATGGAATCTCCCCCGGGTCCGACCCCGCCGATCACCACGATATCGCCGGAAGGCAACAACGCCGCCGAATGCTGCGCGCGGGCGTACACGAGAGGATTCGCCGAGGCCCAGGCTCCGCTGGCCAGGTTGAGGACTTCAACCGTGCCCGTGGGCCCCGACGTGCCATTGCCGCCGATGACCGTCAACAGGTTCGCGGTGGAAAGCATGGACGTGTGCTCGCTGCGCGCAGTGGCAAGCGAGGCAATCGGCGACCAGGTCCGGGTTCCCGGGTTGAACCGCTCGACGCCGTTCAGCTTGCCGCCGGCGTTGCGGCCGCCCACCACGATGACGTCACCGCCCAGCCCGACGATGCTCGCCGTGTGCCCGGTGCGGGCCGCGATCATCGGCCCCGCCGCGGTCCATGAGTTGGTGGCCGGATCGTAGGTCTCCGTCGTCGCAAGGTACGTGCTGGAAGCGCCGCTTCGCACGACGCCACCCGCCGCCAGCACCTGGCCGCTGCCCGAGCCCTGGTTTCCGCGCGCCGGCGCTAGCCCCGGTCCGAGTAGCGTGGCCGTGTGCCCGCTTCGGGCGGCGGTCATGTTGCCGGCTGGTGACCACGATCCCGTCGCGGGATCGTAGAGTTCCGCGCTCGAGAGTTGCGCTGCCACGGTCGTTCCGTTCGCCCCCCCGGCGACCAGCACCCGTCCGTTCGAAAGCATGGTCGCCGTATGGCCGGCCCTTGCAGTTGCGAGGTTGCCCGTCGGCGCGGAAATGCCCGTGGCCGGATCGTAGAGCTCGGTGCTTGCGAGATAGGTCTCCAGGGCGAGCGGCGTGTTCGGCAGGAGGCTGCCCCCGACGATCAGGATCTTGCCGTTGTGGAGCAGGGTCGCGGTGTGACCCGCTCGCCGGGTGACGAGGGCGCGTGGATCCGTGAAGGTCGCCACCACGCTCTTCGCCGCGCTCATCGTGGTCGTGCAGGGATTCGCGCCGCCGGAACACGCCCCGCTCCAGCCGGTGAACGAGGAGCCGGCCGCGGGCGATGCGGTCAGGTTCACGATGGTGCCGCTCATGAAGCTCGCGGTGCAGCTCGACGAACAGCCGATCCCGGCGGGCGACGACGACACCGATCCCTCTCCGCTGCCCGCCGTCGAGGCGGTCAGGTCGTAGAGCGGAAGGAATGTCGCGGTGACGCTCGCGGGCCCGTTCATCGTGAGGGAGCAGGAAAACCCCGAGCACGCACCGCTCCAGCCGGTGAAGACCGATCCGGCCGCAGGCGACGCGCTCAGGGTGACGCCCGTTCCTCCGTTGAAGCTTGCCGAGCACGTGGATCCGCAGTTGATGCCGGCGGGCGAGGACGTTACCGTGCCGCTGCCCGCGCCGCTCCTGGCGACGGCGAGGGTGTTCGCCGTGAACACCGCCGTGACGCTTTTCGCGGAATCCATCACCACGGTGCAGGAGGCCGCCGTGCCGAACGCGGCGCACGCGCCACCCCAGCCCCCGAACACGGAGCCCGGGCTTGTCGTCGTGGTGAGGATGATGCTCCGCCCCGAAGCGTAGCTCGAGGAGCAGACGAATCCGAATGCCAGGTCGGTCCCGCAGGCGATCGCGCCCTGGGTCCCGACGGACGAGGTCGAGACCCCGCCGCTTCCCGTGCTGCCGGAAAAGTTCACCGACAGGGCGTAAAGGGGGGCGAAATTCGCCGTGACGCTGATGTTCGACGGCGGCATCGGCGAGACCAGCGGGTTCGCGGTCGAGGTGCCCAGGGACCCCGTCCAGTTGACGAAGGCGAAGCCCGCATCGGCCGTCGCGGTCAGCGAGACCGACACGCCCGCGGTGAAGTTGTTGCTGCAAACCGCGCCCGGCGACGGATTGCCGCCGCAGTTGATCGATCCCGGGGACGAGGTCACGCGGCCGCCGACCGGCGTCGGGGAGACCGACAGGGTCACGGCGTGGGCGGATCCGATCGCGCCCGCCACGGCAAGAGTGGCCGCGACAGCGGCAGCCTTCAGGAACGAGAGGGTCATCGGAAATCGGCGCGCCACGTGATTTTTCATTGCTTGTTCTCCCCCAATCGATTCGGAGTTGCTCCCGGCCTTGCGGGACGATGGCTCGAGTCGACGTGCCGTTTGGCAGCCGGGCGAACCAGCGCGTCCAGATTGGCTTGTACAGCGGAAGGCGTGACGCGAGCGTCACGCGCGCGGGGCATAATGCCTCCGCACGATCTCCCGGCTCGGGTCGATCTGGATCACGAAGTCGGAGCCGCCCAAGGCGCGGTTGTTCGAGCCGGCCGCGACCGCCGGCATTGCCATGGCCTGCGATCCCGATTCCGATTGCCAGGTTGAGCCGCGCCTTGGCTCGTTCCTTGGTCGTCTCCCGATGGGGCTTCAGTCGTCGCGCCACGCATGCCGGGGGCGCCGGTGATGGAGGATCGCAGGACGGGCCCGTGACGAGCCGATACCGAGCGATCTCCTGGTGTGGCCGAGCGGGAGCAAAGGAGTGCGCTCCGACAGGGAGGTCCTCTGCAGTCAGGATTGCCCCTCGACTGAAGGGCGTCATACGCGTCTGCTATGCAGGGCGTAGTGCGTGCGCAAACTCATTATTGTTCTCTCCCCCGGCGTGCGACTTTGGGGCTACGAGAACAAACTTATCCGCTTCGAGTGGGCCTGGCTCAATATCCCCGGAAGCGATTTCGATGATATTTGATCTAGATCAAATATCTCGCGGAATGTTCGTGACTTTCGCGCGATTGCCGCTTGACCGCGGAACTAGGGCGAAAGGCGAATCGACAGGTCGAAGACCGTGCCGGGCGGCCACGCGGCGGAGCCGCCCGGGAGGAGGGGGGCTGCATCGCTTCGCTCGGCCTCGGCGTACGCCGCACCGGCGGGGCGGTAGAGGTTCGCCCAAGCGACGGCATCGCCATGGGCGACGCGCAACTGTCCGCAGGGCGCGGGGATCGCGTTTGTCGTCGCCATCCCCGGCGGAAGCGAAAAGCGCAGCCGTCCCGAGCCGAGGAAAGTGGTCGTTCCCGTGACGAGGCGAATGGCAGCGGAGACGACGTTGCCCTGGCGACTCCATCGGCCGGTGATCGAGCCGTTGCCAAGCGCTACCGTTCCTGAAGTGTTGGACAGCTCCGGGGCATACGGAACGTCGGGGCAGAAGATGAGATTCTGGTTGTTGCCGGACTGGTCGATCACCGGCGGGTTGTTGTAGTTGTTCGGCCCCACGACGCAGCCTCCCGTGCCCTCGGCGAGCGTCACGCGGGGGTACACGTCGCATGCCACGACGCAGTTCTGCCCGCCGCGGATCACGAGCGGCGTCGGCGTCGCGATGCGGCAGTTGGTGATCAGGGTCGCGGTGCTGTGGCGCGAGTACTCCAGGTCCGAGAGGAAGGAGTTGGCGACGTACGTGCTGTTTCCGCCGCCGAAGCTGAACGAGCATTGCCCGCCGGTCTCGAGGTTGACGAACTTCCGGGGCACCGCGTGGAGCTGTACGGCATCCTCGATCACGATGGCGGCCCTCCCGCCGCCCGGCCTGCCGTCGCGCCTGTAGGCGAGCGCGGAAGCGCAGCTGAAACCGGACCCTGCGCCCAGGGAAAAATGCAGGCAGGGCGCGCCGAAATCGGTGATGCGGCAGTTCTCGACGAATTGTTGGCCCTCCGTTCCGGTCATCGACACGCCGACGCCGGCGCGGCCATTGCCGTCGAGGTGCAGGCTCACCAGCCCGGCCCAGGCGCCAAGCGAGATGAGCGGGAAGTCTGCATCGAGGCGAATGCGGGTGGCGTAGCGCGATTCGCCCACGAGCATCGTGCCTTCGGAGACACGCAGCGTTCCCGTGATGCGATAGGCGACCTTCGGTGTCGGCACGAGGAGCGAGCGCCCTGCCGCGGCGAGAAGCGCGGCGCGAAAGGCCGCCGTGTCATCCACCTTGCCGTCGCCCTCCGCGCCGAACGCGAGGACGTCGATGATCGGGTTCCGCCGGGTGGCCTCGCGAGGCGGGACAACCGCGCTCGCGGGGCTGGCAAGCGCTTGGGCGCTGCCCAGCGCCGCGAATGCCCCTGCCAGAAAGCCCCTTCTCGTGCCCTCCTCGCTCACGGCATCGCGCTATCCGAGTCGACGGGAAGACGAGTCTAGCAGCAGGCCCGGCAACCTACCGTCTCGGCACGATCTCCCAGGAAGGGTCGATCTGCGTGACGTAGTCGCTGCCGGCGAGCGCGATTCCGTCCAGGTACCACACGAAGACGAGGCCCGTCGCGGCGTTCCTGAAGAGAAGATCCGGTTTCCCGTCGCCATTCCAGTCGGCGATCTGCACCACCTCCCACACCGGGTCGATGCCGAAGATCGACGGGCTCGAGGTCGACAGCGAGAGCGTGCCGGCCGCGAACTGCGTGTTCCACGCGAAGCCCAGGCCCGAGGCCATGTTGCGGAAGAGCAGGTCGGGCTGGCCGTCGGCGTTGAGATCGGCAACGCCTTCTACCTTCCACGAGGGATCGACGTTGAAGAAGAACTGGTCGCCGATGGCCACGTCGTTGTTGAAGAACCACGCGAAGGCGTTGCCGCTCACCACGTTGCGCATCAGGAAATCGGGGTGGCCGTCGCCGTTGAAGTCAGCGACGCCCTGGATCACCCACTCGGGCGGCAGCGAGAAGAGGAACGCGTCCGTTCCGGTGAAGACCCCGTTCACCGTGTACCAGACGTAGCAGTTGCCGTTGACGGTATTGCGCCAGACGATGTCCGGGTGGCCGTCGCCATTGAAGTCGGCCACGCCCTGGATCTTCCAGCTCGGATCGATCGTGGCGTAGAAGGAATCCGAGAGCAGGGCGGTGCCGTTCATGCGCCAGACGTAGGTCGCCCCGTTGGCCGTGTTCGACCAGATGATGTCGGGCTTGCCGTCGGCGTTGAAATCGGGGAAGGAGGGATTCGACCCCGCGATATTGAAACTCGCGGTCACGGACGCCGGTGCATTCATGGTCATCGTGCATTGGTTGCCCGAGGGCGCCGCGCAGCCGGTCCAGGCGGCGAAGACCGAGCCCGGATCCGGCGTAGCCAGGAGCACCACCACCACGCCGGCGTTGAAGTCGGCCGAGCAGGTGGCGCCGCAACTGATCGTGGGCGAGAGCGGAGAGGTCGATGCCACGGTTCCGGTCCCGCTGCCCGTCTTGCCGACGCTCAGGGAGTTGACGAGGGCGGATATCGGGAAGGTCTGCGTGGCCTGTGGCGCGGGACCGAACGTGGCGTTGCCCGTCTGGTCGGCCGCGATGGTGCACGAGCCCACGGTGAGGCCCGAGACGAGGCCGGTGGCCGGGTTCACCGAACACACGGTCGCGGAACCTGGCGCAACCGAGTAGGCGACCGCGAGGCCCGAACTCGCCGTGGCGCTCACGGTTCCCGTGCCGCCGATGGTGATGACAGGCGCGGTCCCGAAGACGATCGTCTGCGGAGCCAGCGAGACGGTGAGGGCGTACGCCCGCGAGCCGGTGAAGCCGTAGGCATCGGTGGCGGTCAAGGTGAAGTTGAACGTGCCGGCCGAATCGGGAGTGCCGCTCACCACGCCGTCCGCGGTGAGGTCGAGGCCGCCCGGCCCGCTGCCCGAAGTGGCGTCGAACGTGTAAGGCGCCGTTCCCCCGCTCGCGCCCAGGTTGGTCGTGGGATAGGCGATCCCGACAGTGCCGTCCGGCAACGTCGCAGGCGTTATCACGATCGTCGGGGCGATCACCGATTGCCCTCCCGCAAGCGTGCCGATGCTGGATAGGTTGACGCCATCACTGCCGAATTCCGCGGTGATCGTGCGGGTGCCCGCCGTCGTGAAGATCACGGTGCATTGCGCGATGCGGGACGACAGCGCCACCGCCCCGCAGCCGGGGAGGTTGCCGCCGTCGCTCTTGAAGTGCACCGATCCCGTCGGAGCCCCGCCCGACACGGTGGCCGTGAAGGTCACGAGGCTGCCGGCAATGCTGGGCGAAGCGCTGGTGACGACTGTCGTGAGCGTCGACAGCCGCAGTGCCGCGAAGTGATGGCGCCGCTCGTACGTATTGCCATCGGCCAGCTGGCCCATGAGATTGCTACCCCAGCACACTGTTCCGCCCGCGACCACCGCGCAGGTGTGGTTGCCGCCTGCCGCAATGGCCGTCACGCCGCTGCCCGACGCCATCGTGGTCACCGGAAGCAGGCTGTCGGCTTCGCTGCCGGTGCCGAGCGCGCCGTAGAAGCCCATGCCCCAGCACTTCACCCCGCCCGCGACAATGGCGCAGGAGTGGTTGCCGCCCGCCGCGACCTCCGTCGCACTGCTCCCCGCCGCGATCGCAGTCACCGGCACGGGGCTATGGACCAAGCTGTTGTCGCCGAGCTCGCCGAACGCGTTGTAGCCCCAGCATTGAACCCCACCCGCGACCAGTGCGCAGGTGTGGTAAATGCCTGCCGCCACCGCGGTCGCGCCGCTTCCCGCCGCAATTGCGATCACCGGAACGAGGCTGAAACTCATGCTGCCATCGCCGAGTTGGCCCAGGAAGCCGCCTCCCCAGCACTTCACCCCGCCCGCGACCATCGCGCATGTATGGTTGAGGCCCGCGGCAACTGCCGTCACGCCGCTTCCTGCCGCGATTGCGATCACCGGGACGGGGCTGTCGGTCGTGCCGCCGTCGCCGAGCTGGCCGTCGCTGTTCCAACCCCAGCATTGCACCCCGCCGGAGACGACCGCACAGCTATGGTAGCCACCGGCGCGCACCGCCGTGACACCGCTTCCCGCGGCGATCGCGTTCACCGGAATCGTGCTGTCGGTCGTGCTGTTGTTACCGAGCTGGCCCCTGAGGTTCATGCCCCAGCACTGCACTCCGCCGGCGACTACGGCGCAGGTATGCGCGTTGCCCGCCGCGACGGCCGTGGCGCCGCCTCCCGCCGCGATCGCGGTCACCGGAGCGATGCTCTGGTCGGTACCGCCGTTGCCAAGCTGCCCGGAGCTGTTGCTGCCCCAGCATTTCACCCCGCCCGATAGCAGTACGCAGGTGTGGGTTTCGCCCGCCGCCGGTGCCGCCGCCGATACGCCACTCCCCGCGGCGATCGCGGTCACCGGGACGAGGCTCTTGGCCGCGTTGAAGTTGCCGAGCTGGCCGAAGTCGCTATATCCCCAGCACCTGACTCCACCCGCGACGACCGCGCAGGTGTGATTGCCGCCGCCCGCCACTGCCGTTGCGCCGCTCCCCGTTGCGATCGAGATCGCGGGAACGAGGCGCTGGCTCGTCGTGAGGTCGCCGAGCGCGCCCTGAGAGTTGTCGCCCCAGCACAGCACTCCGCCAGCGACGACCGCGCAGTTATGAAACATGCCGGCGCCCAGGGCAGTCGCGCCGCTTGCCGCGGCGATCGCAATTGCCGGAACGGGGCTGTCGGTCGTGCTGTTGTCGCCTAGCTGGCCGGCGACATTCCAGCCCCAGCACTTCACCCCGCCTGAGACGAGCGCACAGGTGTGACCGGCACCCGTCGCCACGGCTGTCGCACCGCCGCTCGCCGCGATCGCGGTCACCGGAGCGGGGCTGTCGGTGGTGCTGCCGTTGCCGAGCTGGCCGTGGGTGTTTTCGCCCCAACATTGCACCCCGCCCGCGAGCAGCGCGCAGGAGTGATTGCCGCCCGTGGCCACCGCAGTCACGCCGCTCCCCGGGGCGATCGCGGTCACGGGGAACGGGCTGTCGGTGGTGCTGTTGTCGCCGAGCTGGCCGTTGCCGTTCCAGCCCCAGCACTGCACTCCGCCCGTGACCACTGCGCAGGTGTGACCGGCGCCCGCCGAGATGGCGGTCACGCCGGTGCCCGCCGCGATCGCGATCACAGGAGTGGCGCGGGGCGAAAAGCTGTTGTCGCCGAGCTGGCCGTATACGTTCGAGCCCCAGCATTTCACGCCGCCCGCCACGACCGCGCAGGTGTGCTGGTAACCCGCCGATACCGCCGTCACGCCGCCCCCCGCCGCGATCGCGGTCACCGGGCCTGCGGCGGGAAGTGCGTTCCCGTTGCCGAGCTGGCCCTCGCCATTGGAGCCCCAGCATTGCAGTCCGCCCGCGGCCAACGCGCAGGTGTGCCCGTAACCCGCCGCCACCGCCACGACGTTGTCCGTCCACCTGTCCACGTGAAGCGCGACCGAAGGCGTGATCGTTCCGCCCGCATTCGTCGCCACGATGGCCACGGTGAAATTCCCCGATGCCGTGGGTGTCCCGCCAATCTGGAGGTTGCCGTTGCCGTCGTGGGTTGCCGTCATCCCGGCGGGCAGCCCGGTCGCGGATGCACCGCTCAGCGCCGGGCTCGCGCTGATCATCAGCGTGGCGCTGTAGGGCGCGCCCATCGTCGCGTCGGGCAGGCCCGGGGTGATCAGCACGGGCGCAAGGGCAAGCGCATTGCCGATGCCGCACAGCGACAGGGCGACCAGGAAGCGACAGGAGAAGTCGAGCACGCGTTTCATGGTCATGTCCCTTCCGATCGTGGGCGAGCCGGCGTTCCGAGCCCCTGCCCGAAGCACATCATGGGCCTTTCCGGTGTTCGCCATTCGCCATTCGCGTCCGCGCTCGCGACGGGCGCAGCCACGGCAGCCGCTCGGCTGCCGTTTCGCCCTGGCCTGCCGGGTCGCCGGCTACCGCCTCGGCACGATCTCCCAGCTCGGATCGATCTGGATCACGTAGTCGGATGCCCCGAGCGTGATTCCGTCCAGGTACCAGACGAACACGAGCCCCGTAGCCGCGTTGCGGAAGAGGAGGTCAGGCTTGCCGTCGCCGTTCCAGTCCGCGAGCTGCACCACCTCCCACACCGGGTCGATGGAGTAGACCATCGGGCTCGAGGCCCCCAAGCTCAGCACGCTGCCGGCGTACTGCGTGTACCAGGCGAATGAGAGGCCCGACGTCATGCTTCGGAAGAGCAGGTCCGGCTGCCCGTCCAGGTCGATGTCGCCCACCGCCTCGACCTTCCAGCTCGGGTCGATGTTGAACAGGAACTGGTCGCCGATGGGCAGGTTGTCGTTGAAGAACCAGGCGAAGGCGTTGCCGGAGTTCACGTTGCGCATCAGGAAGTCGGGCTTGCCGTCCGCGTTGAAGTCCGCAACACCCTGGATCACCCACTCGGGCGGCAGGCTGAAGAGGAACGCATCCGTCCCGGTGAACACCCCGTCGACGGTGTACCAGACGTAGCAGGCGCCGTTGGCAGTGTTTCGCCAGACGATGTCCGGATGTCCGTCGCCGTTGAAGTCGGCGACGCCCTGGATCTTCCACGACGGATCGATGGTGGCGTAGAAGGAGTCCGCGAGCAGGGCGGTGCCGTTCATGCGCCAGACGTAAGTGGCGCCGTTGGCCGTGTTCGACCAGATGATGTCGGGCTTGCCGTCGGCGTTGAAGTCGGGCTTCGCGGGGCCGCCGGCGGCCGCGAGATTGAAGGTCGCGGTCACGGACCCCGGCGCATTCATGGTCATCGTGCACTGGTTGCCCGAGGGCGCCGCGCAGCCGGTCCAGCCGGCGAATGCCGAGCCCGAATCCGGCGTAGCCAGGAGCACCACCACCACGCCGGCGTTGAAGTCGGCCGAGCAGGTGGCGCCGCAACTGATCGTGGGCGAGAGCGGAGAGGTCGATGCCACGGTTCCGGTCCCGCTGCCCGTCTTGCCGACGCTCAGGGAGTTGACGAGGGCGGATATCGGGAAGGTCTGCGTGGCCTGTGGCGCGGGACCGAACGTGGCGTTGCCCGTCTGGTCGGCCGCGATGGTGCACGAGCCCACGGTGAGGCCCGAGACGAGGCCGGTGCCCGGGTTCACCGAACACACGGTCGCGGAACCTGGCGCAACCGAGTAGGCGACCGCGAGGCCCGAACTCGCCGTGGCGCTCACGGTTCCCGTACCGCCGATGGTGATGACAGGCGCGGTCCCGAAGACGATCGTCTGCGGAGCCAGCGAGACGGTGAGGGCGTACGCCTGAGAGCCGGTGAAGCCGTAGGCATCGGTGGCGGTCAAGGTGAAGTTGAACGTGCCGGCCGAATCGGGAGTGCCGCTCACCACGCCGTCCGCGGTGAGGTCGAGGCCGCCCGGCCCGCTGCCCGAAGTGGCGTCGAACGTGTAAGGCGCCGTTCCCCCGCTCGCGCCCAGGTTGGTCGTGGGATAGGCGATCCCGACAGTGCCGTCCGGCAACGTCGCAGGCGTTATCACGATCGTCGGGGCGATCACCACCTGCCCTCCCGGAAGCGTGCCGACGCTGGCGGCCCCGTTCGCATCGCCGCCGTATTCCGCGGTGATCGTGCGTGTGCCCACCGTGGAGAAGATCACCGTGCACTGCGCGGAGGCGGAGGAAAGCACAACCGCCCCGCAGCCGGGAAGGTTCCCGCCGTCGCTCTTGAAGTGGATCGACCCCGTCGGTGCGCTTCCCGACACCGTTGCAGTGAAGGTCACGGCGCTGCCGGCGCTGCTGGGCGTTGCGCTGCTGGCCACGATGACCACCGACTGCGCGGGAATTGCGGCGAAGATCGTGCGCAGGGCATGCGTATTGCCATCGCCAAGCTGGCCGTTGTAGTTGTAGCCCCAGCATGCCACCCCGCCCGCGACCACCGCGCAGGTGTGCAGGTAACTCACCTCAACTTGCGTCGCACCGGCTCCCGCCGCGATCGCGGTCACCGGTACGGGGCTCGCGGTCGTGCTGTGGTTGCCGAGCTGGCCGGTATTGTTGAGGCCCCAGCACTTCACCCCGCCCGCGACCACCGCACAGGTGTGGTACTGGCCCGCCGCCACCGCCGTCGCACCGCCCCCGGTCGCGATCGCGGTTACCGGAAAGAGGCTGTCGGTCGTCCCAGCATTGCCGAGCTGGCCGCCGCCGTTGGAACCCCAGCACTGCAGCCCGCCCGCGGCCACCGCGCAGGTGTGGGCATATCCCGCCGCCACCGCCGTCGCGCCGGTCCCCGCGGCGATCGCGATCACCGGAACGGGGCTGTCGGTCGTGCTGTTGTTGCCGAGCTGGCCGACGGAGTTCGCACCCCAGCACTGCACCCCGCCCGCGACCGCTGCGCAGGTGTGGCCGAAACCCGCCGCCACTGCCGTCGCGCCGCTTCCCGCCGCGATCGCGGTCACCGGAACGGGGCTTTCGCTCGTGCTGTTGTTGCCCAGGCGGCCGTTTTCATTCAAACCCCAGCACTGCACCCCGCCCGCGACCAAGGCGCAAGTGTGGTAGGCGCCCGCCGCTACCGCCGTCGCCCCGCTCCCCGCCGCAATTGCGGTCACCGGTACGGAGCTCGCGGTCGTGCTGTTGTTGCCCAGGCGGCCGTTGTCATTCGAACCCCAGCACTGCACTCCGCCCGCAACCACCGCGCAGGTGTGGCCCTCACCCGCCGCCACCGCCGTCGCGCCGCTGCCTGCCGCGATTGCGGTCACCGGAACGACGCTATCGGTTGTGCTGTTGTTGCCGAGCTGGCCGACGGAGTTCGCGCCCCAGCACCGGACCCCGCCCGCGACCACCGCGCAGGCGTGGAAGATGTCCGCCGCCACCGCCGTCACGCTGCTCCCCGCCGCGATCGTGGTCACCGGAACGGGGCTGATCGTCGTGCCGTGGTTGCCGAGTTGGCCGTCGAAGTTGTAGCCCCAGCACCGCACCCCGCCCGCGACCACCGCGCAGGTGTGGCCGGAACCCGCCGCCACCGCCGTCGCGCCGGTCCCCACCGCGATCGCGGTCACCGGAACGAGGCTATCGGTCGTGCTGTGGTTGCCGAGCTGGCCGGTGTTGTTGGCGCCCCAGCACTGCACTCCACCCGCGACCACGGCGCAGGTGTGTTGGCCGCCCGCCGCCACCGCGGTCACGCCGCTCCCCGCCGCGATCGCGGTCACCGGAACGGGGCTGTCGGTCGTGCTGTCGTCGCCCAGACGGCCGTTTGCATTCAATCCCCAGCACTGCACCCCGCCGGCAACCACCGCGCAGGTGTGGAAGGCATTCGCCGTCACTGCCGTCGCACCGCTTCCCGCCGCGATCGCGGTTACCGGTACGGGGCTCGCGGTCGTGCTGTTGTTGCCGAGCTGGCCGCCGTTGTTGGCGCCCCAGCACTGCACGCCGCCCGCGACCACCGCGCAGGTGTGGTTGTTGCCCGCCGTCACCGCGGTCACGCCGCTCCCCGCCGCGATCGCGGTTACCGGTACGGTGCTCGCGGTCGTGCTGTTGTTGCCGAGCTGGCCGTCGATGTTGTAGCCCCAGCACTGCACCCCGCCCGCGATCACTGCGCAGGTGTGGCTTTCGCCCACCGCCACCGCGGTCACGCCGCTCCCCGCCGCGATCGCGGTCACCGGAACGAGACTATCGAACGTGCTGTTGTTGCCGAGCTGGCCGACGGAGTTCGCGCCCCAGCACTTCACGCCGCCGTTCACCACCGCGCAGGTGTGGGCATATCCCGCCGCCACCGCCGTCGCGCCGGTCCCCGCGGCGATCGCGATCACCGGAACGAAGTTCGAGGCCGTGCTGTTGTTGCCGAGCTGGCCGAAATCGTTCCAGCCCCAGCATTGCACCCCGCCCGCGACCAACGCGCAAGTGTGCAGGGCACTCCCCGCCACCGTCAGTACATTGTCCGCCCAGCGATCCACGTGAAAGTCGACCGACGGGGTGATGGTTCCGCTCGCATTCGTCGCCACGACGGCCACGGTGAAATTCCCCGATGCCGTGGGCGTCCCGCCGATCTGGAGGTTGCCGTTGCCGTCGTGGGTTGCCGTCATCCCGGCGGGCAGCCCGGTCGCGGATGCACCGCTCAGCGCCGGGCTCGCGCTGATCATCAGCGTGGCGATGTAGGGCGCGCCCATCGTCGCGCCGGGCAGGCGCGGGGTGATCAGCACGGGCGCGAGGGCAAGCGCATTGCCGATGCCGCAAAGCGACAGGGTGACCAGGAAACGGCAGGAGAAGTCGAGCACGCGTTTCATGGTCATGTCACTTCCGATCGTGGGCGAAGCGGCGCTCCGAACCCCTGCCTGAAGACAATTGTGCGCCCTCCCCGTATTCGCCATTCGGTTTTCGCGTCAGCGCTCGCGCCTCCGGTGCGGACGGATGGCGCGCGCCGATCAGCCGCGCTCCGCCTTTCAACGGGCAGTCCGGTTGATCTGCATCAGGCGAACCGGCCCGTGATCGCGAAACTTCCTCCCCTCTCCCTGGGGAGAGGGGTCGGGGGTGAGGGCATTACCTTCTCGGCACGATCTCCCAGCTCGGGTCGATCTGGATCACGTAGTCGGATGCGCCGAGCGTGACGCCGTCGAGGTACCAGACGAACACGAGGCCCGTTGCCGCGTTGCGGAAGAGCAGGTCGGGCTTGCCGTCGCCGTTCCAGTCCGCCAGTTGCACCACCTCCCACACCGGGTCGATGCCGAAGATCGACGGGCTCGAGGTCGACAGCGAGAGCGTGCCGGCCGCGAACTGCGTGTTCCACGCGAAGCCCAGGCCCGAGGCCATGTTGCGGAAGAGCAGGTCGGGCTGGCCGTCGGCGTTGAGATCGGCAACGCCTTCTACCTTCCACGAGGATCGACGTTGAAGAAGAACTGGTCGCCGATGGCCACGTTGTCGTTGAAGAACCACGCGAAGGCGTTGCCGCTCACCACGTTGCGCATCAGGAAATCGGGGTGGCCGTCGCCGTTGAAGTCAGCGACGCCCTGGATCACCCACTCGGGCGGCAGCGAGAAGAGGAACGCGTCCGTTCCGGTGAAGACCCCGTTCACGGTGTACCAGACGAAGCAGGCGCCGTTGGCGGTGTTCCTCCACACGATGTCCGGGTGTCCGTCGCCATTAAAGTCGGCCACGCCCTGGATCTTCCAGCTCGGATCGATCGTGGCGTAGAAGGAATCCGAGAGCAGCGCCGGGCCGTTCATGCGCCAGACGTAGGTCGCCCCGTTGGCCGTGTTCGACCAGATGATGTCGGGCTTGCCGTCCGCATTGAAGTCGGGAAAGGCCGGGTTGGTCTGCGTCGAGACCACGATCAATCGAAGCTGCTGCGGCGCCGGGAAGTAACCGGCATCCCCGGTCTGGCTCGCCCGCACGCCGCAGAGACCGGCAGCGGTCGGCGTCACGGTGGTGCCCGATACCGTGCACGTGGTCGGCGTCCAGCTGTCGAACGCGGTGGCCAGGCCGCTCGTGGCGGACGCCGCAAGATTGACGGGAATCCCGACGCTGCCCGAGGCGGGTGGAGCGAAGGCGATGGACTGCACGCTCTTCAGCCCGAAGACATCCACCGGCACGTACTTGTTCTCGATGGTGTTGTCACCGACCTGGCCGCCCCGGTTGTAGCCCCAGCATTTCACCGCACCTCCTGCCACGAGAGCGCACGTATGCAATCCACCGGCCGCCATTGCCAATACGCCGCTCGCCATTCCCGTGACGGCTCCCGGTGGGTACGGGGTCTCTCCGAAGGTGTCATCGCCGAGCGCGCCGGCGTGATTCGCGCCCCAGCACTGCATCGCGCCGCCCGCGACGAGGGCGCAGGTATGCTCCGCGCCTCCCGTAATGGCCGTCACGCCGCTCGCGAGCCCTACCACGTCCACTGGCACGAGCCGGTTGTTGCCGCTGGTGCCGTCGCCGAGCGTGCCGAAGTTGTTGAGCCCCCAGCATTTCACCCCGCCGGCCGTGGTGAGTGCGCAACTATGAATTTCTCCCATCGCGATCGCGACCACGCCGCTCGAAAGCCCGACGACGTCCACCGGCAAGGTCCGGTTGGTCGTGCTGTTGTCGCCCAGCTGGCCGTAGGTGTTGTTGCCCCAGCATTTCACGCCGCCACCCGTCGTGAGGGCGCAATTGTGGACCCCGCCCGCCGCGACGGCCGTCACGCCGCTCGTGAGGCCGGTGACATCCCCTGGCGTGAAACGGTTGGGGAACAGTCCGTCGCCAAGCTGGCCATCGTAGTTGGCGCCCCAGCACTTCACGCCGCCGCCCGTGGTGAGCGCGCAGGTGTGGTATGCCCCCACGGCCATCGCCGCGACGCCGACGTCCAGCCCTTCCACGAAGTCGCCGGGCACGTGGGTATCGGTGAAGCCGTAGCCGTCGCCGAGCTGGCCGTTGAAGTTTGCCCCCCAGCACTTCATGCCGCCGCCTGTCGAGAGGGCGCAGGTGTGCGCGAACCCGGCCGCAATCGCCGCCGCGTCGCTCGCGAGGCCGACAACATCGACCGGGACCTTCCTAAGGGTAATGGTGTTGTCGCCGAGCTGGCCATTGGCGTTGTAGCCCCAGCACTTCACCCCGCCGGCCCGGGTCACCACGCAGCTGTGGCCGAAATGGGTGGCGATCACGCTCACCCCGTTCGTCATCCCGACAACACGGACCGCCTTGACGCTAAAACCTCCAAGACCGTCGCCGAGCCCGCCCGCGTTGTTGTCCCCCCAGCACCTGAGATCGCCGGCCGTCGCGCGGGCGCAGGCGTGATTGGCGCCTGCCGCGATCGCTGCAATGCCGCTCGTCAGCCCAGCCACATCGTTGGGGGTCATGTGGGTGTCGTAGCCGGCGCCGTCGCCCAGCTGGCCGGAGCCGTTGTTCCCCCAGCATTTCACCCCGCCGCCGGCCGTGAGGGCGCAGGTGTGCGCGAACCCGGCCGCAATCGCCGCCGTGCCGCTCGCGAGCCCCGCGACATCCACCGGCACACGCCGGTTGGTGACGCTGTCGTCACCGAGCTGCCCCGCCCAGTTCCTCCCCCAGCACTTCACCGCGCCCGTCGTGGTCAGGGCGCAGGTGTGGCTCCCGCCCGCCGCGATCGCCGCGACGCCGCTCGCGAGGCCGACCACGTCGACCGGGTTGCGCCGCTGGGTCGTGGTGTCGTCGCCGAGCTGGCCGTAGAGGTTTGCGCCCCAGCACTTCACGCCGCCCGCCGTGGTCAGTGCGCAGGTGTGGCTCCCGCCCGCCGCGATCGCCGCCACACCGCTCGCGAGGCCGACGACATCCCCCGGCGTGAGTCCCGGGACGCCGAAGTCAACGCCGAGCTGGCCGTTGGAGTTGAGTCCCCAGCACTTCACCCCGCCGCCCGCGGTGAGGGCACAGGTGTGGTCCCCGCCTGCAGCGGCTGCCACGACGCCGCTCCCGAGGCCGACCACATCCACCGGGGTGGACTGGATGTCAAACAGCGAGCCGCCGTTGCCCAGTTGCCCCTGGAAATTCCTTCCCCAGCATTTCATCCCGCCGTTGTCGGTGACGGCGCAGGAGTGGTTTTCGCCCGCCGCGATTGCCGCCATGCCGCTCGCGAGGCCGACGACATCCACCGGCGTGAACTGGTTGAGAGTGCCGTTGTCGCCGAGCTGGCCGTTGAGGTCATAGCCCCAGCATTTCACCCCGCCGTCCGTCGTGAGGGCGCACGAATGCTGGCCCCCCAGCGCGATCGCCGTGGGCACGATATTCGCGACGGCCAATGGCGAGACGCTGGCCAATGCTGCGGCAACCAGGCCGGTGCGGAGCAACAAGGGGAATGCGCTCATGGGAGACCTCACAAATCGGGCGGAAGGCCCTGTCTCCTTCGTAAACGATAAACAGGGGGGGAACCGGCCAACGCAATTCAGCCCGGCCGCAAGCAGGGCAAGCGCTAGGGTCGCGAACCGCTCCCCTAGGTGCAGGCCGGACTTGTGCTGGAGAACACCTGCCGCGTGATGGCCTTCGTGACCGAAACGCCGTTATAGGTGTAAGTCAGCGTGCCGTTGATCCCGTCGCTGAACCGGAAACGCATCGAACCCACGGTCGTGAAGTTCTCCGGATACGTGATGGGCCTGAAGGGATTGGCGTTGAACGGGGGGCCGGTGGTCTGATACAGGTCCCCGAGATAGGAGCCGTCCGCCTGGCGCACTCCGCCCGACATCACGAGCCACAGGCCGTGCCCGGCCGCGTCGTAGGTGAAGAGCGCGGCGAAGAGCGTGTTGTCCTGGTGCGTCACGTTCACGCCCCATCCGGACTCGGCCGCGTTCCACCAGAGGTCCTGGTAATTCGTGAGGGAGGCTCGGCTGGCGGTCGTGGGCGTGCAGTTGGCGGCGCGCGAACCGTACACCTGCCGCTGGATGAACTTTGTCACCGTGACGCCGTTTACCGTGTAGGTGAGCGTCCCCGAGTCGACCCCGATGAAGCTGAGACTCATGGTGCCTACGGTCGTGAGGTTGGCCCCCGTGAGGGGCGTGAAGGGAGCCGCGTTGAACGCGGGGCCTGTCGTGCGGTAGAGGTCGCCCGTGAACGTGGACCCCGATTGCAGGTTTCCTGCCGACATGACAAGCCAGAGCGGCGCTCCCGTTGCGTCGTAGGTGAACAGCGTCGCGAAGATCGTGTTTCCCTGGTGATTCAGGTTCACGCCCCAGCCCGATTCCGTGGGATTCCACCACAGTGAGGTGTAATTCGCCGTGGAAGGGGAAGGCGCCGTGAAGGTTGCGAAGGCCGTTTTCGGTCCGGTCATCGTCACCTGGCATGCGCCTGTTCCGGCGCAGTCCCCGCTCCAGCCCGTGAACGTCGATCCCGACGATGGCAATGCGGTCAGCGTCACGGTTGTCCCGGCTGGGAAGCCCGACTTGCAGGCGGCGCCGCAGTCGATACCCGCGGGCGACGAGACGATCGTGCCCCTGGAAGCGCCCGTCGATGGAAGGGTGCCGGCCGTGAGGTAATTCGTGCCGGGCTTCGCATTGAAGGTCGCAGTGACCGTCTTTCCGGCATCCATCGTCACGGAGCACGTTCCCGTCCCGGAGCACGCTCCGCTCCAGCCGGCGAACACGGAATCGACGTGAGGCGTCGCGGTCAGGACGACCGTCGTGTTGGCGTTGACATACTGGAAGCAGCTCGTCCCTGCGTTCGCCGCGCAATTCAAGACACTGGGGTTCGACCGGATGTCCCCGTACCCGGTCCCTTCGCCCTGCACGCGCAGGAGGAAAAGAGAAGACCCTTGCGCGCACGCATCCCAAGGGAACATCAAGAGCAAAGAGGCGGTGGCTGCGGCCACCTCGAGGGCGATGCGGTTCACTTCCGGATTTCCTCCTGCGTCGAACGACAGGGCGCCTTCGGCAGGTGCACGGTCCAGCCTCCTTAGGCGATGAAGCGCCAATTGTAACCTCGCCGGATCTGCCGTCTCCGCACGACCTGCTCTCCCGGGGCATTCCGTTCAGCGCGCGGCAGCGTCGCGAAAACTTGCCACGATCCTCGGCAGCACCGCCTCGAGCGAATAGCGCGCCAGCACGGACTCCCGGCCCGCCCGCCCCATGTGCGCGCGATCGGCATCGTTCGCCGCGAGCACCTCGAGCGCGGCCACCCATTCGGCCGTCGTGGTGGCGAGCAGGCCATTGACGCCCGGCTCGACGATGTCGCGGTTGGCGCCCACGGGAGAGGCGATCACGGGCAACCCGCAGGCCATGTACTGGATGAGCTTGAAGCCGCACTTGCCGCGCGACCACGGGTCGTCCGCGAGCGGCATGATGCCGATGTCGAGCGAGCGCAGGTCATCGGCCTCGCGCTCCTCCGACCAGGCAAGGCGCGTCACCGGCAGGCCATCGAGCGCATCGGGCCTGGCGCCGATCAGCACGACTTTCGCCTCGGGATGGCGCGCGCAGAACTCGCGCAGCGCAGGCTTGACGAGCGCCAGGTAGGAGGAAGTCGAGGGCGACCCGATCCAGCCTATGCGCAGCCCGGTGCGTTCGCCGGCCGGCGAATCCGCCGGCGCCAGGCGGGCCGTATCGGCCACGGTCGGGATGAATTCCACGCGCCTGGCACCCGCCTCGCGCGCGTAGTCGGCAAGGTAGGCGCTGCCCGCGTGCACCGCCGCCGCGCCGCACATGAGGCGCGCGATCTTGCCGCCCAGAAGCGAGCGGACCAGCGGGTTCCGGTGGCTGTCGTACTGGTGGAATATCGCGTCGTCGAGGTCGAGGACGAACGGAACGCCGCTGCGGCGCAGGCCGTTCTCGGCAAAGCCCGGGAGGTAAGGGTAGGCCTCGTATTGCACCACGACGAGATCGAATCGGCCTGCGTCACGAAGCAATTCGCGCCGCTTGATCGCCGCGGCGAGCACCGGCCCGACCGGGCGGCTTTCGCCCGCGAACATCGCCGACAGGTAGGCGTCGTCGAGCAGGGCTTGCCAGGAGACGTGAATTCCCTCGCGCTCCAGAGCGGGGAGGAACTGGAAGAACCGGTGGCGCGTGGAAGCGGCAGCGGCCCCGTACTTGGCGAGGAGCAGGACCTTCACCGGCAAATTATACGGGCGCGTCCTATCGCCGGGGCACGATCTCCCACGAAGGATCGATCTGCGTGACGTACGCGCTGCCCCCCAGGACCTGGTTCACCACGTACCACACGAAGACGAGGCCAGTGTTCGCGTTGCGGAAGACGAGGTCCGGCTGCCCGTCGCCATTCCAGTCGGCGACCTGCACCACCTCCCACACCGGATCGATGCCGAAGAGAGGGCTCGAATTCGCGTCGAGGCTCACGTCACCCGTCGGGGTGGTGGTGACGGGCGGTGCATCCGCGCCCATCGATAGCGACACCGCCCCACTCGCGAAGACCGTGGGCCAGATGAAGGCCACGCCCGAGACGCGGTTGCGGAAGAGCAGGTCGGGTTGCCCGTCGCCGGTGAAGTCGCCGACACCTTCGACCTTCCAGACGTTGTCGATGGTGAAGAGGTACTGGTCGCCCGTCATCACGCCGCCGTTGGAGAACCACAGGAAGGCGAGCCCCGTATCGGCGTTGCGCATCAGGAAGTCGGGCTTGCCGTCGTGATTGAAGTCCGCTACCGCCTCGATCTTCCAGATCGGGGCGAGCACGAAGAGTTGCGCGTCGGAGACGAACGTCGCCCCGTTCATGTACCAGACCCAGGTCGCCCCCGTGACGGTGTCGCGCCATACGAGGTCGGGCTTCGCATCGCCGTTGAAATCGGCCACGGCCTCGAGGTGCCACGAGGGATCGAGCATGGCCACGGGCGCGTCCGAGACGAGGTTCGCCCCGTTCATGAGCCAGAGGTAGGTTGCGCCGCTCGCGGCATGGCGCCAGAGGATATCGGGGTGCCCGTCGCCGTTGAAGTCGGGGATCGTGGGGTTCGGGGGCGGCGGAAGCGAGAAGGTGGCCGTGAAGGTCGCCGGTCCTGTCAGCGTGAACACGCACGAGCCGGTTCCGGCGCAGCCCGGTCCGCTCCACCCGGAGAAGACGGAGCCGGACACGGCTGTCGCGGTCAGCGTGACCACGGTGCCGGCGGGCAGGCTTGCGCTGCAATTGGTTCCGCAGTCGATGCCGCTCGGTGAGGACGCGACGGTGCCGCTTCCGCTCCCGCCGCGGATCACGCTGACGGAATGGCGCACGAAGGTGGTCGAAGAGAAACTCGCCGAAACGCCGCCCACGGTGAGCGTGGTGACCTGCGCCGTGCCTTCGGTCGCCGCCGCGGCGTGCCGCACGCAGATGGCCTGACCCGACAGGATGAAGGCCTGCGCCGACGAGAAGGTGCCAGAGCATCCGATGGAATACTCCCCGCCGGAAACGGAGACGGGCGAGCGCTCGTTGATCCCGCTCACGACCACGGGCGTCGAGGTCACGATGCTGCCGGGCGTCACCCCCACCTGCGGCGCGAACGCAAACGCGTCGGGTTGCGTGTCCGGGAAGACGGTGAACGCGTAGGCGGACACGGCCGCAGGCGAGCCCGACGCGGTTGCTGCGTAGGCGTAGATCACATGGGTGCCGAACGAAAGCGCCGGCAGCGCGGCAGTGAAGCTTCCGGCTCCCGCGGGTGTCGCGACGGACCACCCGCCCCGGCGCCCGCCGAGTCGGTAGGCGACAGCGGAGGCGGGAGAAGCGAGCGCCAGGACGGGGGAGGCGGCCTGCGTGCGATGTCCGGGAAGGGGCGCGATGCTCGCGCCGGCCGTCGCGGCCGGGGCGGCGAGGATCGTCACGCTGCCGCCGCCGTAGTTGGCAACCATGGCGCGACCCGAAGCGGAATTCACCGCCACGGCGATGGGGCTGGCGCCGACGGGGATGGAGCGCGCCGCGTTCGTGGCGCCATCGATCACGGTGACCGTGCCACCGCTGCCGTTCGAGACGAATACGCGGTCGAGCCCCGTGTCCACCGCCACCGCATTTGGCGTCGAACCGGCTGGCACCGTCGCCGTCGCCCCCGAAACGCCGTCAATGATCGTGACCGAATTGCTGCCCGAGTTGGCTACATAGATGCGGTTCGTTACCGCGTTAACCGCGATCGCTACCGGCGTGGCGCCCACGGGGATCACGGAGACGGCGAGCGAACTGCCGTCGATCACCGAGACCGCGGCCGAGCCCGAATTGACCACGTAGGCGCGTCCCGTCGCGGGGTTCACCGCGATTGCGGAGGGGGACGAGCCCGCCGCGACCATCGTGACCGCGCGCGTGAAGCCGTCGATCACGGCCACGGACGAGGCGCCCTGCAGCGCCACGAACACGCGGTTGGCCGCTTCGTCCACGGCCACGGCCACCGGCTGCGAGCCGACGGAAACCGAGGTCACCGAAGAGGTGGCGAGATCGAGGACGGCGACCGTGCCGGCGTCGCGAACGGCGATCCACGCGCGATTGCGTGCCCCGTCCACCGCGATGGCCACGGGTGTGGCGCCGACGGCGAACGTCGCGGCGGCCAGGGTCGTGCCGTCGATCACGGCGACGGCGCCCGCGTCGCGGATCGCGACGATTGCGGTGCCGGTGGACGGGTGCACGGCAACCGCGACCGGGGAGGCGCCCACGGCGATGGGAGTCACCGCGCCGGACGGATCGATCGCATCCACACGGTTGGCGGACTGGTTCGCGACGAAGGCGCGCCCGGAAGCCGGAGCGAAGGCCACCGCGCGCGGCGTGCCGCCCAGGGGAGTGGCAGCCGCCGGAAGTGGCGAGGCGTCGATCACGCTCACGGAGTTGCCGAGTCGATTGACGACGAAAAGGCGCAGCGAGGCGGGATCGAGCGCCAGCGCCACCGGCTGGTTACCCATGGAAAGCGTTTCAAGCACGGCAGCCGTGGCGCCGTCCACGACGCTGAGCGAATCCGCGGCCTTGCCGACGACGTACAGGCGGCCGGCCGCGCCGAGTGCGATGGCGACAGGCTCGCTGCCCACGGCGACCGGGCTGGTTGCGAGCGTCGCCCCGTCGATCCTTGTGATGGTGTCGCCGATCGCGTTGGCGACCCAGGCGCGGTTGGCGGTGTCGTCGAAGACAATGGCCATCGGCTCGTTGCCGACAGTCACCGCGCTTGTCGTTTCGGTTGCGCCGTCGATGATCGTGACGGAATCGCCGATCTTGTTCGCGACGAAGACGCGATTGCCCGCGCGGTCCACGGCGAGGGCAACCGGCGAATTTCCCGTGGGGATGTCGCGGATCGCTGCGCCGTCGATGACGGTGACGATATTCGCGTTCTGCCGTGCGACATACGCCCGACCCGTCGAAAGGTTCACGGCGATCGCGACGGGGTCGTTGCCCACCGCCACCGTGGTGACCGCGAGCGAGGCGCCCTCGATCACCGACACCGTGCCCGCGCCGCTGTTGGCCACGAAGGCGCGATTCGCCTGCGTGTCGAGCGCGATGGCCACGGGCTGCGCGCCCACCACGACCGTCGTCGTGGCGAAACTGTCGGTATCGACCACCGTGACCGTGCCATCGAGCCGATTGGCGACCCACGCCCGCCGGCGCACCGCGTCGAGGGCGATGGCGGTGGGCGAGTTGCCCGTGCCCACGGTCGTTGTTGCGCCCGTGGCCGAGTCGATGACGGTCAACGAGGCGCCGCCGGTGTTGGCGACATACGCCTTGCCCGCCAGCACATCCACGGCGACTGAAGTCGGATTGGAGCCCACCGCAACCGTCGCGACGACGGTCTCGGCATGGGTGAGGAATGGAAAGAGGCATGCAAGCAGTGCTGCCGCAGTGCCCCCCAGTGTGCGCCGGAGAGTCATGGGGCCTCCAAGGACCCTTTTATATGGCTCTCACCTTGCGCCGAAGTAGGAAGGGAAGTCTGTGAACTGGATCACAGGAACGGAAATTGCCCGGAGCGCGGTGCAGTGCGCGCGGGGAACGCCTCGGGTTCGATGCCGGCAGAGGCATCGAATGCGTCGGCGACCGCCGCCGGCAGCACTTTCATGCGGGCGCCGTCGTCACTCGGGGTCTTCGCAATGGCTTCGGGGACTCCGTCTTGTGGCCCCGCAATCGTTCCACCCGCCCCACCTCCGCGGACCGGGTGCAGGGGGCCACCGATGTTGGCCATGACCGCCTCGTCCGGGGACAGGCCGTAGGGCGCGGGGCGGGGCCGAAGGGCGCGGAACGTCCCCGTCAGGGCCGCGATGAAGAGGAAGAGCCAGATCGGCGTGGAGACGAGCTTCGGCACGAAGAAGCTGATGAAGGAGACGAAGCACAGGTTCGCCCAGCAGAAGAGGGCGTAGGGGTTGGTCGAGCGCAGCATCCACAGCGCGAGGTAATCCACCCCGAACGACGACACGGCGATGCCGACCCAGACGAAGGCGAGCCCGCCGTCGGAATACATCGGCTCCAGGAACGTGCCGACGTTGGCGGGAAACGGCGTTTCCACGAAGGGCAGGACCTGGCTGGGCGGGTCGTCCCAGAAGCCGAGCATCGCTCCCATCTTGAAGAGCGGATAGAGCGAGCGCTGGGGGACGAAGTCGTGGGCCGGCGCCGTCTCGAGCAGGGCCTCGAAGTAGGAAAAGCCGCTCGTCAGGTAGTAGTAGAGGTTCGCCACGTCCGGGTTCACGCCGACGTGTCCGTAGTAGGAGAAGCCTTCCCCCGTTTTGCCGACCCAGAGGCCGATGGCGTAGAAGGCAGCGATCGCCAGGGCGGCGACGGTGAGCGCGCGAAAGGCCAGCCGTCGCGGGGAAAGGCCCTGGACGAAGGGGAAGATCACGAGCACGGCGACGAACATGATCCAGACCGGCCGCGTGCGGTCGATGTAGAGGAGGTTGCCCGCGATCTGCAGTGCCGTCGCGACGAGCAGCAGGCGCGGCGGGCGACCGTCGATGCGCCAGCGCAGGATCGTGAGCGGAATCGCCATCCAGCCGAAATAGGACAGGTAGATCGCCACGAGCCCCGTCTCCGCCTGGCGGACGAGGCTGCTTTCGCTGACGAGCGTGGCGAGCAGCCCGGAGAAACCCTCGAAGATTTCGAGAATCTCGCGCAGGTACATGCCCAGCCCGAACAGACCGACGAGCTGCAGGAACCACAAGGCGGCATCCGGAATGTGCCAGGGCCGCGCCGCATGGGGCAGCGTGTCGATCGTGGCCGCCAGGGTGCCCACCGCGCTCACCGCCCGGGAGTAGGAGACGAAGAAGACGGTTGCCGAAGCCGCGAAGGCCAGCATGACGACCGCGAAGATCGGCGTGGCCTCGTCGCCGCTGGGGTGCCAGTCGATCCATCGCATGGAGTAGAGCAGGAGCGTTACGCCCCACGCCACGAAACCGTAGGCGCTCGGGATGAAAAGCAGAGTCGAAAGCCGCCTACTTTTCATCGCCGATCTCGAACAGCCTGATCCGCCCGCCCCAGCCCGTGAGCAGCCCCAGCGCCACGAACACGAGGAGTTGCGCCGGGATCACCCAGGCCACGACCTCGAGCGAGCGGCTCCACGCGGCTGCCCCGATGACAGCCAGCCCGGCGAGGTTGCCGAGAAGGAGGTTGCGCAGCAGGCCGGGCAGGTAGCCCTGGCTCTGCATCGAATAGGTCACGAGGTTCGCGAGTAGCACGAGCGGGATCTGCAGGATGAAAGGCACCACCCACGCTGCGGCGGGCGCTTTCCCGACGAAAACGGGGAGTGCGGCGGCCACACCCGCTGCGGCTAGCGTCAGGGTGGCGACGGCGAGCGCGCCATAGTAACCGAGAACGCGCCGGTCACCGGAGAGCGGATCGGGCGCGAGGTGACGCCCGGGAAAAAGCACCGTGCCGGCGAGCACGAGAATGCCCGTGGCGAGTTCCGGGAAGCGGGAAAGGAACACATAGGCGCTCAGGTCGGGATTCGAGGCGACCCAGTCCATGCCGAGGAAAAGCAGCAACGCGAGCGCGATCTGGTCGGAGCGGAATGCGAAGTGGTTGAGCGCGCCTTGGGCGCCGATCCAGCCCTTGACCGTCAGGTCGAAGGGCTTCGAGTCCCGTTCTCCGACGGACGCGCGCCACGCCACCCACGCAAGGCGCACCGCGCTCGAGATCGCGAATAGCAGGACTGCCTGTTCGAGGCTGGGCGTGCTGCGTGCCGAAGCGGCGATCCAGAGCGCGGTGAAAAGAGGGTAGTTGAGGAGGTTCCCCACGGCAGACGCCACGAAGCGCCGGCGGGCGTTGAGTTCCGCGGCAAGGATCGTGGCGAGGGTGTCCAGGAACACGGCAACCGCGAGGAGCCCCGCGACGGCGGGTGCGAAGAGCGCAAGCGAGAACGCGAAGAACCCCGCGATCGCGGGCAGGATCGGGAAGGCGAGCGCGCTTCGAACCCGGAACCCCACCCCGGGGTTACGCGACACGATCGTGAAAACGGCGTAGTCGATGCCGAACTTGGCGAGCATGAACCCGACCGCGTGCCACTGGATCGCCAGGAGAACGGAGGCGGTGAGATGCGGCGGGAGGCTGGATACGCGGTTCGAGGCGAGCCAGAAGATCGCGAGCGCGGACACGAGCCCGGCGCCGCCGAGCGCCGCGAACCCGGTCATTTCCTCGCGGGAAAAAGCCTTCATCGGGCGGGCGCTGCGGGGTCGCGCGCGGCCGCCTCCGGAAGCGTCTCGCCGGGAAAGTGAAACCCGCGGTTCTCGTAGGTGTTGTCGCCCTCGAGCACGAGGCAGATCGAGCTTACGCGCTTGAGCGCGACCATTCGCAGGCGATGCCAGAAGGCGCCGCGCGGGGCGAAGCGGTAGGTCATCGCCAGCCCGAGGGCCTTGCGCGCCCGGTTGGCGTAGAAGTCGTCGGTGTAACGAAACGAGTAGCGAAGTCCGGCGGACCGGGAAAGGCGCGCGACATCCCGCTCGGAAAGATAGTTCGTCTCGAACGCGAGGAAGTCGCGGTTCATGCGCGCGAACTCGTCGAGCGGGACCGGCCCCACCACCCGGCAGTACTTGCGCCAAGTGCCGATCCCCAGGAACGAGGCGGAGCGGATGTAGCTCTCCAGCACGTCGCCATTGGAGATCCAGTGCGCGAAGGGTATCTTCAGGTGCCACTCGATCCAGCTCGAGCCGAGCGGGAAGAGGTGCGCCGAGAACCCGCCCGGGGCGAGCACTCGGGCGATGTTGCGCAGGGCCCTGTCGTGGTCGCGCACATGCTCCATCACCTGGTTGGACAGCACGACGTCGAACGAACCGGGTTCATAGGGCCAGTCGTCGCCGGAGGCGACGAGGCGCAGGCGGTTCGGCCAGTCCACCTGCGGGTGCCGGCCTCCGAGGAGCGCTCGCGTCGCGGCGAAGAAGTCCTCGCGTTGCACGTGCGCGTCGGCCACGTCGAAGCCGTGGATTTCGAGGCGCAGCGGGGGATCGAGGCTCGCGGCGGCCTCGTGCAGGAACGACATCATGCTGCCCGAGCCGCAGCCCATGTCCAGGACCCGGATCGCGCGATCCGGCCCCCAGCCGCGCCGCGCCGCCTCGGTCCCGAGGACGCCCAGCAGGTGATGGTGGGTGATGCTGTGGCGTTCGGCGCCGGGAAAGAAGGTCATGGCTCGGCGCGCGCCGCAGCGCTGGGTTCGATGGTGGCCCTGGCTGGCCGGGATGACTGCGCGATTCTCGACACGGCCTCGTGCTCGGTTGGGTTCGCGGACTGCCACTGCGCGCGCATTTCGCGAAGCCGCCCGAGATGTTCGTCGATCGTCGCCGCCTCCAGCCGCGCGCCGAAGGACCCCGGCGCTTCCGGCGTGGCACGGACAACGCATTCGGCGACCATGTTACCAAGCGCCTCGCGGTAGTGCGACGAATCCCAGTGGGTGGCGAGCGTTTCTCCGCTGCCCCGTGGCAGCGCAGCGGAGACTTCCGGGAAGTGCCCGGCGAAATCCCGCACGGGCCAGGACGGAGCACCGGCTGCCGCGTGCTCGCTCGCCGAGAGGACGAGGCGCTTGAATTGCTCGAACTCGGGCCACAAGCCGAGCGCTTCCACGACCTCCCATTGGTGCGCGTGGGCGGGCGAGAGGAAAGCGAGAAGCCGGATTCGATGCGCTCGCGCGACCGCGAAGATCACCTCGAGGTCCGCGCGAGTGTCACGCTCGCCGTCCTTCCACGAGAATCGCCTCGTCGGCGGCGGAAAATAGAACTCGGAGGCATACGCGCGCTCGCTCGCCTCGAACATCGCGTTCGCCCCGCCGCGCCGTGCCGAGTAAGCGGTGCTCAGGCGCAGGTGCCCGCGCGGCGAATAGTCGCGCCCGAGCGCCTCGACCTCGGCGGCGTCCTGCCCACGGATCGTGGCGAGACTGGCGTCCGCCGTATCGAGGGAGAGCGCGATGTCCGCGAGCCGGCGCAAGCGCGGCTGGGCCAGGGTCCTCGCGGTCGTCGCGGAATCCCGGTCGAAGGTCGCGTTCGCGGCGAAGAAGTCGAGCCCCACCAGGACCGTCGATCCGGCGAGGCCGGGCGCCAGGGCCTCGAGGACGAGCCGCGTCTCGTGCAGCGATTGACCGGCGAAGGCGAGGTTGTAGGCGCCGGGGATCACCGGCTCCAGCGCCGCCGGGTCGAGGCCGATGGCGGCCCGCGACGTGCCGAGGACGAGGGCGCGGGCATTGGCGAGCTCGGGTGCGTTCAGCTTGGACTCGCGCTCCCGGCCCGGCATTTCCGGCTTCAGCGCATTGAACCCCTCGATGCGGGGCGCCCCGAAGACAGCCAGCGGATCCACCGCGACGTTGAACGCAGCGACGGCGGCCACGAGGACGGCCGCGGTGGCGATCATCGTGCGCAGGTAGCGATTGGCATCCATCGGGAGGATTGGCGGCGCGTCAAAACTGGAAGTAGAGGAAAGCGCTGGGCCGGACCAGCCGCAGCACCGAAATCGCGAGCAGCACGCCCGAGGCGATCGCCCAGCCCCGAGTGGGGCGCCATCCCCAGCGCGGTTCGGCCGGAGCCCCGAGGCCCGTGATCCGGCACGCGTTGGGCGCCAGCCACACGATGGGTGCCAGAAGGGCGAGTGTTGCGATCGCGCGCGGGCCGTCGAAGGTGGCGTTCCGGAACGTGCCCTCGAACGCGACGCCCAGTTCCGCCCAGGGAATCATGGGTGCCCACGGCGCCCAGGAACGCGGGAGGGTGGTGCCGTTCGCGCCGAAGAGGCTCGCAAAGAGCGAACTCGCCGTCGCAAGGCTGTCGGCGCGGAACGGAACCCACGCGAGCGTGACGAGGAGGAAGGTCAGGGCGATCTTCGGCGCGGCACGCCAGCCCGCCGCCGGCGCATTGGCAGGGGTTGGCGATTGCGATGGCGAAGACGGCCGCGGCGCGCGCCGCGAGTGGCTCGCCGCCAGCAGCGCGCCGTGGGCCACGCCCCACGCGACGAAGGTCCAGGCGATGCCGTGCCAGAGCCCGCCGAGAAGGAATGTCGCGAAGAGGTTCCGCCCTGTCGCCCACGGTCCGTTCCGGTTTCCTCCCAGCGGGACATAGACGTAGTCGCGCAGGAACGAGGAGAGCGACATGTGCCAGCGGCGCCAGAAATCCGCGAGGCTCGCCGCGCGATAGGGCGAATCGAAATTGAGCGGCAGATCGATGCCGAACATCTTCGACAGGCCGAGCGCCATGTCGGAATAGGCGGAAAAGTCGAAGTAGATCTGGAACGAGTAGCAGAGCAGGGCCACCCAGGCTTCCACCAGCGTGAGCGGGACGCCTGCCGCCGCGGCCGAAAAGGCGGGGGCCGCGTGCAGCGCGACCTCGTCCGCGAGGAAGACCTTCTTGGCGAGACCCAGCGCAAAGAGCGTGAGGCCGCGGGCCACGTCCTCCGGCGCGATTCCGAAGGCCCCTTTGCGGCGGAACTGTGGCAGAACGCGGTCGTGCCGCAGGAGAGGGCCGGCGACCAGGTGCGGGAACCACGAGACGAAGAGGAGGTATTCCGCGAATCGCGACGGGCGCGTCTTTCCCGTCGCGACGTCCGCCAGGTAGGCGATCTGGGTGAACGTGAAGAAGGAAACGCCCAGCGGAATCGCGATGCCGGAGACCAGCCCCACGGGGCCGTTCGGCGCGCCTGCGTCTCCCGCGTGCCACTTGAACCAGGCGAGAAGCGCGATGTTCGCGCCGATGGCAAGCCCGAGGAGGGCGCGGCTGCGGCTGCGGTGCAGGGCCATCCCCGCACCGAAGTTGGCCGCGATGGACGCGAGCAGGAAGGCCAGGTCGCGTACATCCCACCAGGCGTAGAACGCGAGCGAGGCCACGCACAGCCACGCGATCGTGGCGGGCCGGGAAATGCGCGCGCAGGCGCGGTGGATGGCCCACGCCAGCGGAAGGAACACCAGCACGAACTCGTGCGAATTGAAGAGCAACGGGACGGGTCCCTGATCGTATCCGGAACGGCGTCGTGATCATCGCATGGCCCAGGCCGGAACTCTTTATTGACCCCGGGCCGATTGACTCGTACACTTCCCGCCAGGAATTTTCAATATTCTCATTTAATTATCAACAAGTTAAGCAGGTTGTCTTGCGGGTTCCCGGCCACGCCCCGGAGGGAGCCATCGAAAGGGTTCGGTGCCATCGTACGGCTCTCCGCCGCACTCAACGCGGGCGTCGCGCAGGGCGTCATCAACGCCGCGGCCCGCGGTGGTACGGCAAGCGCGCGTTAGAGGATTTAGAATTGAACCCCGGTGTTTGCCGGGTCTGGACTTTAAGGGAGACATAACTCCATGACGAACAAGAAATTCATTGCGCTGGCCGCGGCCCTCTTGACCGCAGGGAGCGGTGCCATGGCGCAGACAGGCCCGGTGCGCCCCGCCTACCAATTCCCCAGCACGGAACGATCGACTTCCGGCCCGGCTGCCGTGCAGCTCGGTGACTCGCCGGTCTATGCCGCGCCGTTTGCCTCCGTGTCCTACGGCCACGATTCGAACCTCACGACGGCCAGCAGGAACGAGATCAGCTCCCCCTACCTGATCGCGGGCGGCGGCGTGAACCTGAACGCGCGCGACGAGAGGTCGGTGTTCAACATGAGTCTCCTGGCCTACTACGGGCGCTACAGCGACTCCACTGCGGACAACTATGCCGACGGGGCCTCGCGCATGTCCTACGACTACGCCTTCACGCAGCGTGACTTTGCGCGCGTGTACTGGGACTACGTACGCGGGCACGATCCGCGCGGCTCGACGGACCGCACCATTCTTCTTCAGGGCAGCCCGGACAAGTACTACACGAACACCCCGGGCATCATGTACGCGCACGGGGCCCCGGGGGCAGAGGGCCGCTTCGAGGTGTTCGGCAGCAAGACCTACAAGCGCTACCTCAACAACAAGCAGACCACTTACGCCAGCGACAAGGATGTGACGGACTACGGCGGCGCCTTCTACTGGCGCGTGATGCCCAAGACGTACCTGCTGGCCGAGGCCCGCGGCTCGAGCATCAACTACCTCGATTCGACTTCCACCTACAGCGGCAACGAATCCCGCTACTACCTGGGCGCCACGTGGGAGGCCACGGCGGCTACCAGCGGCACGCTCAAGGTTGGCCAATTGAAGAAGGACTTCGATTCCACCAACCCGGGCTGGTCGGGCACGGGCTGGGAAGGGATGATCACGTGGATGCCGCGCACCTATTCCAAGGTCGATGTCTACAGCGCGCGCACACCGGTCGATTCCACCGGGCAAGGCACTTTCATTCTCTCGGATGCCACGGGCATCAATTGGAACCATGACTGGAGCTCCGTGCTGACGACAGGGGTGAATGCGCGCTGGCAGAAGGACGCCTACCAGGGCTTCCCGCGCACCGACGACATCGAGGTGTACGGGGCCAGGATCGACTACAAGTTCCGCCGCTGGGTAACCTTCGGGGCCGAGTACACCTATACCAAGCGCGATTCCAACATCGCCTTCTACGACTACGACAAGAACCTCTGGCTGTTCTCTGCTGCATTCTCCATGTAACACGGGCGGTGGCAGGGCGCTCTTCGGGGCGGCCGTGCGGCAAACGGGCTTCGGTGGCGGTAAAATGCTCCGGAGCCCGAGTTTTTGCTGAAGGCCCGGTTTTTTGCCGAAGGCCCCCTGCAGAGGGGCCCATTCCCAGACACCCGCACGACCCTTCATGGCGCCCATGCCCCGCATTTTCTTCGCTGTCCTGCTCCTGCTTTCCGGGGCCCTGTCCGTCCAGGCGCAGTCCGAACTCTCCTCCTACAAGCTGGGTGCCGGTGACCTGGTCACCGTCCGCGTGGTGGGGGAGGACGACCTCAAGCGCGAGAAGGTCCGCTTGTCGGACGCCGGCACCATCTCCTTTCCGATCCTGGGCGAGATCCGGGTGAAGGGCATGACGGTGGGGGCGCTGGAGGAATTGATCACCAAGGGCCTGAAGGGCCGCTACCTGCTCGACCCCCAGGTGACGGTGATGATCGATGAGTACCGCAACTTCTTCGTGAACGGCCACGTGGAGAAGCCCGGCGGGTACCCGTTCAGCGCAGGCTTGACGGTGAGGAAGGCCATTTCGATTGCCGGCGGCTTCAAGGAGCGGGCGGCGCGAGACAAGCTGAACATCATCCGCGACGACGACCCCACGCAGACCACGCGCAAGGTGGACCTGAACGCGCCCGTGTACCCCGGTGACATCCTTACCGTCGAGGAAAGCTTCTTCTGATGAACGATCTCACGCTCCAGGAACGCCTGCAGTCTGGTGCGGCGCCCGATGCTGCCCCGCAGGCGGAAACGCTGGACATCGTCGAGTACTGGCGTGCGATCGCCAAGCGGCGCTGGAGCATCCTGGGGCTCACGCTCCTGGTTGCGATCCTGGCCACGCTGGTCGTGTTCGCGATCCGCCCCTCCTATCGCGGTACGGCGGTCCTCCTCATCGAGCAGGGCAAGAACAAGGTCGTCTCCATCGAGGAGGTCTACAACCAGGGCCTGATCCAGCGCGAGTATTACCAGACGCAGGTGGAGATCCTGAAGAGCGACGAGCTGGCACGCAAGACCATCGTCAAGCTCAAGCTCACTTCCCACCCGGATTACGATCCAAGGCAGGCGGAGCCGGGGATGAAGGCGAAGTTTCTCGGGCTCTTCATGGACGATGCCACGCCGCTGACCGAGGACGCCATCCTCAAGGGCGTGGTGAAAAAGTTCAAGAACGATGTCCAGATTCAACTCGTTCGCAATAGCCAGCTTGCGCAGATAAGCTTCACGGCCCACGATCGCGAGCTTGCTGCCACTGTGCCGAATGCGATGGCGGAACTTTTCATCGAGAGCGATCTCGATGCCCGCATCGCGATGACGCAGAAGGCGACGGAATGGCTGCGCTCGCGCATGGGAGAACTGCGCGGCAAGGTGGACGCGTCCGAGCGCAACCTTCAGGAATATCGGGACCGCGAGCGCATTGTGGATGCGAAGGGCCTCGCCATGTCCGGGGCCTCCAAGCAGTTGGAGGAGTTGACGCGAAGCCTGGTCGAAGCGCGCGCCAAGCGGGCGGAAGCAGAAGCGGCCAACACCCTGGTGCAGCAGATCAGCTCCGGCAAGTCCAAGTCCAGCTACGAGACGATTCCGGCGGTGCTGCGCCACCCACTGGTGCAGAAGCTGAAGGAACAGGAAGGCGATGCCGAGCGCCGGCTGGGTGAGGCGGCCAAGCGCTACGGCCCCGAGCACCCGGCGATGCTCAAGGCACGGGCCGAAGTGGAATCCGCGCGCGAGAACACGCGCCGTCAGGTGGAAAGCGTGGTCGCCGGCATTGGGCGCGAGTATGAAGTGGCGAAGGTGAACGAATCGGCGGTGGAGCGCGCTTTGAGCCAGAGCAAGGGCGACATCCAGGGGCTCAACCGCAAGGAATTCCAGCTCGGGATCCTGGAGCGCGAGGCGCTGCAGAACCGCAACCTCTACGACATGTTCGTGGGGCGCTTGAAGGAGACGAGCACGGCGGGGGACCTGCAGTCCACCATCGCCCGCGTGGTTGATCCGGCGACCGTTCCCAATGAGGCCTACGCGCCCAAGAAGAGGCAGATCGTGGGCATCGCTTCGGCGGTGGCGCTGGTGCTGGCGGCCATGCTTGCGCTGCTTCTGGACCGGCTGAACAACACGCTCAACTCCACCACGGGCGTGGAGCAGCGCCTGGGGGTGCCGGCGCTGGGGGTGCTGCAGCTGATCAAGGGGATTTCGGGGAAGAAGGGGTTCATTTCCGAGCTCGCCTTCTTCAACGACTCGCAGTCGGCGTTCTCGGAGGCGGTGAGGACGATCCGCACGAGCGTGCTCATGTCGGCGCTCGATGACGTGCACAAGATGGTGGTGGTGACTTCCTCCGTGCCGGAGGAGGGCAAGACGACGGTTTCCTACAACCTGGCCTGTGCGCTGGGGCAGGTGAAGAAGGTGCTACTGGTGGACGCGGACATGCGCCGGCCCAAGATCGCGCGGCTGATCGGGCGCGACCCCAAGGCGCCGGGGCTGGCGGACCTGGTGGCCGGGCAGGCGCAGATCAGCCAGTGCGTGTTCAATCACGAGAAGGCGGGCATCTTCGTGCTGCCGGCCGGGACGGTGCCGCCCAACCCGCTGGAGCTGCTCTCCTCGAAGCGCTTCGATGACGTGGTGATGAAGCTGCGGGAGGCGTTCGACATCGTGATCTTCGATTCCGCCCCGTTGCAGCTGGTCTCCGACTCGCTGGTGCTCTCCAACTACGCCTCGGCGGTGATCTACGTGGTGAAGGCCGATTCCACCCCGTACCAGGTGGCGCAGAACGGGTTGAAGCGGCTGCGGCGGGTGGATGCGCCCATCCTTGGCGTGGTGCTCAATCAACTCGACCTCGAGCGGGCCGAGCGCTACTACGGCGAGTACAGCGGCTATCGCAGCTACAAGGGCTACAAGAAGTACGGCTACAAGGGATACGGCAAAACGTACGGGCATCACGCGAAATGAGAATGAACCGGGTCCATGAACCCGGTTGGTTTTGCGCCGCCGCTCATGCATAGGCAATCCCGCATTTTCGTCGCCGGCCACCGAGGCCTGGTCGGTTCCGCCTTGATCCGAGCGCTCCAGCGCCGCGGCTACACGAACCTCATCACCCGCACCCACGCCGAGCTGGACCTGGCCGACCTGGCCGCCGTGCGCAGGTTCTTCGACGAGGAGAAGCCCGAGCACGTGATGCTCGCCGCGGCCAAGGTGGGCGGCATTCTCGCCAACCGCGACCAGCCCGCCGAGTTCATCCACGAGAACCTGGCCCTGCAGACCAACGTGATCCACGAGAGCTGGCGCCACGGGGTGAAGCGCCTTCTCTTCCTGGGCTCGAGCTGCGTGTATCCGCGCGACTGCCCGCAGCCCATCAAGGAGGAGTACCTCCTCACGAGCCCGCTGGAGACCACGAACCGCGCCTATGCCCTGGCCAAGATCGCCGGCATAGAAATGTGCGCCTCCTACAAACGCCAGTACGGCACGAAGTACCTCTCGGTGATGCCCACCAACCTCTACGGCCCGGGGGACAACTACGACCTGGACACCTCGCACGTGCTGCCCGCGCTCATCCGCAAATGCCACGAGGCGAAGGTGGCCGAAGCGAAGGAAGTCGTTCTCTGGGGCACCCGCAGCCCGCGCCGCGAGTTCCTGCACAGCGACGACATGGCCGAGGCCTGCGTCTTCCTCATGGAGATGCCGGATGACCAGTTCGGCAAGGTTGCCGTCGGCAGCCCCGGCTTCCCCCTCTTCAACATCGGAACAGGCGAGGACCAGACGATTGCGGAGCTGGCCGACCTGGTGAAGTCCGTCGTGGGCTTCAAGGGCGAGTTCGCCTGGGACCGCAGCAAGCCCGACGGCACGCCGCGCAAACTCCTCAGCGTCGATCGCCTGCAGGCGCTCGGTTGGCGCCACCGCATCACCCTGCGCGACGGCATCACCGCCACCTACCAGCAGTACGCCGAAGGCTTGTAACAATGGGGTCAGGTTCGCGAACCTGACCCCATTGTTACAGGGTTACTTGAAGTGGAAGATGCCGGCGAGAAACGAGAAGTAGATCGCGTTGGCCGGGATGTGGAAGTTGAAATCCACGAGGCCGTGCACGATCATCGCCAGCATGCCGAGGCCCGCGGCAAGCTGCAGGCGATGCAGGCTGCGTGAGCCGCCCGCCCGCCCGGCGCGCAACAGCTCCGCCCAACGCATGAGGTAGGCGGCCCCGAGCAGCGCGATGACGGCTACGCCAAAGACCCCCAGCTCGAGGAACAGCTCCGCATAGTCGTTGTGGGCATGGTCCACGAAGCCCGGCAGCCCCTCGACCTGGTAGCGCGGAAACGCATCCGCGAAAGTCCCGAGCCCGCTGCCGAACGGAAGGAAGTCCAGCGCCGCGCGGACAGCCGCCGCCGCAATCTGCACGCGCCCCTCATAGCCGAACGACAACTGGTCCGGCGCAAAGCGCTCGAGCACGGGCGTGAGCCCGATATAGATGGCCAGCGCGAGAGCACCCAGGCCGATGGCCCCGAAAGCCAACTTCGCCAAAGGCGACATCGACCGCCGGACGAGCGTCACGCTCGCAAGAGAAAACACGAGGAAGCCGGCGCCGATGCCCCCACGGGAAAGCGAGAAAAGCAGCGCCACGAGCAGGAGCAGCACCGGAATCGACAGGAAGATCTGCGTCGCGAGCCTCCTGTCCGCACGCCCGGGATGCGGAAGCAGATCCCCGTTTCCCGTGGGCCGCGTCTCGAGGAACCACAGCACCAGGGCCGTCGGCAGCGCCATGGCCATCAGGGCGGCGAAGTGGTTCCTGTTGACGTAGGTTCCGGTGGAGGCGCCGCCGCCATGGGTATTGCCCAGATAAAGAGGCGAACCCGCGGCCGCGCCCAACTGCACGATGCCCAGCAGCGCCTCGCCAACGGCAACCACCACGAAGACTGCCAGGAGCGTGCGAACGTTTCGCCGCGGCTGCGCCAGGGTGAGCAGGAAGGCCGCGAGGCACGGAAGGGCCACGAGCCAGGAATATTCGGTGGCGCGCGCGTGAATGCTGATCGGCCGCATGGCGGCCAGTGCCGATTCCCCCGCGAACTCGAGTGCCCGGACGAAAGGCGCGTGTCCCGGCAATTGCGACCACATCACCGCCGGCAGCGGGACGAGCTGCAGCAGCGGAATCACGAGAAGGATTCCCAACCCCCATCGCAAAGGTGCGGGGAGGGCGACGACCGCAGGCCGCATCCGACGCTGCCATGCGATCGACGCGAGGCCCGCGACGCCGGCCAGCTCGAGCGCCAGCAACGGCAGCGGGCGATTGCCGCCCAGGAAGAGCGGCGCGAAGACCAGCAGGAAGCAGAGCAGGAGGAAAGGCGCGGGGCCGATCGGCTCCGAAGCGCCATTTTCCATGGGGTGGACGTGAGACAGGTTCAGTTCGGGCTGACGGTCTCGTCCCGTCGCATCCTGTCGTACGCGATGACTCCGAGCACGCCAACCGCCAGGGCGCCAATCTGCCCGTCCAGGCTGCCCGACAGCGCGGCATTCGCGAGACCGTCGGCCGGTGGCGTCGAGGCGACGGTCGGCTGGGGCAGGGTCGATTGCACCTGGGCAAAACGCATGTTGCAGGGACGGCTGGAATCGACCACGTACCGCTGATTCGGTTCCAGCGTAATCACGCACCCGTCGTCAAATTCCACCACGGCCTTGCTCTTCGTCGCCGTGATCACCCGCTGGCCTTCGAACAGGACGAGCCCCTTGCTGCCCGCGGAAAGCCCCGAGGGGTTGCTCGAAAGCACATTGCCTTCGACGTTCGCGAGGCGTGCCACGGCCTTCGGCGCGGGAGGCGCTGCACGGCCGCCCTGTTGTGCAAAGGATGCGGCGTTGACGGCAAAGGCCAGGACGACCGCCTGCGCGACACATTTCACGATCGATCCAGGTTTCACGTTGCACCTCCCGAGACTTCGCCACGTACGAACAATGCCATGGTATTTGCCGCCCCGACGCGGGTCAAATCAACGCTCACCGCCGCCGGACCCTGAAATCGTCGAACCAGGCCACCCCGGAGACGAAAGCGACCGCGCCTTCGTCCGCCGGCTCCAGTTGCAGAACCTGGCCGCGGCACGAATCGCCGACGTTCAAGTCCATCGAAAACGGCCGCCATTCGCCCGACCCCAGGAATCGTTCCGATCGCGCGACGATCGCGAGAGGCTTCGCTGCCTCGACACAGCGCAGCGTCCAGTGTATGCCACGCACCGACTTGATTCCTTCCGTCCGCACGAGGCCCGTCAACTCATAGTCGCCGGCCGGAAGAGCGAGAAACTGTTGCACGGGAATTCCGGATTGCCGCTTGCCGTTGTAGGCGATGCGAACGGCCCGCCTGCCCTCCGCATTCGGCGCCTGAAGCACTTCGGCGACGTGCCCCGTTTCCTTTTCCGGACGTTGCTGGAGCATCCAGTCGAAGCCGATGCCGCTGGCGGCGAACTCGAAGCTGCCGTTGAAGACGAACCCCACGTTCGCGAGCCTTTCGCGCGGCAGCAGGTTGAGCCAGAGCTGGTAGGCCTCTTCCCACCGGTCGTCCGCACGAAGCCGGTCGATCACGCACGCCGCTTCCGCCGCGATGGCACCCTGGGTCACCGGCCTGCGGAGCAGCAGCGGCACGAGCACGGCCGGGTCGATTCCGCGGGCGCACGAATCGGCGACGAACGATCCCAGCCACGCCGGATTGCGCGCGACGATCCCGGCCCATGCAGCCTGGTGGCGGCCTGCGGCCAGGTCGCTCGCCATCAACGGATACGCTCGGGGGCGCGACACGGGATATTGCTCGACGAGTCGCGCAAGGATCTCAATGCCCCGGGAATCGTCGCTGCGCAGGAAATGCAGCGCCGCCTGCGTGAGCACCCGCCGGTCCAGCGGCGCAAGATCCAGCGCGGCACGGTACGCCCCCGTGGCGCGGGCCTTGTCGCCCGTGGCCTCGAATTCCGTCGCGAGCATCAGCAGCGCGGCAACCTCGGCGGGGTTATCCCCAAGGATGCGCTGCAGCGCGGACCTCTCCTGAAGATGTCGCTCTTCAGCGGATGCCACGGTTGCCGCGGGCAATCCAGGCAATCGCGCGCTTCCGGATTCCTCGAAAGAAACGGCATTCACCTGGATGATCCGCCACACGAGCAGCAGGGAGACGGCGATGATCCCCGCGCGTGTCACCGTGGCGGCGGAATCCATTCGCCCGCCTACTCGTGCGGGAAGAGGGAGAGGCGCGTGATCCGGGGGCGGCCGTCACGCCACGCGATGGTCAGATCAAGCCCCACGACGCGCTCGATCCGCTCTGCCCGATCGATGTACGAAGCCCGAAGGAGCGCCTGCCCGCGCGCCCTCGTCGCCGGGTTCGCGGCATCCCACGAAATCGACTGCAGGAGGAGGCTGCGCTCCCGGGTGGCGCGGAAGAACTCGTCGAAATCCCTGCGCAGGTTCATGGCCTCGACGACGCCGACCGTCCCGGAATCGAACAGCCCGAGCAGGCGATCGAGGTCGCCCGACTCGTAATGGGAAACCAGGTTGGTCACGAGCAACTCGAGATCCCCGACGTTGGCTTCCGTCATCGAGGAGGCTTGCGCGACTTTCATTGGCTTGCTGGTGGACGAGATGCGAATCGGCTCCTTCGGCTGGGCCGCACTCGCATCCTCCCGGGGTTCGATCGACACCTCGGCGACGCTGGTTGCCTCCGGCTTCACCTGGGCGATGCGAACCAGTTCGGACCGCGCCTCGGCCACGCGCGCGGGTTCCGGCCTCGCCTCCTGGGGGGAAGTCAGCCGTGTCCACCAGTCCGGGATCAGCGACGAATCGATCTGCGTTCGACTGGCCGGCGCCCCCTGTTTTGCAGGGTCTTCCGCGACCAGCAGGGCAGGGCTCAACCGCTCGCCGGACCCGATGAATCGCGGGCGCTGGCTGGGCGAGAGCGTGTCATGCATCCATCGCGACGAGGCCCCGACCGGGGTTGCCCGTTGCAGCGTCGAGGACTCGTCCGGGAGGTCGTTCGCCCACCATGCATTGAGGAAGAAAAGGCTCGCCACCGCGGCCGTGCCGATCAGGATGCCTCGGGTGCGCGTCGTGCGGGACGCAGAACCCTTTCCGCGGGCCGCGCCACGTACCGAGGCAGCCACCGGTTGCGGCTCGATGCCCGCAGGCCCCCTGTGGGCGCCCGCAACCTTGCCAAGCCCGGTGTCGTACTCGCGGCGAAGGGAGTCGTCGGACAGGACTGCGTACGCCTGGTTGACTCGCGGCGCCGCATTCGATGGCCATTTCTCGGAGCCCGCATCCTGCCGGTCCGGATGCAGCAGCGCCATCAGGGCCTGGTAGTGCTCCTTGATGGACTGGCGCTGCGCTTGGGGCGAAACACCCAGTACCTGGTAGTGCGTCGCGTCTTCCCAGAGGCAGACCTGCCGGATGAAGAAGACTGCCGCCTCGCGCAATCGCCGGCGCTCCTCGACGGACAGCTTGCCGAGCACCCCTTCCGGGAAGCGGTTCTGGACGAAACGGAACGCGTGGAGTGCGCCGGGAAAGGGTTCCCGTCCGTGAGTCAGCCGCGCACGATGGAGGACCGGATCCGCGAAGAGTGCGAGGAGCTGGGCGGCGACAACGGTGGCACCGGCCTCGTGCATGGGTCAGCCCTCGGCCGGGATCCTGCCGACGAGTTCGGGGGTCTTGTGCTGGTAGTAGTACGAGCTTCGGCCGTACAGGTTGTCGTAAGCGTCCACCTTCGTGAGGACCACGCCCAGCGGATGCACGCCGGATTGCTGCAGGCGCTTGAGCGCCGACCTGGCGAACCCCTTGCGCGTCTTGCCGGACTCGATCACGAAGATGGAGTTGTCCACCTGGTTGCACAGGACGATCGCATCCGAGATGCCCAGCACCGGCGGCCCGTCCACGACGATGTGCGCGAAATGCTCCTCGCATTCCGAGAGCAGCGTCAGCAGCTTGGGGCTGGAAAGCAGCTCGACCGGGTTCGGCGGCAGCGGGCCCGAAGTCATCACGAAGAGGTTCGGGATCTGGGTGCTGCGGATCACCTCGAGCGGCTTGAAGCTGCCCGACAGGTAGTTCGAGAGCCCGCGCGAATTCGCCACGTCGAGGATCTTGTGCAGGGAGGGGTCGCGCAGGTCGGAATCGATCACCAGCACGGGCTTGCCCATCTCGGCGAAGTTGATGGCGAGCGAAAGCGCCGTCGTGCTCTTGCCTTCCCCCTTCGAGCTGCTCGTGACCACCAGGCGCCGCGGCGCCCCGTGGGAGGTGGAGAACTGGAGCGACGTGCGCACCGACCGGTACGATTCGGAGAGCGCCGACGTGGGGTCCTTGTGGGGTGACAAGGCAATCTGGGCGAGGCTGGCCGCGCTCTTCCCCTTCAGCATCGGCACGACCCCCAGTACGGCGGCGCCGGTCTCGCGCTCGACGTCTTCAGGGAAGCGGATGGAATCGTCGAAGTACTCCATCAGCCACGCCACGGCGAGCCCCAGGATCAGCCCGATCGCAAGGCCCAGCGGAAGGTTCCGGCTCAGGTTGGGCTTGAACGGGGCCAGCGGTACCCGGGCCTTGTCGACCACGGAGATGTTGTTGATCCCCACGCCACCGGCGACCCCGACCTCCTTGAAGCGCTGCAGGAGCCCGTCGTAGAGCGTGCGGCTGGTGTCCACTTCGCGCTTGAGGATGCTGTAGCGGATGTTGCGCTGCTGGAGCGCCAGCAATTCCTGCTTGGTCTCGACCAGTTTCTTCTTGAGCGCGCTTTCCTGCGAGCTTGCCACGCGGTAGGTGGCGACAACGGTTGCGCGAATCTCATCGAGCGCCTGCTTCATCTGCCTGTCGATCTCGTCGAGCTGCCCCTTGATCTGGAGCATCTTCGGGAACGCCGGCTTGTAGACCTTGAGATTCTCCTGGTACTCCGCCTCGAGCTTGAGCCTGGCGGCCTTCAGCGCGTTGAGGCTCTTGTTTTCCTGCGCGAGGGCGAGAGACTCGGGGTTGGCCTGGACCTGCTTCAGGAGCACTTCGGCGTGAATGCGCTCCTGCTCGGCCTTTACCAGCGCGGTGCTGTATTCCTGGAGGTTCTGGCTGACGATGCTTTTCTTCTCGTCGATGTTCACGATCTCGGCGTCGCGCGAGAAGTTCACCAGCTCGCGCTCGGAATCCTCGAGCTTCGCCTTGGTCTGCAGCAGCTTTTCCTCGATGAAGGTCTTCGCGTACGCCGAGGCCTCGAAGCGCCGTTCGAGGTTGATGCTGATGAACGACTGGGCGAGCGTGTTCACGGCCTTGGCCGCGAAGAACGGATCGGTGGAGTCGAAGTGCAGCCGCACGAGGCGCGACTTTCGCACCGGCTCGACCGTGAGAGACGACTGGAACGCGCCGATGACCTCGTCCTCCGATCGCGTGGTGGAATCGACCGCCACCGGATCGGGGCCGCGGCCGAGCCATGCCACGATGCCCTCGAGGAAATTCAGGTGCGGGGAATTCGCAAGCGGCATCGGTGCGGAATCCGGTTCGATCGCGAGGCCCAGGCTGGACGGATTCCTGCGGAGCCCCAGTTCCTCAACCGCCCTTTCCGCGACGGTGCGGCTTTTCAGCAATTCGTGGTTGGTGGCGAAGAAGTCGGAGCTATCCGACCAGTATTCGGCCGTCTCTCCCTGGGACACGTCCTTGAAGTCCAGGACACGGGGCGAGAAGCGGTCGATCTGGAGCGTCGTCGAGGCGCGGTACACGGGTGAGGCGAGGTAGGTCATCACCACGGAAAAGAGTGCCGACACCAGGAAGATCGCGAGGATCGTCCACTTGTGCTTGAGGAAGATGCGCAGAAGATCCCTCAGGTGCAGCGATTCGTCCAGCGGTTCCTGCATCGACGCGACATCGGCCGGGCCGACGACCAGCGCGTCACGCTGCGGAATGGCGAGCGCGGTGTTCCGGTGCGGGTTGGCGCGAGGGTCCTGGGGGTTCGTCAAGGGTAGGGCGCCCAGCGGAACGGGTTGACCACGTCGATCATGTCGCCGAGGAGCGAATCCCTCAGCGCCACGCGACTGGCCGTCCGGTTGACGACGATGAGGTCATCGTTGAGCACGGCGGGATCTTCCATCTCGCCCGAGCGGATCCGATCGATGTTGTACATGACGGGTACCCGCTTGCCGGCGCCGTCATCGCGAAACAGCATCACTTCGGACAACTCCGCCATTCTCGCCGGCCCCCCCGCGAGCGCAAGCGACGTGAGCAGCGAGCTTTGCCCCTTCAGCGGGTAGATGCCGGGCTTGTTCACGGCCCCCTCGACGGTGACCCGTTGGGTGGTGAATTCCTTGATGAACAGACTCACCTTGGGGTTCTGCAGATAGGTCTCGCCCAGCTTCTCGGCGATTGCGGCCTCGGCCTGATGGGCGGTCAGCCCGGAGATCTTCACCTCGCCGATGAGGGGCAGGGAGACCTGACCGCGCGGGTTTACGCGCGCCGTGCTGGAAAGGGACTCGACACCGAAGACCTTGACCTCGATGAGGTCCTCCTCGCCGATGCGGTACTCCCGAATTCCATTCGTCGGCGCGACGGGGCGCGGCGACGCAGCGGGGGCGGCAACGGTCGTGGCGACGGCCGGAACGTCAGGAACAGTCGACAGCGCCGGAGACAGTTTCAATATCCCATCCCCGAGCGCGCCGGTCGCGGAGAGGAGGCTGCATGTGGCCATTCCAAGCGCGGCGGAAATCGTCTTCATGGAATACGAGGCCTCTCGGATGGAATCGGGTGAAAACGCAGTCAATGTGCCGGTTGCACTCGCTTTTGCGGGAAACGCCACTATTATGCCAAGAAAAGTCTTTCTATATCAATAGCTTACCTCATGTTAGCGAATCTGTCTGTGCAGTAGATAACAGTTCTGCGTCAGCCTTCATTCCGTCCGTAGCCCACGTCCGAATTGGGTACGTGAATCGGGTACGTGAACCGGGTACGTGAACCAGGTTCAGTCGCTATGGGGGCTGGGCACGGCGAGGCGCCACAAGCCGTGCGCTGCCCTTCGCGCGTAGAGCCAGGGGAGCCAGGACCAGGCGGCACCTTCGTACTTGCCGCGCATGTACTCCGCGGGCGGAAACGCCTGTTCACGAAGCCAGCTTGCGCGCGCGCGCAGTGTTTCGAGCGCGAAGAAATCATCGACCATCTGCAAGACACGCCCTTCGTTGCAGTACCTCGCAGAAGGTTCCACCGCGCCCGAAGGGACGAGGGCCCGCAAGACCGGGTCTGAAACCACCGTTCGAAAGCACTCCATGGATCGCACAAGCCCATCCCGGCAGATGGCCTTCATCCGCTTACTTGCAGCCAACGCCACGAACTCCAGGAGCTCGTCCTCGGACATCCGGGAAACGAGCAGGTGGATGTCGTACAGCCAGATCAGCCGGTCAGTGGCCGGGTAGGGGACATTGTCGATGTAGTACGGCGCATTCCGATGCCCGCTTCGGTGCATGCAGGCGAACAGCAGCGCATCGACCGGCGCCAGTCCATAGGCGCGAGCGCCCAGCGCCGGCAGTTCCATCGCGCGCGTCTCCAGCTCCTCGTAGTCGAACAGCTTCGCCAGGACCTGGGAATTGTTCACCCGCCAATGAAGGTCCAGATCATGAGCGACCCCAAGGGCGTCCGTCCTGATCCACAAGGACTGGTAGGTGATGTAGTCCCCCGTGACACCCGGAAACCGGGTGTATCCCAGGCGCTCCAGGATCGCCTCGACCTCCTCCTTCGCGCCGCGTGGAACGAGGAGATCGGTATCGCCCCGGGGCCGCAAGGCCGCGTTGTTATAGTGCGTGTACGCAAGGGGCGTGCCCTTCAGCAGCAGCGCCTTGATACCCGACTGCGCAAATGCGTCCAGGACGCGGGACAACTCAACACGGCTCGCCATCTCGTAGATTGCCTGCGCGCGCACCGAGCCATGGCAATGCGCCACGATCGCCGAGGGCCACGACTCAAGGGCATACGAGCCAGCCAGCGCCTGATCCACGAGGGGCGCCACCCCGTGATACTCCAGCCGTTCGATGAATCGCGAGCATTCGACGGAATCGCCGCCCCAAGGCCAGCCCTCGGGCTCTCCGCACAGGACGGAACAGATGAGGCGATCAGCGCTTTGCGTCGTAAAGGCGAGTGTCTCGATGCGAGCCATGTCCACGGCTATCGTCCTCGGGATGACCCTGAAATGCTATCGTATCGATGCAAAAGGCCATCCCATTGATCGATCAAATTCGCCGCTTTGCGGCCCTTCCCGCCAATGACCAATGGCTGCTTCTCAGGGCAGCCGGCGCGGTCGCGTTCGTGCGGATCATGCTTTGGGCCTTCCCGTTCCGATGGGTCTGCGCCCGCGTCCGCAGCCAGGAAGTCGCTCTCACGCCGAGGGAAGGAACTTCGGCCGCCCGCATGGCCTGGGCCGTGACAGTCGCGTCGCGGCGGATCCCCGCGGCCAGTTGCCTTACGCAGGCCTTGACCCTCCAGTGGATGATGGCACGCGCAGGGCATTCCGCGAGACTGTGCATCGGCGTCGACAAGAGCCCCGCGCAAGGCTTCGAAGCCCATGCCTGGGTCGAGGCGGGCGGGGAGATTCTCCTCGGAAGCCATGGGGACGTGAATCGCTTCGTGCCGATCCTCTCGCTCCCCGGCGATCAATCGTGAACTCGACGGTCGAAAAGCCTGCCCCGACCCTGGCCTCCCGGGTTCGCGTGGCCGACGACGTGCTCTTCCAGGAGCTTCAGGGCGAGGGAGTCCTGCTGAACCTGAATTCGGGGATGTACTTCGGGCTCGATGCGGTCGGGACGCGGATCTGGCAACTCATCGCCGAGCAGGAGCAGCTTGGCGAAGTGGCGCGGCTCATCGAGGAAGAATTCGACGTGAGCCCGGAGCAGTGTGCGTCGGATCTGCTCGCCCTGGTGGCATGGCTGGGAAGCCAGGGCCTGGTCACGATTCAGGCGTAGATCCTTCGCTACCGCCTTTGCTGCCGTAGGTATCGGACAAGTTGCCCGCGTGGGTCAGCGCCTCGCCCAGCGAGCGAAAGCGTTCCGGAAAGCGCTCCATCACGCCGCGCGCGATCTCCTCCAGCGAAGAGGCGCCGTTCATCTGCGAGAGAATCCACGCGTCCACCGTGCCGTTCGCCCCGAGTGATGGGCGATAGCCGCCGCCTCTCCGGGACAAGCGCATCGCGGGAATCGGCGCTCCCCAGAACGTGGACTGCTGAAAACGAACTTCGGGCCGCGATGAATCTGCGGAGGAAACGTTGCTCGCCCAACTCCACAGGTAGTCGGTGCCCGTGTAGTCCGCCCTCAGACGAATCGAGACGACATCGCCAATTCCGAGCGCGGCCGGAGACTCCCATGGCAGGAATGACGAGCGATAGATCATGTCGGCCTCACCCGGGGCGTTCGAGAACCCGATGCCTTCCGCGAGGATGGAGTCGAACCAGAGGATCAGGCCGTGGGCGGTTCCCGCCCGAGTGACTGGAAGCGAAATCGAAGCCGAGTGGCTCGGCGACTCGATCGTCGCGTAGTCGAGCGTCGCCCAGCACCCGGGTTCGGTCAGCAACTGTTCGCGAGGCATGCGGGCTCCGATCGGCGAGTTCACCACGGCCCGGCGGGCGGCTGCCATGTCCAGGCCAAACTTGTTCGTCGCCCACGGTTCAACCAGCTTCCCGTATTCGTCCTGCGCGTTCACGACCGCGACCCATATCGACTCCCGCAACGGGATGAGCGCTCCGCCTTCCTTCAGCAGCCGTCGCCGCGCATCCGCGATCGAGACGATATTTGACTGGAAGAGGGGCAGCGTGCCGTGCAAGTCGGAAACGACGACGTCCACCATTTCCGGCAGGTCGACTTCCGTGGACAGCGCCTGGATGAACTCGATCCGATCGGCGAACCCGTTGGCCCGGGCGATTTGCTGGGCGATGGCGATCGCGTCGCCCGACTCCACGGCATACACCTTCCGGGCGCCGAACCGGCAAGCCAGCAGGCTGAAGATTCCCGTTCCGGCGCCCAGATCCAGCACGGCTGAGTCGGTCCCCACGGCCTTCTCCAGCGCCCTGGAGTAGGCATCCATGCGAACCCTGTCGGCGATCATCCGGCCGTAGTCCTCGATGCTGTACATGGACTGGTTACCCCTGGCTGGACATCACGGGACGCCGACCTTGAGGAACGAGACGCCGAAGAGGTGCGACGCGACCGACAGGGGCGTCGGAAATCAGGAAGCGCTCGTGACGCGCTGCTCCCGAACAGAAGCCTGCTCGCGGACGTCGCGATGGGCCATCAGCACGGCGGCATCGAAGAGGGGACGGAAGAGATGCCCCAGCAAGGGGAAGACACGAATCGCGGCAGCGGCCCTTTCCCCGAACCGGTCGTAGAGGGGAACCACCACAAGCGCCCAAGCGTCACCTCGCCCGTAGCATTCAGCCAGCCAGCCACGAACCAGGATCACGCGGGGAGTATCGACGCCGTAAAGCGCTTCGGCGATCCAGCACATCCTGCTGCGCATGCCGCCCCCATCGTTCTTCATCCCGCCGCCGCCACTGGTGAGATGCCGGACGTCCCCAAACAGCGACAGCACCGGCGTGCGATAGACCCGCTTCGGTGGCTTGGCTTGGGGAACTGCTGCCTTCGTCGATTTCATTGGCCTGCAAGGAAGGCGCGACCTTCCGCAATGGATCGAGTGCGCATCGAACCTTGCGACGCGCGGAAAGCCTTCTGCACGGCTTGATCAAAGACGGGGCGAAACACGTACCCAAGAAATGGCGAGAGTCGAATGGCCGCAGCCACTCGCTCCCCAAACCGCTGGTAGAGGGGAACAGTGACGCGCGCCCACGCGTCGCGCCGGTGGTAGCTCTGAGTCAGCCATCCACGGACCAGAATGACGCGAGGCGTGCCGACGCCGTAAAGGGCTTCGGCGATCCAGCACATCTTCGTTTTCATCCCGACCCCGTCGTTTCCCATCCCGCCGCCGCCGAAGGTGAGCGTCCTGACGTCCCCGAACAGCGACAGCACCGGCGTGCGATAGACCCGCTTCGCTGGCTTGGCTTGGGGAACGGCTGCGTTCGTCGGTTCCACTCGCTCGCGATCCAGGTTGGCGCTCAATTTCCGGAATTCTTGAAGGGCCCATCGACCTTGCAAGCCAATGATACTACTTCCAATTGTCCGGGCGCCCGCTGTCGAAAAAGGACCGCAGCCATCGCTCGAAGGAAACCAGCTCATTCAACTGCTTGGAGGGCAGGAAGTCCTGATCCGATAGCTGGGCCCTTACCTGAATGAGAGCCGCCGGAAGCGAGGCAGCATCCACGTAACCGCGGCTTACGGCCTGCGATCCGGGGCCGAAGAGCTCGTCCAGGCCCGTGGCACTCAACGCCGATGCCGCGTCGCTTTCCTCCTGCGTGAAGTCGGCCTTCGAATACCGCAATCGAATCGCCTCCGGCAGGATTCCTCGCATCGCCTCCCGGAAGAGCCCCTTGTAGACACCGTCGCGCTGGACCACGTCGCCCGGGATCGCCATGAGGAAAGCGACGAGATCGCGATCGGCGAACGGGTAGGCGCGCTCCATTCCGTACCAGGCGGCAACCTTGTTGAACTTCTCGAATGTCATTGAAATGTCGGGCGAGCGAGCCAGCGTGTAGCTAAGTTCGGTGTGCTTGCTGGCGAACGGCGCTGCGAGTCGGCGCTGCATCTGCCCGCGGCGGTAGCCGATTTCCCGGAGATTTTCCGAGTACCAGTTCGGCGCCCGCGAACGTCCCATCGCCCTGCGGATCGCCCTGTAGGGGACCAGAAGGGCGTCGGGAGCGAGATCGCGGGCAAAGCCGTGCAGGATCTCTTGCCGCAACCCCTGAGGGGTGCAGTCGGTCATGCTTTCGCACAGCGAGCGAAACTTCCTTCGCACACCCAGCCAATGAAAAGCCCGAAGGTCTTCGTAGAAGGGGGCCGCGGTCCACAGGACCTGGTCGCCCATGAAGCCATCCAGCACCACGGAGCAGCCCAGCTCGCGAGCGGCCTCGAGGCAGTCGAGGTCATTGCCGCCCGGAAGCTCCGGGTATTCCATTCGCCACGGCCACGCGTTGTCCGTGGCCGTCCGGTTCGGCGAAGGGGGCAGCCTGCGGATTGCGATGCGATGCTGTGCCTCGATGGCATCGAGGTAGCGCCTTTCATCGGCCGCCGAACCCTCCGGATATAGCCGTGAAATTCCGTGAACGGCTGGAATTACGCTGCCGGACCGACCCAGCAGGTCCGCCTGGCAAAGGATGGCCGAGGAATCGAGCCCCCCGCTCACCGTGACGGCGACTGCGCCTTCCGCCCTGAGCCTGCGTCGGACCGCCTGTTCGAAGAGGCCACGAAGCGCTTCGGCATACTCTGCGAAGGAGCCCAATCGAACCTGACGTGTGGGGTCGAAGTCCCAATGCTGGAATTCCTTCATGCCTTCCGGGGTAACAACGACCGTCTGGCCCGGAAGCACGCGACGAACATCGCGGAAAAGCGTGATTCGCAGTTCGTTCGGGTTGCCACCGACCAACGCGTCCGCGAGGGCATCGTCGTCCGGCTGCGCTTCCACATCGGGGTGCGCAAGGATCGCCTTGATCTCGGAGGCCGCGATGAAGGTATCGCGAGACGACCCGTAGTAGAGCGGCCTCATGCCCATCACGTCCCGTGCCAGCACCAGGCGCCTCGCATCCGTATCGAAGAGCGCGAGCGCAAAATCGCCGTTCAATTGCGCCGCGAAGCCCTCGCCGTAACGGCGGTAGCAGGCCAGGGCGAGCGATGAATCCGCCAATCCCTCCGCATCGGCGTTCAATTCCGGAGCCAGGTCGCGAACAATCTCATCGCGATTGTCCAGGCGGCCATCGAAGCAGATCGACAAGCCGGCGCCTGATTCGCGCGGCTGCAGCTCGTCAGGCCCCGTGGCGCTTCGCAGGCATTGGTAGGCAAGGCCGGCGGAGCCATTCACCCTAAGCCGGGGCTCGTCACGGGCCCGATTTCTCATCGACGCCACAAGACGCGCGAGAACCTCCCGATCGACGGGGCGATGATCGCGATGCAGGAGCGCAACGATCCGGCTCACCGGGAACCCGAATCCTTCGACAGGCTGGCGAGGAGGGCGCCCGCAACTTCCGGCAAGCGTTCCAATTGCCTGGGATAGGAAATGATCGAGATGGGGACGCAGGCGGCGAGGCGGCAGGCGAAGTCGAACTGCTGCTCCAACCTCCGGGCGTGGAGGAATGTTGCGTCGAACGAGTTCCTGATGAGCGGAAGCAGCGCGTCATGACCCGTTGCACGAACGATGGAAATGGATTCGGCACCGGCATCCGACGGGATCACGAAAACTTCCCCCAGCATCACCGGGTGCGCCACGTGCTCGGAACCCTCGAGGGGCAGGATCATCTTGTCGGTGAAGACGTTCATCGGCAGCGCGCGGCGGCGATCGAACGCGGCGTCGGCGGAATCGGGGCAGAGCTTGAGCCGCGGCAGGCTGGGGAATGCCCGCACCCCTTCATGAGCAAACTCGAGCACCAGGAGATCGTCGGTGAGCAGGGGATGGCCCCTGCGCATGAGCGCCGCTGCCAACGTGGATTTGCCGTAGCCGGTGTCGCCCATGATGGCGATCGCCTGGCCATTCACGACGACACAGGTGGCGTGCAGCGGTTCGATACCCCGGACCACCAGGCATTGCGCCAGCACCTGGTTGAGCAGGTAGGTAAGGAGCACCTCGTCATGCACAGGGATCAGGCGCCGCCACAGCACCCGGGAACCGTCGCCGGACACGAAGAATTCGAAGTGGTCTTTCCACGAGAAGCGCGCGGCGCCGTCGTCGAAATAGCGGCTATCCCAGAACGAATCGCTTTCGACATGCGCAGTCGGCTTGTCGGCGCTGGCCGCAATGTCCTGCTCGGTGGCCTCCACGAGTTCGACATCCGCCACATCTACGGATCGCGCCGCTTCCGGACAAGGCAGCGCCAGCGCCGACCTGATCCTGAGGCCGTACAGCGAGTAAATTCGGGAAGGGGGGGCCACAGTCTCGATTTGAGGACGTGTTCGCGACCACATCCCCACAAGCCTTAAACTCCTTAACGGGATTCATTATGCCGCAGTCGCACTCGCCCAATCCCACATCCCAACGCCGATCATGATCGACTTTCGCGCTCTCTTCGGATTTGCAGCGCCCTACAGGGTTGTGCTGGCCCTGGGCGCAATGATGATGCTCCTGGAGAGCGTTGCGGCGCTGACCGTCCCCTGGTTTGGCGGCAGGCTTGCCGATACCCTTCTTTCGGGCAATTCAGGCGTCAATCGTGGAATTGGCCTTGTCCTGTGGGCGATGCTGGCCCTGTTTGCGCTGCAGGCCCTGCTGCGGTTCGGCAGCGCTTCGGTTCTTGGGGCCGCAGCCCAGAGAATCGTTGCCGACCTCAAGATCCGCTTGTACGACCACCTTCAGGCGCTGCCGCTTGCTTTCTTCCAGCAACGACGGATGGGCGACACCCTCGCTCTCCTGACCCACGACGTCTACGTGGTAAGCGGTTACCTGAGCGGCACCGCCCTTGCCATCGTTCCGCTGCTTTTCACCGGGGCGGGCGCCGTGGTGCTCATGATGCAGATCCAGGCGCCGCTTGCGTTGGCGACGGCATTCCTGATCCCGGTCTTCTATCTCATGGTGAAGGTCATCGGCCGGAAGTTGCGGCCCCTGGCGCAGGAACTCCAGCAAGAACACGCCACCGGCGTTGCCATCGCGGAGGAGAACCTGGGCATGCTGCCCGCCATCAAGGCCTTCACGCGGGAAGGGCGGGAGTCGCACCGCCATGGGCAGCAGATGGACCTCATTCGTCAGTTGGAAACGAGGCAACTGCGAATCCAGGCGGCCATGAGCCCTGCGGTGCAATTCGTGGCGGCGGCGGGCATCGTGCTGCTTCTTTGGCTGGGAAGCGGCGAGGTGGCCGGAGGCAAGCTCACGCCCGCCGAGTTGATCGAATTCCTGCTCTATTCCCAGTTGCTCGTGCGGCCCGTGGCGGGGCTCGCAGATCTCTACGGCCAGACCCAATCGACGCGGGGGGCGATGCGGAGATTGATGCAGGCCTTGGACGAGGAACCGGAGCCAGCCCCGAATGTGGGTGCTGTGCTGCCCAAGGGCAGGGGAGAGATTCGATTCGAGGGCGTGACCTTCGGCTATCCAGGACGACCGGCGGCACTGCAGGACTTGCACTTCCATGTTGCCGCCGGGGAGACGGTGGCCATCACGGGGCCGAATGGAGCCGGGAAGAGCACGCTTGCGCACCTGCTGACCCGGCTGCACGAGACGAGGGTGGGCCGGATCATGATAGACGGCACGGACATCGCCACCGTTTCACTTGCGAGCCTGCGTAGTCAAGTCGGGACTGTTCCCCAGCATGTGCTGCTCTTCAATGCCACCGTGCGCGAGAACATTGCCTATGGGCGGTTGGATTCCAACGACGCGCAGGTCGAGGCTGCCGCGCGTGCGGCGCAGGCGCACGACTTCATCGTCGGGCTTCCCTTGGGGTACGACACGGCCATCGGCGACCAGGGTGTCAGGCTATCCGGCGGGCAGCGGCAACGCATTGCGCTCGCGAGAGCCCTCCTCAAGGACCCGCCGATCCTGATCCTCGATGAGGCCACGGCCATGTTCGATCCGGAAGCGGAAAAGGACTTCCTTCAGGGTTGCCGGGAAGTACTCAAGGGTAGGACCGTACTGTTGATCACCCACCGGCCAGCCTCTCTTGTCTTCGCGGACCGTGTCGTTAGTCTCGAAAACGGGCGACTCGACGCTTAGTGATGTCATTTGCATCTACGTTGTAACGGTTCCAGAATACTTTCCCACTATCTGTTCCGGTACGGTGGCACCTAAAAGGACGCCCGCGACGAACGCGTGAGTCCGGGAAGCTAGGAGAACGGCTTTCATTCGACCAATTGAGCATGCGATCCCGGGATGAGGTTGAGGTCCAAGCACGAAGACATGTCATAGACTCCACTGCTCGATGCCCCGTAATAGAATTGACGCATGCGGAACTCTCCAATTGTTCTAGTAACCGGGGCTGCCGGCTTTGTCGGCTCTCACACCTGCGTGGCGCTGACGGACGCCGGATTTCGCGTTCACGGGATCGACAACTTCTCGAACAGCTCGTCAAAGGTCGTGGAGGTTCTTGCGAAATTGTGCAAACCCCACTTCGCGTTTACTGAGTGCGATGTTCGAGATTCGGCAAGTCTCGTGGGCGTGGTGGGCCGCCTGCGTCCCGATTCAGTAATTCACTTTGCAGCTCTGAAGTCGGTCCCAGACTCTATCCTCGACCCACTTGGGTATTACGAAAACAATGTGGGTGGCTCCTTGTCGCTTTTCTCCGTTCTGAGTAAGTCCGGAGTTCGCGACGTCGTCTTTAGCTCCTCCGCCACGGTTTACGGAGATGGGACACCACCTTACTCGGAAGACTCACCAACCGCCCCCATCAATCCGTACGGTTCGACCAAGTTGGTCGTTGAAGGCCTGCTGCGCGACCTGGCGCATAGCGAGCAGTCCTGGAAGGTCACGCTACTTCGGTACTTCAATCCAGTTGGTGCGCATCCCGGAGGGCTGCTGGGCGAGGAGCTTGATGCGGCTTCGGGTAACCTCATGCCCGCGTTGCTCCGCGTCGCCGTCGGGCGGGCACACGAGTTGACGATATATGGAAACGACTACCCCACACCCGACGGCACGGCGTTGCGCGATTTCATTCACGTGATGGATCTCGCCGAGGCGCATGTCCATGCATTGCGGCGCAAGGAGGATCGAGGGGCGTGCACCATCAACGTAGGAACCGGGAGGCCTTACTCAGTGCTTGAGATGATCACCGCTTTCCGGAATGCATCCCGACTGGAGATCCCCGTGCGCTATGCTTCGCGCCGTGAGGGGGATGCGCCATCGTCGTTCGCTTGCGTGGAACGTGCCCGAGTGGTGTTGGGCTGGGCTGCTCGGCGCTCGCTCGATGAGATGTGCGAAGACGCGTGGCGCTTCGCGCGCGAGCGCTATTCGGTGAATTAATAGGGCTGCCGCCTACCGCGAGGGGGATGCCTGGTCGATGAACGATCGGCACCACAACTCAATGCAGAGCAGCGCGAACAAGGTGTACGAGCCGTGAACACTACTCGCTTGGGTGCCTTCTACGAGGGCGCAAACTGCGGCAGGATCGAAGAGCCCACGGCGACGAATTGCCTGCTCTGTGAGTACGTCCTGCAGGAGGGGTCTAAGGTCGTCGTTGAGCCAGCTATGCACCGGCGCACCGAATCCCGTCTTTGGCCTATAGATGATGTCCTTGGGTAGGTGATGCTCCATTGCCTTGCGCAGAATCCACTTTCCGATATGTCCCCGCTGTTTCATCTCCAAGGGCAGACTAGCGGCAAGACGAACGACTTCAAGATCGAGGAATGGCACCCGGATCTCAACTCCGTGGGCCATCCCCATCTTGTCGGTGTAGTTGAGATTGTGGTCAGTCAGAAAGAATCTCTGGTCAAGGGGCGGCAGGTCGTCCGGCAGTCCCGCGAGGGCTTCGGTCAGAGGATTGCGAAGGCGGAAGGCCCGGAAGGGCTGACGGAGGTCCGGGGCGAGAAGCGCTTCCGTACGCGTTGGGTTCATCCAGAAGAAGTAGCTGACGGTCCGCTGGAAATCGTCAAGGTGGGAATACTCGAGGCCGCGTCGCACGCGCCGAAGGCTTGGCGGCGCGGCCTCCGGTATGAGGCCCACCGACGCAGATAGCAATCGACGGATAGATTGCGGCAGCCACGCCCAGTACTTCTCGGCCTGCATGGCGGCGTGCCGCCGATAACCGGTGAATAGGTCGTCACCCCCCGTCCCGGAGAGGAGGACCTTGATGCCATGCTCCCGCGCCAGTTTTGAGATAAGCCCCACGTTGATCGCTGCCGGATCGGCCTGAGGCTCGTCGAGTTGTCGCACCATGCTCTCGACCGAGTAGGCGATTTCGGGCCCAACTTCAACTACGTGGAGGGGAACGCCTAGGTGCATGGCTGCTTTGCGGGCGTATGGCAGATCGTCGATGAATCCCTCATCCTCGAAACGGCGGTCGCGGAATCCGATCGAGAAGCACGGCATCGGTGCGGAACTGCGCTGTCGAGCAAAATGGACAATGGAGCTCGAATCGAGTCCGCCGGAGAGAAAGGCGCCAACCGGTACGTCTGAAATCATCTGCCGCTCGACCGCTCGTTCCAAGGTCTCGGAGACGCGCTCTGCGGCTTCCCCAGCTGAAATAGCGGCGTGTCCTGACGACAAAGGAAGCTCGTAGTAGCGCCAATGGCGAATGATCTTTCCGGAGCGCACGGCCATGGCGTGGCCTGCCTCGAGCTTCCTTACCGACTTCAACATAGTGAGCGATCCGGGCGCCCAAAGGAACATCAGGTGGGCAAAGATCGCTTCGGGATCAATGCTCCTATCGACTCTCCCTGCGCCTACAAGTGCCTTGATCTCGCTCGCGAAGAGCAGGCCCTCAGGCGATTCGGAGTAATAGAGAGGTTTCACTCCCAGAGGATCTCGGACTACGAAAAGTTGCTTTTCCCGCCCGTCCCAGATTGCGAACGCGAAAATCCCGTTCAGACGCCGGACGAAGTCCTCGCCTTCTGAAAGGTATCCGGCCAGGATTACTTCTGTGTCGGACTTGCTCCGGAACGGGTAGCCGGCCGACGCGAGCTCAGCGCGAAGCTCACGGAAGTTGTAGATCTCGCCATTGAAGACAATCCCGACCTTTCCGGAATCGTCCCACATCGGCTGATGACCCGCGGGCGACAGGTCGATGATCGAAAGGCGCGTGTGCGAGAGCCCGACCCTCTCACGATCGTCGAACCATGTTCCATGGTCGTCCGGCCCTCGGTGGGAAAGCAATTCAACGAACCGATCGGTTAGAGCCTGAGTTCCCGATCCAGCAAATCCTGCTATTCCGCACATGGGCGTCTCGTCCTACTCCTTGCGGCACTGAACGGCCACGGCAGCCTCGAAGCGCTCGGAATGCTCCACGTCGGCAAAGCGAGGCTCCTCAGAGTCTCCAAATTGCGCGCGCCGTATATCGACGAATCCGTGATGTCGTAATTGCGCGGCCAGAGCCTTGTAGTCCCACATCCAAAGATGCTCTCTGGCGCCAAGCCAGGTCTTGAGGAAGCCAATCAGGCCTTGTGGCCGGTCGACCAAGCCAAGGCCAGACTCACGCATGAAGGCTTCAGCAGCCCCATCCGCAGAATCAGAAGCGTAGCGCATCGCCAATGTCTCGAGATCCGGAACGACCAAGCGAAATGGCTTTCCCTTGCGCAAGTAGGACCGCGAGCGATCGAGCGCGATATCGAAGTCGGTGAACGAAAGGTGTTCGAGAACGTGAGAGCAATAGATCGCGTCACACGAATCGGCCGCCAATGGAAGCCCCTTAACGATGTCACCATACTCAACATTAGCGGGAAACCTCTGACGATTCTTAGTGTAGAGATGGCCTATTAATGCGATGCGCTCGAAACGCAATGTGGGGCTGGAGTCAAAGTTTCTCCAGGATGCGGAAGATGAGAAGCCGCATCCGTACTGAACATAGAGACCGTCGTTCGTCGCCATATACCTTTCGAGAGTCGCGCGTTGTCGTCAGAACTTGCGCGCAATGCGCTGCAGGGTGGCAATGATTCGCGAGTATCTTTCGGGCGCAGTGACAAAGTGGGCAGACAGTCTATGTCTCCCGCGCGCTACTAGCTCCTTGGCCCCGGCGGAATCATGAAACGTAGCTGCAATATGCTTCGCACAATCCGCGGGGTCAAGCGGATCGCAATACACAGCGGCGCCACCACAAAGGTCCTCGGCGAAGTCTCGCTTCGAGGTAATCAGTGGACGGCCCGCGTGAAACGATTCGGGGTAGACCGCGGTGAAACACTCCATGAGAGTCGGAAGAAAAACGCAGCTGGCCTCGCCATAAAGAGCTGGCATATCCGAATACGAAACCGCTCCCGCGGTCCTTATGTGAGCCGAAACGCCCAGTGAGTCAGCCGACGCCTTGATATGATTCCAGCCAGCAGTGCACTCGGGGATCGTCAGCGTAAAAACAAAATCGCGCAGCCCGTGGACATCTACGAGAAGCTTTGCAATGAATGGCACGATTTCGAGATTCTTGTGTTCGTAGTATGGCGCGGGCACAAGAATGCTACGGTTTGAGCTATGAGCTTCTGGAAAAGAATACCCTTCGAAGGCACGGCCGATCGTATTGCCAACAACTGTGATTCGGTCAAGCGATACGCCGAGATACCGCGCGAGCCTCCGGCGCACCTCGTCGGATTCGACAAGATAGGCATCGGCACGTTGCAGAAACCAGCGCCGCGCCACGTCTTTCCACGACGAATAGTCAACGAAGCCATCGGACCCGAGATTGTAGTCTGGCTTCGATACTCGCCCGAAGAGAAGCGAGCCATACGCAAAACCCGTAGCCTGTGGCGCTCTTGGCACCCAGTAAGATGGGCCGAAGATTGTGTACACGACATCGGGACGAAAGTTGGCCTCCATCCGATAGGCACTCAGCCGTGCCTTTGCGAAGCTGAGTGGCGTGTCGGCCGACGTTTCGATGAATCCGGCGAAGCGCTCCCGTAGATCCTTAGGAAGTTGTCGCGCAATCTCTTCGGAGCAGATGACCGCCGCATGAAAATGCGTGTCCATGGCGACGCGACCCAAGACGTCCAACGCGACCTGGACGCCACCGCCTGTCCTGACGGACATGCATTCAATGAGTACGCGCATTAGGCGAGAGTAGGGTGATCTCGGTGTGCCGTCCCGTCTTGGTTCGCACGATACTGGCTGCTCGAGCAAGCATTGCTGGAAGTAGGGTAAAACAGAAATCCTGGAATTCCTGCGCGAGATACCCCCGCGAAAGTACGTAGTAGGTAAATGGGAAGAACAAGCAGTAGATCGTCATCAGCGTCGGGTCTCTCGGAAACTTGCAGTACCAAAGCCAGACTGTCCGGCACGCGATGCCTAGCAAGATGCACATGATCACCATGCCGGACCACCCGAACGCGACATAGTGCTCGCCCATGTATGGCCACGCCGAGCCTGCAGAAATTGCAGCACTTGTTCCAATCGCCTCCGTGATCAAGTTGAGATATTCGGGGAAGGGCTTGGCGGCCCACATGAACCGTGGAATTGGCAGGATGAGCGCATAGTAAAACGGCTGCAGACCGACGAAATCGTAATCGGTCGGAACGACATCCATAACGGCACCGAGTACGTAGAAAGTATTGGTTTCGCCAAGCGTTCCCAAGTAAAGGTCGCTCCACGATCGGCCATAGAGATTCGCGAAATCCAGGCCGCCATAGTAGCTTCTGGCCATGCCTACAATTCCAAACATGACCAACAGACTTGTCGCAACGATTGCGAGGATCCAAAGACGCGGCGATTTGCCGCTTCGCAGATGGAGGATGAGGGTGAGTCCTCCAAGGACAAACAGTAGGCGATATCGGAAGCCAATTGATACAAACATCAGGGAAATGGGAATGAGAGTTACGGCGGCAAGAAGCAGCGACATGCGCTTGACGGACAGTTGAATAAAGACGCCCACGAATACAAGGCTCATGCCGTGATAGAAGTAACTCACGCGCGTGACTTCCTCGAACTCCGTCCCCGGTGTCGAGCCGAGCTCGGCCCCAAATATGTCGAGTACCCTTCCCGAAAACAGCACCCAGATGAGGACACAGACATAACCGAGGGAAGTGATGAGAACGCCGCTCTTGTAATAGCGATCCGCATTGATGTCTCGCTTCTTCGCTTTGCCCACGATCATTTTTCCGGCTGGACTGAAATAGCCCGCCCAAATTGCCATGAGCCCGACTACCCCCGCTAGCCACGCATTCGCGAATAGCGGTCGCATATCCCTCGCAAGAAAAAAAGTGTCGTCGAATGCAATTGCCGAAAGCGGACCAACCAGGAAATAGACAAGGAAAAACAGTGAAATCATGGATGCTGGAGAGAAGACCCAGTAGATACTCTGTGCCCTGCGCGACCTAAGGAATGGGAGTACAACCAGGGCCGAGAGAATGAAGACCAGAAAAGTTTCAAACAGGCTCATGGCTGTCGCTACTTGTCCGTGGGACCGAAGTGCGGGCTATTATTGCGTAGGTCATTGGCAATGTTTGCGATCTGGGAAGCCCCTGATGGTTCAGAATGGAATGGCGGAAGACAGTTCGGCGCTCATAATCCACAACGTGCTATGGAGCCATTATAAGGCGACCGTATTTCGGGAACTATCGACACTTGCTGCGGATAGGGGGATCCGGCTCTGGATTGCCCACATTTCAGAAACTGAAGGCAAACGCGGCGCAATAGATGATCGGACCAGGGCCCTGCACGATTATCCCCACGAAGTGCTGCTCCCCGGGTCCCGCGAAAGTCATGGTGTCCTGAAGATATTGGTCAGGACGGTAGCCTTGATTTGGCGAATGAGGCCCATGATCATTGTAGTGCCCGGCTATGCCGACCCGGCGTCTTGGGTAGCGCTCGTCGCGGGGAAGCTGTGTGGGGCGCGGATCATCGTCGCCGTAGACTCTACGCGCGAGGACAAGAAGCGATTTGTCCTTTGGGAATTCGTCAAGAAAGTGTTTGTTTCATCGTGCGACATGGCTTTCGTCTACGGTTCGCGCGCGGGCGACTACTGTGCAACGCTGGGCATGCCTCGGGATCGCATCATCGTTCGGTGCCAGGCCACCGACAACTCGTTTGTGGCCGAAGAGGTCTCACGCTATCGAAGCGCGGGGGAGGGGGCACGTGTCAAGGCGGGCATACCTTGGAAGCGCACGGTCCTGCTTCTGGGGAGAATTGCCGCGGAGAAGAACTTTGCGGTCGTCATTCGAGCGTTTCAAAGGGTCATGCAGAAGGATCCCGTGTTGGCGGAAGAATGGGGCGTCTTGGTGGTTGGGCATGGGCCGCAGAGAGAGGCGCTGTCCACATATGCGCGGGACTCAGGCGTTCCGCTGTTCTTCGCGGGCGGAGTACCCTGGTGGGACGTACCGCGGCTCCTTGCCCTGGCGGAGATCATGGTGCTGCCGAGCCTTTCCGAACCTTGGGGACTTGTGGTCAATGAGGCAATGGCGGGGGGGGTGGTCGCCGTAGTGTCGGAGCGATGTGGTTGCGCGCCCGATCTAATCGTCGATGGTAAGACGGGTTTCGTGTTCGAGCCATCCGACGACGAACGCCTTGCAAGTATCCTCGAGCTACTTATGCGAGAGCCCGAATTGCGCGAAAGAGTGAAAGGTGCCGCTCACACCGTTATTGGGAACTATTCGCCACGAGCCGCTGCGGAACAGATGGCAAGTGGATTCCAGCGAGTCCTTGAGCTTGAAAGCGGCAGTCCGTCTACAAATACTCGACGATAAAATAGTCACCATCCTGCCTATCGATCCTTTCCTGCCCGGCACGACCCGGTGCGCAGCGAAGTCGCAAGATACGTTCATTCATGGCTTGACCGACGCTGCGGAGGAGACTCGGGATGTTTATGTTGTGCATTGCCGATTGTTCTGCGGGTTGACTTTCGCCGTAAACGAATGAGCCGTCGTCATTAGTGACCTGAAGCTGGTATGGACCCTTCCCGCGTCCCGGCAACTTCTTCACGAACACGTTCCTCACGAGCGCATTCGGGGGGAGTACGACCCGACAAAGCCATCCGTCGCTGGAGGGTAAGTCCGGTCCCGGCCATGAAAGATGAATGTTCACGGACTTTGTGCTCATACCCTTGGCATTCAACACTCCAATCGATCCCGCCTGATTACAGTCGAGGGCCCAGTTCATCCAGTCGGAGCCAGACGAATCGCGAGCTTCATTAATCCAGCATCGCTCGACGAGAAATTTGCTGTGGCCGCTACCTGCGGAAAAGCGGTCCACGATCCGCTTGTCGATTTGGCAATGTTCGAGGGTGATGTTCCCGTATGAGGAAAACGTAGACCCTGCGCGCCCAGGGCGCGGGGCACCGACGCGGAATGCTGCGTTCGCAGGCACGAGGCACCCTTCGAACAGAATGTCCTGGTTTCCCGGCTCATCGATTTCCACAATAGTGTCGGTTCCGGCCATCGCGACAAAGCGCCAGTCTCCGATGCCACCATCGCCGAGCACCCCCGAAGCGTGTTGGGGACGGAATGTTCCCGACCTGCCCCCACGGGCGGTCGCGTATACACAAGCCCCGGCCTTTACGAGCGCCCCTTCGGCGTAAACCGAATTTGGCTCCCACCTCGTGATGTGATCCAGCGATGTCCGCGGAGCCATCGTCGTAAGGTCACAGTCACGGAACACTGCCTGAACGGCATTTCCATCATGGTCGACCTTAAGCAGTTTGGCCCGGCTATCGTAGAACTCGAACTTCAAGTTAGATGCCGAGAAAAGCGGTCGCGAAATGGGAGAGGTGCCCGCGAATCTGACAAAGTAGAACCTATCGTCCTTCATCACGGACCAAGGAATGCCGCCGTCTGAGTAGGTCCCAACTCGGTGAGTCGGGGGCAAAGTCCCTGTGACACCTGTACCGGTTGCTCGATATACGAATCCGTCCCATAGCGAAAGGTCGTCACTCGATACGCTTCGGCCTGGAGCCCACTCCGATGGCCTCGCGCTCGGGGCTTCCACGTCCGGCGAAGCAAGGATCACGCTTCCGCCGATGATTGTAATTGCGCTTGGCATGCCGCCGCTCGGACCGAGCACGAATGCGTCTCCGGAAATGTTCTCGAAGTCGCACGCCAAGAACACCTGGTTTACCGCTTGGGTTTGATCGACGCGCAGCACTGTCTTGAGGCCGGAGAATCGGCAATTGAGCCACTTATTCTCCGAGCCATTGACGGTGCCACGGATGTCGAACCACGTGTCAAGCCCGTCCGCGCTGCAGTTCAGAAACGTGAATCCCTGCGAGGGGAAGTGGTTGGGTGTCGGATGCAATCGGAATCCGCTTACCGATCCCGCGGTCCGACGGCCGCCATAGAATCGCAGATTCTCAAACTGCGGAAACAGCAGGCCTCGCCCGCTTGGGGAGACCGCGCCGTCGTCGTAGAACCAGATGTCCAAATTGCTGCGATTGTTCAGTTGCAATATCGATTGCCTCAGGCCGTCGCCGACAACACGCAATCCAAGGACTCCCTGCCCAGAAGGCAAGTTCCAGTGACCAAAAAGGTTTGATTCCGTGATGAGGTACCGGCCGCGCGGGACGTAGATCACGCTGGCGTCCTCGGTTCCTTTGACGGCTGCTGCAACCGCGGCCTGCAATCCAGCTGTGTCGTCGTGAGTACCATCGCCGACCGCGCCAAAGTCCTTGACGTTGAGCCAACCGTACCGGGAGACTTCGCTGGGGATAGCCGACGAACTAGTCCCAGCTAGAAGGGTGCCACCCGTGACGGCCGCCAAGCCTGTCAATGCGGAGCGTCGCGTGAACCTAGCCATGTCAGAACGCAATTCAGGTTATTGGGGACTTCTTCCGGCAAATTAGCGCGTAATTTCCTAGCCAGAGCCTCTTCCATGCGGGCTCGAAGAGCCGTGGGCCCCAGTTTGCGGATTCCGGTCCATGCCGGGCCAGCGTTCCGGAGCATGCCGGGCCACCATTCCGGAGCATGCCGGCCAGCGTTCCGGTCCATGCCGGCCGGGGTGATGCGGGTAACCAGGGGCTACCGTGGGCTCCTTTCCCATCTGGAAGGAGTCCGGCGGTGGCGCAACCGAGGTTACCCATGCGGAAGATCCGAGAGGTTCTGCGTCTCAAGTTTGAAGTCCGTCTGAGCGACCGCGAGATTGCCGCGGCCGTCGGGAGCGCCCGTTCGACGGTGCAGGAGTGCCTGCGCCGCGCGCACGCGGCGGGCGTGGGCTGGCCGCTGCCGGCCGGGCTTGACGAGGCGGGCCTTCAGGCGCGGCTCTACCAGCGCGAGGTGCCGCTGTCTCGCACCCCGCAGCCGGACTTCGCGTTTCTGCATGCCGAGCTCCGATGGCTGGCAGTACAGCGTCTTCTGCGACCAGTACCGGCGCTGGCTCGCCAACCAGGATCTGGTCCTGCGCCAGAACCACGTTCCCGGCGACAAGCTCTTCCTCGATTACGCCGGGCAGACGATGCCGGTCGTGGATCGCACGAGCGGGGAGCTGCGCGCGGCCCAGATCTTCGTGGCCGTCCTGGGCGCGAGCAGCTACACCTATGCGGAAGCGACCTGGACGCAGGCGTTGCCCGATTGGCTGGGCTCCCAGGTGCGCACTCTGGAATTCCTCGGCGGCGTTCCTCGTGCCCTCGTGCCCGACAACCTGAAGAGCGCCGTCCACAAGGCGCACCGCTACGAGCCGGACTTGAATCCCGCCTACCAGGACTTCGCCGAGCACTACGCGGTGGCGATTCTGCCGGCGCGGGTGCGAAAGCCCCGCGACAAGGCCAAGGTCGAGGCGGGCGTGCTGGTGGTCGAGCGCTGGATCCTTGCCCGTCTTCGTAACCGGACGTTCTTCTCGCTTGGCGAACTCAATGCCGCGATCGCGCTCCTCGTGGCCGATCTCAACGCTCGCCCCTTCAAGAAGCGCGAAGGGTGCCGCGCGAGCCTGTTTGCCGACATCGAGCGTGCGGCGCTGCGCCCGCTTCCGCACAGGCCTTACGAATTCGCCACCTGGAAGAAGGCCAAGGTGCACCTGGACTATCACGTCGAGGTCGAGCGCGCCTACTACTCCGTGCCTTACAAGCTGGTCGGACGCACGGTCGAGGTACGCCTGAGCGCGCGTGTGATTGAGATCTTCCATCGCCAGCACCTGGTCGCCACGCACCTGCGTGCGCCCTCGCGCGGGCAGTTCGTGACCCTCGCCGATCATCGTCCCGAGCGGCACAGCGCCGTCATCGACCCACCCACGAGCGCTTGATGCAGCGCGCCTTGGCCATCGGACCGGCCACCGCCGAGGTGCTCACCGAGCAACTGCACCGCAGGCGCCATCCCGAGGAGTGCCTGCGCTCGAGCCTGGGGATCCTTCGCCTTGCGCGCGACTTCAGCCCCGAGGCGCTCGAGGGGGCCGCCACGCGGGCGGTTGCGATCCGCAGCTTCAGCTACCGCTCGCTTCGAACGCTCATCAACACGCCCGCGCCCGCCCCGCCCGCCCAGGCCGCGCTCCCTGGAGCACGACAACGTGCGCGGCGAGAAGTACTTCCAGTAGGCCCGTCACCCACCCCAGAGGACATCGATGCTGACCCAACCGCTCGTCGAGCAACCCAGCAACTGCGCCTGCGCGGCATGGCCGCCGCCCTTGAGCAGCAACTGTGCACCCCGGATCGTTCGCAACTTACCTTCGAGGAGCGCCTCGGGCCCATGATCCAGCACGAGATCACCGAGCGCGGTTCGGCTCGCCTGGCACAGCGCCTGCGCTGGGCTCGCTTGCCGCAGGGCGCCGTCATCGAGGACATGGACACGAGCGCCCTTCGCGGCCTCGACCCCGGCGCCATGGTCCGGGTGCGCGACCTGGCCTGGATCGCCGAACACTTGAACGTGCTCATCACCGGGCCCACCGGCGTCGGAAAGAGCTTCCTGGGCTGCGCGCTCGCCCACTCGGCCTGCCGTGCGGACTTCTCGGTGCGCTTCTTCCGCCTGCCGCGGCTCGTCGATGAACTCGCCCGCTATCACGCGCTGCAAAACCGCTCCGCCTTCCTCAAGCTCCTGGCCAAGGTCGACCTCCTGGTCCTCGACGACTTCGGCCTCACCCCGCTCGCCGAGCAGACCAAGCGCGACCTCCTGGAAATCTTCGACGACCGCTATGACCGCCGCTCCACCATCGTCACCAGCCAACTGCCCGTCGAACAGTGGCACACGCACCTGGCCGACCCCACCCTTGCCGACGCAATCCTCGACCGGCCCGTTCACAACAGCTATCGCCTCGCCCTCAAGGGCGACTCGATGCGAAAGCGAAGACCACCAACCCGAAACCACCAACACGCACCAAGGCACATTGACGTCTCCCATCAACTCAGCGACAGTGCGCTACCCGCATCACGCCACGGCCCGGCATCGACCGGAACGATGGCCCGGCTTCCGCCGGAACGCCGGCCCGACTTCACCGGAATCCGCACCAGTTCATCGTGAACGACGAGACAGCGCGTCGAAAGGCCGAATAGCGATTTCTCTCTGAGATGAAATCGACAACCTCTCCCGGCGCCCAAGGTGCGTAGTAGCGATCGCCCTCGATCTCAAAATACCTGCCGACCAAGGCCCTTAGCGATCGGGGTGTGAAGAACTGCACGTGTCCCGCGAGATTGTCGAGGCGGTCGCGAAACAGATTCTTCAGCCGAGAGGCTGGGAGGTCTTCCATTGGGCACTCAACGACGAACCAGTCGAAATCAACGTTTCTTGCGATGGCTTCCAGAAGTCGCTCCGGCTGCTCAAGGTGTTCCAATACGTGGCTCAAGACCACCACCTCGGCCCGTTCGGGAATCCTGTCTCTGACGATATCGATCCTGTGAACCTCAATTCCATCCAGTTGCGAGCTCATAAAGGAGCAGGCATCCTTCGAGTAGTCAGCCGCAATATATCTCCGAGCGAATCCGCGGCGCTTCAGTTCGCCGATTACGGCGCCCGTTCCGGCGCCGAGTTCCATAACGGACCCCGGTTGCGGGAGCCGCTCATTTACCAGGATTTCCACGCTGTTTGCTTTCTCGGCAGCGCCATATGCCAGCCATTTCGCTTGGGAGGCAAGTTCAGTCGCGTAAATCGCAGCGTAGTGATCCCTTCCGGACGTATTGTGCAATTGTCAATTTCTCCCCGAACCGTTGGACCCGCTATAGGGATTGCCTAAGGGAACGTCCCAATCGCGCTCGCAACTTTGCCGGAAGATTTCCATCAATCGTCCAGTGAACGGCGCGTTTCAGCGCCCAACCGAGCCGCAATATGCGGGAAGGAGCAATGGTTCCGACGCGCTCAATTCGTTCGCTTCGTGTCACGTCCATTAGCACCTGTGACTTCTGTGCAGGATACTTTCGGAATGCTGCAAGCACTTGGTTGATGAAGACGCCCTCGAAATTCTCGAATAAGTGAGCGAAGAGCGCGTACTCCATAGCCATGCTGAGCGAAGAGTCGATGCCTCCTGCGCTGTCATGGGCGTCTCGCGTCCAATACACTGCGCCCGCGAACAAGTTCTCTGCGAATCGATGCTTCTCGTGAAAGCAGTTCCGGTGGGTGAACGTAATATCGGTAACGTTGGCTCCCGGGTCGATCATAAGTGAGTGCCCAAAGCAGAATCGGGCGCCAGGATTCGATTCCAAGGCGTCATTCACGATTCTGAGGGTGCCTGGCAGGAAGAGGTCGTCGGTGTTTAGCCAACAGATGACTTCGCCAGTTGAGCGATCGCAGCCCTTCTTTAGAGCATCGGAAAGCCCGCCATCCGTTTCGGAGTTCCAGTACGAAATCTCGGCGGCATACTTCCTGATAATCTCGAGGGAACCGTCAGTCGACCCGCCATCGATGATAAGCAGCTCGAGGGCTGGGTAGTTCTGGTTTAGGACACTCAGGATGGACTGTTCGATGAACGCAGCCTGGTTGAATGACGGCATGACGACGGAGATGGTCCGGAGTCGTTTACCTGCGAATGATTCCGGAAGAGCAGGATGCCGGCGCTCCGATACGAAGGACTTCAAAGTGCGAGTGAGGTTTGGACGAAATATCATGATTTATTGGCGCTTGAGTGGCTCGTGACGGCTTCCTGCCCGGGCTTGAGATGGGGAAGCACGCGCACTTGGACATACGCGAGGAACCAGGAGACATTCAGGGCCATGGCCAAGGCGATGGCAATTGAACTAGCGTGAACGGTGCCCCAATATTGCGCCGCAATCGCAACGAACGCTGTGGTACAGGCTCCGATCGCAAGAAATGACGCCGTCGCAGCCCAATGATGGCCCGTTCCATTGCAGAGGTGGTGTGCCACCGGCGAGAGGCACACGAAGAAGTACCCTATGGCCAATGGTCGGAATAATGCCGCCGATTGGCTGCCCAGCGCACCGCCGATCCACCATTCGAAAAGTATGTCCGAAAAAGTACCCAGTACCACAAACACCAAAGCAGATCCCAAGGCGCAGTAGATTAGCGTAGTGACATACGTGGATCGGAGCAAGCTCGCGGAACGCGCCGAAGTCGCAAATGGAAACAATGCTTCAGTCGCCGCGTTCACTGTACCTTGGACCTTTGACGCCAGTGCGATCGCAATTTGAAACGCTACGACCGATTCCACCCCGATGATCGCGGCGATAAGGTAGCGGTGCAATTGAGAGGTAAGTACGCTCGCTACGGCGTTAAGCGCAAGTGCAGCGCTGAAGCCCAGGATGCGACGGAAAGCGCGAAGGCGGGGCACAAAGCGGCGGATCTGAAGTCGCGCAAGGGAGATTTGGTGGCTCAGCGCCAGCGCTACAACTAGCAGGACGGCAGCCTGTGAAGCCACAGCCAGCCGCGCCACATCGTTCGCAGTCGCGTGTGCAAGCGCAAGGAGCATGCCGCCGAGTCCGTAGACTAGCAGTGCGTTCACCGTATTCGCCAACGCGCCGTATTCGAATCGCTGGAATCCCTTGAGTGTGGCATTCAATGGGACGCAGAGCCACGAAAAGAAGAGTTGAATAGAACCCAGGCGAAAGAGTTCGATCGCAGCCGTGCGTCCGGCATCGGATACTCGGACCAATTCCGCAATCCAAGGCGACGCGAACCAGCCGGCGGCCGCGAACAGCGCACCGGTTGGGAGGAAGAAAGTAATTGATGCGACGATCGTTTCGGCGGCCATTCTCGGGCGCCCGTGGGCTATGTCCGCCGCCACGAATTTGGTCGTGCTGCCCGAAATTCCGAAATCAGCCCATCCCACGATCGAGGTGAGGGAGATCGCCAAGATGAAGACGCCAAACGTCTCCCGGTCAATGTATCGGACAAACACTGGGTAAGACAGGAGTAGCACGATGGCAGGCAATACCAATGCCACTACTCCCCAGCTCATGTTCTTAAGTAGCCGCCCCGTGGTCATTGCGTTGCAATGATTATCTGGAAGTGATGCGGGAGTTTGGAAAGCGTGCTGTGCGCCTGATCACCCATTTAGCACTTTATGAAGTAGATCGAGCGAGGAGCGGATGTCGTAGTGATGGTTTCCAACGAAAAAGCCGTGTTCGTCAAGGAATTCGGCATTTCTTAATGGACCCGAAGTTGTGGAATTGAATAGTTTCACCACTTCGTTCTTGGCAAAATTACCCGCGACGATCGGTCTGCATTCGACTCCAGCGCGCTGTAGCAAGCGGATCAGCGCGGCTCGAGAGTTGCGAGCAGGATCGCGGATTATCATCGAGAATCCAAACCAGCTAGATTCTCCGGTTTCCATCTGGATCCGGAGGTGAGGGTCGCCGTCAAAGAGTTGCTTGAAATGCAGTGCGTTACGCCGGCGAGTGGCAATAAAATCGGGAAGCTTCTTCAGCTGGCAAAGGCCGATAGCGGCATTGATTTCCATCGGGCGGAGGTTGTAGCCAGGAATGACGAAGCGGAAGGACTCTGCGAATGCATCAGCGGATTTTCTTCCGCAGACGAGGTTGTTGTCGGGCAGATCTCGCGTCCATCCGTGAGCGCGGATGGACAACATGAAGTGATACAGTTCCTCATCATCCGTAACGACCATTCCACCTTCCATGGTCGACATGTGGTGGCTGAAGAAGAAGCTGAAGGTGCCAGCGGTGCCGAATGTCCCGGTCTGCTTCCCGTCGTACTTGGCCCCGAGGGATTCGCAGTTGTCCTCGAGCAGGTAGATGTCACTTCCCTTCAAGGCATCCAACAGCGGACGAAAGTCCAGCGGATTTCCCAGAAGATTCACCCCGAAAACCGCGCGCGTTCGCGGCGTGATCGCATTTCGGACTCCGGTGGTATCGAGATTGAGTGTGTCGAGGTTGATGTCAACGAAGACGAGTCGGAGCCCGTATTGATGAAGCGGGTAATAGGTCGTTGGCCAAGACACCGCAGGTACGATCACCTCGTCTCCGGGGCGCAGCGGGCGGGTTCGTCGATGGGAGAGTGCTGCGATCATCAGGAGATTCGCCGACGAACCGGAATTGACCATCACGGCGTATCTGCTTCCCACGAAATTTGCGAACTGCTCTTCGAAGGCCCGGACGCGGGTGCTCATGGTTGTCCGGCCGGATTTCAGGACCTCAATTGCCGCCTCAATCTCTTCGTGTCCCCACGTTGTGGTGGAGAGGGGGTATCTAGATGTCGTCATGAGTTTGCAGAAAGTACTCATATGTCTTGCGCAGTCCATCCTCGATCGTTGTCGCAGGCTTCCAACCCCAATTGTTCAACAGTGTGGTGTCTAGGACGCGCCGAAGCATTCCACTTGGACGGGATTCATCGTGCACGAGGCTCGCGTCCCATCCCACCACTCGCAAAGCAATCCGGTAGTAATCGTCAACGCTGAAGTCCTCTGGGACCGCGACATTCATTGTGTCTGGTAGCACTTTGAACCGCGGAATCGCGGCGAGAACGAAATCGGCGAAATCGCCAGCGAACATGAACTGACGGCGAGCCCTTCCATCCCCCCAGACCTCGATCGCCTGACTTCGGGATACCTTTGCGTAGTGTGCTTTGCGCAGTGCAGCAGCGACGAGGTGGGAACGCGTCGACTCGAAGTGATCGAATGGACCAAAAAGATTGCACGGGATCACCGTTTTGCAGCAGAAAGTCGGGGTTTCGGCGTGCAGATAGACGCCAAGCTTCATCACCGAGATCTTGGCAATGGCATAGGCTTCATCGGACGGATCGGGGGCACCCGTCAAGACCGACTCTTCGCCGATTGGATTGTCTCGGCCCCCGGGATAGACGCAGGCCGAAGCGACATTCAGCACGCGAGTTACTCCAGAATTGCGAGCTGCCACCAGAACATTTTTTCCGATATCCCAGTTCTCCGCCAAGTACGCCGCGGGATTGGCGAGCTTTGAGGCGATCGACCCTACCTTTCCGGCGCAGTGAATGACGATGTCAGGTCGTGTCGATTCGAGGTAGCTGGCCACGGCGCTGAAATGTCCGAGATCGAGGTCGGAATGCGAAGGGCAAAGAAATTCATGACACGCCGTGGCGGCACGGGCGAGAATACTGCGACCAACCAAGCCGGACGCGCCGGTCAGCAGAACTCTCACTGACTCCGTCGCCCCGCCTGGGCTAATTCTGATTCGGCCAGATCAAGGTCGTGTTCGCACATTTCCTTCACGAGTTGGTCGAAAGTACGTTTGGGCGTCCATCCCAGGTCTCGCTTCGCTTTCGAGGCGTCACCGAGCAAAGTAGTGACCTCGGTGGGTCTAAGCAGGCGAGGGTCGATTCGCACGATGACGCGCCCACGGGGGTCCACACCGATCTCGTCTTGGCCGTGTCCGCGCCATTCGACCGCCATTCCCAAGAGTTTGCACGCGGCCTCGAGAAAGTCTCGAACGCTCCGCTGCTCGCCTGTTGCGATCACATAGTCGTCCGGGCGTGATTGCTGAAGCATCAGCCATTGCGCTTCGACGAAGTCCTTGGCATGGCCCCAGTCTCGCCGAGCGTCAAGATTGCCAAGGTAAAGGCAGTCCTGGGTTCCCAGCTTGATCCGCGCGAGTCCCCGAGTGATCTTGCGGGTCACAAAAGTTTCGCCGCGGATGGGCGACTCGTGATTGAACAGGATTCCGTTGCAGGCGAATAGCCCGTATGCCTCGCGATAGTTCACGGTAATCCAGTACGCATATACCTTCGCGGCCCCGTATGGCGAGCGCGGGTAGAACGGCGTGGTCTCGCGCTGGGGCGTCTCCATCACTTGGCCGAACATCTCGGAGCTGGAAGCTTGGTAATAGCGGCTCTTGTTGTGAAGCCCGAGAATTCGAATTGCCTCAAGCATGCGCAGAGCGCCCATGGCATCGGAATTTGCCGTGTACTCAGGCTGCTCGAAGCTCACCGCAACGTGGCTCTGCGCGCCAAGATTGTAGATCTCGTCCGGCTGAGTTTGCTCGATCACGCGGATGAGGCTGCTGGAATCCGTGAGATCTCCATGGTGGAGAAAGAAGCGCACGCCCTCCTCATGAGGATCGCGAAACAGGTGGTCAACTCTCGCGGTATTGAAAAGAGACGTACGCCGCTTTATGCCGTGAACGATATAGCCCTTGTCCAGTAGAAACTCCGCCAAGTAAGCGCCGTCTTGGCCAGTAATGCCGGTGATGAGTGCGATCTTTTGGATCATATGATTTTAGTCATCCACGATTTTGATGTGGAATTGAGGAGATAATTGTACAAGGTCGATGGCCTGTCTGCCTCAGTTGGTGCGGGCGGTTTGCATGCAAGTCCTCAGACCGTTCCCAACGGCAGTCATACGTCCGTCGGGGCAACAACAACTCGTAGGGGCGCATTTAGTACCCAAGGATCAGAATGGAAACGGTAAAGTTATCGCTGTAATCACTACTGTCCGGTTAAAAACCGAGAAGAGCCGTGAGGGCGGTCGCGCCGCGCAGGGCGGCGGGCATCCCCCCCCCCCCCCCCCCCCCCCCCCCCCCCCCCCCCCCCCCCCCCCCCCCCCCCCCCCCCCCCCCCCCCCCCCCCCCCCCCCCCCCCCCCCCCCCCCCCCCCCCCCCCCCCCCCCCCCCGCCCCCCCCCCCCCCCCCCCCCCCCCCCCCCCCGCCCCCCCCCCCCCCGCCCGCCCCCCCCCCGCCCCCCCCCCCCCCCCGCCCTCCGCCGCGGCCGCCCGAGAGGCGCCCCGGCCCGCCCTGCCCCCCCCCCCGCCGCGAATGATTGTTGACACCACTGTCATTGGGTGCGTCTTTACCCCCAGTCTCGAGAAATCGGCGGCAGGTGCCAATATGAGCGCATCGACCAAGCGATTGTTTTCCTGTCTTCAGCGAGGTGCGGAATCGAATCTTTGGCAACCGTAGGGCCTGCCGGTTGGCGGTTATGGTCGAGATCGGGAAGGACGGACGCCTGTGGCGGCGGAGATAGAATTGCACATGCGAGTGTTTCGGCGATATCTCGTGCCTGTATTGACGCTTATGTTTAGCGAAGCGAGGAAATAGTCCTTGAAGCAAATTCTTCAGAGCATCAAGACCGGGCGGACTGAGGTTACGGACGTTCCTCGGCCCACTGTAAGTGTGGGGCAACTGTTGATGCGGACTCGCGCCACTATGGTGTCAGCTGGCACGGAGCGAATGCTCGTGGAGTTTGGTCGTGCAGGCTGGCTTGAGAAGGCCCGCCAACAACCCGACAAGGTGGACATGACACTCAATAAAGTGAGGGTTGACGGGCTTTTGCCGACGATAGATGCCGTGATGAGGAAGCTCGATCAGCCATTGCCAATGGGCTACTGCAACGTAGGTGAGGTGGTAGATATCGGTCGCGGCGTTAGCGGGTTCTCACGTGGCGACCGCGTCGCTTCCAATGGGAAGCACGCGGAGTTTGTTGCTGTCTCCGTAAACCTTTGTGCGCGCGTACCAGATGCTGTCGACGACGAGTCGGCTTCTTTTACGGTTGTCGGAGCGATCGCATTGCAGGGAATCCGACTTGCGCAGCCCACGCTCGGCGAATGCGTGGTGGTAACAGGTCTTGGACTGATCGGGCTAATCGCTGTCCAACTCCTCAAGTCTCAAGGGTGTCGGGTATTGGGCCTCGACTTCGATCCAACCAGGCTCGAACTTGCGCGGCGCTTCGGCGCGGAGACAGTCAATCTTTCGGCGGGAGAGGATCCCATTGCCGCCGCGAGCCGATGTTCTCGCGGACGAGGAGTGGACGCGGTGCTTATCGCCGCCTCCACTCGCAGCAATGAACCATTGCATCAGGCCGCACAGATGTGCCGCAAGCGAGGGCGCATCGTGCTGGTCGGTGTTGCAGGGCTGGAGCTCTCCCGGGCTGATTTCTTCGAGAAGGAATTGTCATTCCAGGTCTCGTGCTCCTACGGGCCGGGGCGCTACGACCCGGAGTATGAGGAAAAGGGTCACGACTATCCCGTCGGCTTCGTGCGCTGGACGGAGCAGCGAAACTTTGAGGCGGTGCTGGACATGATGTCCGATGGCCGTCTCGATGTGGCGCCCCTGGTATCGCACCGCTTCGTGATTGAGAGGGCCGCGAGCGCCTACGATCTGATCTCGTCTGACGCGCCTTCGCTGGGTGTGTTGCTGGAGTATCCGCAGACGAAGCTCGTTGGCGCGGCGAACGATACCACCACTTTACGGATTTCGTCGTCTGCGGAACCGGCGGCGGTTACGCTGGGATTTGTAGGGGCCGGCACCTATGCCAACAGCGTCTTGATCCCAGCGTTTCGGGATACGGCGGCCCGCCTAAAAGCGGTGTCATCGGCCACTGGCGTGTCGGGTACTTACGCCGCTCGGAAGAATGGCATCGAGTTTAGCTCCACGGATAGTGATGCTCTGCTGGCAGACGCAGATATCAATGCACTGGTGGTGTCCACCCGTCATGCGTCGCACGCGACTTGGGTCTGCAAGGCACTCGCGGCCGGCAAGCACGTGTTCGTGGAAAAGCCGCTTGCGATGACACATGGGGAACTCTCGGTCATAGAGAACACATATCGGAACGTGATACAGAGCGGACGCGCGCCGATTCTCATGGTGGGATTCAACCGCCGTTTTGCACCGCAGATCATGCGGCTTCGCGAGATTCTGGGCGCTGCCACGGGACCGAAGTGCTTCGTGATGACGGTTAATGCTGGGGCCATTCCCGATTCGCACTGGACACAGGATCCGGACGTCGGTGGGGGACGCATCTTGGGCGAGGCATGCCATTTCATCGATCTTTTGCGTTTTCTTGCCGGGAGCGCGATCTCAGGTCACGGGGTGTCCGTCATGCGCTCAAATGCCCGGGTTCCTGATACGGCGAGCATTTCGCTTTCGTTTGCGGACGGTTCCATCGGCACGGTCCACTACTTCTCCAACGGCCACAAGGCGTTTCCCAAGGAGCGTCTCGAAGTATTCGCCCAAGGTCGAATTCTTCAGCTCGATAACTTCCGCAAGCTTACTGGCCACGGCTGGCCAGGTCTTCGCAGGATGAATCTTTGGCGACAAGACAAAGGGCAAAAGGCATGCGCAGCTTCGTTCGTGCACGCCATCGAGGCCGGTGGCGGTTCGCCCATCGGCTTTGAAGAATTGCTCGAGGTGAGCCGAGTGACGATCGAGGTCAACGAGGCGCTTCACTGAAAGTGCTTCAGCGCGCCCTTCTGTACTGGCACACGATTCGTTATCTGCGCCCGGTCCAGATTAGCGGGCGAATATGGGCGGTGTTCCATCGACCGGCGCCTCAACTGCGCCCCGCACCCCCCATTCGGAAGGCCAGTGAAAGGTGGGTAGCTCCCGCCAGGCGCAGACCGTCCATGACAGCGCCTATGAGTTTCTTGGATCTTCACGGAAACGTGTGGGTGATTTTGATGCCTTTTAGAGCGGTGGAAGCATGCAGGTGAGAACTTTCAGCCGCAGATATTCCTCGTCGCGCAGGCCGTACGCGCGGCGCTGGATGACGCGGATTTTGTTGTTGAGCCCCTCGACGAAGCCGAGCGAGACCTTGTTCTCCGGGTTGCAATAAGCCGCGATGCCATCCCAATGACGCTCGATCATCTCGGCAAACTTCTCGTAGGGCTCGAGCCGCTGCCACTTCAGGCCCGCGCGCCAGTTGTCGAAGAAGCGGCGCGCCCAGCCCTCGCTTTCGTAGTCCCAGAGCTGACCGAAGGATTCCTTCAGCAGGTAAGCCCTGTTGAGCCGGTTGTTGGCAGCGAGGAGCTTCTTGAGCGCCTTCCTGCCGTCCAGAGTCAGATTCTCCCGGCGCGACAGCAGCGTGTACTTCTGACCCTTGATGTAGCTTCGATCCCGGCCGCTCAGTCGCCGGTACTCCGCCTTGCGCACCTCGTCGAGCGCTTTGCCCAGGTGTCGCATGATGTGAAACTTGTCGAAGAGAATCGCCGCCTGCGGGGCGCGCTCGTTGGTCACGTTGCGAAACGGCTTCCACATGTCCATCACCGCCAGGCGAATGCCCTTCGCCTTCCTCGCGCCCAACCAGTCGTAGAACATCGCCATGCTCCTCTCGGAGCGGTCCTCGCCGCCGAACCAGATCGGGCGAGCGCGATTCAGATCGCTCACCACGATGCGGTAGGTGTGCCCCTTGCGAATGGAGATCTCGTCGATGCCGATCGCCTTCGGCCCGGGTGTGCCCGCCTTGGCAAGCTGCGCCCGCATGTACTGCATCTCCAACGTCTTGATCGTCTCCCAGTGAAGCCTGAACTCCCCGGCAACGTCCTTGATGGTGGCCTGACGACAGCGTCGCCTCACGTAGTAGGCAAAGCGCTTGGTATAGAAGGGATTGTCGGCCAGGAAGTCGAGCCGCTCGCTCTTCACGTGCCTGCAACCCTTGCACAGCACCCGACGCACCTCGACCTCCAAGACGATGCGTGCGCTCCCGCAAGGCAGATCGCGAACGATGCGCCTGCGTCTGTCGTACCAGCCCATGTGCGCTCGACCGCAGCATCCGCAGATCGTTTTTTTGAGCGCCGCTTGAGGGTGATGACACGCGCTTTCGGATCACCGAAGACGCCGCGCACCGTGGGGAGCGGACGAAACCCCGGGAACGAGTACTCGTCCCAAAGTCGCCGCAATCGCTTCGCTGAATTTGCCATCCAAACATGATGCCGCTTCCGAGACCCTACCGAAATGCCTGAAAGCCAATATCCATGCCGCTTCCAGCCATGTCTATCCCCTCAATTTACCCGCTCGATTCCGAGAAGACCCGGTTTCTTATTCCTCAGCGAGACTCGACGTGTCTTCGACGGGCAGCCGGTGGTTGATGCTTCCCGATTGTGGCGTTACAACCTGCATTATTGCGACGACCTCAATGCTTTCGAGGCGGAATCCCGCCGCGCGTGGCATGAGGAAGCGATCACGAAATGGATTCAGAACTATCCACCAGGGAGCAGTGATGGATGGGATCCATATCCAACTTCACTTCGGATTGTGAATTGGATCAAGTCGGCGCTGTCTGGCGCGTCGCTTGGGCAACGCGCTGTCGATAGTCTCTCAGTCCAGGCTCGGTTTCTGGAGCAGCGTCTCGAATACCATCTGCTCGGGAACCACCTGTTCGCCAACGCAAAGGCGCTCGTGTTCGCTGGGTTGTTCTTCGAGGGCGAAGAGGCGGAGAAATGGCTGGAGAAGGGGGTTGGAATACTTTCGCGGGAGGTGCCCGAGCAGATACTTGCCGATGGCGGACAGTTCGAACGCAGTCCGATGTACCACTCTATCGCGCTTGAGGACGTGCTGGATCTCATAAACGTCTTTACGGCATATCCCAGTGGAATTCCTGCCAAGTGGCAACCCTTTTCGGCGGCGTGTCCCGGTCTTGCGCAGCATATGCACAATTGGCTGCAATCAATGTGTCACCCGGATGGCGAAATCGCCTTCTTCAACGATGCTGCCATCGGTATCGCACCTTCGCCAGAAGAACTCGAGCGGTACGCGACAGCACTCCTTGGTGCGCTGACAGCGACAGAGGGCATGTCCGGGAATGCGCTGCGTGTGTCTCATCTGGGAACGAGCGGATATGTGCGAAGTGAATCACGGAACGCAGTGATGCTCATGGACGTTGCGCCCATCGGCCCCGATTACTTGCCGGGGCACGCGCACGCAGACACGCTTTCGTTCGAGCTATCCATCTTTGGGCAGCGGGTCATCGTCAATGGCGGTACTTCGCGTTACGGCCTTGGACCGGAGCGCGATGCAGAGCGCGGCACGCCGACGCACAGCACTGTGACCATTGATGGCGAGAATTCGTCAGAGGTGTGGGCTGGTTTCCGGGTGGCAAGAAGGGCAAGGCCGTTCGGCCTAAAGGTGCGGAGTGATGATGAGCGGCTTGAAGTCTCGTGTGCCCACGATGGATATTGCAGGCTGAGAGGGCGGCCAGTTCACTGGCGCACATGGGACATGATGGCGCGGAATCTACGGATTGAGGATCGGGTGGAGGGGCAATTCAGCACCGCTGAAGCGCGTTTTCACCTGCATCCCGCCGTGAATATTGATGTTGACGCATCAGGTGGTGCAGGGGAATTGCGGCTCGCCGGGGGCCAGGTAGTGCGGTGGCACGCAATTCGTGGGAATGCGCGCATTGAAGAAAGTGCCTACGCCCCGGAGTTCGGTCGACGGGAGACAACGCGATGTCTTGCATTGGACCTCGCAGGAGGCTCGGGCTCATGTCTTGAGCTGGACTGGTAGGTACCATCTGCCCATGCACATTTTGTTTCTCACGGACAATTTCCCGCCGGAAACGAATGCCCCTGCGTCGCGCACGCATGAACATGCGAAGCGCTGGGTGGCGGATGGGCACCGCGTAACGGTGGTGACCGGAGTTCCAAATTTTCCGAGCGGTACGGTACATCCGGGTTATCGCAATGCAATATGGCAACGGGAGACTATTGACGGCATTGAAGTGGTTCGCGTCTGGACTTACATCACTGCAAATCAAGGGTTTCTGAGGCGGACGCTGGATTATTTGAGCTTCATGGTGTCCGCGATTCTCGCAAGCCCGTTCCTTCCTAGACCGGACGTAATCGTCGCGACCTCGCCCCAATTCTTTACGCCGTGTGCTGCCTTGGTGGTTTCGGTGCTGCGCAGGCGACCATTCGTATTCGAACTGCGTGACCTTTGGCCGGATTCCATCGTGGCTGTTGGGGCAATGCGCGAGACCATGGCCATTCAGGGGCTGCGCAGGCTCGAATACTTCCTGTATCGCCGCGCTGGACGGATCGTGAGTGTCACCCATTCTTTCAAGAAGATACTTGTTGGCAACGGGATCAACCCTGACAAGATTGCGGTAGTGCCGAACGGCTTGGATCTTGATTCGTACCATCCTGGCGAAAAGTCTTCGGCGTTGGTCACGCGACTAGGGGTGAAGGGCAAGTTCGTAGCCGCCTATGTAGGCACCCTTGGCATGGCCCACGGGTTGGGCGCAGTGCTAGAGGCAGCAGCTTTACTGAGATCGAGATCGAATATCGTATTCGTGCTTGTGGGTACCGGCGCGGAACAAGCCGCGCTGGTTCAGCGTTGCAAAGACGAGCACCTCGGCAACGTGATATTTGTAGGTGCCGTCAGCAAGGCGGAAGTCAGGGAATACTGGAAGCTCTGCGATGTAGCCCTCGTCCTTCTGAGGGACTCTCCGCTGTTTGAGCACGTCGTCCCCTCAAAAATGTTCGAGGCTATGGGAATGAAACGGCCGATCATTCTGGGTGTGCGAGGCGAAAGCCGAGAAATATTGGAAGCGGCTCAGGCGGGGATACCTATCACCCCCGAGTCCAGCGGAGAATTGGCGGAGACGATTGTCATGTTGGCCGGGGATACTGCGCTTCGGGAAGAGCTGGGAAAGTCAGGCAGGGAATTTGTTGCGCGCGAATTCAGTCGCGATCACCTTGCAGACCAAATGTTGTCAGTACTCGTGGCTGCCGCAGAGGGGGGGCGATGATCGATCTAGAATCAAATCGGATGCAATCAGCCGCTGGGCGACAAACCCCACCATCTCGGGCAGCAAATCGGGGTTGGCCCTTTACTCAAGAGCGCGCGCCAGTGCCATCCTCTTGTCATCGGTGTCCTCTCCGTTGTTGGTCAAGGTCTCGCAACCGCAACCGTGAATACAACCGAAAATGCCTATTAATTGGTGGTCGTGAACTATCGTGGAGGACGTCAGGATCGTTGACGCGACTTGACGGACGTTAGCTCTCCCCGTAAGCTGCCATAGGCCGTATTCGTAGAAAATATTGATTTGTCAGTGACTTAGGGGTTATAGTTCAACCAGATTCCGCTGCTCCAAGAGGTCAGCCGTGAAAAGATTCGGCGCCATCGCACTGTTCTCCGCTGCCCTGATTTCCTCGGCCGCGCTTGCCCAATTCTCCAGCGGCATGTCCGCGAGCCAATTGCAGCAGGAAGTCAAGGCGCAGGTTGCGCAGGGCAAGAGTGGGGCGGACATCGCCAAGGCAGGGCTCGCGGCAGGCGTCGAGGCGGGCAACCTCACGACCGCGATGCTGCTGGCCGGCATGAATCCCAATGTAGCGCTGACGGCGCTTCTTGCGGCGGGGGCGAATCCCGGTGCGGTTCAGTCCGCCGCGCTCAACGCGGGCGTCACGCAGGGCGTGATCAACACCGCAGCCAACGGTGCGGGTGTCACGCTCCCGCCGTCCGGCCCCATTGGTTCGGGCTCGGGTAGTGGCCCGACGGGCGCTCCCGGTGGCCCCAGCAGTTCCGGCGGCGGTGGCACGGCAAGCGCGCGTTAGAGGATTTAGAATTGAACCCCGGTGTTTGCCGGGGCTGGACTTTAAGGGAGACATAACTCCATGATGAACAATAGATCGATCGCACTCGCCGTTGTCCTCGTGGCTGTGGGCACCGTCGCCATGGCGCAGACAGGCCCGGTGCGCCCGGCCTACCAATTCCCCAGCACGGAACGATCGACTTCTGGCCCGGCTGCCGTGCAGCTCGGTGACTCGCCGGTCTATGCCGCGCCGTTTGCTTCCGTGTCCTACGGCAATGACTCGAACGTGACGACGGCGAGCAGGAACGAGATCAGCTCCCCCTACCTGATTGCCGGTGGCGGGGTGAACCTCAACGCGCGCGACGAGAGGTCGGTGTTCAACATGAGCCTGCTGGCGTATTACGGGCGATATAGCGACAGCACGGCGGACAACTATGCCGACGGGGCCTCGCGCATGTCCTACGACTATGCCTTCACGCAGCGTGACTTTGCGCGCGTGTACTGGGACTACGTACGCGGGCACGATCCGCGCGGCTCGACGGACCGCACCATTCTTCTTCAGGGCGACCCGGACAAGTACTACACGAACACCCCGGGCATCATGTACGCGCACGGGGCGCCGGGGGCAGAGGGCCGCTTCGAGGTGTTCGGCAACAAGACCTACAAGCGCTACCTGAACAACAAGGAGACTACCGCCGCCAGCGACAAGGATGTCACGGACTACGGCGGCGCCTTCTACTGGCGCGTGATGCCCAAGACGTACCTGCTGGCCGAGGCCCGCGGCTCGAGCATCAACTACCTCGATTCGACTTCCACCTACAGCGGCAACGAATCCCGCTACTACCTGGGCGCCACGTGGGAGGCCACGGCGGCCACCAGCGGCACGCTCAAGGTTGGCCAATTGAAGAAGGACTTCGATTCGACTAACCCGGGCTGGTCGGGCACGGGCTGGGAAGGGATGATCACGTGGATGCCGCGAACCTACTCCAAGGTCGATCTCTACAGCGCGCGCACACCGGTCGATTCCACCGGGCAAGGCACTTTCATTCTCTCGGATGCCACGGGCATCAATTGGAACCATGACTGGAGCTCCGTGCTGACGACAGGGGTGAATGCGCGCTGGCAGAAGGACGCCTACCAGGGCTTCCCGCGCACCGACGACATCGAGGTGTACGGGGCCAGGATCGACTACAAGTTCCGCCGTTGGGTAACCTTCGGGGCCGAGTACACCTATACCAAGCGCGATTCCAACATCGCCTTCTACGACTACGACAAGAACCTCTGGCTGTTCTCTGCCGCGTTCTCGATGTAACGCGGACGGTGGCAGGGCGCCCGGTGGGGTTGCCCTGCGGCAATCGGGCTTCGGTGGCGGTAAAATGCCCCGGAGCCCGAGTTTTTGCTGAAGCCCCGGTTTTTTGCCGAAGGCCCCCTGCAGAGGGGCCCATTCCCAGACACCCGCACGAATTTTCATGGCGCCCATGAACCGCTTTTTCTTCGCTGTGCTGTTGCTTGTGTGCGTGGCCGTGCCGGCGCACGCCGCGCAGTCCGAACTCTCCTCCTACAAGCTGGGTGCCGGTGACCTGGTCACCGTCCGCGTGGTGGGGGAGGACGACCTGAATCGCGAGAAGGTTCGCCTGTCGGACGCCGGCACCATCTCCTTTCCGATCCTGGGCGAGATCCGGGTGAAGGGCATGACGGTGGGGGCGCTGGAAGAGACGATCACCAAGGGCCTGAAGGGCCGCTACCTGCTCGACCCCGCAGGTGACGGTGATGCTCGATGAGTACCGCAACTTCTTCGTGAACGGCCACGTGGAGAAGCCCGGCGGATACCCGTTCATGCGCGGCTTGACGGTGAGCAAGGCCATTTCGATTGCCGGCGGCTTCAAGGAGCGGGCGGCGCGAGAAAGCTGAACATCATCCGCGACGACGACCCCCGCAGACCACGCAAGAAGGTGGACCTGAACGCGCCCGTGTACCCCGGTGACATCCTTACCGTCGAGGAAAGCTTCTTCTGATGAACGATCTCACGCTCCAGGAACGCCTGCAGCCCGGTGCGGCGCCCGATGCTGCCCCGCAGGCGGAAACGCTGGACATCGTCGAGTACTGGCGTGCGATCGCCAAGCGGCGCTGGAGCATCCTGGGGCTGACTCTCCTGGTCGCGATCCTGGCCACGCTGGTCGTGTTCGCGATCCGCCCCTCCTATCGCGGTACGGCTGTCCTCCTCATCGAGCAGGGCAAGAACAAGGTCGTCTCCATCGAGGAGGTCTACAACCAGGGCATGATCCAGCGCGAGTATTACCAGACGCAGGTGGAGATCCTGAAGAGCGACGAGCTGGCGCGCAAGACCATCGTCAAGCTCAAGCTCACTTCCCACCCGGATTTCGATCCAAGGCAGGCGGAGCCTGGGTTGAAGGCGAAGTTTCTCGGGCTCTTCATGGACGATGCCACGCCGCTGACCGAGGACGCCATCCTCAAGGGCGTGGTGAAAAGTTCAAGAACGATGTCCAGATTCAACTGGTTCGCAATAGCCAGCTTGCGCAGATCAGCTTCACGGCCCACGATCGCGAGCTTGCCGCCACCGTGCCGAATGCGATGGCGGAACTCTTCATCGAGAGCGACCTTGATTCCCGCATCGCAATGACGCAGAAGGCCACCGAGTGGCTGCGCTCGCGCATGGGAGAACTGCGCGGCAAGGTGGACGCGTCCGAGCGCAACCTTCAGGAATATCGGGACCGCGAGCGCATTGTGGATGCGAAGGGCCTCGCCATGTCCGGGGCCTCCAAGCAGTTGGAGGAGTTGACGCGAAGCCTGGTCGAAGCGCGCGCCAAGCGGGCGGAAGCGGAGGCGGCCAACACGCTTGTGCAGCAGATCAGCTCCGGCAAGTCCAAGTCCAGCTACGAGACGATTCCCGCGGTGCTGCGCCACCCACTGGTGCAGAAGCTGAAGGAACAGGAAGGCGATGCCGAGCGCCGGCTGGGTGAGGCGGCCAAGCGCTACGGCCCCGAGCACCCGGCCATGCTAAGGGCGCGGGCGGAAGTGGAATCGGCCCGCGAGAACACGCGTCGCCAGGTGGAAAGCGTGGTCGCCGGCATCGGGCGCGAATATGAAGTGGCAAAGGTCAACGAATCGGCGGTGGAGCGCGCTTTGAGCCAGAGCAAGGGCGACATCCAGGGGCTCAACCGCAAGGAATTCCAGCTCGGCATCCTGGAGCGCGAGGCGCTGCAGAACCGCAACCTCTACGACATGTTCGTGGGGCGCTTGAAAGAGACGAGCACGGCGGGGGACTTGCAGTCCACCATCGCTCGCGTGGTCGATCCGGCAACCGTTCCCAGTGAGGCCTACGCCCCGAAGAAGGGGCAGATCGTGGGTATCGCTACGGCGGTGGCGCTGGTGCTGGCGGCCATGCTTGCACTCCTGCTGGACCGGCTCAACAACACGCTCAACTCGACGACGGGCGTGGAGCAACGCCTGGGCGTGCCGGCGCTTGGGGTGCTGCAACTCATCAAGGGCATTGGAGGGAAGGCCAAGAAGAAGGGCTTCATTTCCGAACTCGCCTTCTTCAACGATTCCCAGTCCGCGTTTTCCGAGGCGATCCGCACCATTCGAACCAGCGTCCTCATGTCCGCGCTGGATGAACAGCACAAGATGGTGGTGGTCACATCTTCCGTGCCGGAGGAAGGCAAGACGACCGTCTCCTACAACCTGGCCTGCGCACTGGGTCAGGTGAAGAAGGTGCTGCTGATCGATGCGGACATGCGCCGGCCCAAGATCGCCAAGCTGATCGGGCGCGATCCCAAGGCGCCGGGCCTGGCGGATCTGGTGGCGGGGCAGGCGCAGATCGGCCAGTGCGTGTTCAACCACGAGAAGGCCGGCATTTTCGTGTTGCCGGCGGGCACGGTGCCGCCGAATCCGCTGGAGCTTCTTTCTTCCAAGCGGTTCGAGGACGTGGTGACGAAGCTGCGGGAGGCGTTCGACATCGTGATCTTCGATTCCGCCCCGTTGCAGCTGGTCTCCGACTCGCTGGTGCTCTCCAGCTACGCCTCGGCCGTGATCTACGTGGTGAAGGCCGATTCCACCCCGTACCAGGTGGCGCAGAACGGGTTGAAGCGGCTGCGGCGGGTGGATGCGCCCATCCTTGGCGTGGTGCTCAATCAACTCGACCTCGAGCGGGCCGAGCGCTACTACGGCGAGTACAGCGGCTATCGCAGCTACAAGGGCTACAAGAAGTACGGCTACAAGGGCTACGGCAAGACCTACGGGCAGCACGGCGACTGACGATGGACCTGCCTTCGCGCGTGTTGGCGGCGGTTCCGGCGATTGCGACGCTCGCGGCACTTTCCGTCTTCGCGGCTCGCTGGGGCGCTGCGGATTCCCTGTCCCACGATGCCACGCGGGAGATCAATACCTGGACCGCGACCGGTGTCACGCCGGGGATCGATACCTGGATGTGGGTGAGGGCGGATCTTCAGAAGGCTGAGCGCTGGGCTCCGGCGGACCCGCAGCCGGCGGAGCTGCTGGGGGTATTGCACCTTCAACGCGCAGGGCGGGCGGAATTCTCGGAACTGGCTCTCGAGTACCTGCGCCGGTCATTGGAATTGCGGCCATCGTCCCCCTACACCTGGGCCAACGTGGCAGAGGCTCGCTACCGCCTCGGAATGACAGCGGCGCCATTCGAGTCAATACTGGTGACAACGCAACGCTTGGGGCCCTCGGAACCGGAAACTCAGAGGTTGCTGGCCGAACTGGGCCTTGCCCTGTGGGACGAGCTGGCGCCGGAAACCCGAGAGGCGGTAAAGACGGCGATCGACGCGGGAATGCGCCGTAACCCGTTGGAAATATTGCAGATTTCTGAAAGACGCGGTAGATTGGCGATAGCTTGCGCCCATGCCTCTGGCGATAAGCGCCTGCAAGGGTCAAAATGGATCGAAATTTGTACAAGGGAGGCAACATGAAACGCGCACTGGTTTGGATCCTCGGGTTGATGGCGACTCTCGCCACGACTCTTGCGTTTGCGAATGCGACGGCATACAGCGTATCGGGCACCGTGTCCGTATCGACGGGGACTGCAGCTTCGCGGGTGGTGCGCCAAGGCGATACCCTGCGCGCCGGTGATACGGTTTCCACGGGGCCGAGTTCTTCGGCCGTGCTCAAGTTCGAGGACGGTCAGATCGCAGCGCTGGGCGCCAACTCGCGCATGTTGATCCAGACGTTCGAGTACAACGCGCAGGCCAAGTCCGGCAACATCGTGCTGAACCTCCTTTCCGGCGGCATGCGGGCGATCACGGGCCTCATCGGGAAGTCCAATCCGACCAAGGTCACGTACCGGGCGGGCAACTACACCATCGGCATTCGCGGCACGGACGTGAACATCGCCTCCAACGCGGGCAATGTGGTGGTGACGGTGAACGATGGTTCCATCACCTTCACGGTTGGCGGCCAGACCTACACGGTGACGGCGGGCAACGGCGCGTTCATGAGCGGTACCACGGTGAATACGGATACCATCGCCGCGATCGTGAATTACGTCCAGGCCAACCAGCCGGCCCTCAATACGTTGCTGCAGGGTGTGTCGTCCGTGCCGATCTCCGTCCCGGTTCCGGGCGCTCCGGGGTCTGAAGGTCAGACGACCAGCGGAACGATCACGACGACCCCCTCCGGGCCGGGCGGGGGTACGGGTGGTGGTGGCGGCGGTCCGAACCCGCCGGTTTCCGGTCGCTGAGCGGTTGCAGGCAGTTCACTTCGGGAAGCCCGCTTAGGCGGGCTTCCTTGTTTCTGCGGCCTTGCTTTCGCGGTGCCTGGCACCATACCCCCGAAGTTATGCATATTGAAAGTTGAATTGACAATATGCATACGTCGGACTATCGTCGCCCGATGCTTTCCCGCACGGCCGCGCCCACCCTCGAGCGCCTGAAGGACTACTACCCGGTTGTCGCGGTCACGGGGCCGCGGCAGGCGGGCAAGACAACGCTCGCGCGGGCCGTCTTCCCGCACAAGCCCTATGCCAACCTGGAGGAACCGGATACCCGGGAGTTCGCCGTGGCCGATCCGCGGGGATTCCTCGCGCGCTTTCCCGGTGGGGCGGTGCTCGACGAGGTCCAACGGGCCCCGGAGCTGCTTTCGTACCTCCAGGCGCGCGTGGACGAGGACAGGAAGGCGGGGCACTGGATCCTCACCGGTTCGCAGCAACTGGGCCTCATCGGGGGCATATCGCAATCGCTGGCCGGGCGCGTGGGATACCTGCACCTGCTCCCCTTCTCGCAGGAGGAGCTCTCACGCCTGCGCAAGCCCTCGTCCCTCGAGGCGATGCTCTGGACGGGCGGCTATCCCCCCATTCACGACCGGGGCGTGCCTGCCTCCGTGTGGTTGCGCGACTATGTCCAGACGTACGTGGAGCGCGATGTCCGGCAACTGATCAACGTGCGCGACCTGGGGGTCTTCCAGCGCTTCGTCCGGATGTGCGCCATGCGGACGGGGCAGACGCTGAATCTTTCGGCGCTCGCGGCCGATTGCGGCGTTTCCCACGTCACGGCGCGCGGATGGCTCACGGTGCTGGAAGCGAGCTATCTCGCCTTCACGCTGCCGAGCTGGCATCGCAACCTGGGCAAGCGCCTGGTCAAGGCGCCGAAGCTGCACTTCTACGACACCGGGCTGGCCGCGTGGCTCGCAGGCGTGGATGGTCCCGCGACGCTGGGGCTCTCGGCGCTGCGCGGGCCGCTGTTCGAGAGCTGGGTGGTCTCGGAGGTGATGAAGCACCGCTTCAACCATCTGCACGATGCGGCCTGCCACTTCTTCCGGGACAGCAACGGCAACGAAGTCGACCTCGTGGTGGAGTTCGGCGGGCAGACCTTTGCAGTGGAGGTCAAGTCGGGCGCGACGCTCGCGGGCGACTGGTTTCGCGGGCTGCACCGCTTTGCCGAGGCGGCGGGCAACATCCGGCCGGTCCTCATCTATGGCGGAGACGAGACGTTCGAGCGCGAAGGCGTCTCGGTCTTCGGCTGGCGATCGATGCCGGATTGGCTGCGACGCCTGGCGCCGGGGCCAGGCACCGGTGCCAGGCACCATGGGTAATCGGCGCCGGGAGTTCAATCCGGAAAAGGCCCTCTACTGGGCGCTGCTGGCGTTGCTGGTGTGGCTGCCCGTGCCGCTGGGGAGCAACCGGGGGTGGGCGTGGGCGGTGATGGAGGTCTCGGCGTTCGCGCTGCTGGCGTGGTGGCTGGTGCTGTGGGCCACCGACAAGATCACCATCGAGGATCCCCTGCGCAAGGCCTGGCCCGTGTTCGCGCTGCTGGGGCTGTACGGGCTGGTCGTGGCGGTGGATTCGGTGCCGATGCCGCGGGAGTGGGTCGAGGTGCTGTCCCCGGCATCGGCGCGGACCTGGGCGGTGACGGACATCCTGGGCATCAAGCGCGACTGGATCACCCTGTCCATCGAGCCGCACATCTCCCGGGTGGCGCTCATGAAGTCGCTCGCCTACGGGGCGATCTTCTTCCTCTTCCTCGCGGTGGTGAACAACCGGCAGCGGGTGATGACGGCGGCGCGGGTGCTGGTGTTCGCGGCGGTGCTGCATGCCATTTACGCGGTGCTCATGCACCTTTCCGGCGTTTCGGACGAGCACTACGGCACGCTCATCATGCACGGGGAGTCGGCGAGCGGGTTCTATGCCAACCGCAACCACTTCGCGGGGATGCTGGAGATGACGCTCGCGATCGGCATCGGGCTCCTCATCGCGGGGCTTTCGGACCGGGTGGCGGGAACGTGGAAGGCTTTCTTCCGGCATCTGATCGAGTGGATACTTTCACCCAAGATGCTGTTGAGGCTTTCGCTGTGCATCCTGGTGATCGCGCTCACGACGACGCATTCGCGGATGGGGAATACGGCGTTCTTCTCTGCCCTGCTGATCGCGGGCGTGATCGGGATTGCCTTGTCGCGCCATGCCACGCGGAACACGGTGATCCTGCTGGTGAGCCTGGTGGTGCTGGACCTCACCATCGTGGGGAGCTGGTTCGGGGTGGAGAAGCTCGCGAAGCGCCTCGAGGCCACCACGATGCAGGACGTGCAGGAGCGCGAAGACCCGGCGGCCTACACGGTGCCGATGATCAAGGACTTTCCGCTGTTCGGCACCGGGCCGGGGACCTTCTACGTCGCCTTCCTCAAGTACAAGCCCGAGAAGGTGGTGGGGTTCTACGACTACACGCACAACGACTACGCCCAGATCGCCTCCGAGACGGGGTTGGTGGGGCTGGGGTTGCTGGGGGGGGTGGTGTTGCTCACGCTCGTTGTTGCGCTGCGCGCGCAGTGGATCCGGCGCGATCCGCTGATGCGAGGCATGTCCTTCGCCTGCATCATGGGGGTGACTTCGCTGCTGATCCATTCCTGGGTCGACTTCAACCTGCAGATCCCCGCCAACGCGGCCTACTTCATGGTGCTGCTCGCCTTCGGCTGGATCTCGCTCTTCCTCGATCGGCGGGTTGCGTAACTTTGCCCTCGTGCAGAGCCGGCCCGATTGCCTTCTGGCTGAGCGAGCCCTGGCCGAGATCTGCGATTAAAATAATCGATATTGCCGATAATTGACATTTATCGATTAGGTCGATATTGTTGTTTTATCGATAACGCCGATAAAGATCATGAGCTCGCCAATTTCGACCCCAACCCAAGCTGCGCTGGCCATCGCCGCGCGACGCAAGACGCTCAAGCTCTCGCAGCGTGATGTAGCCTCGCGCCTGGGCATCAGCCAGGCCCGCCTGTCGGAGCTGGAGTCCGACCCCTCGCGAATCACCCTCGAGCGGCTGATCTCGCTGGCGGGCATCCTGGGGCTCGAACTCGTGCTGCAGAACAGGCCAACCTCGGCCGCGCACACGGAGTGGTGAGCATGGGTCGCCGCTCGCGCGAGCGCGTGCTCAATGCGTGGATCAATGGACAGCTCACGGGCCGGTGGCGAATTCCGGCGCGCGGGGATTCCGAATTCCAGTACGACCCCGGTTGGATTGCCGCCAGCGAGGGCCGCCCCCTTTCGCTTTCCCTGCCCTTCACGCCGGACAACCAACCGCTGCGTGGGAGGATCGTCGAGTTCTACTTCGACAACCTGCTCCCGGACAGCGAAGAGATTCGTCGGCGCCTGCAATCGCGCTTCGGTACACCGAGCCGGAATGCATTCGACCTGTTGGCGCAGATCGGACGAGACTGCGTGGGCGCCGTGCAGCTGCTGGCGGAGGGAGAGGAGCCCGGACCCGTTCGCGATATCCAGGTAGAGCCGCTCGACGAAGCCCGAATCGAGCGCCTGCTCGAGCGCGCGGTCACCTCGCCGGTCGGTGCAAGGGGCGACGATGATGACTTGCGCATTTCGATCGCCGGCGCCCAGGAGAAGACCGCCCTTACCTGGCACCGGGGGACTTGGTGCCTTCCAAAAGGAGCCACGCCCACCACCCACATCTTCAAGCTTCCCTTGGGCCTCGTTGGACACCGGCAGGCTGACATGCGCACCTCCGTCGAAAACGAGTGGCTTTGCGCCCGGATCCTTCACGCTTATGGTGTTGCGATCGCGCCTTGTGAAATCAGGCATTTCGGCAACCAGAAGGTCCTTGTCGTCGAGCGCTTTGACCGAAAGCTCGCCAGGTCCGGCGAGTACTGGCTGCGCCTTCCGCAGGAGGACTTGTGCCAGGCAACCGGAACACCAGGGAGCGCAAAGTACGAAGCCGATGGCGGGCCCGGACTCTCAGCCATATCGCGGATCCTGCATAGCTCGCTTGACCGCGACGAGGACCTCGCGACCCTCATGCGTGCCCAGTTGCTCTTCTGGATGCTCGCGGCCACGGACGGGCACGCCAAGAACTTCAGCCTGCACTTGCTTCCGCAGGCACGCTATCGAATGACGCCTCTCTACGACGTGCTCTCCGCATGGCCGGTGACGGGAGAAGGGGCGAACCAGTTGGACTACCGCAAGCTCAAGCTGGCGATGGCCGTGCGTGGCAAGAACGTCCACTATCACCTGGCCGAGATCCATCGCCGGCACTTCAACGAGACGGCACGCTCGTGCGGCCTTGGCGTGGACATGGAGTGGGTGATCGACGACATTGTCGGCCGTACGCCGGCTGTCCTCGCGAAGGTGGGCTCGAATCTCCCTTTGGGCTTCCCGGAGGACTTGTTCACGGCAATCGAAAAGGGGCTATCGCGATCGGCAGCCCAACTCGACCGTGATCGGAAGCTGTAACAATGGGGTCAGGTTCGCGAACCTGACCCCATTGTTACATTGTTACGATGTGGGTCTCTCCGTTCCCGACCTCGTTGCGGGGTGCTTCGGTACCCGCACATGGATGATGTCGTTGGCGCGCAGCGCTGGTCGCGTCACATCCGAGGCAAAGGCTGCGGCGGCGCGGGAGAACGGAAAGAAGGGTGGCCGGCCGCGTAGACCGGTTTCGTTGACCGGCTCGGCGGAACCGGTCAACGGGTAGAATCGCGCCATGCGAATTCTCGTTACCGGCGCGGCCGGGTTCATCGGCTCCACGCTGTCGAACCGGCTCCTCGCCCGCGGTGACCACGTCACCGGCGTCGACAACCTCAATGACTACTACGATGTCTCGCTGAAGGAGGCGCGGCTGGCACGGCTCCAGGCGCAGGCAGGGTTCAGTTTCCGGCTGCAGGACATCGCCGACCGCGAGGGCATGGCCGTGCTCTTCGCGAACGAGCGTTTCGACTGCGTGGTGAACCTCGCGGCGCAGGCGGGTGTGCGGTACTCGCTGGTGAATCCGCATGCCTACATCGATGCGAACGTCACGGGGTTCCTCAACATCCTCGAGGGCGTGCGCCACCATGGCGGGCACCTCGTGTTCGCATCGTCGAGTTCGGTGTACGGGGGCAATACACGGCTGCCGTTCAGCGAGAAGGATTCGGTGGATCACCCGGTTTCGCTCTACGCGGCCACCAAGCGGGCCAACGAGCTCATGGCGCATTCGTACGCGCATCTCTTCGGGGTGCGGGCGACGGGGCTCAGGTTCTTCACCGTCTACGGCCCGTGGGGGCGGCCCGACATGGCGCTTTTCCTCTTCACGAAGGGGATCCTGGCGGGGGAGCCGATCCCCGTCTTCAACGAGGGGAGGATGGTGCGCGACTTCACCTACATCGACGATATCGTCGAGGGCGTGGTGCGGGTGATCGACAATCCGGCGGCCTCGGATCCGTCGTGGGACAGCAACGCGCCATCGGCGGCCACCAGCCAGGCGCCGTGGCGGATCTTCAACATCGGCAACAACCAGCGGGTGGAGCTGATGAACTACATCCAGGCGATCGAGAAGACGCTGGGGCGCAAGGCCCGGATCGACCTGCTGCCGATGCAGGCGGGGGATGTGACGGCGACGGAGGCGGATACTTCGCTCCTTTCCGCGGCGGTGGGATTCAAGCCCTCGACGCCGGTGGAGGAGGGGGTTCGGCGGTTCGTGGAGTGGTACTGCGAGTACTACAAGGTATCGAAATAGAGCTCCCGTCGCCATCCGGGATAGCGAACGGAACTCTCCCTTCTCCCTCGGGAAGTGGGGAGAAATTTTTGGAGTGATCCATGAATGTCAAGAAGGGGCAGGTCTCGCTGGCGTTCCGGCTGTGGGTGCTGGCGACCGTCTTCGTGTGGCACTTCATCGACGACTGGGAGATCGCGGCCTGGTGCCTCCTGGGCGCCGGCCTGGCCCTCTGGTGGCGCAGCCTGCCCGACGATCCCCCCGAGCCGCCCCCCCGGCTCCCCTACCAGCACCTCTACGAGCGTCGCCGCGACGGCAAGTGACCTTGTAACAATGGGGTCAGGTTCGCGAACCTGACCCCATTGTGACAGTGGAACGGTTGCCTTTGTTTTTCTTGGGTTTTTCGCCTATAATCTTGGGCTCCCTGAAGCGGAAACACGGCTGAGGGGAGCGACTACCGACCCCTTGCCCCACCGCATGCGCATGCCGGGGGGCTTAACCCATAAGGAGAATCCATGCGCCATTACGAGATTGTTTTCATCGTGCATCCCGATCAGAGCGAGCAGGTGCCCGCGATGATCGAGCGTTACCGCGCCACGATTACCGCCGGCAACGGCAAGGTGCACCGCATCGAGGATTGGGGCCGGCGCCAGCTGGCTTACCCGATCCAGAAGATATTCAAGGCGCACTACGTGCTGATGAATATCGAAGTGGGCAACGAGACCCTCGCCGAGCTGGAGCACGCGTTCAAGTTCAACGACGCCGTGCTCCGCCACCTGACTGTCGCGATGCGCGAAGCCGTCTCCGGTCCTTCTCCGATGATGAAGGAAGAGAAGAGCCGCAACGTGACCGACTCCGACAAGAAGGAAGAGCGCAAGGAAGAGCCCGCCAAGGCCCCCGAACTGGCACAGGCACCGGCCGCACCCGCTGCGCCTGCGCCCGAACAGGCACCGGCCTAGGGCAACTGCGGGGTGAAGCGAAACCAGTTCCTTCTCGACGCCGAAATCCTGGATGTGGGTCCGCTCAGGCGGACGCCGGCCGGGATCGAAAGCGTGGCCTTGCGGCTCAAGCACCTGTCCGACCAGGACGAAGCCGGTGCCACGAGGGCGGCTGAACTGACGATCGATGCTTCCGTGTTCGGCGAACTGGCTCCGCAGGTCGGGGCGCTCGCCAAGGGGCAGAAGGTCGCCGTGAAGGGTTTCCTCACCAAGCGCAGCCATTCCAGCGACATTCCGGTACTCATCATCAACGAATTCAGATCGATCTAGACGAGGTTATCCCATGCCCAGACCCGGACCCCGCGGACGCGGAAAAGACAAGAAGGACGGCAAGCGCCCCCAGCGTGGTGGTGGACTGTTCCGCCGCCGCAAGTTCTGCCGCTTCACTGCCGAGAAGATCAAGGAAGTCGACTACAAGGACATCGCGATCCTGAAGGACTTCATCAACGAGAACGGCAAGATCATCCCGGCGCGCATCACCGGGACGAAGGCCCGTTACCAGCGCCAGCTCGGTGTGGCGATCAAGCGCGCGCGGTTCCTGGCGCTCTTGCACTACACCGATCTGCACTGAGGGGGCCGCCATGCAAATCATCCTGATGGAGAAGGTGGTCAACCTCGGCGCTTTGGGCGACGTGGTGAAGGTGAAGGACGGGTACGCCCGCAACTTCCTTATCCCGCACGGCAAGGCCAAGCGCGCCACCGAGGCGAACCTCAAGGAGTTCGAGGGACGCCGTTCCGAGCTGGAGAAGAAAGCGGCCGACCTGCTGACCGCCGCCCAGGACCGCGCCGCGAAGCTCGAGGGCCAGCTGGTCCAGATCACGCGCAAGGCGGGGGTGGACGGCCGGCTGTTCGGTTCCGTCAACAACTCCGATATCGCCGAGGCGCTCGTCGCCCAGGGGATGCCCGTGGTCAAGGGCGAGATCCGCATGCCCCAGGGGGCGCTCAAGCATGTGGGCGAATTCCCCCTGAGCGCGCAGTTTCACTCGGATGTTGTCGCGCAATTCAACGTCCAGGTGCTGGGCGAGCAGTAATCCCTCCGGGGGCTTCGGCCCCCTGGTCGAATCGGGCCGCCTTCGGGCGGCCCGTTCATTTTGTAACAATGGGGTCAGGTTCGCGAACCTGACCCCATTGTTACAACGCCAGAGTTACCCACACCTTTTGCACAGGGTTGTGCGTTGAGTGCGGGCTGATTAAAGTGACACAATCGCCCATGGCTTCCCTACCCACGCAGGACCGCTTTCCGCCCTCCGGTCGCTCCAGCGGCGACATGCAGGTGGAGTCGCTGAAACTGCCTCCCCACTCGGTGGAGGCGGAGCAAAGCGTGCTCGGCGGGCTGCTCCTGTCGAACCAGTCGTGGGACCGCATCGGCGACGCGCTGGGCGAGGGCGACTTCTACCGTGCCGACCACCGCATCCTCTGGCGCGCGATCGTCCGCCTGATCGAGGACAACAAGCCGGCCGATGTCCTCACCGTCGCCGAATCCCTCAAGATCAACGGCGAGCTCGAAGGCGTGGGCGGGCTGCTCTACCTCCAGGCCCTGACCAGCGCCACCCCCTCGGCCGCCAACATCCGCCGCTATGCGGAAATCGTCCGCGAGCGCGCCATCATGAGGAAGCTCGCCGAGGTGGGCACGGCCATCGCCGAGAGCGCCTTCTCGCCCCAGGGGCGAGAGGCGAAGCAGCTCCTCGACGAAGCCGAGACGCGCATCCTGGAGATCGGCGAATCGGGCGGGCGCACGCAGCAGGGCCTGAAGAAGATGTCGGCGCTCCTGGGCGCGGTGATGGAGCGCATCGACGAGCTCTACAAGAATCCGGCGTCTGTCACGGGCCTGGCGACCGGGTTCGTGGATCTCGACGAGATCACCTCGGGGCTGCATCCGGGGGAACTGATCATCGTGGCTGGACGGCCCAGCATGGGCAAGACCTCGATGGCTCTCAACATCGCCGAACACGTCGGCCTCGAACTGAAACTCCCGGTTCTCGTTTTCTCGATGGAAATGGGCGGCTCGCAGCTGGGCCTGCGCATGCTGGGCTCCGTGGGCCGCGTGGATGCGCAGCGCCTCCGCACCGGCCGCCTCGACACGGGCGACTGGGATCGCCTGGGCGGCGCGCTCGGGAAGCTGAACGAAGCGCCCATCATGATCGACGAGACGGCGGCGTTGAATCCGCTGGAGCTTCGCTCGCGCGCTCGCCGCATGTGGCGCGAGTACGGCGCGCAGCTCGGCCTCATCGTGATCGACTACCTGCAGCTCATGAGCGCCGCGGGTTCCGGCGTCGAGAACCGCGCCACCGAGATCAGCGAGATCTCGCGCTCGCTCAAGGCGATGGCGAAGGAACTCCAGGTACCGGTCATCGCGCTCTCGCAGCTGAACCGCGGGCTGGAGCAGCGCCCGAACAAGCGGCCGGTGATGTCGGATCTTCGCGAATGCGTCACGGGCGAAACGCTCGTCACGCTGTGCGACGGCCGCCGCATGCCGGTGCGCGACCTCGTGGGAACGACGCCGGAAGTCTGGGCCGTCGACGAGGCGGGCAAGGTGATTGCCGCGCGCTCCGATGCAGTCTGGCACGTGGGCCGCAAGCCGGTGTTCAAGGTGCAACTGGCCAGCGGCCGGTCGATCCGCGCGACGGCCGAGCATCTGCTGCTTTCCGGCGCAGGGTGGACGAAGCTGGGGGAATTGAAGACCGGCGATCGCCTGGCTCTGGCGCGGCGCATTCCGGAGCCCGGGACCTGCGTCGAATGGAGCGAGGACGAGGTCGCGCTCCTTGGGCATCTCGTGGGCGACGGCAGCTATCTGGTCCACCAACCGCTTCGCTATACGACGGCGAGCGAAGGCAACAGCGAGGCCGTGGCGAACGCGGCTCGCGCGCTGGGAAGCGCCGTCACCCGCCACGCAGGGCGCGGCGCCTGGCATCAGCTGGTGATCGCCGGCAACGGCAATCGCTGGCATCCGGCCGGTGTAGGCAAGTGGCTCAAGGGTCTCGGTATCCATGGCCAGCGTTCCCACGAGAAGCGCTTGCCTGCCGACGTCTTCCGCTTTTCAAATGAGCGAGTCGGCCTGCTTCTCCGCCATCTGTGGGCCACGGACGGTTGCATCTCGCTACGCAAGCCTGGCGCCAAGGGAGACCCGCGCGTTTATTTCTCCACGTCGAGCGAAGGGCTTGCCCGCGACGTGATGGCCCTTCTGCTCCGACTGGGCATCGTGGCGCGGCTGCACGCCGTCCACCAGGGCCAATACCGGCCGGTCTTCACGGTTGATGTCTCGGGAAGCGAGCAGCAGCGCGCATTCCTGGAGCGCGTGGGCGCTTTCGGGCCGCGCGTCGCACCGGCCGAGGCGCTGGCCTCGCACCTCGAACGCATCGAGGGCAACACCAATGTCGACACCGTTCCCATCGAAGCCTTCGCCGAAGTGAAGGCGGCCATGGTCGCCAACGGCGTGAGCCAACGTGCCATGGCGGTGCTGCGCGGAACGTCCTACGGCGGGAATTCGCACTTCAAGTTCGCGCCTTCGCGCGCGGTGATCGGCGAATATGCCCAACTGCTAGGCGACGAGAAGCTGACTCGCTGGGCGGAGAGCGACCTCTTCTGGGACACCATTGTCGCCATCACTCCGGAAGGCGAGGAGGACGTCTACGACCTCACCGTTCCCGGCCCCACCTGCTGGCTCGCAGACGGCATCGTCACCCACAATTCGGGCGCGATCGAACAGGATGCAGACTTGATCATCTTCATCTACCGCGACGAGGTCTACAACGAGGATTCGCCCGACAAGGGCATCGCGGAGATCATCATCGGCAAGCAGCGAAACGGCCCCATCGGCACCGTGAAGCTCACCTTCCTCGGCCGCCACACGCGCTTCGAGAACTACGCCGGGCCCACGGGCTACTAGGCCCCGCGCCGCCCGGGAACCGACGGCCGCCATGTCCCGCCCCATCCGCGCCGACATTTCCCTTGCCGCGTTCGGCCGCAACTACGCGGTTGCGCGCGAGCATGCGCCCAAGTCGCGCGTGCTGGCGGTGGTGAAGGCCAACGGCTACGGGCACGGGATCGCGAGGGTGGCGAAGGCGCTGCCCGGCGTCGACGGCTTCGCGACGCTGGAACTCGATGGCGCCGTGCGGCTACGCGAGTCGGGATTCGCGCGCGAGATCCTCCTCCTGGAGGGCTACTTCGAGTCGGCCGAACTCACGGCCATCGCTGCCTCGCGCCTCGCAACGACGGTGCACTGCGAGGACCAGTTGCGCATCCTGGAAAAGGCCCGGCTTCCCGCGCCCATTGACCTGTACCTCAAGATCAACACCGGCATGAACCGGCTGGGGTTCGCGCCGGGCGAGGCGAAGAACGTGCTGCTGCGCCTGCAGGCCACGGGGGCGGCGAAGTCGATCACGCTCATGACCCACTTCGCCACCGCCGACGGTCCCGAGGGCGTGCACGAGGCGATGAACCGCTTCGAGACGTCCACCCACGGCATCGATCTGCCCAGGAGCCTGGCAAACTCCGCGGCCATCCTCACGCACCCGCGCACGCACGCGGACACGGTGCGGGAAGGAATCGCGCTCTACGGGGCGTCGCCTTTCACGGATCGCAGCGCGCAGGGCTTCGGCCTCGTGCCGGCCATGACGCTGCGCTCGCAGCTCATCGCGGTGCAGGACGTGGGGCCCGGCGACCCTGTGGGCTACGGCGCCACGTTCTACGCGCCGCATGCGATGCGAATCGGCGTGGTGGCTTGTGGCTATGCGGATGGTTATCCCCGCCACGCGCCCAACGGCACGCCGGTGCTGGTGGAAGGCGTGCGCGTGCCCACGGCCGGGCGGGTGTCCATGGACATGATCACGGTCGATCTCACGGCGGTGCCAGGCGCCCGGGCGGGATCGGATGTCGTGCTGTGGGGCGAGGGCCTGCCCATCGACGAGGTGGCGCATGCGGCCGGCACCGTCGGCTACGAGCTCATGTGCGCGCTGGCGCCGCGCGTGCCGGTGCTCGAGGTGGCCTGATGGCGAAGGCCAGGTCGGTCTACACCTGCACGGAATGCGGCGGCCAGGCGCCCAAGTGGCAGGGACAGTGCCCGCACTGCGAGGCCTGGAACACGCTGGTCGAGACCGCGGTGGAGGCGGGAAAGGTCGCGGGCGCCAATCGCTTCGCGAGCCTGGGCGGCTCGGGCGAAGTGGTGTCGCTGGGCGAGATCGACGCGAAAGACTTTCCACGCATGCCCACGCTCATCGGCGAATTCGACCGCGTGCTGGGCGGCGGGATGGTCGAGGGCGGCGTGGTGCTCATCGGCGGCGACCCGGGCATCGGGAAATCGACGCTGCTGTTGCAGGCCGCGGCCAGGCTCTCGGAGCAGGCGACGGTGCTGTACGTGACCGGGGAGGAATCGGCCCAGCAGGTGGCGCTGCGGGCGCGGCGGCTGGAGGTGAACGCTTCCAAGATCCGTCTGCTGCCCGAGATCGAGCTGGAGAAGGTCCAGGCGACGATCGCGAAGTTGAAGCCGGGCGTGGCGGTGATCGACTCGATCCAGACGCTGTACTCGTCGGCGCTCACCTCCGCGCCGGGATCGGTGGCGCAGGTTCGCGAATGTGCGGCGCAGTTGACGCGCGTGGCCAAGCAGTCGGGCACGGCGATCGTCTTCGTGGGCCATGTCACCAAGGAGGGCGCGCTGGCGGGCCCTCGCGTGCTCGAGCACATGGTGGACACGGTGCTCTACTTCGAGGGCGACACGCACACCAGCTTTCGCCTCATCCGCGCGTTCAAGAACCGCTTCGGCGCGGTGAACGAGATGGGCGTCTTCGCGATGACGGAGAAGGGGCTGCGCGAGGTGACGAACCCTTCCGCGCTGTTCCTGTCGCACCACAAGGCGGACGTGCCGGGTTCCTGCGTCATGGTCACGCAGGAAGGCACGCGGCCTCTGCTGGTGGAGCTGCAGGCGCTCGTGGACGAGTCGCACGGGGCGCAGCCGCGGCGGCTGACGGTGGGGCTGGAGCAGAACCGGCTCGCGATGCTGCTGGCGGTGCTGCACCGGCATTCGGGCATCGCGCTCTTCGACCAGGACGTGTTCGTGAACGCGGTGGGGGGCGTGCGGATCGTCGAGCCGGGGGCGGACCTGGCGGTGACGCTCGCCATCGTCTCAAGCCTTCGCAACCGCGCGCTGCCGGCCAAGCATGTGGTCTTTGGTGAAGTTGGGCTCGCCGGGGAGGTGCGGCCCGTCCAGCGCGGGCAGGAACGTCTTCGCGAGGCGGCCAAGCTCGGTTTCACGCACGCCATCATCCCGTCCGCCAACAAGCCGCGGCACAGAATCGACGGCATCGAGGTCATCGCCGTCGATCGCCTCTCCGAAGCCGTCGACTTCGCCGGCCGCTTGTAACAATGGGGTCAGGTTCGCGAACCTGACCCCATTGATACAAGCTATTTGACGAGGAGGGTGACGAGGAGGCCGATGGCGGCGATCGAGAGGGCGATGATCGCTGCGACCGCCAGCATGCTCGAGTTGCTGTTCTCGGGGAAGTCGGGCGCGGGCTTCGCCGAGGCAGACGCAGGGGTCACGTAGCGCGGGATGGTGCGTGTCTTCGACACTTCGGGCGCGGAAGCGGCGGCCGGGGGCGGGACGGCGGCAGGCGGCGGGACCGGGGCCGGTGGCGGGACGATCGGGGCGAGCGGGCTGCCCGGCTCGATCTTGCCGCGGTAGGCGCGCATCTTCTGGGTGGCCGTGATGTATTCCTCGAACTCCTCGGTCTGGTTGGTCATCGACGCCAGGCGCAGCGTCGCATCGAAGGAGTCGAATGTCTTGTCGATCACCAGCGGCTTCGTGGATTCGTCCTCGCGAAGCGCGTCCTTGTCGAGCTTGCCGTTCACGGGAAGCGGGGTCGTCGCGGAGTCCTGCTGGGCCGATTCGCTCGGCGGGCGCGAGGGCGGGGGGGCGGAGCGCGCCTTCAGCGCCACCGACGGACGCGCCGCATCGAGCTGGCGCTGCACCTCGCGCATGTCCTGCGCGAATTCCTTCACCGTCTGGTAGCGGTCGTCAACCGCCTTGGCCATCGCCTTGGCGACGATGAGATCGAGCATCGCCGGAACATGGCGGTTGTGCGAGGAGGGCGGCGGCGGGGCGGTGTTCACCGTCGCGTACATGATGGCGTTCACGTTGTCGCCGTCGAACGGCGCCTGGCCGGTGAGCGCCTCGTAGAGCACCACGCCCAGCGAGAAGATGTCGGTGCGCGTATCGAGCGCCTTGCCGATCACCTGCTCGGGGGACATGTACCGGGGCGAGCCCAGGATCAGGCCCGTCATGGTCTTCACCGCCGAGTTGGGCAGCCGCGCGATGCCGAAGTCGGTGATCTTCGCGATCCCGCCCTTGAGCACCATGATGTTGGAGGGCTTCACGTCGCGGTGCACGATGTCCTGCTGGTGCGCGAACCACAGCCCGTCCGCCACCTGCGCGATGATGTCCACCACCTGCTCGGTGGGCATGGGCTTGCCCCCGGCGATGATGTCCTTGAGTTCCTGCCCCTCCAGGAACTCCATCGCCATGTAGGCCACATGCTCCGTCTTGCCCACGTCGTAGATGGTGACGATGTTCGGGTGGTTCAGGCGCCCGGCCGCCTTGATCTCCTGCTGGAAGCGCGCCTCGTACTCCTCGAGCTCCTGCTTGGAGAGGTTCAGGTTGATCGTCTTGATCGCGACCGTTCGGTCGATGATCGGGTCCACGGCCTTGTACACCGTGCCCATGGCGCCCTGCCCGATCTCGGAAACGATCTTGTAGCGGCCGAGAACCGGGGTCATGGGGCTTTCTTCGCGGCCTTGTCAGCCTGCGCCTTCTTCGCCTGCGCCTTCGCGCCGGCAAAGGTCCTCGTCCACGACGGATGTCCCGCCTCGGCGGGGGTGAGGTCGAAATCCGGATCGATGTCGAAGATCTTGATGAATTGCGCGCGGCAGACCGGGTAGTGGTTCAGCAGGCACTGGCAGAACGCGCCGTACTTGAGCGCGCGCACCTGGTCCTTCTTGTCCCTGAGCCCTTCCTTCATCGACGCGTCCAGGAGCTTGATCGCCTCGGGGAATTCGCCAGCCTCGTACTTCATCAGCCCATCGGCCAGCATCTGCTCGGCCTTCGGCAGCGCCTCGACGGGTTTGCCCTGCGACGCCTCGCGCTCGGCGATGAGGGTCGCGCGCGTCGTGCGGTACACGGGGCCCCAGATGGGGTGGCCGTCCTCGGCGGGCGTGAGGGCGAAATTCGAGTCGATCTCGAAGGCCCGGCGGAACTCGGCGGCGCACAGGGCCTCGCGCGAGGTCACGCAGTAGATGAAGGCGAGGTGCTTGCGGGCGAGCGCCTGATCGGCCTTGCCGAGCAGGCCATGGTCCAGGGAGGACTGCAGGCTCTTCTGCGCGCCCTCGTAGTCGCCTGTCTCGTAGAGCTTGAGTCCGGTGGCGAGCTCGTCGCGGGCACGCGCGCGAAGTGTGTCCTCGGTGATCTGGGGCGACACCGGCTTCGGTGCTTCCGGGGGCATCGGCGCGCACGCGGCGATCACGGCTGCGATGGCAATCGCGCAGGCGAGGCGGAGGGCGGGAATCGGGCGCATTACTGGAAGCGGTGCCGGATGGTGATTTCATCGCGCGCCTTCACTTCGATGTTCTCGACGTGGGCCGCAAAGGTGGTGTTTCGGATCTCGATCTTGTACTTGCCGGGCGCGAGCTTGAGCGATTTCATCGGCGGGCTCACGCCGCGCGAGCTGCCGTTCACGTAGATCTCGCCCCACGGCTGGATCGCGAACACGACGGTGGCCGGAGGCACGGTGGGTGCGGCCGGTACGGCGGACGCGCCCTTGGCGGCGTCGGGCTTTCCCGGTTCCGCCTTCGCGTGCACCTGCGGGCCTGCGGCCTTGGTTGCATCGGCCTTGGCTGCGCCGGGCTTTGTCGCATCGGACTTCGCCGGCTCGCCCGGCGCGGGTGCGGTCCCGGCAGCCGGGACGCCGGTCGCGGGAGCGGCTTTGGGCGCTTCGGCCACGGGCACGGGCACGGGCGCTGCCGCGGGCGCGGTGACGGGTGCCACGACCGCCACGGGGGCAGGCGGCTCGCCCTTCTTCGTGGCCACCAGGAAGCCGAGCAACGCCACCACGCCGGCGAGCACGCTCGCCACGATCGTGAGCTTCTTCTTGTCCTGCACGAAGCCGGGGATGGTGAGCGTGACCGTGGACGACCCGGGTGGCGAGGCCGCGGAGGCCGTGCGCTTCACGTTGGTGCTCGTGGTGGCGGTGCGGTCGCGCATGCTCTCGCGAGCCTTGGTCATCGCGCCTTCGTTGTGGCCGACCACGTAGATCTCGTGCTCGCGCACGTGCTTGTCGGTGCGCGATCCCTCGTAGGTGAAGAGCTTGGCGTACTCGCTCGCGAGGTTGGACACCACGTCGTAGTACGAGCGCGACACGACGATCTGGCCGGGGCGCGCGAAGCTCATGATGCGCTGCGCGACGTTGATGCCGTCGCCGATGATGTTGGGGTGGCCGTTGATGTCCTTCACCAGCTTCACGGGCCCGAGGTTGATGCCCATGCGCACCGCGTCGTCGCCGGATGCCTCGACCTGGGTGGCGGTCTGGTTGTCGCGCACCATGGCCTCGCGAAGCGAAAGCGTGGTGAAAAGCGCGTCCTCGGGGTCGCCCAGGAAGGAGAGCGCGGCGCCGTCGCCCGTGTCGAGGATGATCCGGTCGTTGACCGGAATGTCCTTGATGGCTTCCGACAGGTTGTTCGTGAGGCTCGACTTCAGGCGAATCTGTTCGCTCACCGGCTTCTTGGAGTAGCCGACAAGATCGATGAACACGACGCTGCAGATGAACGTCCGGTTGGCCTGATCGAGCATCGTGCGACCTTGGAACGGCTGTAGAGCCGCCCCCCTGGTATTAATCTCTTTAAAAAAAGGGACTTACCGAACGAAGTTCGGGCAAGACCTAGTTTAGCCGATTCCCGCGCCGGTTGCCTGTGCTTTAGATCACGATTGTAACGGGCGCGCTGCCGAAGGACTTTCCCTCCGGCCCCAGCAATCGCAAGTAGGCATTCGCGGCCGCCTCGGGGGTCGGGAGCGCCGCGCGATTCTCGCCGGGATGGCTCTGCGCGCGCTGCGGCGAGCCGATCGGCCCGGGCACCACCACATGGAAGCGGGGCTTGCCGGCCTGCTCGCATTCGTCGGCCCAGATGGCGGCCAGCGTCCCCAGCCCCGATTTGGAAACGGCGAAGGCGCCCCAGTAGGCGGCCGGCTGGAAGGCGTGGGTCTCGGCGGTGAAGATGACGGCGCCATCGGCAGAGTGCGCGAGCATCGGCAGGCAGGCGCGCGTGAGGGCGAAAGGCGCGGCGAGGTTCACGCGCAGGTGGGTCATCCATTGCTCCAGCGGCTGATCGCGAAGCGGCGCGAGCGGCGTGAAATGCACCGCGCAATGCACCAGCGCATCGAGCTGCCCCAGGTCGCGGCGCAGCATCCCGGCCAGCATCTCGAACTCATGATCGCCCGCCGTGGCGAGGTCGAGCGGGATGGCCGCAGGCTCACTGCCGCCGGCGGCGACGATGGCATCGTAGGTCCCGGTGAGCGCCTTGGGTTGGCGGCCCAGGAGAGCGACCGTGGCGCCCTGCGCGGCGCAGGCAAGCGCCACGGCGCGGCCCAGGCCGCGGCCGGCGCCGGTGACGAGCACGACGCGGTCGCGAAGCAGGTCGGTGCCCGCCGGAGCGGCGGCGGAAAGGGTTCGGGAATCGGTCATTTCAGGTCCATTTTATCGAGTCGCCTGCCGCGGTGTCAGGCACGTTGTCAGTCGCGTTGTCAGTCACGTTGTCAGGCGCCGAGGAGGAGGCGGGCCGCCCGGGTGCCGCTTTGCACGGCCGCTTCCAGCGTCGCGGGATAGGGGCCCTCGGTGTAGTCGCCCGCCAGCACCAGGCCGGCAGCGCCGGATTGCGCCGGCGGCCTGAATGCACCCGGCACGCAGGCGAAGGTGGCGCGCTTCTCCGTGATCACCTTGGTCCACTGCGGCGCGTCGATCGTGCCGCCCAGGCGCTCGATCTCGCGATGCACGGCGGTGGCGAGCACGTCGTGGTCCAGCGCCGCCTCGGCGCGGGAGGCGGAGATCACCGCGGCGACCAGCCCCCGGGGGCCGCCCAGCGCCTCGCGATCGAAGATCCACTGCGCATGGCCGCCATCGACGCCCGTCATCGGGCAGGGCAAGGTCACGCGCGATTCGTACTGGAGATAGACGGTGGTGATGGGCTCGTGCGCGATGGCCGAGATCTGCGCCGCGAGCGGCGCGAGTTCCGGCACTGTCCGCAGGAGGGCGCCCGCCTCCCCGGGAGCGGTCGCGCACACCACGGCGTCGAAGGTGCGCGCGCCCTCCGGCAGGGCGACGAGCCATTGCGCGGCATGGCGTGAAAGCCCGAGGGCGCGCCGCCCCAGGATGATCTCGGCGCCGCGCTCGCCCAGCCAGGCGATGGCGGGGTCGGGCAGGAGGGCAGACAGGTCGAACGCGGGCAGGACGAGTTCGGAATCGGCCCGCGTGCGCGTGAGCGCATCGCGCAGCACGCGAGCGAACACGCGCGCATCGGCGCGGTCCGCGGGTGTATTGAGCGCGGCCACGCACAGGGGTTCCCACAGCAGCCGCCGCAGCCGTGCCGGCTGCGCCAGCCGAGCGAGGAACGCGGCCACCGTCTCGCCTTCGTTCGCCGCCGCCTCCGCGCGACGGATGGCGAAGGAAAACGCGAACGAGGCGGAACGCTCCGTGAAAGTGAGGCCGCGCGCGAAGGCGAGCGCGAAGGCCAGGTGCAACGGCGCCGGCAGGTTGGGCGCCGCGAGTTCGAGGATGCCCGGATAGCGCAGCGCCAGGGGCACGCGCCTGGTCGCGTTCCCGGGCACCCCCACCGCGCGCATGAGGGCGAGCGTGTCGCGGTAGGCGCCCAGCAGGATGTGCTGCCCGTTGTCCAGCACGGCTCCGCGGTATTCGATGCGGCGCGCGCGTCCGCCGGCGGTGCGGTTGGCATCGATGAGGGTGACCGTCGCGCCGCCGCGGGCGAGTTCGACCGCCGCCGCGATCCCCGCGTAGCCCGCGCCGATGACGGCGACGCGCCGCGCGATCAACGGCGGATCCATGTCCGCCAGGCAATCCAGAGCTTGCGGATCGGCGTAAGCGACACGCGCCCTTCGAGAACGGGAAAGCCGTCGCGGCGGATCTCGGCCAGGAGCGTTCGGTAGATGGCGGCCATGATGAGGCCGGCGCGCTGGTTGCCGCGGTCCTCGGGATCGAGCTTCGCGAAGGCCTCCTCGTAGAGCGACTCGGCGCGCGCGGCCTGTTCGCCCATCATCGCCCGGAACGCTTCCCCGCCCTTGCGGGCGAGGATGTCCCCGGCCGAGAGGCCGTGTCGCGCGAGCTCGTCGGCGGGCAGGTACACGCGCCCGCGCCGGGCATCCTCGCCCACGTCGCGGATGATGTTGGTGAGCTGGAAGGCGAGTCCCAGCGTCTCGGCGTACTCGAGCGTGCGCGCGTGGCGGTAGCCGAAGATGGAGGCGGAGAGCTGACCCACCACGCCCGCCACGCGATGGCAATACAGGCGCAGCGATTCGTAGTCGGCGTAGCGATGGCGCGTGAGATCCATCTCCATGCCGTCGATGATCTCGTTCAGGCGCGCGCTGTCGAGGCCCATGGGGGCCACGAAGGGGGCCAGCGCGCGCGTCACCGGATGCGTGGGCGAGCCGGCCATGAGGTTCGCCACTTCCGTGCGCCACCAGGCGAGCTTCACGCGCGCGACGCCCACGTCGCTCGCCTCGTCGGCCACGTCGTCCACCTCGCGGCAGAAGGCGTAGAAGGCCGTGATGGCGCGGCGCTTCTCCGCGGCAAGGAAGAGGAAGCTGTAGTAGAAGCTCGAGCCGCTGGCCGCGGCCTTCTGCTGGCAGTATTCGTCGGGGGTCATGGGCCGGCCGTCCGCACCGGGACGGGCCTCCAGAAGGCGGCCTTCCAGAGGATGCGCGCCCAATCGCCGCGCTTCAACACCGGGCGGTGCCGGAAGACGTCGCCGTGCGCCGCGTCGATGAGGTCGAGGATGCGCAGCCCGCCCGCGCAGATGGCCCGGATCTCCAGGCCCATACGCCCCGGCAGGCGCGTGCCCAGGGGGGAGCCGGCGCGCATCATGGCCCGCGCCCGCTGGCTCTGGAACCGCACCAGGTCCTGCCAGCCGCCGTCGGTCCGACCCCGGGCGATGGCCGCTTCCGTCACGCCGAAATGCGCGAGATCCTCCTGCGGCAGGTAGACGCGCCCCTTGCCCCAGTCCACGGCGATGTCCTGCCAGTGGTTGATGAGCTGCAGGCTCGAGCAGATGGCGTCGGAATCGCGCAGGTTCGCGGGGTCGTCCTTGCGAAAGAGCGTGAGCAGGAGCCTTCCGACGGGATCGGCCGAGCGGCGGCAGTAGTCCATCAGCTCGTCGAACGTGGCATAGCGCTTCTTCACCACGTCCTGGCGGAAAGCGTCGAGGAGGTCGTGGAAGAGGGCGAGCGGCAGGTCGTGGGCCACGATCGCGTCGTGCAGGCGGGAGAACACGGGGTCGTCCGGTCGCTCGCGGCGCGCGATGCGGTCGAGCCCGCGGGCGTAGCCGTCGAGGAGCGCCAGGCGCTCGCTGTCGGGGCGTTCGCCCTCGTCGGCAAAATCGTCGGCGTTTCGCGCAAAGGCGTAGATGGCCTCGACCGGGGGCCGCAGGGCGGGCGGAAGGAGCCAGGACGCGACAGGGAAGTTTTCGTAGTGCTCGACCGGCAAGGCAGTGGGAAACGCTTGAATTTTCGGAATTATATCGGCTGGCCGCCGGGTCATGCGGCCGATCGGGGAGGGGGTCCTCTTCGGGTATAATTCCCGCTTTACCGCGAAAGTGGCGGAATTGGTAGACGCACCGGATTTAGGTTCCGGCGCCGAAAGGCATGGGGGTTCGAGTCCCTTCTTTCGCACCAAGTTCGATAGGCCGATACCCTGACGGCCTTGCCTCGCGGAAAAGCCATTCCGGGGGAATTTCACAGGACTATCCACATGCAGCAGGCAGTCGAAACGAAGCCCAGCCCGCTCGAGCGGCAACTGAAGGTGGCGGTACCGGTCGCGCAGCTCGAGGCCGATATCGCCGAACGCATCAAGAAGCTCGCGCGCACCGTGAAGATGCAGGGCTTCCGCCCCGGCAAGGTGCCCATCAGGATGGTGGAGCGCCATTACGGCTTTCAGGTGCGGCAGGAAGCGCTGTCGGAGACCGTGCAGCGCCAGTTCGTCGAGGCCGTGCGCATCCAGAACTATCGCGTGGCGGGGATGCCGCGCTTCGAGCCCGTCGAGGGCGGGACGGATGCGACCGCGTTCGAATTCCAGGCGGTGTTCGAGGTCTATCCCGAGATCACGATGGGCGACCTGGCCTCGCGCAAGGTGGCGCGCCCGCTGACGGACGTGACGGACAAGGACGTGGACGCGACCCTCGAGACGCTGCGCAAGCAGCGTGCGAAGTTCGAGAACGTGTCGCGCGGCGCCGTCAACGGCGACCTCGTGAACATCGACTTCGACGGCACGATCGACGGCCTGCCCTTCGATGGAGGCTCCGGGAAGAACTTCACCGTGGTGCTGGGCGAAGGCCGCATGCTCCCGGACTTCGAGGCGGCGCTGGCGGGCTTGAGCGCCGGCCAGGACAAGATGTTCCCGATCGCCTTTCCCGAGGACTACGTCGAGCATTTGAAGGGCAAGACCGCGCAGTTCACCGTGAAGGTGAACCACGTGGCCGAGCCGAACCTTCCGGACGTGGATGCGGAGTTCGCGAAGACGCTCGGCGTGACTGACGGCGACGTCGCCCGCATGCGCACGGAGATCCGCCAGAACATCGACCGCGAAGTGAAGAAGCGCGTCCAGGCCCGGGTGAAGGAGCAGGTGATGGACGGCCTGGTCGCATCAGCCACGTTCGAGGTGCCGCGCACGCTGCTCGACATGGAAGTGTCGCGCATGCGCCAAGCCGCCATGGCCGACCTCAAGGAGCGCGGCATGACCACGGAGACGCTCGAGCTGCCGGTCGAGCTCTTCACGGAGCGCGCCACGCGCCGCGTGACGCTGGGGCTGCTGGTGGCCGACATCGTCCGCCGGAACGAGCTCGCCGCCCGCGCGGACCAGGTCCGCAAGGTGATCGAGGAGCACGCCGACAGCTTCGAGCAGCCCGCCGAGATGGTGCGCTGGTTCTACGGCCAGCCCGAGCGGATGGCCGAAGTCGAGGCCGTCGTGATGGAGGACAACGTCGTAGAATGGTCACTCGCCCGCATGACGGTCGAAGACCAGCCCACGGCGTTCGACGACCTGATGGGCACGAAGAAGAAGTAAGCGAGGAGACGCGATGCGAGACGAGTATCAGGGGCCGGAAGGGCTGGGCCTCATTCCGATGGTGATCGAGCAGTCGGGGCGCGGCGAGCGCGCCTACGACATCTATTCGCGCCTGCTCAAGGAGCGTGTGATCTTTCTCGTGGGCCCGATCAACGACTCGATGGCCAACCTGATCGTGGCGCAGCTGCTCTTCCTGGAGAGCGAGAACCCCGACAAGGACATCAACTTCTACATCAACTCGCCGGGCGGCAGCGTCTCGGCGGGGCTGGCGATCTACGACACGATGCAGTTCATCAAGCCCGCGGTCTCGACCCTGTGCACGGGGATAGCGGCCAGCATGGGCGCCTTCCTCCTGGCCGCCGGCGCGAAGGGCAAGCGCTTTATCCTGCCCAACTCGCGCGTCATGATCCACCAGCCCTCGGGCGGGTTCTCCGGCCAGGCCTCCGACATCGAGATCCACGCGAAGGAGGTGCTGTACCTCAAGCGCCGGCTGAACGAGATGATGGCCGCGCACACCGGGCAGACGATCGAGGTGATCGACCGCGACACCGACCGCGACAATTTCATGGGCGCGGAAGAAGCGGTAAAGTACGGCCTGGTGGACACGATTCTCACGACCCGCGCGCAGGTCGCGGCCTAAACGTTCCGGCGAGGAAGGCGATGACGGAAAAGGTCGGCGGCGAGAAGCTCCTCTACTGCTCGTTCTGCGGCAAGAGCCAGCACGAGGTCAGGAAGCTCATCGCGGGCCCGTCGGTGTTCATCTGCGACGAGTGCATCGACCTGTGCAACGACATCATCCGCGAGGAGGCCGCGCCGGATGCCACCGCCAAGGCCGCCAAGAGCGACCTGCCCAGCCCGCATGAGATCTGCGACATCCTCGACCAGTACGTGATCGGCCAGGTGCAGGCCAAGAAGATCCTGTCGGTCGCCGTCTACAACCACTACAAGCGCCTGAAGACCGGCAGCAAGCAGGACGAGGTGGAGCTCGCCAAGTCCAACATCCTGCTCATCGGGCCGACGGGCTCCGGGAAGACCCTCCTCGCGCAGACGCTCGCGCGCCTGCTCAACGTCCCCTTCGTGATCGCGGACGCGACCACGCTCACGGAGGCCGGCTACGTCGGCGAGGATGTCGAAAACATCATCCAGAAGCTCCTGCAGAAGTGCGACTACGACGTCGAGAAGGCGCAGCGCGGCATCGTCTACATCGACGAGATCGACAAGATCTCGCGCAAGAGCGACAACCCGTCCATCACGCGCGACGTGAGCGGCGAGGGCGTGCAGCAGGCGCTCCTCAAGCTGATCGAGGGCACCATCGCCTCCGTGCCTCCGCAGGGCGGGCGCAAGCACCCGAACCAGGAGTTCGTCCAGGTCGATACCACGAACATCCTCTTCATCTGCGGCGGCGCCTTCAGCGGGCTGGAAAAGGTGATCCAGTACCGCACGGACACCTCAGGCATGGGGTTCGGGGCGCAGGTGCGCTCGACCTCCGACCGCAAGGAAATGAACCAGCTCCTCCAGGACGTGGAGCCGGAGGACCTCATCAAGTACGGCCTGATCCCGGAATTCGTCGGGCGCCTGCCCGTGGTGGCGGTGCTGGAGGAACTCGACGCCGAAGCGCTCGTGAAGATCCTCACCGAGCCCAAGAACGCGCTGGTGAAGCAGTACCAGAGGCTGCTCGCCATGGAAGGCGTCGAGCTCGAGTACCGGGACAATGCCCTCACGGCGATCGCCAAGCGCGCGCTGGAACGGCGCACCGGTGCGCGCGGCCTGCGTTCCATCATCGAGCATGCGCTGCTCGACATCATGTTCGACCTGCCCTCGCTCTCCAACGTCCAGAAGGTGGTGGTGGACGAGGGTTGCATCTCCGGCGACACCAAGCCCTTGCTCATCTACGCCGACCAGCCGAAGGTCGCGGGTGCGCAGGGGTAGCGCGCTCCCGGGGACCTTGCGCACCTCCTCACCGCCGGGCCTTGATGACCGGCCCGCACGACCCCACCTATCTTTCCTGACTTCTCCCAGGATATCGCCATGACCGAATCGACCCCTGAACCCCGCGTCCTCCCGCTGCTGCCGCTGCGGGACGTCGTGGTGTTCCCGCACATGGTGATCCCGCTGTTCGTGGGGCGCCCGAAGTCCATCAAGGCGCTGGAAGCGGCCATGGAGGAGGGCAAGAACGTCGTCCTCGTGGCGCAGAAGTCCGCCGCCAAGGACGAGCCCGCCCCCGAGGATCTCTACGCCGTGGGCACCGTGTCCACGATCCTGCAGATGCTCAAGCTTCCCGACGGCACCGTGAAGGTGCTGGTGGAGGGCGTGCAGCGCGCCGGCATCGTGCGCGTGCTCACCGAGAAGGCGAACTTCGAGGCCGAGATCGAGCCGATCGTCGTGGACGAGGTCGACTCCACCGAGGTCGAGGCGATGCGCCGCACGCTGCTCACGCAGTTCGACCAGTACGTGAAGCTGAACAAGAAGATCCCGCCCGAGGTGCTGACCTCGCTCTCCGGTATCGACGGAGCCGGGCGCCTGTCGGACACGATCGCCGCGCACCTGCCGCTCAAGCTCGAGCAGAAGCAGCAGATCCTCGAGATGTACGAGGTGGCGCGCCGGCTCGAGCAGCTGCTGCAGCTGCTGGAGACCGAGATCGACATCATGCAGGTGGAAAAGCGCATCCGCGGGCGCGTGAAGCGCCAGATGGAGAAGAGCCAGCGCGAGTACTACCTGAACGAGCAGGTGAAGGCGATCCAGAAGGAACTGGGAGACTCCGAGGAAGGCGCGGATCTCGACGAGCTGGAGAAGAAGGTGAAGGGCGCGCACATGCCCAAGGAGGCGCGCGTGAAGGCCGAGGCGGAGCTGAAGAAGCTCAAGCTCATGTCGCCCATGTCGGCCGAGGCAACGGTGGTACGCAACTACATCGACACCCTCGTGGGCCTGCCGTGGAAAAAGAAGACCAAGGTCTCCACCGACCTCAAGAATTCCGAGAAGATCCTCGACGCCGACCACTACGGGCTGGAAAAGGTCAAGGAACGCATCGTCGAGTACCTCGCGGTGCAGCAGCGCGTGGACAAGCTCAAGGCCCCGATCCTGTGCCTCGTGGGCCCTCCGGGCGTGGGCAAGACTTCCCTGGGGCAGTCGATCGCGCGCGCGACGAACCGCAAGTTCTCGCGCATGTCGCTGGGCGGCGTGCGCGATGAAGCCGAGATCCGCGGCCACCGCCGCACCTACATCGGCTCGATGCCCGGCAAGATCCTGCAGAACATGACCAAGATCGGCGTGAGCAATCCGCTCTTCCTGCTCGACGAGGTGGACAAGATGGGCATGGACTTCCGCGGCGACCCGTCCTCGGCGCTGCTGGAGGTGCTCGACCCCGAGCAGAACCACACCTTCGTCGATCACTACGTCGAGGTCGAGTACGACCTGTCCGACGTGATGTTCGTCGCCACCGCCAACACGCTCAACATCCCGGCGCCGCTGCTCGACCGGATGGAAGTCATCCGCCTCTCCGGCTACACGGAGAGCGAGAAGATCCACATCGCCAAGGAGTACCTGCTGCCCAAGCAGCTGAAGGCGAACGGCCTGAAGACGGGCGAGCTCGCGGTGGCCGATTCGGCCCTGCGCGACATCGCGCGCTACTACACGCGCGAGGCGGGCGTGCGCGGCTTCGACCGCGAGCTGGCCAAGATCTGCCGCAAGGTGGTGAAGGCCATCCTCATCAGGAAGAAGGACGGCAGCGTCGTCACGGTGAACGCGAAGAACCTCGACAAGTACCTGGGCGTGCGCAAGTACACCTACGGCATCGCCGAGAAGGAAAACCAGGTGGGCCAGGTCACGGGCCTTGCATGGACGGAAGTTGGCGGCGAGCTCCTCACGGTGGAAGCGGCCAAGGTCCCCGGCAAGGGGAACACCGTCACCACCGGCAAGCTGGGCGAAGTGATGCAGGAATCGATCAAGGCGGCGATCTCGGTGGTGCGCGCGCGCGCCAAGCGCCTGGGCATCGCCGAGGATTTCTACCAGAGCCTCGACCTGCACATCCACCTGCCCGAGGGCGCCACGCCCAAGGACGGGCCCAGCGCGGGCATCGCGATCACCACGGCGCTCGTCTCCGTGCTCACCGGCATCCCGGTGCGCTGCGACGTCGCCATGACGGGCGAGATCACGCTGCGGGGCGAAGTGCTGCCCATCGGCGGCCTGAAGGAAAAGCTGCTGGCGGCCCACCGCGGCGGCGTGAAGACCGTGCTCATCCCGCACGAGAACGTGAAGGACCTGGCCGAGGAGCTTCCGGAGGAGATCAAGGGCCAGATCGAGATCATTCCGGTTCGCTGGATCGACGAGGTCCTCGAACGCGCTCTCGAGACGAAGCCCGAGCCCCTGGCGGAGGCGGCACCCGCCAACCCGCCGCCGGCCGCCCCGACTCCGCCCGTCGAAGGGCTGGTCGTCAAGCACTGACACGAATTCGAACCATTGCAAGGGAGCAAGACGTGAACAAGACGGATCTCATCGAGGCGATCGCCAAGAGCGCCGACATCTCCAAGGCGGCGGCCGGCCGCGCGCTCGAAGGGGCGCTCGCCGCGATCAGGAGCTCGCTTCGCAAGGGGCAGTCCGTGAGCCTGGTCGGCTTCGGCACCTTCCATGTGGGCAGGCGCGCTTCCCGGGCCGGCCGCAACCCGCGCACCGGGGCGCCCATCAAGATCAAGGCTGCGAAGGTCCCGAAGTTCCGCGCTGGAAAAGCGCTTCGCGATGCGCTAAACTAGCGGGCTTCCCGGGTGCTTAGCTCAGTTGGTAGAGCGTCGTCCTTACACGGCGAATGTCGGGGGTTCGAGACCCTCAGCACCCACCAGCAGTCGCCGGTCGCGGCCCAGGGGCCAAGCAGCCGGGGCAGCGGGGCCAGAAGTCCCTAAGGAGTGGTAGTTCAGTTGGTTAGAATACCGGCCTGTCACGCCGGGGGTCGCGGGTTCGAGTCCCGTCCACTCCGCCAGTCCACCAGGGCGAACCCGTGCGGGTTCGCCCTTTTTGCTTGAATGCCCGGGTTACGGGCCAGAGGCCTTGATCGCCATGCTCGACCAGATCCGAACGCTCTCCCAGTACAAGATCGTCAAGTTCTTCTTCGCGATCTTCCTCATCATCCCCTTCGGCCTCTTCGGCGTCGATTACTACTTCCGCTCGCCCATGGGCGGCGACACGGTCGCGTCCGTGGGCAAGCTGCGCGTGAGCCAGGGCGACTTCGACCAGGCCCTGCGCCAGCAGCAGGAGACGCTGCAGGCGCAGTTCGGGCGCAACTTCGACTCCTCGATCATGGAGAACCCGGAGATGCGCAAGTCCGTCCTCGATCGCGTGATCAACGAGCGCCTGATCTCGATCGGGTCCGAGCGCGCGGGCGTTCGCATCGACGACAAGCAGCTGGCCGATCGCATCGCCGCCGAGCCCGCCTTCCAGGAAGACGGCAAGTTCTCCAGACCGCGTTACGAAGCCATGGCGCGCTCGATGGGATACAGCGTCGTCGGCCTCGACGAGCGCCTGCGCGAGGACATGCGGCTGGCCCGTTACCGGGATGCGATCGTCCAGACGGCGATCGTCCCGAAGTCCACGCTCGACGGCTTCATCCGCCTGTCGGAGCAGAGCCGCGAAGTGAGCGTCGTGAACATCGGCCCCGAGCCCTTCGTCGCGGCCGTGAAACCGACCGAGGAGCAGCTCAAGGCGTATTACAACGCCCACCTCCAGGAATTCGCCGTGCCGGAGCAGGTGCGCGTGGAATACGTGGAACTCTCGATGGATGCCCTGGCGGCGAAGACGCCTGCCGATCCGGAGGACGTGAAGAAGTTCTACGAGACCAACAAGTCGCGCTTCGTGCAGCGCGAGGAGCGGCGCGCGAGCCACATTCTCCTGGCGGTGAAGCCGGACGCGACGGACGCGGAAAAGAAGGCGGTCGAGGCCAAGGCAGCGGCGCTGGCCGCCGAGATGAAGAAGAAGCCCGCGAGTTTCGCCGAGACGGCAAAGAAGGAATCCCAGGACCCCGGCAGTGCCCCGCAGGGTGGCGACCTCGGCTTCTTCGCCCGCGGTGCCATGGTAAAGCCCTTCGAGGAGGCCGCGTTTGCGGCGAAGAAGGACGAGGTGGTGGGCCCGGTGCGGTCGGATTTCGGCTGGCACGTGATCCGCGTGACGGACGTGAGGCCGGAGAAGGGCAAGAGCCTGGCGGAGGCCGCGCCCGAGATAGAGGCGGAGCTCAAGAAGAGCGCGGCCGCGCGCCGGTTCGCGGATGTGGCCGAGGGCCTGACCAACATGGTGTACGAGCAGTCCACGAGCCTGAAGCCCTCCGCCGACCAGTTCCAGCTTCCCATCCAGCAGTCCGGCTGGTTCAGCCGGATCGGCGGCGCGCCGCCCATCCTCGCCAACCCGAAGGTGATCGCGGAGATCTTCTCCGACAACACGATCAAGGCCAAGCGCAACACCGCCGCCATCGAAGTGGCCCCCAGCGTGCTGGTGGCCGCGCGCATCCTCGAGCACAAGCCGGCCGAGCAGCGTCCCTTCGACTCCGTGCGGGCCACGATCGAGCAGCGATACAAGCGCGAAGAGGCGGTCCGGCTGGCCACGGCGGACGGAGAGGCGAAGCTCAAGGCGTCGGCCGAGGGCAAGGACGCCGGGCTCAAGTGGCCCGCTCCCCTCGCGGTCAGCCGCCAGAAGCCCGGCGGGCTTTTCCCTCCGGTGCTGGACAAGGTGTTCCGCGCGGACGCGAAGAAGCTCCCGTCCGTCGTGGGTGTGGCCACCCCCGCCGGCTACGCGCTGGTGAGGATCACCAAGGTGATCGAGGTGGACACCATCGACGACGCGAAGCGCAAGGCCCTGGCGGACCGGCTCCGGCAGACCGTGGCCATGAGCGAGCTCGAAAGCGCCCTCGCGAGCCTGCGCGGAAGCATCGGCGTGGAAGTGAAGAAGGACGCCTTCGAGAAGAAGGCCACACCCTAGAAAAAGGGGTCTGTCCCCTTTTTCTGTCAGGCCTCGTCGGCGAGGCCGGCGGTCGTGGTGCTGAAGCCGGCGTCCACGTAGGTCACTTCGCCGGTGATGCCGCTGGACAGGTCAGAGAGCAGGAAGGCGGCGACGTTGCCCACTTCGTCCGTCGTCACGTTGCGGCGAAGCGGCGCGTTCCTCTCCACAAAGCGGAAGATCTTGCCGAAATCGCCGATGCCGGCGGCGGCCAGCGTCTTGATGGGGCCTGCGGAGATCGCGTTGACGCGGATGCCCTGGGGCCCCAGGCCCATGGCCAGGTAGCGCACGCAGGCCTCCAGGCTCGCCTTGGCGAGTCCCATCACGTTGTAGCGGGGCAGCGAGCGCACCGCCCCGAGATAGGAGAGCGTGACGATCGCCCCGCTCCGGCCTTGCATGCACGGCGCGGCGCCCTTCGCGAGCGCGGCCAGGCTGTAGCTGGAGACGTCGTGGGCGATGCGGAAGGCTTCGCGGGTGATGGATTCATGGAGTTCGCCCTTGAGCGCTTCCCGGGGGGCATAGGCGATCGCGTGCACGAGGCCGTCGAACCCGCCGTCCCAGTGCTTCGCCAGGCTCGCGAACAGCGCGTCGATCTGGGCGTCTTCGGCCACGTCGCAGGGGTAGACCGGGGCGTCGCCGAACTCGCTGGCCAGCTCCGCCACGCGCTCCCGGATGCCCTCGCCCTGGTAGGTGAAGGCCACTTCGGCGCCTTCGCGCACCACGGCCTTTGCGATGCCGTATGCGATGGACCGGTTGGAGAGCATCCCGGTGATGAGGATGCGCTTGCCCTGCAGGAACCCCATTGGCGGCGTCCTTTCCCAGTAGAATTGCGGCAATTTTCCGCCACGAACGCGGTCGAATTCTATCGTATTCCCGGTCCGTTTCCCGGCCGTCGCATCCCGGAGGTCCGATTTTCATGATGTTCGCGAGATTTCTCGCTGCCGCCGCGATCGTCCTGCTCGCCGCTGCGCCCGCGGCCGCCGCCGATGCCGCCAAGGTCTTCCGCTACGCCTTTCCCATCGCGGAGACGGGCTTCGACCCGGTTGAGCTTTCCGATCTTTATTCCGGAAACCTCATCGCCAACATCTTCGACCCGCCGCTCGAGTACGACTACGTGGCGCGGCCGATGAAGCTCGTTCCCAACACGCTCGTCGCCATGCCGGAAGTCACCGAGAACGGCACGCTCTACACGATGCGGGTGAAGGAGGGGATCTACTTCGTCGACGATCCGTCGTTCAAGGGCAAGCGGCGCGAGCTCGTCGCGCAGGACTACATCTACTCGATCAAGCGCGTCTTCGACCCGAAGAAGAAATCGCCCAACCTGTACCTGCTCGAGGGCCAGATCGCCGGCATGGACGAGATCCTTGCCGCCGCCCGCAAGGCGAACCGCATGGACTACGACACGCCCGTCGAAGGCCTGCGAGCGATTGATCGCTACACTTTCCAGATCCGCCTCAAGCAGCCGAACTACAACTTCCTCTACTACCTCGCGTACTGCAACCTCACGTGTGCGCTGGCCCGCGAGGCGGACGAGTTCTACGGCGACAAGATCGGCGAGAACCCGGTGGGGACCGGCCCGTACCGGCTCACCTTCTGGAAGCGTTCGTCGAAGATGGTCTTCGAGGCCAATCCGGGGTTCCGCGAGCAGCGCTTCGACGGCGAGCCGGCGCCCGGGGACGAGCGCGCGCAGGCGGCCTACGCCGCGAACAAGGGCAAGCGCCTGCCGATGGTGGGGAAGGTCGAGGTCTACATCGTGGAGGAGAACCAGCCGCGATGGCTTGCCTTCCTCAACGCGGAGCACGACTACATCGAGCGGGTGCCGGACGAGTTCTCCAACGTGGTGGTGCCCAACAACCGCCTCGCGCCCAACCTCGCCAGGCGCGGCATCCAGCTCGACCGCCAGCCGGGCATGGAGGTCACCTACTCGTACTTCGCGATGAAGGATCCGGTCATCGGCGGCTACACGCCGGAGAAGGTCGCGCTGCGCCGAGCGATCGTGCTGGGCCAGGACGTGGAGACCGAGATCCGCATCCCGAGGAAGAACCAGGCGATCCCCGCGTACAGCCCGATAGGCCCCGGGGCGATCGGTTACGACCCCGACTTCCGCTCGACGGCCACCGAGTACAACCCGGCCAGGGCGAAGGCGCTCCTGGACATGTTCGGCTACGAGGACTGCGACGGAGACGGGTACCGCGACCTGCCCCGCAAAAGCGCGGCCGACGAGTGCAAGCCGTTTTCCATCGAGTACGCCTCCCGGCCCGAGGGAGCGCAGAAGCCGCTCGACGAGAACTGGAAGAAGAACATGGACGGCATCGGCATCCGGATGACGTTCAAGAAGGCCAAGTGGCCGGACCTGCTGAAGGAATCCAAGGCCGGCAAGCTGCAGATGTGGGGCCTGGGCTGGAGCGCGGCAATCCCCGACGCGGACGTTTTCTTCGTGATGCTCTACGGGCCCAACGAGGGGCAGGCCAACCACTCGCGATTCAGCCTACCCGAATTCGACCGGCTCTACGAGCAGGCCAGGCGCCTGCCCAATGGCCCCGAGCGAAACGCGCTCTATCGCGAGATGAATCGGCTCTTCCTCGTGTACGCGCCGTGGCGCCTGGGCGTGCACCGGTACTACAATGACCTCGTGCACCCGTGGGTCACGGGCTACTACCGGCACCCGGTCATGCGCGGCACGTGGAAGTTCGTGGACATCGACCTTGCGCTGCTCGCGGCCGCGGGCCGATAGCCCGATGATGCGATTGCTCCTGCTCGCCTGCCTCCTCGGGACGCTGGCATCCCCGGCAGCGGCCGCTGCCCCGCTGAAGGTCCTTCGCGTCCCGTTCGTCATCGCGGAGACGAATTTCGACCCGGCCTTCGCCTCCGACACGTATTCGAACACCGTGATCGACGAGATCCTGGAATCGCCGCTCACCTACGACATGCTCGCGCGGCCCTACAAGCTCAAGCCGCAGACGGTCGAGTCGATGCCGGAGATCACGGAAGGTGGCCGCACCTACCTGCTGCGCCTCAGGAAGGGCATCTATTTCGCCGACGACCCGGTGTTCGGCGGAAAGCGGCGCGAGCTCGAGGCGAGGGACTACGAGTTCGCGATCAAGCGCCTCATCGACCCGAAGATCTCCTCGCCCAACGCCTGGCTGGTCAAGGGCCGGATCGACGGCATCGACGAGGCGGCCGCGGCCGCGAAGAAGGCCGGAGCCCTCGACTACGACGCGCCGATCCGGGGGCTCGAGGTGCTGGATCGCCACACGCTGCGCATCCGCCTGGCGAAGCCCGACTACAACTTTCTCTACGTCCTCGCGATGGGCACGCTCGGCGCGCAGGCACGGGAAGTCGTGGAGCATTACGGCACCGATATCGGCGCCCACCCCGTTGGCACCGGCCCGTTTGTCCTTAAGGAGTGGAAGCGTTCCTCGAAGATCGTGCTCGAGAGGAACCCCGGCTACCGCGAGGAGACCTATGAGGCCGAGCCTCCCGCCGGCGACCCCGTTTCGCAGCGCCTCTACCGGGAAATGAAGGGCAAGCGCATTCCGCAGCTCGACCGCGTGGAGATCTCGGTGATCGAGGAGTCGCAGCCGCGCTGGCTCGCCTTCCTCAACGGGGAGCTGGACTGGGTGAACCTGCCCTACGAGTTCAAGAGCATGGCGCTTCCGGGCGAGCAGCTCGCGCCGTGGCTCGCGAAGAAGGGCGTGAAGCACATCCCCGGCATCGACATCGACGTGAGCTACATGTACTGGAACATGAAGGATCCGGTCTGGGGCGGGTACACGACGGAGCGGGTCGCATTGCGCCGGGCCATGAGCCTTGCCTACAACATGGAGGACGAGATCTTCCTCGTGCGCAACGGCGCCGCGATCGAGGCGCGCTCCCCGCTGCCGCCGGGCGTCCTCGGCCACGATCCCGATTTCTACCTGGGGCCTTCCTACGACCCGGCGCGGGCCAAGGCGCTCCTGGACATGTTCGGCTACCTCGACCGCGACGGCGACGGCTGGCGCGAGCAGCCCGACGGCAGCCCGCTCGTGTTCACCTATGCAACGGGGCCGACGCAGCTCGAGCGCCTCTTCACCCAGCTCTGGAAGAAGAACGTCGAGGCGATCGGGATCCGGGTCGAGGTGCTGGTCGAGAAGTGGCCCGACCTGAGGAAGAAGTCGAAGCTGGGCAAGCTCTCGAACTGGCACCTCGCCTGGAACTACGACTACCCGGATGCGGAGAACGGACTGCAGCTCCTCTACGGGCCCAACTGCGGATCCTCCAACGACGGTTGCTTCCAGCTGCCCGAATACGACCGTCTCTACGACCAGGCGGCCGCGCTCCCACCGGGCCCGGAGCGCACGCGCATCTACGGGGAGATGATCCGCCTGGTCGCGGTTTACGCGCCGTGGAAGTCCTTCGTGCACCGCAAGCGCGACCAGATGATCCAGCCGTGGGTGCTGGGCTGGCGCAAGCACAACTTCCTGCACGACTCGTACCGCTACGTCGACATCGACCTCGACCTCCGGGCGAAGTCCCTCAAATGAAAAAGGGGACAGACCCCCTTTCCGGAAAAGGGGTCTGTCCCCTTTTTCTTCCTCCTCTATAATTCGCGATTTGCCCGAATCCGGAGCCCCCGCTTGAAACGACTCTTGGCCGTCTTCGCCGCCTGCCTTGCCTGCGCGCTTGCTGCCGCGGGCCCGGCCTGGGCAGCGGTGGAGCGCAAGGTGCTGCGGATGTCGTTTCGCACGGCCGAGGCGGGGTTCGACCCGCAGCGCGTCTTCGACCGCTACTCGGTCGGGGTCTGCGAGAACCTGTTCGAGGGACTCCTCACCTACGATTACCTCGCCCGCCCGGTGCGGCTCGTCCCGCTGGTGGCCGAGGCGATTCCCGAGCCGGAGGAGGGCGGCACCCGCTACACCTTCCGCATCCGGCCGGGCATCCTCTTTTCCGACGACCTGGCGTTCAAGGGATCCCGGCGCGAGCTTGTGGCTCGGGACTTCGAGTATTCGATCAAGCGCTTCCGCGACCCGCGCTACGCCAGCCCCTACGAGTGGCTGTTCGAGCACAAGATCGTGGGCCTCGACGAGCTCGCCGCGGCTGCGAAGAAGAGCGGCCACCTGGACTACGATGCCCGGGTCGCGGGCCTGGAAATTCGCGACCGGTACACGATCAGCTTCAAGCTGTCGGAGCCCGACTTCAATTTCCTCTACGTCCTGGCGATGCCCAACGTCGTGCCGGTCGCGCGCGAGGTCATCGAGGCCTATGGCGACGACACGATGGCCCATCCGGTCGGCACCGGCCCGTTCGTGCTCAAGGACTGGGTGCGCCGCTCGAAGATCGTGCTGGAAAGGAACCCCAACCACCGCGGCTACGAGCTGGACACGCGCTACGCCGATCCGGCCGACGAATGGGACCGGCGGGCGATCGACGCGCTGCGCGGCAAGCGCCTGCCGCTGCTCGATCGCGTCGAGATCTATCCCATCGAGGAGGAGCAGCCCCGCTTCCTCGCCTTCGTGAACCACGAGCACGACATACTCGACGAGACGCCGTTCGAGTTCATCGACCAGGTGCTCCCGAACGGCAGGCTCGCCCCGGGCCTCGCCAGGCAGGGTGTGAAGGTATTCCGGGAAGAGCAGCCGGAGATCACCTACGACGTCTTCAACCTCGAAGATCCGGCGGTTGGCGGCTACGACCCGCAGCGGGTGGCACTGCGCCGTGCCATGGTTCTCGCCCACGACCGCGACCAGGAGATCGGGATCGTGCGCAAGGGGCAGGCGCTCCCGGCCCAGAGCCCGGTGCCCCCGGGCGTGGTTGGCTTCGACAGTGAGTTCCGCGCCGGGCAGCAGGACCACGACGTGGCGCGGGCCAAGGCATTGCTCGACATGTACGGCTATGCGGACCGCGATGGGGACGGCTGGCGCGAGCGGCCCGACGGAAAGCCCCTCGTCATCGAGTACAAGTACAACGCCTTCAGCCAGTCGAATCGCCAGCTGGCCGAGCTCTGGGTAAAGTCCATGGCCGCCATCGGCATTCGCATCAACGCGGGAGCGGTGCAGTTTGCCGATCTCCTGAACGACAAGCGCGTCGGCAAGTTCCAGATGGCCGGCTCCGCGTGGATCGCGGACTACCCGGATGCGCAGAATTTCCTGCAGCTTCTCTACGGGCCGAACACGGGCCAGTCCAACGAAGCCCGGTTCCGGCTCCCGGAGTTCGACCGGCTCTACCGCAAGTCGCAGGCCGTGCCCGACAGCCCGGAGAGAAATGCGCTGTATCGCGAGATGAACCGGTTGCTGCTCGCCTATGCGCCCTGGCGCCTGGGCGTGCACCGCATCTTCAATCATCTCCAGTACCCGTGGGTGAAGGGGTACAAGAAGCACCCGATCCTGTATACCAACTTCAAGTACCTGGATCTCGACGTCGCCGCCCGGCAGGCGGCGGCGAAATGAAACGGGGCCGGATTACTTTGCCCGGAAAATGTGCGAAGTGATCTGACCCCTTTTCTTCCGCAAGGAGAAGCACCGTGACCGCCTACGTAATCCGACGCATGTGGCAGATGATCCCGACGCTCGCCGGCGTGATCCTGCTGATCTTCTTCCTGTTCAACTGGGTGGGGGGCGACCCCGCGCAGGTGCTGGCGGGCAAGATCTCCAACCCCGAGCAGATCGCCAACATCCGCAGGCAGCTGGGCGTCGACCAGCCCTACTGGTACCAGCTCTGGGTGTTCGTGCAGCAGGTGTTCACCTTCGACTTCGGGCGCAGCTGGTCCACCAACGAGGAGGTCTCGCGCATCCTCCTCACGCGCGTCGGGCCCACGCTCACCATCATGGTGCCGGTGCTCCTGATCGAGACCGTGCTCGCGGTCGTCTTCGCGATCATGGTCGCCTACGTGCGCGGCAGCCTCACCGATCGCGCGATCATGGTGATCTGCACGACGGCGATGTCGATCAGCTTCCTCGTCTACATCATCTTCGGCCAGTGGCTCTTCGGCTTCATCCTCGGCTGGTTCCCGGTGCAGGGCTGGAGCGAGAGCTTCTGGAGGAATCTCACCAACTACGCGCCGCTGCCGATCATGCTGGCCATCTTCGTGGGCCTGGCGCCCCAGCTTCGCCTGTACCGGTCCTTCTTCCTCGAGGAGATCAACCAGGACTACGTGCGCACCGCGCGCGCGAAGGGCCTGCCGGAGAAGCGGGTGATGATGAAGCACGTGCTGAGGAACGCCATGATCCCGATCCTCACGAACGTCGGCATCTACCTGCCGAGCGTCTTCGTCGGCTCCTTCCTGCTCGAGGTGTTCTTCTCGGTGCCGGGCCTGGGCCGCGAGATCGTGACGGCGGTGAACCGCAGCGACTTCCCCGTGATCAAGGCGGTGACGGTCTACCTGGCCGTCCTCACCATGGTCGTCAACCTGCTGGTCGACGTGATGTACAAGCTCGTCGATCCGCGCGTGTCGTTCAAATAGGGGCCCGACATGAGCGCAGTCCTTCCCAGCAGCACGCCGCCCGTCCGCCAGGAGTCCCCGGGGCTCTGGACACTCGCGTGGCGCCGGCTCCTCAATGACCGAGTCGGCGTCATCGCCCTCGTCGTGGTCGTGATCTATCTGGCGATGATGCTGGCCTCGTTCAGCGGGCTCATCGCGCGCGACTGGAACAAGGAGAAGGGCGTTTCCTATGCCAATCCCGCGTTCCTGGCCGGCGCCGAGAACCTGGAGGCGAAGGAGGTCACGAACAGGGACGTGAACCCCAGGGCAAAGCCCGTCGACCTTTCCGATATCGATCCGCTGGCCCCGCGCTACAAGGAGTGGGAGGAACGCGCCGCCAAGATCGCCGTCACGGAGGTCAAGCGTGCGGAGTCCCTGCCCTTCGGCGGCGACAAGTGGGGCCGCGATGTGCTGTCCAAGGCGGTCAAGGGATCGGAAGTCTCGATCTTCGTGGGGCTCACCGCGGCGCTCTTCGCCACCCTCATCGGCACGGTGCTGGGCGCCATGGCCGGCTACTGGGGCGGCAGGGTGAACGACCTCCTGGAGTGGTTCTACAACATCTTCACCTCGATTCCCTACATCCTGCTCATCCTCGCCTTCGCGGCGGTGTTCAAGCGTGGCCTGGACACGATCATCGTGATCCTGGCGCTCACCGGCTGGACGGGAATCTACCGGCTGGTGCGCGCGGAATACATCAAGCACTGCGGCCGGGAATACGTGAAGGCCGCGCAGGCGATCGGCGCCTCGCATTTCTCGCGGATGTTCGTGCACATCCTGCCCAACGCGAGCCACGTGATCCTCGTGCAGCTCTCGCAGCACGTGGTGGGCTTCATCAAGGCGGAGGTGATCCTCTCCTTCCTGGGCCTCGGCGTGCCGGTCGACATGGTCTCGTGGGGCACGATGCTCGCCGAGGCGCAGAACGAGCTGGTGATCGGCAAGTGGTGGCAGCTCTTCGCCGCGGGCGCGAGCATGGCGATCCTCGTGACCGCCTTCTCGATGCTCACCGACAGCCTGCGCGACGCGCTGGATCCGAAGCTCAAGTGACCCGGGGAACATGAGAATGGCGAACGAACAGCATCTCCTCGAGATCCAGGACCTGCGCGTCACCTTCCGCATCGACAGGCACACGACGTTCGAGGCGGTGAAGGGAATCTCCTTCCACATCCCTGCGCACAGGATCATCGCGCTGGTGGGCGAGTCGGGCAGCGGCAAGAGCGTCTCGGCGATGTCGATCCTGGGGCTCCTTCCCGACAACGCGACCGTTGCGGCTTCGAGCCGCGTCCTGTACGCGGGGGAGGACCTCCTCAAGGCCTCGCCGCAGCGGCTGCAGGACCTGCGCGGCAAGGACATCTCGGTCATCTTCCAGGAGCCGATGACGTCGCTCAATCCAGTGTTCCCCGTGGGCGAGCAGATCGGGGAAGTGCTGCGCCTGCACATGGGCATGACCTCCAGGGCAGCGGCGGCTCGCGCGGTGGAACTGCTCTCGGAAGTGGGGATCCCGGATCCGGCCCTGCGCGTGAAGAGTTTTCCGCACGAGCTCTCCGGCGGGCAGCAGCAGCGCGTGATGATCGCCATGGCGATCGCCTGCGAGCCCAAGCTCCTCATCGCCGACGAGCCGACCACGGCGCTGGACGTCACGATCCAGAAGCAGATCCTGGAGCTCCTGGCGAAGCTGCAGGAGAAGCACCACATGTCGGTGCTCTTCATCACGCACGACCTGGGCGTGGTGGGCGAGATCGCCGACCACGTGGTGGTGATGCAGGAGGGCGTGATCCGGGAGCAGGGCCCGGTGCGCGGGATCTTCGTGAGCCCGCAGCATCCCTACACGCGGGCGCTGCTCGAATGCCGGCCGCGCCTTGACCGGCGCCCGATGCGCCTGCCCGTGATCGACGACTTCATGAAGCAGGGCGGTTCGGCCAACTACGACGAGCGTCCGCGCGGCGTGAAGGACAGCGACGCGGTGATCCTCGAGGTGAAGGGCCTCAACAAGACCTTCTTCCTCAAGGAAGGGCTGTTCGGCAAGCGCGCCGTGCCCGCGGTGAAGGACGTGAACTTCCGCCTCGCCAAGGGAAAGACGCTGGGCCTGGTGGGCGAGTCGGGCTCGGGGAAGACAACGGTGGGCCTCACGCTCATGCGACTTCACGACGCCACGAGCGGGGAGGTGCTCTTCGAGGGGAAGGATCTCCTGTCGCTCTCCGACCGGGAGATGATGGCCTATCGCCGGCGCATCCAGATCATCTTCCAGAACCCGTACGCCTCGCTCAACCCGCGCTTCACGGTCGGGAACACCCTCACCGAGCCGATGAAGATCCACGGCATCGGCAAGGACGCGCGGGAGCGGGAGGACATGGCCTTCCACCTGCTTTCCCGAGTAGGCCTGCCGGAGGCGTCCTTCTACAAGTATCCCCACGAATTCTCGGGCGGGCAGCGGCAGCGGATCGCCATTGCGCGCTGCCTCACGATGAAGCCCGATGTGCTCATCTGCGACGAGTCCGTTTCGGCGCTGGACGTCTCCGTGCAGGCGCAGGTGCTGAACCTTCTGCAGGACCTGCAGGACGAGTACCGCCTGTCCTACATCTTCATCTCTCACGACCTGGCGGTGGTGAAGTACATCTCGGACGAGATCATGGTGATGAACCAGGGCGAGATCGTGGAGATCGCCAACGCCGACGAGATCTACCGGAATCCGAAGCAGGAATACACCCGCAAGCTCCTCGCCTCGATCCCCAGGGGCTGGGACGCCTCCCGCGCCACGGCCTGAGTGTTGCCAGGCACGCGTGCCTGGCACCGAATCACCCGCGGCCCGCGGGGGCTTTCGGGCCCGCGTTGGCCTTATAATTTGCCTTTACCCGAACACTCACTTCCTCCGGAGACTTTCCATGTTCCAGCTCATGGCGCTTCCCTACGCCGCAGACGCGCTTTCCCCGATCATCTCGGCCAACACGGTCGGCTTTCACCACGGCAAGCACCACAAGACCTACGTGGACAACCTGAACAACTTCGTCAAGGGAACGGATCTCGAGGGCAAGTCGCTCGTTGAGATCGTGACGGCCACCGCCGGCAAGGCCGACAAGGCGCCGCTCTTCAACAACGCCGCGCAGATCTGGAACCACGACTTCTACTGGAACAGCCTGAAGCCGAATGGCGGCGGGGTGCCTTCCGGCAAGGTCGCCGACAGGATCAACGAGTCCTTCGGCAGCTTCGACGAGTTCAGGAAGCAGATGGCGGCGACCACCGTCGGCCAGTTCGGCAGCGGCTGGGGCTGGCTGGTTGCGGACAGCGCGGGCAAGCTCAAGGTCGTGAAGACCGGCAATGCCGAGGTGCCGATGACGCAGGGCCTGAAGCCGCTCCTCACCATCGACGTGTGGGAGCACGCCTATTACCTCGACCACCAGAACCGCCGCGCCGACTACGTGAACGCGGTGATCGACAAGCTCCTCAACTGGGACTTCGCCGCGGCGAATCTCGGCCAGTAGGTCGAGGCATAAAAGGGGTCTGTCCCCTTTGTTTGTAAAAGGGGACAGACCCCTTTGTTTTGTCCCTAGTAGACGCGCAGGCGCAGCCCGGGCTGGATGACGGCCCGCGAGGAGAGGTTGTTGAGCTGCAGCAGGTCGGGAACCGCCTTGCCGAAATGGCGGGCGATGCCGTAGAGCGTGTCGCCGGCCTTCACCGTGTAGAAATTCGTCGCATGGGCGCGCGCCGCCGACGCTGGCGCGACGGGTGGTGACGCCTTCTTTGCCGCCGTCGCTGGCGCGACTGGTGGTGACGCCTTCGCCGTTGCCGGTGCTGGAGCCTTCGCCGCAGCGGTCGCCGTGCTGGCCGGTGCGGCCGCGACCTGGACATTGCCCTTGCCGCGCCCGGGCACCAGGATCGGCTGCGAGGCGGTGAGCCGCCCTTTCCTGTTCACTTGCAGGTTGTTCACCTGCTTGAGCGAGGCGCCCGTAAGTCCATAGCGCTTCGCGATCGCGTCGACCGACTCGCCCTTCTTGCCCTGGATGGTGTTCCAGGTGACCAGCGGCTGGTCCCAGTTTTCCAGGTTCTCGCGGAACGCGTCCGCCTTGTCCATCGGCAGGACCAGGGTGCCCGTGCGCGCGATTGCGACCGGCTTGTTGTGCGACGGGTTGAGGGCGACGAACTCGTCCTCGGGCATCCCGGCGAGCTTGGCAGCGAGCTTCACGTCGATCTTCTCGGGCGCGTCGACCGTGATGAAGTAAGGCTGGTCCGGTATCGACTCGAGATCGATGCCGTAAAGGGCGGGGGCGAGCACGATGTTCTTCACCGCGATGAGCTTCGGCACGTAGTTTCTCGTCTCGGGCGGCAGCTTGAGGCTCAGGAAATCCGTGGGCAGGCCGCGCTTCTGGTTCGCCGCGATGGCGCGCCCGACGCATCCCTCGCCGCAGTTGTAGGCCGCGAGCGCCAGCTCCCAGCTGCCGAACATGTCGTACAGGCGCTGCAGGTAGTTGAGCGCGGCGTGCGTGGCGGCCACGATGTCGCGCCGGTTGTCCTTCCAGTAGTCCTGCGCCAGGCCGTAGTTCCTGCCCGTCGAGGGAATGAACTGCCACAGCCCCGAGGCCTTGGAGCGCGAATAGGCCTGGGGATTGAACGCGCTTTCCACCACCGGCAGCAGCGCGATCTCGGTGGGCATGCCGCGCTTCTCCACTTCCTCCACGATGTGGTGCAGGTAGCGGCTGCCTCGATCGACGAAGCGCCTGATGTATTCCGGGCGGCCCGAATACCAGGCTTCATGCTCGAGGACGAGCGGGGAATCCAGGGGCTCGAGCAGGAAGCCCTTGCGAATGCGCTGCCAGAGATCCGCGTCCGGCATCGGCAGGACCGGGTCGTCGAAGGCGTCTGGAACGGGGGCGGACGGGGGGGGCGAAGGCCCCGGCGGGATGGCCCAGGCGCCGGTGACGGCCAAGGCCGCAACCAGCGGGACCCACTTCAGATTCCGCTTCCACGCCATCAGCTTAAGTATTGTTTCATAAAGGTTTTTCATCCTACGCCGCAGGGCTTCTGGCGTCAATCCGGCTACAGGACGAGGGCGAAATCGCGAAGCAGCGCGCCGGGCGTGCGCATCGACGACGTGTTTCGCAATCCGTAGGTGCCGCCTTGCAGGAGCAGGTCGCGCTCTTTCGTGAGCGCCTCCAGCTCGGACCCCAGGATCCGGAACGCCGAGTCGTCGAACCGCATCACGTTGAGAGGCGCGCGGATCTTGCCGCCCTCGACCCAGAAGGAAGCGAAGCGCGTCATGCCCGTCAGGCGGCAGGCGGAGCGGTCGGAGAAGTTGAGGTACCACAGGTTTCCCACGAAGATGCCTCGATCCAGGGCATTGAGCGCATCGGCTCGCGGGAGTTCGCCGGCCGCGAGGTCGAGCGACTCGGGCGTCTCGTCGCCATTGGCGCCGTTGGTCGCGGCGCCGTATTCCTTCGCCGAGCGCGGCGAGACGAGCGTATCCGCAGGCCGTCCCGCGCGGATCAGCTCCACCCGGCCCGGCCGCACGAAGCCCTCGCGCTGGAAGCCGGTCGCGAGTCCCTCGGCCGTGTTCTCCGCGATCGTCACGCGTGCGTCGAAGCACTCCTTGCCGTCGGCCATGCGCATGAGCGGGCTGTGCTTCGTGCGCTGGCTCTTCAGGCCGAACCCTCCCCAGCACAGCATCCCGAGCACCTCTTCCATCGCGGACGGCGCGAGGTAGGCGCGGTAATGGCCGGGGTCGAGCGTGCGCGCCGGCGTGCCGAGGAGGGCGAGCTGGTCGCGTGCGAAGCGCATGCGCGCGGCAAAGGCATCGGCCTCCCACTTCGGCCCCGAATACGACGTCTTCACCGCCTTGTCGCGGTCGTGGTACAGGCACCACTCGAAATTGAAGTTGTCCACGCGCTGCCAGTTGCGCTGGCCCAGCGAGTTGGCGAACCCCTCGTGGATCGGACCGCCCGCATACAGGCCCACGAGATCGAGCCCGCGACCGGCGTCGAGCACGGCGTCCATCACCACCGAGGCATCCGGAATTTCGCCGATGGATTCGCGCTCGGTATTCACGGGCGTGGTGGGGTAGAGGAGGTAAGGGTCCACGGGCGCTTGCGCGATGCCGCTGCGCAGGTCGGAGAGCATGGCCTTCAACTGGTCCCGGTCGGCGCCGGGCTGCCCCGAGAGCGTGGCCGCGGCATCCACGCGACGGCCGTCGCGGATGAGCGTGAGCGTCCAGCGTGCCTGGCGCACGCTCGTGGCCTGGCGCACCGCGCTCTTGTTGAAGCGGATGAAGTCGGAGGTTTCGGCGTTGAAGCCGGAGGCGATCACTTCGCCGGCGGCAGCCAGCGACTGTACGAAATCGGCGAGCTCGAGGAAGGTGGATTTCATCCTCACGCCGCTCCGCCAAAGACTTCGACGCCGGAGAAGCGGCATGCGGGCGAGGCGTGGCCGCAGCGGATGACCTGGTTGGGTTCCCCCTTGCCGCAGAAGGGCGTGCCCATCACCTCGAAGGTGGAGGCGTTGCCGACGCCGGAGAGCGATCGCCAGAAGGTCGCGGAAACGCCCCGGTAGTTCGGGTTCCTCACCACCTCGGCGAGCTTGCCGTTGCGGATCATGCGTCCCCACTCGCAACCGAACTGGAATTTGTTGCGCGAGTCGTCGATCGACCACGAGATGTTGGTGCGCATCATGACGCCCAGGTCGATCGAGGCGACCAGCTCGTCGAGCGAGGAGGCGCCCGGCTCGACGTTCAGGTTCGCCATGCGGTCGATGGGCGCCCGGTTCCAGGCGCAGGAGCGCGTGTTGGCCACGCCCGCGATGCCGGCGCGGGCCTGCGAGATGGCCCCGCCCAGCGGGCGCTCGAGGACACCCTTGCGGATGAGGTACTCGCGCTTCGCGGCCAGGCCGTCGTCGTCCCAGCCGTAGGCGGCGAATTCCTCGGCGCGCGTGGGATCGAAGGTGACGTCGAGCAGGTCCGAGCCGTAGCGGTAGGAGCCGAACATGTCGAGCGTCACGAAGCTCGTGCCGGCGAAGTTGCGCTCGTCTCCCAGGATGCGGTCGAGCTCCAGCGGGTGCCCGATGGATTCGTGGATCTGGAGCATCATCTGGTCGGGCATGAGGAGCACGTCCATCTTCCCGCTCGGGCAGTTGGGCGCGGCGAGCAGCTCCAGCGCGCCTTCGGCCACCGCGCGGCCGCTGCCCTCGAGTCCGAAGGAATCGAGGATCTCGAGCCCGCCCTGGCGGCAGTAGCCGTTGCCGCGGCCGGCGTGCGTGCGCGTCTGCGTGACGCCGTCGGCATGCGCGGTGGCCGACATGTTCGGCACGAGGTAATGGAAGACCTGCTCGACCTCGCCGCCGTCGACGGTGAAGTAGGCCTGGCGCGTGCGCGTGGTCCACAGGCTCGCCTCCCAGTCCACGATCCGGTCGTCGATCCGGCACTGCCTGGCTTCGTCCGCCAGCAGGGCGAACTTCTCCGGGCGCGTCAGGCGCGCGGGGTCGTCGGCCAACGGCGAGGCGTAGGTGCCCGTGGGACTGGGCATCGCGATCTTGCTGTAGTCCACGACGCTGCGTCCGGCGGTGAGCTCCGCCAGCCGCTTCGCCCGGCCGGCCGCCTCGCGAAGGCCCGCGGGAGTAAGGTCGCTGGTCGCGGCATACCCCAGGCCGCCCTTGTCGATCACCGTGACCATCACGCCGCGGTCATTGGAAAGTTGCGGGGGTTCGGCCACGTCCTGGCGCACCGTGAGGAACTCCGAGGACTCTTCCATGAATCGCAGGGCACAGAAGTCGGCCGCGGGGGCAATGGCGCGGAAGTCGCGCGCGAGGGTGTCGAGCATGGGGGCTCCGGGGGAAAAGAAGCGGCCGCCTCGAGGGCGGCCATCACGCATTTTACCCGGAAAGCCACCCGTCAATCCCCGACCCTTCTCCCGGAGCGGGAAAGGAAGACCTTTCTTCCCTCTCCCGTGGACATGCAAGGCGCCGGGGGGCCTAGCCTTTCGCGAGCGCCATGAATTCCGGCGCCGTCATGCGCACGAGCTGCCACTCCGGCAGCAGCTTCCCGCCGATGGATTCGTAGAACCGGATCGACGGCGCGTTCCAGTCGAGCACCCGCCACTCGAAGCGGCCGCAGTCGCGCTCGACGGCGAGTGTTGCGAGGTGGCGCAGCATCGCCTTGCCGATCCCGGCTCCGCGGTGTTCCGGCTCCACGAAAAGGTCCTCGAGGTAGAGGCCGGGCTTGCACAGGAACGTGGAGAACGTGGTGAAGAAGAGCGCGAAGCCGACGGCGCGGCCGCCGCGCTCGGCCATCACGGCCTCGCAGGCGGGGCGCGGACCGAAGAGGACCCGGTGCAGGCCCTCGGGCGTGCCGATCATCTGGTGGGAGAGCTTTTCGTATTCGGCCAGCTCGCGGATCAGGCGGTCGATCTGGGCGCAGTCGCGCGGCTCGGCGGGGCGAAGGATGAAGTCGGTCATGGTCGGGGAAGGCGCCGGTCTGGAAAGAGGCTCAGCGGAAGGTGTCCTTCCATTCGCGCACGGCTGCGAACACCTCGACGGGCGAGGCAAGCGCGCGCCCGGCGTGAGCCGAGGCCGAGGCGATGACTTCGGGACAGGACCAGCGCATGAAGGGATTGGTGTCGAGCTCGTCGGCCAGGGTGGAGGGCACGGTGGGCAGGTTCCCCGCCCGCAGCGCGCCATCGCGCTGCCTGCGCGCGGCGAGCGCCGTATTGCCAGGCTCCACCGCGAGCGCAAAGCGGATGTTGGACATCGTGTACTCGTGGGCGCAGTACACGCGCGCCTCGCGCGGCAGCTTCCCGAGCTTCGAGAGCGAATCGAGCATCTGCGCCGGCGTGCCCTCGAAGAGGCGGCCGCAGCCGCAGGCGAACAGGGTATCGCCGCAGAACACGAAGGGGCCGGGGGGCAAGCCCTGCGGCCCTGCGCCGGCTCCCACGTAGGCGATATGCCCCGCGGTGTGGCCCGGCACGTCGAGGATTTCCAGCGGCAGGCCGAGCCCGGGCACGGTGATGCACTCGCCCTGGCGCAGCCTCGTCGTGAGCCCGTCGATCCTCTCGCCCGCCGGCCCGAACACCTCGCACTTCCAGCGCGTGGCCAGCGCTTCCAGCCCGCCCACATGGTCGCCGTGATGGTGGGTCGCCAGGATCGCCGTGAGCACGAGCCCGCGGGCCTCGAGGAAAGCCTGCACGGGGTGATCGTCGCCGGGGTCCACGACGGCCGCGTGCCGACCGTCCTCGATGACCCAGAGGTAGTTGTCCTCGAAAGCCGGAACGGGATGGATCTGCATCATGGACCCGAGTCTATTAGAATTGACCCATGCCGACCAACCCGCTCGCCGACTGGTTCGCCACTGCCCTGGGGGCGTATCTCCTCGAGAAGGAGCGCGCCTACCTGGACGACGTGACGCCCGACATCTTCGGTTTCCACGCGCTGCAGCTGGGCCTGCCGCAGTTCGACCTGCTGCGCGAGAACCGCATGACCCACCGCATGAAGATCGACGTGGGCGGCGGCGTGGACGTGCGGGCCCGGGGACACGAGCTGCCGATCGCCACGCAGTCGATCGACCTGGCCGTGCTGCCGCACGTGCTCGAGTTCGCCCCGGAACCGCATGCCGTCCTGCGCGAGATCGACCGCGTGATGATGCCCGAGGGGCGAATCATCATCCTGGGCTTCAACCCGTGGAGCCTGTGGGGCCTGCGCAGTGCCATCGGCCCCGCGCGCCATGAAACGCCTTGGAACGGCAAGTTCGTCTCCCTCCTGCGCGTGAAGGACTGGCTCGCCCTGCTCGGATACGAGGTCTCCGCAGGCCGCCTCGTCTGCTACGCGCCGCCGGTGAAGAAGGAGAAATGGCTGAAGCGCCTCGCCTTCATGGAGCCCGCCGGCGACCGGTGGTGGGCGGTTGGGGGCGCCGTGTACATGCTGCAGGCCATCAAGCGCGTGCGTGGCATGCGCCTGCTCACCCCGGCATGGCACGAGGCGCAGGCGCGCGAGAAACGCGTGGCCATGGCCACGAAGCGGGAGGGCACGGCGGCCTCCTCCCGGGCCGGGCCGCTGCACATCGTCAAGTGACCGTGACCCATAGCGAAGCCGCTGCCAAAGCGGTCGAGATCCATACCGACGGCGCATGCAAGGGCAATCCCGGTCCGGGGGGCTGGGGGGCCTTGCTCATGTTCGACGGGAAGGAGCGGGAGCTCTTCGGCGGAGAAGCGTTGACCACCAACAACCGGATGGAGCTCACCGCCGTGATCGAGGCGCTTTCCGCTCTGAAGCGCTCGAGCCGGGTGATCCTGCACACCGACTCGCAGTACGTGCAGAAAGGCATCACCGAGTGGATCCACGGGTGGAAAGCGAAGGGGTGGAAGACGGCTGCGAAGGCGCCGGTGAAGAACGTGGACCTGTGGAAGAAACTGGATGAACTGGCGGCGCAGCACCACATCGCCTGGCGGTGGGTGAAGGGGCACGCGGGGCATGACGGGAATGAGCGGGCGGATGCGCTGGCGAACCGCGGGGTCGTCCTGGGTTGCAGTAAACCTTGAGACACGGATGAACACGGATCAGGGCGGATGAACACGGATGATTCGATCGTAGGGGTCATGGGGCGCAGATGAGGCGGATAGTCCTCGATACCGAGACGACCGGGCTGGAGGTCACGCAGGGGCACCGCGTGATCGAAATCGCGTGCGTGGAGCTCTTCGACCGCAGGCAGACGGGTCGCAATTTCCACCGTTACCTGAACCCGGATCGCGAGATCGACCCTGGCGCAACCCAGGTCCATGGCCTCACCCTGGATTTCCTCGCGGACAAGCCGCGCTTCCCCGATATCGCCGAGGAATTCGTCGAGTTCGTGGAGGGGGCGGAACTCCTCATCCACAACGCGCCGTTCGACGTCGGTTTCCTGAACGCGGAATTCGCGCTCATGGACCGGCCCGGTCTGGAGACGGTGTGCACCGTGACCGATACGCTCTCGATGGCGCGCGAGATCCATCCGGGAAAGCGCAACTCCCTGGACGCGCTGTGCGAGCGCTACCAGGTGGACAACTCGCGGCGCGCGTTGCACGGGGCGCTCCTGGACGCGCAGTTGCTGGCCGACGTCTGGCTCGCCATGACGCGAGGGCAGGACTCGCTCGACATCTGCCTCATTCCCGGGTCCGCGGTAACCGGGGGGAATCGGCCTCGCGACCGGACAGGCTCGCGGTGGTGCGCGCAAGCCTGGCGGAACTGGCCGCGCACGCGGCGATGTGCGAGCGCATCGACAAGGAAAGCAAGGGCCGCTGCCTGTGGACGCAGGCGACGCCGGCCGGCTAGGCGCCCGATGCCGACGCCCCCCCCGCCCAAGGATGAGCTGAGCCGGCTGGCTGCCCGGCTGGTGGCGCTGGGGGCGATCCCCATCGCCGTGTTCTGCGCTGCCTTCGCCCTGGGGCGCGCGGCGCTGGGCACCACGCAGCAAGGGCAGGCGTGGACCTGGATGCTCGCTCTCGCCGTGGCCGTGGCCTCGGTGTTCGTGCTGGCGCGGCGCACCGCACGCATCCTGGATGGTGAAGTCCAGGTCATCCGCGGGGCCATCCGTCACGCCTCGGGCGGTTCGGGCAGGGCCGACCTTCCCGAGCTCGATCCCCCCCTCGAGGCGCTGAAGGGCGAAGTGCTGGCGCTCGCCACCGATTTCCAGGCGAAGGAACAGCGCCTGCAGGAGCGGCTGGACAACTCGCGCCAGCAGGTGTTCTTCCTCACCACCCACGACCCGCTCACGGGGCTCGCCAACCGGAAGACGCTCGAGGAGCGGCTCGAGTCGGCGCTCGCCTCGGCGCGCAGCCAGGGCGGCACGCACGCCCTCATCTATCTCGACATCGACTTCCTGCACCGCATCAACGACGCCTTCGGCCACCTTGCGGGCGACGACCTGCTGCGGCGCATCGTGCCGGTGCTCAACGGGTGCCTGCGGGACGAGGAGCTCCTCGCGCGGATCGGCGGCGACGAGTTCGCCGTGCTCATCGAGAACTGCAGCGCCGATTACGCGCTGCAGGCGGGGCTGCGCATCCGCGACGCCGTGCAGGCCTGGCCATTCGACTGGAGCGATCATGCCTTCCAGGTGGGCGTGAGCGCCGGCGTCGTGGCCATCACCCGTCTCACGCCGGGCCTGTCGGCCATCTTCAACGAGGCCGACAGCGCCTGCTTTGCGGCCAAGGAGCAGGGCAGGAACCGCGTCGTCGCCTTCCACGAGGCGCAAGCCTCGCAGTACATGCGCCAGACGAGCCGGGGGTGGTTGAAGCGCATCAACGACGCCATCGCCGGCGGTGCCTTCACGCTCCTCTACCAGCCCATCGTCTCCCTGGCGGCAGGGCGCGATCCCGCCGCGCCGGCGCGCGCGGAAGCACTGCTGCGAATGAGCGAAACGGGCGGGGAATTGATCCTGCCGATGTCGTTCATCCCGGTGGCGGAACGCTACGACCTGATGCGCACGATCGACCGCTGGGTGATCGAGCGCGCCTTCGCCGACTACAAGCGCCTGGCCCGCGACCGCGGCGTGGACAAGCCCGCCGAGTTTTCCATCAACCTGTCGGGCCATACGCTCTCCAGCCCGGATTTCGCCGACATCGTGCGCGAGAACCTCACGCGGTACGGCGTGCCGCCCGGCGCCATCTGCTTCGAGATCACGGAGACCGCGGCCATCGCCAATGTCGAGCGCGCCCGCGCGAGCGTCGAGGCGCTGCGGTCCCTGGGCGTGCGCTTCTGGCTCGACGATTTCGGCAGCGGGCTCTCGTCCTTCAACTACCTCAAGCATTTCCCCGTGGACGGGCTGAAGATCGACGGCCTCTTCGTGAAGGGCGTGGCCAGGAGCTACCTGGACTACGCGATGGTGGAGGCGATCCAGAAGATCGCCACCACCATGGGACTCGCCAGCGTCGCGGAGTGCGTGGAGAGCGAGGATATCGTGAAGAAACTCCAGTCGATCGGCGTGTCCTGGGGGCAGGGCTTTCATCTGGGCCCTCCGGGTCCCCTCGATGCCGTGTTCGACGCGGGCCGCCGGACGCCGTGACGCAACGCGGACGCTGGGCTATAATCCGCGGCGATCGGCGACGGGCCCCGGGAAAAGGCTCGGTTGTCCTCCCCCCGAAATCCTGACCCTGACGAGACTCCATGTCCCGAAACCGCCTCATCATCGCCGCCGTTGCCGCGGCGCTCGCCACCTCCGTCCAGGCGGCAGGTGACCCCGCCGCCGGCAAGCAGAGGCATTTCCAGTGCATCGGATGCCACGGCATTGCCGGCTGGAAGACCGCCTTTCCGGAGGTCTACCACGTGCCCAGGCTCGGCGGGCAACATGCCGCCTACATTGTCAGCGCGCTCAAGCAGTACAAGAAGGGCGAGCGCGACCACCCGACGATGCGCTCCATCGCGGCGGACCTGTCCGACAAGGACATGGAGGATCTTGCGGCGTACTACTCGCAGGCAGCCGGCGGCGCGACCGTCGCCGGGAAATGAGGCGCGCCATGAACAAGCACACGCTCATCGCGCTCGCCGTCCTTTCGCTTGCCGTCCCGGCCTTCGCGGCCTCGGGCAACCCGGATGCCGGCAGAACCAAGGCCGAGCCGTGCAAGGCCTGCCATGGGGAATCCGGCATCAGCGTGAGCCCCGAATTCCCGAAGATCGCGGGCCAGCACGCCGACTACCTTGCCACCGCGCTCAAGCACTACAAGGCCGGCAAGCGCAAGAACCCGATCATGGCCGGCCAGGTCGCGAACCTGTCCGAAAAGGACATGCTCGACCTTGCGGCGTACTTCTCGACCCAGCCGGGCGTCACGCTCAAGTACTGACGACTCCCCGCGGCCGCCTACCCCGAAAGCCCGGCTCGCGCCGGGCTTTTTCCATGGGGCGTGTTCGCGAACCCGTCTCCCCATGAACCCGGTTGGTGTGGCCGGTTCGTTTTCAGATGAGTTGGGCGAGACGTTCGAGGTAGACGGCGTTGTCGAAGGGAGCGCCATTGCGCTGCGACTGCCAGACGATCTCGGCCAGGCAGTCGAGCACCGCGTGCCGGGCCTCGTGCTCCGAACCGTGCTTCGCCGCGAGTGCCTTCACCGCTTCGCGGATGCCCGGCGGCTGGTCGATGCCGACCTGCTCCTCGATCGCGAGGTGCAGCGACAGGTGCAGGAACGGATTGGTCTCGCCGCCCTCCGGCTTCCACTCTCGGTCCCGGTAGCGTCCGGCATTCGCTAGCACTTCGTGGTACTCCGGATGCTCCATCACGATCGCGAGCGCCATCGATTCCAGCGGCGTCAACGCCTGTCCCGCCCGCGATTTGGCCCACAGGTCGAAGAAGAACTCGCGCACCTGATCGCGCGTGGGGTTGAAGAGGCTCATTTCGGCAGGCGCGATCGCTTCGGCGCCGGGGGGGCGGCGAGCTTCGCCTTGTCCCTGAACCCGCAGGGCCCGACCACCGGGCACTGCCCGCACTTCGGCGAGCGCGCCACGCAGGTGTAGCGGCCGTGCAGGATGAGCCAGTGGTGCGCGTGCTGGCGATACTCCACGGGCACGACCTCGAGGAGCCTGCGTTCCACCGCCAGCGGATCCTTGCCTGGCGCGAGTCCCGTGCGGTTGGATACGCGAAAGATGTGCGTATCGACGGCCATCGTGGGCTCGCCGAAGGCCACGTTCAGCACCACGTTGGCGGTCTTGCGCCCCACGCCGGGCAGCTTTTCCAGCGCCTCGCGGGTGCGTGGCACCTCGCCGCCGTGTTCCGCGAGCAGCATTCGCGACAGCCCGACCACATTCTTCGCCTTCGTGCGGAAAAGCCCGATGGTCTTGATGTACGCCTCCAGGCCTTCCTCGCCCAGCGCGACGATTTTCCGCGGCGTGTCCGCCACGGGGAAGAGCTTCCTCGTGGCGAGGTTCACGCCCTTGTCGGTCGCCTGCGCCGAGAGCACCACGGCCACCAGCAGTTCGTAGGGGGTGGCGTACTCGAGTTCGCTCCTCGGATCGGGATTGGCGTCGCGCAGGAGGCGAAAGAACTCGGCGCGCGCCCTGGCGCTCATGACCTTGCCGGCCCGTTCCTCGACCACGGTCATTCGTAGGCCTCCAGTTTGGCCGCGTGCTCGGCGACGTCGCGGGCCAGCCGCATGGCGCGGAACGCGTGCCGGGCGCGCGACAGATCCGGATCGGGCAACTTCGCCACCGGGACGAGCGAAATGCAGTCCACCGGGCAGGGCGGGATGCACAGCTCGCACCCCGTGCACCAGCCGGCGATCACCGTGTGCATGAGCCTGGAGGCGCCCACGATCGCATCCACCGGACAGGCCTGGATGCACTTCACGCAGCCGATGCAAAGCGCCTCGTCGATGAAGGCGACCTGCGGCGGACGATGTTCGCCGTGGGCCGGGTTGAGCGGCTTCACGGCGCGGCCGAGAATCGCCGCGAGCTTCGCGATGCCTTCATTGCCGCCCGGCGGACATTGGTCGATGTCGGCCTCGCCCTTCGCGATGGCCTGCGCATAGGGAAGGCAGCCTTCGAAGCCGCACTGCGTGCATTGCGTCTGCGGCAGGAGCGCGTCGATGCGGGTGGCCAGGTCGGTCACGCGAGGTCTTCCTCCGTGAGCGGCGAGCAGGGCTCACCCGCTTCGGCCGCGATGCCTTCGTGCGTGAACCGTCCGTTCCACAGCATGACGCCCGCGCGCAGGCCCTTGTCGTCCCGGATCGCCTGCGCGATGCCCTTGCGGGCCAGCGCCCGGACATGGGGCAGGACCGCCGCCGACAGGGCCGCCGCACCGGCGCGCGCCACCGCCGAGGGCATGTTGGCCACGCAGTAGTGCACGACGCCGTGCTCGACGTAAGTGGGGTTCGCGTGAGTGGTCGGCCGCGACGTCTCGGCGATGCCGCCCGCATCGATCGAAATGTCCACGATCACGGAGCCGGGTTTCATGCGCGCGACCAGGGAGCGGGCCAGGAGCTTCGGCGTGGCCGTTCCCGGGATGAAGACGGCGCCCACCACGAGGTCCGCGGCCAGGGCGTGGCGCTCGATGGCATCGGGCGTGGCCAGGCCGGTTTCGATCGAGGGCCCGAGGCGCGTGGCGATGGCCTCCCGCGTCGCAGGCGACCGCGTGAGGATCGTGACCGCCGCGCCCATCGCGGATGCGACCTGCGCCGCATTCGTTCCCGCATGGCCGCCTCCGAGCACGAGCACGCGTGCGGGAGGCGCACCGGGACAGCCCGCCAGCAGCGTGCCGTTGCCGCCGGCCGGCAGCGTGAGGAGCTGCGCGCCCACCTGGATCGCCAGGCGCCCGGCGATCACCGACATGGGCGCGAGGAGCGGGAATCCGCCCTGCGCATCGCGCACCATCTCGTAGGCGATGGCGGTGACGCCTCGCGCGGCCACTTCGCGCGCCAGCCCGGGCTCGCCCACCAGGTGCTGGAAGGAAAAGAGCGTGCAGTGGCGATCCAGGCAGGTCCACTCGCCCGGCTGGATCTCCTTCACCTTCACGACGAGCGCGGCCTTCCACGCGTCGGCGGGATCGACGATCGTGGCGCCGGCAGCCCGGTACGCCTCGTCGGGCGCTCCGATGCCCAGGCCCGCGCCGCAGGCCACGCGCACCTCATGGCCGTCGCCCGCGAGAACGCCGATCGCGATCGGGTCGAGACCGACACGGCGCTCGCCTTCCTTCGTTTCGCGGGGAACGCCGATTCGCATGGAGGCCGGCGGCGCAGTCTGCGCTCAGGCCTTGAGCGCGCGCCGCGCCTCGGCGATGAGATCCGGGCCGCGGTAGATGAAGCCGGTGTAGATCTGCACGAGGCTGGCCCCCGCCTCGACCTTGGCCTTCGCATCCTCTCCCGAGAGGATGCCGCCCACGCCGATGAGGGGGATGCGCCCGCCGAGCAGGCGCGCGAGCTTGCGCAGCACTTCGGTCGAGAGCGCGAACACGGGGCGCCCCGAGAGCCCGCCCGCCTCCTGTGCGTTGCGATGACCCTCCACGCCCGCGCGGCCGATGGTGGTGTTGGTGGCGACCAGCGCGTCGATGCGGTGCTTGAGTGCAAGTTCCGCGACGGCCGCGATCTGCCCGTCGTCGAGGTCGGGGGCGATCTTCACGGCGAGCGGCGTCACTTTCCCTGCGCGGGCGGCGAGCGAATCGCGCCGCGCCATGATCGCCCCGAGCAGCTCGTCGAGCCTTTCCCGGGACTGGAGGTCGCGCAGGTTCTTCGTGTTGGGCGAGGAGATGTTGACCGCGACGTAGGTCGCGCGCTCGTACACGGCGTCCAGGCAGGCGAGGTAGTCGTCGGCGGCGCGCTCGATGGGCGTGTCGAAGTTCTTGCCGATGTTGATGCCCAGGACGCCCCGGAACGGGGATTTCTCGACGTTGCGCAGCAGCGCCTCCACGCCCACGTTGTTGAAGCCCATGCGATTGATGATCGCCTCGTGCTCCACCAGGCGGAAGAGTCGCGGCCTGGGGTTGCCCGGCTGCGGGCGCGGCGTGACGGTGCCGACCTCCAGGTGGCCGAAGCCCAGGGCCGCCAGCGGCTCGAGATACTGCGCATCCTTGTCCATCCCGGCGGCGAGGCCGACGGGGTTCGGGAAGCGGATGCCCATCACCGTGCGTTCTTCGCCTGCGTCCGACCCCGCTCCCAGGAGCGCCACGGCAGGCCCGAGGGTGCCCATCGCCTTGAGCGCGAGCACGTGCGCGGTTTCGGGGTCGAGCTGGAAGAGGGCACTGCGGGCGAGGCGATAAAGGCTCATCAGCGCAGGCGCTTCCATTCCCCGCGGGTGAGCCCCTCGATGGGGCGGAATTCGCTCTTGTAGGCCATCTTGCGGCTCTGCGCGATCCAGTAGCCGAGGTACACGTAGGGAAGGCCGCGCCGCCGGGCCTCCTCGATCTGCCACACGATGTTCCAGGTGCCGAAGCTTGCCTTTTGCACGAGCGGGTCGAAGAAGGTATAGACCGAGGACAGGCCGTCGGCCAGCTCGTCCACGATGGACACCATGCGCAGCTTGCCTTCCTCGCGGAACTCCGCGAGGCTGGTGGTGACGTTCGATTGCAGCAGGAAATGGATGTACTGCTCGCGGCTGTCGTGGTCCATGCCGCCGCCTCGGTGGCGCTCCCCCTGGTACAGGCGATACAGGGCGTAATGCTCGGGACTGAACTTGAGCTCGCCGAAACGAACCTCCAGCCCCGAGTGCCGTTTCCAGGATCGACGCTGGGAGCGGTTCGGCTCGAACTCGGAGGCGACCACGCGCACCGGCACGCAGGCCTGGCAGTGGTCGCAGTAGGGGCGGTAGGTGAAAGCACCCGAGCGGCGGAAGCCGGCGGAGACGAGGCTGCCGTAGGCCTCCGTATCGATGAGGTAGCTGGGAGTTGCGACCTGCGAGCGCGCGAGGCGTCCCGGCACGTAGCTGCAAGGGTACGGGGCCGTCGCGTAGAACTGCAGGTTCGCTATCGGGAGATCGTTGAGCTTCGCCATGCTTCCTCGGTGGCCGGCCAACGGCTGCCGGACGGGGGATATTGTATCGACTCGGCCAGCAGGTGCGCGAAGTCGCGCCTCGGAATCTCGCGCGCGCCCAGGGAAGCCAGGTGGCGCGTGGCCTGCTGGCAATCGATGACGCGCACGCCCAGATCGCGCACGCGATCCACCAGCTTCACCAGGGCCACCTTGGATGCGTCCGTCTCGCGCGAGAACATCGACTCGCCGAAGAAGACCCGGCCGAGCAGGATGCCGTAGAGCCCGCCGGCCAGCTCGCCGTCCTTCCACGACTCGACCGAGTGCGCGTAGCCCAGCTCATGCAGGCGCGTGTAGGCCGCGACCATCTCCGGGACGATCCAGGTTCCCGGCAGCCCGTCGCGGGGGGCCGCGCACTCGGCCATCACCTGTGCGAACGCGGTATCGAATCGCGTTTCGAATGGCCCGCGGGCCACCGCCTTCCTGAGCGAGCGCGACACCTTGAGCTCTTCGGGGAGAAGGACCATGCGCGGGTGCGGCGACCACCAGAGGATCGGGTCGCCCTCCGAGAACCACGGGAAGATCCCCTTCGCATAGGCGTCGAGGATCCTCTGCGGCGAGAGGTCCGCGCCGGCGCAGAGCAGCCCGTTGGGCGAGCGCTGGGCCCTGGATACGGGGGGGAAGGGGTCGCCGGGGCGCAGGAAGGGGATCACCGTCCTCACTTTAGTGGAAATGGGATAGCCTTGCGGACCATGAAAGCCCTCGCTCCGGTCCCACGCAACTCACGACACTTTCGTCCACTCCTGGGCGCCGCGCTTGCCATCGCCGCATTGGGTGCGAGCGCCGACGATGCCCTGAAGCAGGCGATCGGGGGCACACACCGCACACCCGCCTTCGTCGCGCGCGATGCCGTTCGCAAGCCCTACGAGGAACTTGTGTTCTTCGGCACCCGACCCGACGCGACGGTGGTGGAAATTTCTCCGGGAGGCGGCTACTGGACGGAAATCCTGGCCCCTTACCTGCGCGACCGGGGGACGTTCTACGTGGCCCAGTTTCCGCTGGAGTCCGTGAAGGGGCGAGCGGGCTACGAACGGGCGCACCAGGCCTTTCTCGACAAGCTCGCCGGGGACAAGCCGGTATACGGCCGCCTGACGGTGACCGCCTTCGCGAAGGGCTACTACGACGTGGCCCCGCCCGGGTCGGCGGACTTCGTTCTCACCTTCCGCAACCTGCACAACTGGATTGCGGGTGGCTACGCGGACGAGGCGCTGCAGGCCTTCCATCGCGCCCTGAAGCCCGGCGGCATCCTCGGCATCGAGGACCACCGCGCCCCCACCGACCGGCCCCAGGATCCGAAGGCGAAGGACGGGTACGTGCGCGAGGACTACGCGATCGAACTGGCGAAGCGCGCCGGCTTCGAGTTCGTGGCGCGCTCGGAAATCCTGGCCAATCCGCGGGATACGAAGGACTATCCGCAAGGCGTCTGGACGCTGCCGCCGACGCTGTCGCTCAAGGACACGGATCGCGCGAAGTACGTGGCGATCGGGGAGGCGGACAACTTCGCGCTCAAGTTTCGCAAGCCCTTGCCCTGACGCCCGGGCGCCGTCAGTCCGCGGGCAAACCCGCGGCGTCGTACAGCCCCTCGAAGAGGATCGAGCTCAGGTAGCGTTCGCCGGAGTCGGGCAGGATCACCACGATCGTCTTGCCGGCGTTTTCCGGGCGCTTCGCCAGGCGAACGGCCACGGCGGCGGCGGCCCCGCAGGAGATGCCCGAGAGAATGCCTTCCTCGCGGGCAAGTCGCCGCGCGTAGGCGATGGCCTCCTCGTTCGTCACCTGCTCGACGACGTCCACGAGGGACAGGTCCAGCACGTCGGGCATGAAGTTCGCGCCGATGCCCTGGATCTTGTGCGGGCCTGGCTTGAGCGGCTCCCCGGCGCGCTTCTGCGTCATGAGCGGGCTCGCGGCCGGCTCCACCGCGACGGAGGTGATCGCCTTGCCGCGCGTCATCTTGATGTAGCGCGAGATGCCCGTGATCGTGCCGCCGGTGCCCACGCCCGAGACGAGGATGTCGATTGCCCCACCGGTGTCCTCCCAGATCTCCGGTCCCGTCGTGGACTCGTGGATGGCGGGGTTGGCGGGATTCTTGAACTGCTGCAGGAGCACGTACCTGCCGGGATCGGATGCGGCGATCTCCTCGGCCTTCGCCACGGCGCCCGCCATGCCCTTGGCGCCTTCCGTGAGGACGAGCTTCGCGCCGTAGGCGAGCAGGAGCTTGCGCCGCTCGATGCTCATCGAGTCGGGCATCGTGAGCGTGATCGGGATGCCGCGCGCGGCCGCCACGAACGCGAGCGCGATGCCGGTGTTGCCGCTCGTGGGCTCGACGATCTCCTTGCCCGGCCCCAGCAGGCCGCGCTTCTCCGCGTCCCAGACCATCGCCGCGCCGATGCGGCACTTCACCGAGTAGGCCGGATTGCGTCCCTCGATCTTGGCGAGCACGGTGGCCGGTGCGCCGTCGGTAACGCGGTTCAGGCGCACGAGCGGCGTGCGGCCGATGGAAAGGGAATTGTCGGCGAACCAGGCGCTCATGGCCTTCTCCTCGGTATTCAGCACTGCGCCCACTGGGCGCTGTAGGTCGAGAGTTCGCGCACGACCGCGCGCCCCTCGACGCCGGACTTCGCGCGGTCTCCCATTTCGAGCTCAAGGCGGAAGCCGAACTTCTGGAAGAACATGTTGAACATCTCGCCGCCGAACGTGCCCACCGCGGTGAATTCGTCCTTGCTCGCATCGTGCTCGAGGAGGATGGTCGCGAGCGGCTGGGGTGCCGGTCCCGACACCACGCGCGCACCGGCCGAAGGGTCATAGACGCTGCGATCCGAGCAGCAGGTGATCACCTTGCCGGGGCCGGCGACGGGGCTGGGGGCGTCGCGGTAGCCGATGAAGCTCACCTGCCGCGTGGGGTAGGTGAGCTTGTGCGCGCAGATGGCCGAATAGGCGACGAGGGTCTTCTCCGGCCCCACGCCGCCTTCCCAGCGATAGAGGCCGCCCGCCTCGGTCCTGAGGTCGATCCCGCCGGCGGTGGGCTTCGACAGGCGCAGCAGGAAGCAGGGCGTCGCCGCGAACGGATACTCGAAGACGTAATTGACGCCGGCGCGCAGGGATTCGGAGCGGACGGGTTGCCCGCGTTCCTCCACGAGCAGGGCACGCGGGTAGAGGCGAGCCTTGAGCGCGGCGGCCTGCGCCGCGGTGGGGAGGGTGGCCGTCGCCGCGGTGGCGGCGCAAAGTTTCACGAAGTCGCGTCGTTCCATCCTGCCAAAGATAACCGAAAAGGGGTCTGTCCCCTTTTCTTAAAATGGGGACAGACCCCTTTCCCGCGAAGCCCGTCCCTTCCTCAGTTGCCGTTGGCGACCGGCTTCACGCGGAACCACGCGGCGTAGAGGGCGGGCAGGAACACGAGCGTGAGCACCGTGGCCACCAGCAGCCCGCCCATGATCGCGACCGCCATCGGGCCGTAGAAGGCACTGCGGGTGAGCGGGATCATGGCGAGCACCGCCGCCGCGGCGGTGAGCATGATGGGCCGGAAGCGGCGCACGGTGGAGTCCACGATGGCGTCCCAGGGCTCGCTGCCCTCGCGGATGTCGTGGTCGATCTGGTCCACGAGGATCACCGAGTTGCGCATGATCATGCCGGCAAGGGCGATCGTGCCCAGCATCGCGACGAACCCGAAGGGCATCCGGGAGACGAGGAGGGCCGCGGTCACGCCGATGAGCCCCAGGGGCGCGGTGAGCGCCACCATGGCGAGGCGCGCGAAGCTCTGCAGCTGCAACATGAGGGTGGTGAGCATGACCAGCACCATCACCGGCGCCACCACCGCGATCGAGCGCTGGCCCTTGCCGGCGTCCTCGATGGCGCCGCCGGTCTCGATGCGATAGCCGATCGGCAGCCGTGCGCGGATCGCTTCCAGCTTCTCGTTGACCTGCGCGCTCACCGCGGGCGCCTGGATCCCGTCCCGGATGTCGGAACGCACCGTGATCAACGGCGTCCGGTCGCGCCGCCAGAAGATGCCCTGCTCGAAGCCGGAGCTGATGCGCACAACCTGGGCGAGCGGCACTGTCCTGCCGTGCCCGACGGGGACCGCGAGATCCTTGAGCAGGCTCACCATCTGCCGCTCGGCCACGTTGCCGCGCACCACAACGTCCACTTGCTTGTCCTTCTCCCGCCAGGACGTGACCGCCTGCCCCGAGACCACCGTTCCCACGTACTGCGCGAGCTCCTGCGTCGAGATTCCGAGCACGCGCGCGCGGTCCTGGTCGATCGCAAGCCGGATCACGCGGCTCGCCTCCTCCCAGTCCACGTTCACGTCGTGCGTCCATGGATTGGCGCGCATGATGCCGGCCACCTCGTTGGCGATCGCCCGGATCGCTTCCTTGTCCTCGCCGATCACGCGGAACTGGACGGGAAAGCCCACGGGCGGGCCGTTCTCGAGCCGCGTGATACGGCCGCGAATCTCCGGGAAATCCTCGTCGAATTGCCTGAGCAGGCGGGCGCGCACGATCTCGCGGGCCTCGTTGCTCTTCGTGTTCACCACGAACTGGCCGAAGTTCGCGTTCACGAGCTGCTGGTCCAGCGGGAGAAAGAAGCGCGGGCTGCCGCTGCCGACGTAGCTCACGAAGTTGTCGATGTTGTCCTTGTACGCGGGCTGCGTCATCAGCAGCTGCTCGAGCTTCGCCACCTGCGCCTGCGTTGCCGCCAGGGACGAGCCCTCGGCCAGGCGGATGTCCACGATCAGCTCCGGCCGGTTGGCGGGCGGGAAGAACTGCTGCTGCACGAAGCGGAAGCCGAAGACCGACAGCGCGAACACCGCGAGCGTGGCGCCGATCACGATCCATCGGTTCGCGACACTCCAGTTCACGAGGCGGCGGAAGCGCAGGTAGAAGGGCTTGCGCCACACGGCGCCTTCGTCCGGGTGGGCGCCCGACCGGTGGAAGTCGGGCAGCAGCTTGTAGCCCAGGTACGGAACGAAGAGGACCGACACGACCCAGGAAACGAGCAGCGCGATGGTGGTCACCGCGAACATCGAGAACGTGTATTCGCCGGTCGAGGAGCGAGCAAGCCCGATGGGCAGGAACCCGGCGGCCGTGACGACCGTGCCGGTGAGCATCGGCATCGCGGTGGAGGTGTAGGCGAAGCTCGCGGCGCGCACGCGCTCCCAGCCCTGTTCCATCTTCACCACCATCATCTCCACGGAGATGATCGCATCGTCCACCAGCAGGCCCAGCGCGATGATGAGCGCGCCCAGCGATACCTTGTGCAGGTCGATGCCCGCCTGGTACATGAAGAGGAAGGTCACCGCGAAGGTGAGGGGGATGGAGAGGGCGACGATGAACCCCGTGCGCAGGCCCAAAGACAGGAAGCTCACGAGGAGCACGATCGCGACCGCTTCCGCAAGCGTGCGCGTGAACTCGCTCACCGAGCGCTTCACCGCGTTCGGCTGGTCGTTCACGCGGTCGAGCTCCAGGCCCACCGGCAGTTCCGCCTTGATGCGATCCACCTCGGCGTCGAGCGCGTGGCCCAGCGCGATGATGTCGCCGCGCGGCACCATCGAGACGGCCACGCCCAGCGCGTCGCGGCCCATGAAGCGCATCTTCGGCTGCGGCGGGTCGGAGTAGCCCCTCGCGACGGTCGCGAAGTCGCCCACGCGGAAGAGCCGCCCGTTGGCGCGGATCGGCAGGTTGCGCACGCTCTCGACCGAATCGAGGGCGCCGCTCGTGCGGATGTAGATGCGGTCGGTGCCGGTCTCGAAGCTCCCGGAGGAGGCCACCGCGTTCTGCTGCGAAAGCGCTGCGAAGACGACAGCGGGATCGATGCCGAAGGTGGTCAGCTTCGCGTTGGAGATCTCGACGAAGATCTTCTCGTCCTGCTCGCCGACCAGGTCGACCTTGGCCACGTCCTTCACGCGCAGCAGGTCGGCGCGGACGCGGTCGGCGGCCTCCTTGAGCTGTGTGTAGGTGAAGCCGTCCCCGGTGATCGCGTAGATGTTGCCGAACGTGTCGCCGAACTCGTCGTTGAAGAAGGGCCCCTGGATTCCCGCCGGGAGCAGGGCGCGGATGTCGCCCACCTTCTTGCGCACCTGGTAGAAGGTCTCCCTGATCTCGTCGGGGCGCGAGGAGTCCTTCACGAAGACGAAGACCACGGATTCGCCGGGCTTCGAGTAGCTGCGCAGGTGGTCCAGCCGCGGCGTCTCCTGCAGCTTTTTCTCGATGCGGTCGGTGAGCTGGCGTTCGACCTCGTCGGCGGACGCACCGGGCCAGTTCGTGCGCACCACCATCAGCTTGAACGTGAACTCCGGGTCCTCGGCCTGGCCCAGGCGCAGGTAGGAGCCCGCGCCGATGACGGCGAGCACGATCATGAAATAGAGCACCAGCGACTGGTGCCCGAGCGCCCATTCCGAAAGATTGAAGCGGTGGACCATTGCCGGGGCTTCAGCGCGGGGCGGCAGCGCCGGGGCGCGGCGCGCCGGCGATGCGCACCGGCTGGTCCGCGCGCAGCTTGTGCACGCCCGCGGCGACCACCACTTCGCCGCCGGAGAGTCCCGAGAGGATGGTCGCGCCGTCCTCGCGGTACTGCCCCACCTTCACCTCCCGCGACTTCACGCGGGAAGTCTTCGGATCGACGATCCAGACCGAGGCCGAGTCGCCGCTTCGGACGAGCGCCGTGAGCGGGAGGACGACGAGGCTTGCATCCGCCTGCTGCTTGAACGCGATCGTGGCGCTCATGCCCACACGCGCGCCGGGCGGGACGCGCGGCGCGGAGACTCGCACAGTGAAGGTCCGGGTCACCGCATCGGCGCCGCCGGCGACCTCGCGCACGCGTCCGGGGAACGGCGTGCCCGGATCGGCCCAGAGGAATACCACGACGTCCTGACCGGGCACGAAGCGCGCGACCTGGCTCTCCGGCGCGTTGACGACGATGTCCATTTCACCGTCGCGCGCCAGGCGCAGCACCGGTTGGCCCGCGGCCACGACCTGCCCCGGCTCGGCGGCGACCGAGACGATGATGCCGTCGGCGTCGGCGGCGAGAGTCGCATAGGCTTCCTGGTTGGTGGAGATCGCCGCCTGCGAGCGTGCCTGCTCCACGCGCGCGCTGGCCGCGGCGTAGGCGGCCTGGCGGGCATCCCAGGCCGACTGGCTGATGAACTTCTTCGCCAGCAGGTCCGTGGCGCGGTCGAATTCGGCCTTGGCCAGCGCATGGTCGGCTTCGGCCGAGGCGAGTTGCGCACGCGCCGCTTGCGCGGCGAGCCTTGCGTCCTGGGGATCGAGGCGCGCGAGTGCCTGGCCCTGCTTCACCCGCGCGCCGGCGTCCACGGCGCGCGAGGCGATCTTGCCGCCGGTCCGGAAGGCGAGGTCGGTCTCCACGCGCGCGCGCACTTCGCCGGAATACACGTCCCGCGTCGAGGCGGCCCCGGGCACGACGGTCACGGTGAGCACCGGGCGGATCGGGTCCTCGGCCTTCGGTTCGTTGCCGCAGGCGGAGAGGAGGATGGCCAGGACCACGGCCAGGGACAGGGCTCGGGTCATCGCGATCTCCTCTTCGCGGCGCGCACGGGATCGCCGCCCATCGTCCCGGTCCACAGCGCGCGCAGCGCCTGGTCGAGCTCGCGTTCATAGTCGCGCTTGAACATGGCGAGCTCGGCGTGTTCCATGGCGGTGCCGAAGCGCTCGATGGGGTGCAGGAGCTGCCATAGCCCCACGATGAGGCCATAGGCGTGCTGCAGGAACGTGACGCCTCCGCCTTTCGGGAGTGCGGCGAAGCGGCGTTCGAGGGACGTGCCGGCTGCGCCGAGCGCCTGCCCGACGCGAACCTTGAAGGCGACCGCGACCTCGGTGGGAATGTCGCGGTCCATGAGGCCGAAGCAGCGGCTCGCGAGCGCCAGGTAGCCCGGCGCACGCACGAGGTGGTCGCGGGTCGCGCGCCACACCTCGTCGAAACCGACCGGGCCGGGGCCCTCGAGCACGCGCATGAGCTCCGCGAAGAAATGCGCGACATGGCGCTCGTGGAGGCTCAGCAGCATCTCCTCCTTGCTCGGGAAGTACAGGTACACCGTCCCTTTGGCCACGCCGGCGGATTCCGCGACTTCGGCCACGCTCGCCATGCGGTCCGGGTGCTTGATAAAAAGCGCCTCGGCGGCGTCGAGGATCGCGTGGCGGCGTTCCTCCTTGTCCTCCAGGGCGATGGCGCGTTGCCTGATAGCCATAAATGACTCGCGGTCAGTGAAGGCGCACATTAACTGACTCGCGGTCATTCGTCAATGAAAAGGGGGGCAGGCCCCCTTTTCCTACACGAGGCCTTCGAGAAACTGGACTTCCACCGTGGCGCCCGTCTCCACGTTGCCCACCGCGTCGCCGAGGATGATGAAGCAGTTGGCTTCGCTCATGGACTTGAGGATTCCCGATCCCTGATCGCCGGTGGGCCTCACGGTCCAGCCGCCGTCGGGTCCTCGCGACAGGACGCCACGCTGGAACTCCGTGCGCCCGGGCGCCTTGCGCAGCGGCGCGGAGCAGGTCGCCGGAAACGTCGGGAAGGGCGGGACGGGATCCACGCCCATGAGCCGCAGCAGGGCTTCGCGAACGAACTGGTAGAAGGTGACCATCACCGAGACGGGATTGCCCGGCAGCCCGAAGAAATGCGCGCCGCCGATCTTTCCGTACGCAAGCGGCCGGCCCGGCTTCATGGCGATCTTCCAGAACACGATTTCGCCGAGCCGGTCCATCAGGCTCTTCACGAAGTCGGCTTCCCCGACCGAGACTCCGCCGCTGGTGATGACGACGTCCGCGTTGGCAGAGGCTTCCCGGAACGCCTTTTCGAGAAGCAGCGGGTCATCCCGGACGACACCCATGTCGAGGACCTCGCACCCCAGGCGCTGGAGCATGCCGTGGATCGTGTAACGGTTGGAGTCGTAGATCTCGCCTTCGCCCAGCACCGAGCCGACCGACTTGAGTTCGTCCCCGGTCGAGAAGAACGCAACGCGCAGCGGTCGGACGACGCTTACTTCCCCGATGCCCAGGGAGGCCAGGAGTCCCAGTTCCGCCGGACGCACGATGCGCCCCTTCAGGAGCGCGAACGCGCCGCGCTTCAGGTCCTCGCCTGCCTCGCGCACGTTCTGGCCCGCCTTCTGTCCGGCGGCGAAGGTGACGGTCTTGCCGGCGGCCTGCGCGCGCTCCTGCATCACAACCGTGTCGGCGCCCTCGGGAACGACTCCTCCGGTCATGATGCGCACGCACTGCCCGGCCCCGACCCGGCCCGCGAAGGGGCGGCCGGCGAAGGAGGCGCCGATTTCCTCGAGCGTCGCCTGGGCATCGATCTTCAGGTCCGCGCCGCGCATCGCCCAGCCGTCCATCGCGGAATTGCGGTGCGAGGGCACGTCCACCGGGGAGATCACGTCCTCGGCGAGCACTCGGCCCAGCGCGCTCCTGATCGGTACGCGCAGTGCGGTCGTGATCGGTTCCATGAACTGGTGGATGAACGCGCGAGCCTTGTCGACCGGCATGGAGTTCGGATCGTAGTCGTCGGCGCAGGAAGCCTGCGCGATGGTGAGCTTGGTCATGTCGGCTTCTCGAGGCCCGCGAGTTCGTCGCGGGTGTTGATGTTGGCGAAAGCCTCCGGCTCGTCGTCGAAGGCGACCTCCACCGCGCCGAGCGCGGCGTACCACTTGTCGATCTTGCGCTGGCCCGAGGCGAGGAAGGCGCGCAGGGAATCGTGGGTTTCGCGGCGCATCAGGCAGAAGACGGGATGGGGCTGGTCGCCCGTCTTCGCCACCGCGATCTGCGCGCCGCTGGCTTCAAGCGCCTCGCGCAGGCGGCGCACGAGATCCGCGGGCAGGAAAGGAGAATCGCAGGGCACCGTGGCGACCAGCTTGCCCGAGGCGTGGGCGAGGCCGCGCTCGAACCCGGCCAGCGGGCCCGCGAACCCGGGGATCTCGTCGGCAATGACGCGATGGCCGAATCCCGCATAGGCCTCGGGATTGCGGTTGGCGTTCACCAGGATCTCGCCGACCTGGGGGCGAGCCTTGCGATCACGTGCTCGACGAGGGGCCGGCCGCGAAACGGCGCTAGCCCCTTGTCCACGCCGCCCATGCGGCTGCCCTGGCCGCCGGCGAGCACGAGTCCGGTCACCTCAAACATCGGGGAGGGCGTGGAAGGGCGCCCAGGCGGGCCGCTCCGCCGGGAAGGAGTTCACCGTCGGTTCGCGGTCGACCGGGGTGACGAAGAGGGCGAGCGGCAGGTGCACTTCGTCGGCCCAGGTCCCGTGCGACGATTCGAAGGTGAGCCGCGTTCCGCACGCGCCGCAGAACCGGCGGACCGTGCCGCGCGACGAATCGTAGTCGCGCAGCAGTTCCGCGCCTTTCGAGTAGCGCACCTGCGCCCGCTTGAAGCCGATCCAGGTGACCACGCCCGCCGCGTGCGTCGTCCGGCAGCTCCAGCAATAGCAGTGCGCGCAGAATCGCGAGGGGAACATCGCCACGATCTCGACGCCGCCGCAGTGGCAGCGCGCGATGGCGCTGCCGGGTACGGGGGCGGTCATGGCGCGCCGGCCGCCGGCCGCACGAGCCGCTCGCCCCCGGTGAAGAGTAGATAGCGGCGGTTGACCGCGCGTCCGATGAGGGTGATGCCGACCTTCGCTGCGATGTCGTGCCCCATCTTGGTCAGGCCCGAGCGCGACACCAGGAACGGGATCCCCATCTGCGCGGCCTTGATCACCATCTCCGAGGTGAGGCGGCCGGTGGTGTAGAAGACCTTGTCGCCACCCTCCACGCCCTCGAGCCACATCCAGCCGGCGATCGCATCGACGGCGTTGTGGCGCCCCACATCCTCGACGAAGGTGAGGATCTGCGCGCCCTGCGCGAGCGCGCAGCCGTGCACGGCGCCCGATTCCTTGTAGATCGTCTCGTGAAGGCGCACGTTGTTGAGGAGCCCGAAGAGGGTCTCCTCCTCCAGGCGCGCGTCGGCCGGCAGGCGGATCGACTCGATGTCCTCCATGAGGTCGCCAAAGACGGTGCCCTGGCCGCAGCCCGTGGTGGCCGTGCGCCTGCTCGTGCGCGCCTCGAGCTCGGGGAGCCCACTGCGCGTGGTGACGGCGACCGCATTGACGTCCCAGTCGACGTGCACGGAGGCGATCTCGTCGATGGACCTGATCAGGCGCTGGTTGCGCAGGAAGCCGATGGCGAGCGCCTCGGGCGCGGCGCCCAGCGTCATCATCGTGAGGATCTCGCGCTTGTCGACGTAGAGCGTGAGCGGATGCTCCCCGGCGATCGGCGTGGGCTTGAGGCTGCCCGTCTCGTCGTGCGCGTCGACCATGAAGGTCGCGGGGCGGGCGGCGCTGGAAAGCCGGGGGCGCTCGGCCATGGCCGGTTCAGCGCACCGGGCGGGCGCCCCGCGTGCGGAAGAATCGGGGGCTTTGCGCCGCTGCCTGCCCAAAAAAACCCTTCCCCCCCCCCCCCCTTCCGCTACCCGCCGATGAAGGACATTTCGACCTTGCGCCCGCGCGCCGTCTCGGCAGTGCGGATTTCCGAGTAGCGGTCCTCGCGGCGCTGCCAGATGGCGGCGATGGCGCGCGAAAGATCCTCGTCGGAGCCACCACCGCGCAGGATCGACTTGAGGTCGTAGCCCTGGTCCGCGAACAGGCACGTGTAGACCGAGCCGTCGGTGGAGAGCCGCGCGCGGTTGCACGAGGAGCAGAAGGCCTCGGTCACGCTGGAGATGATGCCGAACTCGCCGGCGCCGTCCTTGTAGCGCCAGCGCTTCGCCACCTCGCCGAAGTGGTTGGGGTTCGTCGGCTCGCAGGGGAAGGCCTCGTTGATGCGCCTCACGATCTCCGCGCTCGGCACCACGTCGTCCATGCGCCAGCCGTTGGTCGCGCCCACGTCCATGAACTCGATGAAGCGCACGATGTGTCCGGAGCCGCGGAAATGGCGTGCCATGTCGACCACCTGGCCATCGTTGGTGCCGCGCTTGACCACCATGTTCACCTTGACCGGCGCGAGGCCTTCCGCCGCGGCGTGGTCGATCGCCTCGAGGACCTTCGCGACGGGGAAGTCGGCGTCGTTCATGGCGCGAAACGTCGCGTCGTCCAGGGAGTCGAGCGATACCGTGATCCGCCGCAGGCCCGCGGCATGAAGCGCGCGCGCCTTCTGCTTGAGGGCCGAGCCGTTGGTCGTGAGCGTGAGGTCCACGCCGGGCAACGCGGCCGAGAGCATCGCGACGAGGTCCTCGACGCCGCGGCGCAGCAGCGGCTCGCCGCCGGTGAGGCGGATCTTGGCGATGCCGTGGCCGTGGAAGACGCGCGCGGTGCGCACGATCTCCTCGAAGGTGAGAAGGGCGGCGTGGGGAAGGAATTCGTGGTCGGCGTCGAACACGTCCCGCGGCATGCAATAGGTGCACCGGAAGTTGCAACGATCCGTCACCGAGATGCGCAAGTCGCGCAGGCCCCGCCCCTTCGCATCGGCGAGCGGGCCGGAAGTGGGGTCGCGCAGCAGGGGCGGTATCGCGAGGCCGCGGCGCAGGTTCGCGACGGGAATGACGGGCTTTGACATCGGGCGCGGGGAGTCCTGGAGCGTGCCGGGCGAGGATAGCATGGGCCCGAGCGGAGAATCCCCACGCACACTGGGGCTACACCGATTCCGCTATAGTCGCCCGATGAGCCAAAGTCCCGTCCGGCATGTCTGCGTCGTCCTCGAGCGCACGCCCGTCGAAAGTCGCTGGGCAACGCATCAATGGCAGGCCGTCAGCGCAATGCCCGACGTGGGCGGGGAGCCGCGCGTGCTGCTCGACCGCGAAGGCCTGCTGCAGAAGGCATTTCCGGGGTTCCCGGTCTACCTGCACCGCGACGAGGCCGAGGGCTACTACCTCAACATGAGCAGCGGCGAGCCCTGCGTGTTCGTTTCCGTGCGCACGGACGAGGAAGGGGCCGACCCCTATCCGTTCCAGGTGACGGCCTCCTACAACGAGGCCGCCCGCTGGATGGACGGCGGGGAGCGCGTCGACAAGGCCGCGATCGACCTCGAGTTCGCAGCGTGGATCGGGGAGTGGGTCGAGGCCAATTACCGTCCCGAGCCGAAGGAGCGCATCCGGCCGAAGTCCTTCAAGGGTAAAGAGGGGCGCCTGCGCGAGCGGGGATGACGATGGCGGCGGACGATAATTTCCTGTCGCGGTGGTCGCGCCGGAAGACCGAGGCCAGGACCTCGCCTGAAGATTCCCCGGCGAAGCCGACGCAGGCCCCGGCCACCCTCCCGGCGGGCGGCGCGGTGTCTTCCGGCGCGACGGTGCCGGGCGACGAGACACCGTTGCCTCCGGTCGAGTCGCTCACTCCCGAATCGGACTTCGCGCCGTTCATGGCGCCCGACGTCGATGGGAACGTGCGACGGCAGGCGCTCAAGACCCTCTTCGGTGACCCGCGCTTCAACGTGATGGACATGATGGACGTCTACGTGGACGACTACTCGAAACCCGATCCCCTGCCGGAATCGTGGCTGGCCAGGATGGACTCGGTGTCCTGGCTGGGCGACAAGGCGGGCCGGGACCGCGAGGAGGAGGAAAAGCGCCGGGCGCTGGAAGAGGCGCAAGCCGGCGCGCTGATTGCCGATCAACGCATTGATATCCCGGCCGATCCGGTGATCGCTCCGGATCAGGCCGACGCATTGCCGCCTGCGGACGGCGAGAAGGCGGAAGCCTCGCCTATCTCCCCACGGAATATGCGGGAATCGGAGCCGTAGCACTCGGTCCGGGCGATGCAACTGTTGTATACTTCGCTTCATATTCGAATAAAGGCAGATCGCCGCAGGTTGCGGCGAGATTCTCCCCTGAAGTCCAACCCCGAGAGGAGCGTCGGCGACGCGCGCCGCCGACGGTCGAGCGACACGGAATGACGTTCGAAAACGAGGCGGAAGGGGCCGTGGTCGATACGGTGCCCGACCCGCAAGACGCCACAATCCCCAACCCCGGAGAATTCGAATCCCGGGGGTGGACGGCGCGATCCCTCGATTGCACCCCGAAGATTCGCGCGCTCGAAGCGCTGTCCGGCCTCCCCCCCCCTGATCCACTGCCCAGCGTTTCCTACGCCTCGAAAGGCAACGCGCTCGTGATCGGCAGCGACGCTCGCGCGGTGGCCGCCGCCGTCCGGCTTGCGGCATCGCTGCCCGTCACGCTCTTGCTGACCTCGCGCCCATCCGCGCAGGCCGCGGCCCTGGCGAATTCGGACCTGGGCGCGACCGCATTTCCGATCTGGGGCGGCAAGGTCTCCGCCCTCAAGGGATATCTCGGCAACTTTTCCGTCACGCTCTCGGATGTCGCCTTCGTGCGCGAATCCGGCACGCGTGCCTTGCCCGGCGCGGCCGGCGCGGTGTTCGACCTCGTGGTCGACTTCTCCGATCCGCCGCTTTTCGGGCACCACCAGCCGCCGCAAGGTTACTGGCGAGTGTCCGGCGAAGCTTCTCTGGATCTCGCCTTGGCGGAGGCGCCCGAAGCGGTGGGGGAATTCGACAAGCCGCGCTACTTCGCCTACCGCGAGAATCTTTGCGCGCATTCGCGATCGGGTATCCAGGGCTGTGACAAGTGCATCGAGGTGTGCTCGACGGAGGCGATCTCGACCGACGGCGATCACGTCAAGGTGGATCCCCATCTCTGCATGGGTTGTGGCGCGTGCGCATCGGTGTGCCCTTCGGGCGCGATGAGCCTCCAGTTTCCGCGCGTGGCGGACCGCGGCGTCCAGTTCAAGGCGCTGCTCGCGGCCTACCGCGCGGCCGGCGGGCGGGATGCCTGCATCCTGTTCCACAACGGCACGGACGGCCGCGATCTCCTGGCGCGTGCCGCCGGGTCCGGCGGCGGCTTGCCCGCCCGCGTTATCCCGCTCGAATCGTGGCACGTGGCGGGCGTCGGCATCGACCTCCTGCTGGGCGCCGTTGCGCTCGGCGCGAGCCAGGTGGTCGTGCTCTCGGCCGGATCCGAGGCGCCGGAGTATTCGCGCTCGCTGCGCGAACAGATGGCGCTCGCCCAGTCGATCGTCTCGGGGCTGGGTTATGCCGGACGACATTTCGAGTTCGTCGAGTCCGGCGACGCCGGCGCGGTGGTCGAGGCGCTGGATGCGCTTGCGACCGCAGCGACGCCCGCGGTGGCGGCGACATTTGCCCTGTCCAACGACAAGCGTACGGCGGTGGAATTCGCCGTCGAGCACCTCGCGAAGCACGCGCCCGTTCCGGTTTCGGAAATTGCGCTCGCTCCCGGCGCGCCATTCGGCGAGGTCCGGGTCGACAGCGAAAAGTGCACGCTGTGCCTTGCCTGCGCGGGGGCGTGCCCCGAATCGGCACTGATGGATGGAACCGAGTCGCCCATGCTCAGGTTCCTCGAGCGCAATTGCGTGCAGTGCGGGCTGTGCGAGCGCACTTGCCCCGAGAATGCCATCTCGCTGGTGCCGCGGCTGCTGCTCGCGCCCTCGGTGCGCGAGGCGCGTGTCCTCAACGAGGCGCAACCCTTTCATTGCGTCTCCTGCGGCAAGGCCTTCGGCACCAGGCAGATGGTCGACGCGATGCTCGGGCGCCTGGCGGGTCACTCGATGTTCGCCGGCGGCGCAGCCCTCAAGCGCCTGCAGATGTGCGCCGACTGCCGCGCCGTCGACATGATGTCCAACACGAATGAAGTCTCGGTGCTGAGACTCTAGGCATGGAAACTGTCCTCGCTCGCGTCGAAGTCCAACGCCTGGTGGCCGCCGAGGAGGCGGCGCGCGCCGACTTCTACGCGCTCCTGGCCACGCTCTTCCACCATGCGCCGGACGGGAAGCTCCTGCGCACGCTATCGCTTGCGCCGCCGATGGAGGGGGGCGATGAACGCCTCGCACGCGCCTGGGGGCAACTCGTCGCCGCTTCGGGCGCCATGGATCCGGTGGCCGCCGCCGAGGAGTACGAGACGCTCTTCGTCGGCATGGGAAAGGCGAAGGTGTCGGTCTACGCGGCGTATTACTTCGACGGGGCGAGCGCCGTCGACCACCCGCGCGTGCGCATCATCGAGGACCTCGCGGCCCTTGGACTGGCCCGCAGCCCGGGGGCCTGCGAACCCGAGGACCATTTCGCCGGCCTGTTCGACGCCATGCGCGTTCTGGTGGCCGGCGGCGCAGGCCGTGCGCCGGCGAGCATCGCGCAGCAGAGGCGGTTCTACGAAACGCACTTGAAACCGGTGGCGGGCCGTTTCCTCGCCGCGGTTCAGGATGCCCCGGACTCGAATTACTATCGCAGGGTCGCAGCCGTCGGCGAGGCTTTCGTCGGCATCGAAGACGAGTCGTTCAACCTGGATTGAATTCTCAGGCAACAAGCGAAAACAGGAGGCGTGACATGAACAACGAGATGAAGCCGAACAGCCGCAGGAAATTCCTGCTTCACGCGAGCCTCGGTGGCGCCGGCGCCGCCGCGGCAGTCGTCGCGGGCCAGAAGATCGCCACGGGGGAGCAAGCCGCTCCCGCCGCCGACAAACCGCGGGGCTATCACGTCTCCGAGCACGTCCTGAAGTACTACAAGACCACGCAAATCTGAGGAGGCCGACCATGCTGCTCAACCGCAAATCCGAAGGCCGGGCCGAGCGTACCAATCCGCTTTCCCGCGCCATGGGCGCCCTCGGGGCGAAGACCGTCGACCGCCGCGCCTTCCTCAAGGGGACCGGCATCACCGCCGGCGCTGCCGCGTTCGCGAGCCAGCTGCCGCTCAACATGATCGGCGAGGCCAACGCCGCCGCCGCGGGCAAGGGCAAGGCCGAGGTGAAGCGCACGGTCTGCACCCACTGCTCCGTCGGCTGCGCCATCGACGCGGTGGTGCAGGACGGCGTGTGGGTCCGCCAGGAACCGGTATTCGAATCGCCACTCAACCTCGGCGCTCACTGCGCCAAGGGGGCATCGGTGCGCGAGCACGGCATGACCGAGCATTCGCACCGGCTCAAGTCCCCGATGAAGCTGGTCGACGGCAAGTACCGCAAGATCACCTGGGAACAGGCCATCAACGAGATCGGCGACAAGCTGCTCGCGATCCGCAAGGAAAGCGGCCCCGACGCGGTGTTCTGGCTCGGCTCCTCCAAGCACAGCAACGAGCAGTCCTACATGTTCCGCAAGTTCGTGTCGATGTTCGGCACGAACAACATGGACCACCAGGCGCGCATCTGCCACTCGACCACGGTCGCGGGCGTGGCGAACACCTGGGGCTACGGGGCGATGACCAACTCCTACAACGACCTGATGAACACGAAGTGCATGTTCTTCATCGGGTCCAATGCGGCCGAGGCCCATCCGGTCTCGATGCTGCACTGCCTGCACGCCAAGGAGCTGGGCGCGCGGATGATCGTGGCCGATCCGCGCTTCACGCGCACCGCGGCGAAGGCGGACCAGTACATCCGCTTCCGCTCGGGCACCGACGTGCCCCTGCTCTTCGGCATGCTCTACCACATCTTCAAGAACGGCTGGGAGGACAAGCAGTACCTCCACGACCGCGTCTTCGGCATGGAGAAGGTGCGCGAGGAAGTATTGAAGAAGTGGACGCCGGACAAGGTGACCGAGGCCTGCGGCGTTCCCGAGGCCGAGGTCTACGCGGCCGCCGAGGCCATGGCGAAGAACCGCCCGTCCACCATCATCTGGTGCATGGGCCAGACGCAGCACTCGATCGGCAACGCGATGGTGCGCGCGAGCTGCATCGTGCAGCTGGCGCTCGGCAACGTCGGCGTCTCCGGCGGCGGCACGAACATCTACCGCGGTCACGACAACGTGCAGGGCGCGACGGACGTCGGCCCCAACCCCGACTCGTTGCCGGGCTACTACGGCATCGTCGCGGGGTCCTGGAAGCACTGGTGCCGCGTCTGGGGCGTCGACTACGACTGGATGAAGTCGCGTTTCGCCTCGCAGGCGATGATGGAGAAGCCGGGCATGACGCTCTCGCGCTGGATCGACGGCGTGACGGAGAAGAACGAGCTCATCGACCAGGACAGCAACCTTCGCGCCGTCATCTACTGGGGGCACGCGCCGAACTCGCAGACGCGCGGCCTGGAGATGAAGACGGCCATGGAGAAGGTCGACCTGATGGTCATCGTCGACCCGTACCCCTCGGCCTCCGCCGTGATGCCCGACCGCAAGGAGGGCGTGTACCTGCTGCCGGCTGCGACGCAGTTCGAGACCAGCGGCTCGGTCACGGCGTCGAACCGTTCCATCCAGTGGCGCGAGAAGGTGATCGAGCCGCTCTTCGAGTCGAAGCCCGACCACACGATCATGTACGCCTTCGCGAAGAAGTTCGGTTTCGAGAAGGAGTTCGTGAAGAACATCAAGCTGGTGAAGGACAAGGACGGCTGGGACGAGCCGCTCGTCGAGGACATGCTGCGCGAGATCAACGCCGGCACCTGGACCATCGGCTACACGGGGCAGTCGCCCGAGCGGCTCAAGGCCCACATGCGCCACATGGATGCCTTCGACCCGAAGACGCTTCGTTGCACGACGTCCGTCGTCGACAAGGAAACGGGCTACGACCTGTCGGGCGACTACTTCGGCCTGCCGTGGCCCTGCTACGGCAACGCCGCGCTCAAGCACCCGGGCTCGACCAACCTATACGACACGTCCAAGCACGTGATGGACGGCGGCGGGAACTTCCGCGCCAACTTCGGCATCTCGCGCGACGGCGTGTCGCTCCTGGCCGAAGACGGCTCGTGCTCCAAGGGCGCGGACATCACGACGGGCTACCCCGAGTTCGACCACCTGCTCCTGAAGAAGCTGGGCTGGTGGAGCGAGCTCACGCCCGAGGAACAGAAGGAGGCCGAGGGCAAGAACTGGAAGAACGACCTTTCCGGCGGCATCCAGCGCGTGGTCCTCAAGAACCACGGTTGCCATCCGTTCGGCAACGCCAAGGCGCGTGCCGTCGTTTGGAACTTCCCGGATGCGATTCCGCTGCACCGGGAACCCATCTACTCCAACCGCCCGGATCTCGTCGCCAAGTACCCGACGCACGACGACAAGAAGACGTTCTGGCGGTTGCCTACGCTCTACAAGACCGCGCAGCAGAAGAACATCGCCGAAAAGGTGCACGAGAGATTCCCGATCGTGCTTACCTCCGGGCGCCTGGTCGAGTACGAGGGCGGCGGCGAGGAGACCCGTTCCAACCCGTGGCTCGCGGAGCTGCAGCAGGAGAACTTCGTGGAGATCAACCCGAAGGACGCCGAGGCCCGCGGCATCAAGTACTGGGACTTCGTCTGGGTCGGCACGCCCACCGGGGCACGGCTCAAGGTACGCGCGCTGGTGACCGAGCGGGTCGGGCAGGGCGTGTCCTGGATTCCATTCCACTTCGCGGGCTGGTGGCAGGGCAAGGACCTGCTGGACAAGTACCCGGACGGGGCGGCGCCGATCGTCCGGGGCGAGGCCGTGAACACCGCGACGACCTACGGCTACGACTCGGTCACGATGATGCAGGAGACGAAGACCACCCTGTGCCAGATCGAGCGCGCCTAGCGCACCGCCACGGATAGAGGAGACACACAAATGGCCAGAATGAAATTCATCTGCGACGCCGAGCGCTGCATCGAGTGCAACGGCTGCGTGACGGCGTGCAAGAGCGAGCATGAGATTCCATGGGGCGTGAACCGGCGCCGGCTGGTGACGGTGAACGACGGCAAGCCCGGCGAGCGTTCCATCTCGGTGGCGTGCATGCACTGCTCGGATGCGCCCTGCATGGCGGTCTGCCCGGTCGACTGCTTCTACAAGACCGAGGACTGGCTGGTCCTGCACGACAAGGACCTGTGCATCGGATGCGGCTACTGCTTCTATGCCTGCCCCTTCGGCGCGCCGCAGTTCCCGCAGGCCGGCGCTTTCGGCCTGCGCGGCAAGATGGACAAGTGCACCTTCTGCGCGGGCGGCCCGGAGGAGAACAACTCCGCCGAGGAATACCGCAAGTACGGCCGCAACCGCCTGGCCGAGGGCAAGCTGCCTGCGTGCGCCGAGATGTGCTCCACCAAGGCACTGCTCGCGGGCGACGCCGAGGTGATCACGAAGATCTACAAGTACCGCGTCGTCACGCGCGGCAAGGGCGAGGAGATCTGGGGCTGGTCGATGGCCTACGGGGGCAGCGCCAAGGTTTCCGATCAACCGGGAGGAAAGACATGAGAACGCTCGCGATCGCTGTCGCATTGTCGGCGGCATGCTGGCTCGGCGGATGCACGGAAATATCCCAGGAACCCGGGAAAACCTACGCAGGCAAGGAGGACCAGAAACCCTATGCCGGCGACGAGTTCAAGGGCGACAAGGCCAAGTGGGAACAGTCGCTCGCAGCGCGTACCCAGAAGCAGAACGACTACGTGCGCGCGATGGCGGCCGCCGAGAAGAAATAGACCGGGAGACACCATGATGATGACCAGATATGCCAAGGGAATCGGCGCATTCGTTCTTGCATTGGCCGCATGGCTTCCGTCCGCGGCAACAGCGCAGCAGCCGGCGGCCCCCGGCCAGCAACCGGCCCCAGCGGCGGCCGCTCCGGCGCCTGCGCCGGCGCCCGGCTCCACCGCGGTGCCGGGCTGGAACAATCCGCCGTCCTGGAGCGATGTCAGCACCAAGAGCCAGTACGCTTCGGTGCCCGGTCGAGAAACCAATGTCCTCATCCAGGGCGGCGGTCGCGAGTGGCGGGCCCTGCGCAACGGGCCGGTCACGTTCTACGGCGGCATCTTCCTGCTCATCCCGTTCGTGATCCTGGCCCTTTTCTACCTGGCCAAGGGCCCCATCAAGACCCACGACCCGCTCACGGGGCGGCTCATCGAGCGCTTCTCGAGCGTGGAGCGCGTGGCGCACTGGACGATGGGGCTTTCCTTCGTCGTCCTGGCGCTCACCGGCATCGTTCTCCTCTTCGGCAAGTTCCTCATCCTGCCGATCGTGGGGTACGCGGCGTTCTCCACGATCACCGTGCTCGGGAAGAACCTGCACAACTTCGTGGGCCCGCTCTTCATCTTCTCCCTGGTGATATTCATCGTGATCTTCATCCGCGACAACACCTGGAAAGCCTACGACGGCGCCTGGCTGGGCAAGTTCGGCGGCCTGCTCTCGGGCGAGCACGTGCCCAGCGGAAGGTTCAACGCCGGCGAAAAGGGGATCTTCTGGTTCCTGGTCGTGGGGCTTTGCTCCGTGATGGCAGTGACGGGCGTTATCCTCAACTTCCCCAACTGGAACCAGGGGCGCGAGGCAATGCAGATCGCGAACCTCATCCACGGCATCTGCGCGATTGCCGGCATGGCCCTGGCCACCGGCCACATCTACCTCGGCACGATCGGGATGCATGGCGCGCTGAATGCCATGAAGACCGGCCTGGTCGACGAGACCTGGGCCCGCGAGCACCACCAGTACTGGTACGAGGAGGTCAAGGCCGGCAAGCGACCGGAGAAGTTCGTCGCGGGCACCGCCCAACCGGCCACGGGAGACTGATCATGAAGACGAGAATCGCTTCAGTGGCCGCAGCCCTCTTGCTCGGTATCGCATTCACCGCCCAGGCGAAGCTGCCGCCACCACCGCCCCTCGACGAGAAGGGCAAGGCCGCCGCAGAGGAAAAGAAGGCGAAGGACGCCGAGACCGCCGCGAAGGGCAAGGCCGCGAAGGAGGCCGCCGACGGCGTGGCCGTGAAGAACTTCCAGGCCAACATGAAGAAGGCCGGCAAGCCCGTTCCGAAGCCCACGCCGATTGCGGCTTCGCCGGCGCCTGCAGCTCCGGCAAAGGGCGCCGCGCCCGCGAAGCCCGCGGACAAGGCGCCGGCCAAGAAGTCCTGAGGAGCGACGATGAAGGCCAATCCTTCCCTGCTGGTTGCCTGCGCGCTCGTGGCCGGATGTGCCTCGATGGGCGGCGCGCCGGGACCCAAGGCGGTCGCTAACCTCGAGCCGACCAAGGGCAATTCGGTTCGCGGCACGGTCACTTTCGAGCAGCGCGCCACCTCGGTGAAGGTGTCGGGCACCCTTTCGGGCCTGAAGGCGGGTTCGGAGCACGGCTTCCACGTGCACGAGAAGGGTGACTGCAGTTCCGGGGACGGAATGAGCGCCGGCGGGCACTTCAACCCCCTCGCGAAGGCCCACGGCCACCACGACGGCGGTGTGCATCATGCCGGTGACATGCCGAACGTGCGCGCCGACGCCTACGGAGCCGCTTCATTCTCGTTCGAGGTGACGGGCTTCACAGTCGGTTCAGGGGCGACGGACATCATCGGCAAGGGGCTGATCGTCCATCGCGATCCGGACGACTACAAGAGCCAACCCGCTGGCAATGCCGGTCCGCGGCTCGCGTGCGCGGTGATCGGCAAGGGCTGAACGCGCCTGAGCGAAGAAAGGGGCGGCTTCGGCTGCCCCTTTCCTTTTACAGCCCGCCAGTCGCCCGGACTACCAGGTGTACCTGACCGTATAACGCACGACCGCCTCGCCCTTGGGCGCGATGCGAACCGGGAAATGGATCGTGCGCGAATCCTGCTTCTCGTAGTCGTGGGTCTTTCTCGTGACCGACCAGCTCGACCATCGGTAGAGGCTTTCCCTCACGACGACCGCCACCGTTTCGTCGGGCTTCTGGTTTCGCACGCGGACCTCGATTTCCTCCTCGATCCACTTGGCTGTCGTGTCGATGCGATAGTCGAGCTGCTTCCTTTCGCCCACGACGTCGAACGCCGAGCCCAGCTTCACCTGCACCGTCTCTTCGCGCGCCGTGTGGTCGATCAGATCCTCGCCGATGAACTCCAGGCTCGCGTCGGCCTCGTCCCGTTTCGAGACGCGCAGCTTTCCCGCGGGCAGCGGCATGCCCAGGCCGTTGGACTGCGAGTTCTTCACGCGCAGGTAGACGTCGACCTTCCTGTTGGACCGGATGCCGAAGTTGCGGTCCGTCATCGGCGAGCCGTAGGCGGGATAGTTGAAGCCCTGCCCGTAATACACGAGCGACTTCTCGCAGCCGACGCCGGCGGCGGTGGGAAAGAGTTCGATCTGCTTGGTGGAATTCTGTGCGAGCGTTGCCGGACGTCCCAGGGTGTAGAGGTGGTACTCGAAGAAGGCCTTTTCCTCGAAGCCCTGCGCCTTCGACTCCTGGGTGCGGGCCAGCATCGCGGGGGCGGCCGCAGGTTGGAGGCGAGCAGGCGCACGCTGCACGTCGCCCGCGACGAGCTTCAGCTTCGCGTTCACGTAGGCCGCGCCAGACTGGTTCACGATCGTGACCCATGCGCCGACGTCGAGCCGGCATTTGCCGGGCTCCGGCTCCGAATACGTGAGGTTGTAGTCGGCCCACCAGGTGATGCCGCCCGTCTGGTAAGTGATGCGTGCCTCGTGCGTGCCGGCCTTGCCGGCATCGATGTCCCAGACGAGCGTGGGCTTGCTGATGAGCCCGCCGGGCAGGCTCGGGAGCGTCACGCCCGAGTATCCGTTCACCACGCGCACGGTCCCGTCGGCAGCCTTTAGGGTCAGCCCGCCCTGGGTTCCGACCAGCGTACCGGTGAAGGTACCGACGCCCTGGCCCCGCTGCTGCTCGACGGTGATCTCGCGGTCGAGATAGCGGGAGAGCAGCTTCTGGGTGCTCGTGAGGTCGAATTCGAAGCTCTGCTCGATGACGCGCGTGGCCTTCGGATCGGTGAGGGAGGCGAAGGAAACGGTGGTGGGGTCGATCAGCGAGGGCACATCAGGCACGCGAAGCACGTTGCGCCCGGCCTTGAGCTCGAAACGGCGGTCCTCGCGCACCAGGGCGTATCCGGGCACCGTCATGCCTTCTCCCCCGGAGCCGAAGGTTTGCGGGGAGAGCGTGCCGGGCTGGGCGCTGGAATAGAGGGTCACGGCCGTTTCGGCGGCGGCGGGTACGGCAAGTGCCGCGAGCATGGCGGCCAGGATCGGACGAACGGGGTGGGACACGGCGGCTTCCTTTGTCGGGTTTGGTACCGAGTTTAACGGGCGGCGGAGGCAAGGGGGTTAACGGGCCGCTATACTTCCCGGCATGAGATTCGAGGGCACCGACACCTACATCGCCGACGACGACCTGAAGATCGCGGTCAATGCGGCCGTCACCCTGCAGCGCCCGCTCCTCATCAAGGGGGAACCGGGAACGGGCAAGACGATGCTCGCCGAGGAGGTGGCTCGGGCGCTGGGCATGCCGCTCTACCAGTGGCACATCAAGTCCACCACGAAGGCGCAGCAGGGCCTGTACGAATACGACGCCGTTTCGCGCCTGCGCGATTCACAGCTCGGCGACGCCAAGGTGGGCGATATCGCCAATTACATCGTGAAGGGCGTGCTCTGGGAGGCGTTCGAAAGCGGGGAGCAGGCGGTGGTGCTGGTGGACGAGATCGACAAGGCCGACATCGAGTTCCCCAACGACCTGCTGCGCGAGCTCGATCGCATGGAGTTCCACGTGTACGAGACGCGCCGGACGGTGAAGGCACGCCATCGGCCGGTGATCCTCATCACCTCGAACAACGAGAAGGAGCTGCCGGACGCGTTCCTGCGCCGCTGCTTCTTCCATTACATCCGCTTCCCCGACAAGGAAACGATGCAGGCCATCGTGGACGTCCATTTCCCCGGCATCCGCAAGCAGCTCGTGCAGGCGGCGCTGGAGAGCTTCTTCGGCATCCGCGAGATGCCGGGGCTCAGGAAGAAGCCCTCGACCTCCGAGCTCCTCGACTGGCTGAAGCTCCTGCTGGCCGAGGATATCCCGCCGGAAGCCCTGCGCAGCGACGGCCACCAGCAGGCCATCCCGCCGCTCTACGGCGCCCTCCTCAAGAACGAGCAGGACGTCCACCTGTTCGAGCAACTGCTTTTCCTGCAGCGCCGCGGCCGCTAGGCCCGGCACGCGACACGGAGGAGATCCATGGCCACGAAGTGCAAGCCGGCCGTGAAGTCGGCCGTCCGGAAGGTCGCGCAGAGAAAGCCGGCAGTGCGCAAGCCCGCGGTGAAGAAACCCGCCGCGAAAAAGCCTGTGGCGAAGATACCCGAGGTGAAGAAAGCCGCGGGGAGTGGACCTGCGTCAAGGAGACCTTTGCCCCGGAGCGCTCTGCGCAAGGTCCCCGGAGAAGCCCTGCGCCTCGCAGGGATCGGCACGGACGCGGTGGCCAGGGCGACCGGCAAGGCCTGGGACCAGTGGCTCGCGATTCTCGACAAGGCGGGCGCCGTCGCGATGCCCCACAAGGCCATCGCCTCGATGCTCGCGGACAGGTACGGCGTGCCTTCGTGGTGGAGCCAGATGGTCACCGTCGGCTACGAGCAGGCGCGCGGGCTGCGCGAAGCGAACCAGAATGCGCGCGGCTACGCGGCCAGCGCCTCGCGAACCCTCCAGGCGAGCCTCGGCCGCGTCTACGGCGCGTGGGCGGACCCGGCGATGCGCGCCCTGTGGCTCGGCAACGCGCCCGTCCAGGTGACTCGTTGCCGGGACGGCAAGTCCATGAACATGACGTGGACGGCGGGGAAATCGAGCGTCGGCGTGGCCTTCCACCCGAAGGGCGCCGGCAAGAGCCAGGTCACGGTGGAGCACGGCAAGCTCGCCGACCGCAGGGCCGTCGAGAAGCAGAAGAGCTTCTGGGGTGGCGCGCTCGACCGCCTGAAGGCGATGCTCGAAAAAGCGGCGTAACGCCCTTGCTCATCGACTTCTTCTTCACCGTCCGCAAAGCCGGGGTGCCCGCGAGCGTGAAGGAGTTCCTGACTCTCGTCGAGGCGCTGCAGGCGGGCGTGGTGACCGGAAGCGTCGATGACTTCTACGTGCTCTCGCGTGCCGCGCTCGTGAAGGACGAGGCCTGGTTCGACCGGTTCGACCTTGCCTTCTCCGCGTACTTCAAGGGCGTGGGGTCCATCCCGGACGAACTGGTGAAGGACATTCCCGCGGAGTGGCTGCGCAGACTCGCGGAACGCAACCTCTCCGAGGAGGAAAAGCGTCTCGTGGATGCCCTGGGGGGCTGGGAGAAGCTGATGGAGACCCTGCGCCAGCGCCTCGAGGAGCAGAAGGGGCGCCACCAGGGCGGCTCCAAGTGGATCGGCACGGCCGGCACCTCGCCATTCGGCGCGTATGGCTACAATCCCGAGGGCATACGCATCGGGCAGGACCGATCGCGCAACCGGCGCGCCGTGAAGGTCTGGGACCAGCGCGAGTTCCGCGACTACGACACCGACCGCGAGCTGGGTGTGAGGAACATGAAGCTGGCGCTGCGGCGGCTGCGTCGCTTCGCGCGCACCGGTGCCCCCGAGGTGCTGGACCTGCCCGACACCATCCGCTCGACCGCCAGGAACGCGGGCTGGCTGGACCTGAAGATCGTCCCGGAACTGCACAACGCGGTGAAGGTGCTCCTCTTTCTCGACGTGGGCGGCACGATGGACGACCACATCCAGGTCGTCGAGGAGCTGTTCAGCGCCGCGCGCGCGGAGTTCAAGAACCTCGAGCACTTCTACTTCCACAACTGCATTTACGAGTCGGTCTGGAAGGACAACGTGCGCCGCAGCCGGGAGCGCATCGCGACGGCGGACGTGATGCGCAAGTATGGTCACGACTACAAGGCGATCTTCGTGGGCGATGCCGCGATGAGCCCCTACGAGCTGGAGCAGCCCGGCGGCAGCGTCGAGCACTGGAACGACGAGGCCGGGCGCGTGTGGCTGGAGAGGCTGCTGCACGCCTGGCCGCGCGCGGCCTGGCTGAACCCGGCCCCGGAGGAACACTGGCACTGGACTGCCTCCACCGAGAACATCCGCCGGATCTTCGACGGGCGCATGTTCCCGGTGACGCTCTCCGGCCTCGAAGGCGCGATGAAGTCGCTCAGCTAGCACGGAAGCGGACAGGCGCCGGACCTCTCGGGATGGTCACTGGGTAGTGGCCGCTGCACTTCGGGGGTGCAGGAGCATTTTTTGGTTGGTGTTTTTTTTCTTTTCTGGCCGAGTTGAATTGCCTCTAGCCTCGCTGCCCGAGCCGCTCCAGAGGTGCAAGTGGCATCGATGTCGGTAGCACCTTCATTCGGCCAGAATAGAAAAAAGAACACCAACCAAAAAAGTGCTCCGTATCACTCACGGGGACGCATCGTCTCGACGCAAGCGCCGTTCAGGTCCCCATGCGGGCCCCATTTCCTCGATGCACTCACCGTTCCGGACAGCTCTCCGCGGCGCTTCGGTTCGAGGTGTCAGCAGCGCACGAACCGGCGCACGCCGCCTTCCTCGATGCGCCTCACCTTGCCCTCGGCGTGGAGGTAGTGCAGGTGGGCGATGGCCTCGCCCATCGCGAACCCGATCTGGTGCTCGTCGAGCTTGCGTCGGAACAGCACCGGCAGGACGTCGAAGGCGGTGACGGGGTTCTCGCAGGCGATGGCGAGCTTCTCGAGGCGCTCGGCGTGGTGCGCGCCGAGCTGGATGATGCGGGCGTGCAGGCCCTCGAACACGCGGTCGTGCGAGGGCAGCACGCGCACGGAGCCGGGAATGTCCGCGAAGCGGCCGAAGGAGTCGAGATAGAGGCGCAGCGGATTGGCCTCGGGCTGGCTGCCCCAGACGCCCACGTTCGTCGTGATGCGCGGCAGGACCTGGTCGCCCGAGATGAGCAAGCCCAGCGATGCGCAGTGAAGCGCCGCGTGCTCCGGGGCATGGCCGAACACGCAGATCACGCGCCAGTCGTGGCCGCCTATCGCGATCGTGTCGCCATGCATGAGCCGGCGATAGTGGCGGGGCAGTTCCGGCACGCCGCGCCGATAGAAGTTCCCGGTGCGCATTTTCTCGGGGATGGCGGAGATGTCGAGGCCGTTCCTCGCGAAGAAGGCGATGCCCGTGGCGCGGTCGAAGCCCGCCGTGTCGTCGCGTGCCGCATGGGCCGAGAGGAATTCGGAGGTCGTCATCCATACCGGCGCGCCGGTGCGACTCTCGAGCCATGCCGCGCTGCCCACGTGATCGGGGTGGTAATGGGTCACCACGATGCGCTTCACCGGGCGTCCGCCCATCGCGTCGGGGAGGAGCCGCTCCCAGAGTTCCCAGGTGGCCGACGTGCCCAGGCCCGTATCCACGACGGTCCAGCCGTCGCCGTCCTCGAGAAGCCACAGGTTGATGTGGTCCAGTGCGAACGGCAGCGGCATGCGGATCCACCACACGCCCGGTGCGACGCAAAGCGCCTGGCCCGGCGGGGGGAGCTCTTCGGCGAAGGGATAGCGGACCGCGGACTTGTCGGTCATGGCGGGGCGCGCGGGCGCGCGAGGGTTACTTGGTGGTGAAGGTGAACACCCCGTCCCAGTTCGCGGGCGGGGGGCTGGCGCGGAAGTGCGCGACGCGATCGAGGTACAGCTTGTAGAGCTTCGACTCGGGCGCGGCGTAGGCGAGGTTCTTGAGAAGATTTTCCGCCTCGTCCCAGCGCTGTGCGCGATAGGCGTCGATGGCCTTGTGGAAGCGGCTGGCTTCCTGGAGAGTTTCCTGGCCCAGGTCCGACTGCCGCCCGATCGGCTCGAAGATCGCCACGCCCTCGAGCTTGCCCTTCACACGCACCTTGTCGATCTCGCGGTAGTTGAAGCCGGGCACCATGCGCACGATGTTCTCCGTGACGAGGATGCCTACGCCGTATTCCTTCGTGAGGGATTCGAGGCGCGAGGCGAGGTTCACCGAATCGCCCATCACGGTGTAGGAGCGGCGGAACTTCGAGCCCATGTCGCCCACGCTCATCATGCCGCAGTTGAGACCGACGCCGATGTGCAGGGCGGGCCAGCCGCGCTTGGCGAAGGGGGCATCGAGGTCGCGCAGGCTCTTCTGCATGGCCACTGCGGTCTCGAGGGCGTGCGTCGCGTGATCGGGGTCGGTGAGCGGGGCGCCCCAGAAGGCCATGATCGCGTCCCCGATGTACTTGTCGATCGTCCCGCGCTTCTCCTGAACCTTCTCCGTCATGGCAGTGAGGTAGGCGTTCATCAGGTCCTTGAGCCCCTCCGGCGAGAGGCCTTCGGAAATCGATGTGAAGTCGCGCACGTCGGAGAAGAGAACCGTCATCTCGCGGCTTTCGCCCTTCATCGAGTATTCGCCCGGGTTCTTCGACATCTCGGCCACGAGTTCCTTGGGCACGTAGGTGCCGAACAGCCCCGTGATGAGGCGCCGGGAGCGCGCCTCGGCGAAGAAGCCGTAGACCATGTTCATGAAGTAAAGCAGCACCAGCATCATCAGAGGCGAGGCGAGGGGCACTACCCAGTTCTTTGCCTGCCACAGGTAGAGGTTCGAGGCCACCACGAGCGCGAACAGGGCACCCACCACTACCGTGGACCACACTGCCGAAAGCCGCGGCAGCACGATGGCCAGGGGAATGCCGACGAGCATGACCAGCAGCACGACGATGCCCATCACTTCGGGCGGGCGGTTCTTGATCGTGCCGTCGAGGATGCCGGCCACGAGGGCAGCGTGGGCCTCGACGCCGGGCAGGTCCTCACGCACCGGGGTTGCGCGCAGGTCCACAAGACCCGCCGCGGAGGTTCCCACGATCACGATCTTGTCCTTGAGGTCCTCGACCGGGAGCGTTCCCCGGATCACGTCGGTGGCCGAGACGTAGCGAAAGCCCCCGGTGTCCAGGTAGGGAACCATCGCGGTCATCGCGCGGTCGAGAGGCACGTCCACCTCGCCGATCTGGATGGAGCCCATCCATCCCTCGTAGCGGTTGCCGACTTTTCGCGGCTTGTCGAGTTTGATCTTCACCGGGGCGTTCCCGAGGGAAGTACGCGCGATCGCAAGCGACAGGGCCTCGTAGAATCCGTCCTTGTAGCGCATGAACATCGGGACGCGGCGCGTCACGCCATCAACGTCCAGGGCCGGGTAGATGTGCCCGGTGGCCGTTGCGGCGTTCTGGAGCAACTCGATGTTGCCGCTGTAACCGGTGGCGGTGAAGTAGGCGTAGGTGACGTCGCCCAGCGCCTTCACGTCGAACACCGGAGCCGGTAGCACGCCAGCGATGTCGTCCTTGCCTCGCAGGGACGCGCCGAGGACCACGGGCCCCTTGGCGATCTCGTTGGCGAAGAGCTGGTCGTAGTCGAGCGACGCTCGCGCGCCTTTCAGGAACGCCTGGTATTCCGCATTGTCCTTGAGCTCACCCTTTGCGAGGCCCTCGAAGATCGGAAGGCCCGAACTCGTATCGGACTCCGGAAATGCGATGTCGAAGCCGACGACCCGGATATGGTACCGCTCGAAGAGCTGCTTGATCATGGTTGCCAGCTTGTTGCGCGGCCACGGGAAGCGCCCTTCGGCCTTCAGGCTCTTCTCGTCGATATCGACGATGACAACGCGCGTATCGCGGGTCTTGGGCAGGAAGAAACGCAGCCGGGTGTCGTAGGCCCAGAGCTCGAGCTGGTGCAGGATTCGGAACTCCTTCCACTCCGCCTCGTGCGTCAGGAAGAAGCCGACCACCACGACCCCGATCGTGACGCGGATGATGTCGTTCAGGGAGAACTTCGGGATCCAGCGGGCGTTCAGGGCCACGATCTCTCGCTTTTCTTTTCCGGGGGGTGGCTGCCGCAGTGGGCAGATGATACACCGGCCGGGAACGCGAACGGGCGCCCGGGAGAAAGGCGAATCAGCGCCTCAGAAGGCGGGCCAGCGCGCGCAGTGGCGCGGTCAGACGCCAGGAAGTGCTGGACTGCATTTCCGCCGCGCGCGCTGTGGCCGCCCGTTCGAGATCGGCGAGTCGGGCCGCCTCGACGCGGGTGGCCGCAAGGTCCCCGGCGAGCGACTGCGCTCGCTCGCTGGCGTCGGCGGATTCGGATTCGGCCCGGATGGCGCGATTGTGCATCGCCGTCGCCGCGTCGAGATCCCGATCCGCGGCGGGCAGTCGATCCTGCAGCTCGGCGGTCGAGCGGCCGTTGCCGCTGCGCACCCCATCGTCGAAGAGTTCGACGAGGGTGGCGCGCGCAATTGCCTCCTCGGGAGCGAGGGCCCGTCCGACGGTGCCCGAGTCAGCCGGCTGGTAAGCCCCGGGGCGTGGCGTCACCCCCTCGAGATACCGGCGCCGATAGGCCTTTTCGCCATCCGGAGCGGTGGCGGCGCGGGGCGGCCGCGGCCGGGCGCCTTCCGTCATCACGAGAAGGGCGTCATTGAACTGCTCCGCCGGGGAGTTCCATGCCAGCAATCTCGTGCCAGGCACGTCTGCGAGGCGCTCGGGGAAGGCGCCGAGGTCGGTGGCGAGGATGGGAAGGCCGGAGTCGATGGCGGCGCTCAGGGTGTACGACCAGGTTTCCGGCCATTGCGCCGGGAAGAGGATCGCATCGGCCCTCTCCCGCTCGATGAGCGAGGATAGCGCCCCTTCGGGGTATTCCCCCGTGAAATCGATCGGCAGACCCTCGTCGTCCAGGGGCCACGCGAGGTGGCCGATCACCCGGAAGCGAAGGGCGAGCCCGCGGCGCAGCGCGTCTCGCGCACAGGCAACCAGCACGTTCATCCCCTTGGCCGGCGAGAGGCCGCCCAGGACGAGGATCTTTCGCGCGGCCAGCGCCGGCTCGAACGGTTCCGCGTGCGCCCAGACGACAGGCGAAACTTGCGGGAAGTAGCGGACGATGCGCGCAGCCGCATCGCGCGAAGGCGCTATCACGCGAGCAGCGCCGTCGAGAAGGCGCTCGAAGGCGGCTCGCCAGTCGGTGATGCCTAGCGGCCACTGGGGCGGGCTCGCGGCGAGGCATCGCGTGCATCCGGCCACGTCGGGCTCGCCGCAATAGCGACCGGAAGCGTCCACAAGCTGGTACTGCGGGCACAGCGGATAGTAGTCGTGCACCGTCACGTCCCACGGACATCCGATTTCCCGCCCGAGTTCGAGGATGCGCGGCGGCATGCCATGGACGTGGTGGACATGGACGCGGGCCACGCCGAGCGCTCGCAGGCAGGCGAGGAGCGACTCCCACTCCTCGTCGCGATGGAACCACAGCCTCGCTTCGCGATGCTCGCCTTCGCCCCCGAGCGCCAGGTAGGAACGCAGGTGCGGGCGCAGCACGAGAACGTTGGCTGCGGGCGCAAGCAGGGATGCCAGCTCGCGCACATGCCGGGCCACCCCGCCGCCCCGGGCGTGCGTCACGAACAGCAGCAGGGGGTTCGGGGATTGCGCGAGGCGGGCGAAAGCCGAGGCTGCCCGCCGGCGGGCCTCGCCCTCGCCGTCGTTGGCTGGAATAATGGCGTCGGCAGGTGGGGGCATGGATCTTGGGGCCGGACCCCCGGATTCTACCGGAGCCCATGGCGCCCCACACCGCTCCCCGTTCCATTTCAATGGCACCCGTGACCACTTTCCTTTCCCGACTCCTTGCTCCCCGTCCCCGCAGGCTCCTGCTTTCGCGCCTGATGGCCGAGGAGCCCGGTCTCGCAGGCGCGTTCACCTGGAGGACCAATCGCCTCCCGGATGCGCTGCCCGATCCGCTGTGGCTGCACGTGGGCAGCGGGGAGAACTTCCTCGACGGGTTTCTGAACCTTGATTTTCTTCCCGGCGACTCTCGGATCTCGGCGTGGGACCTGCTCGACCCCTGGCCCGCGCACTGGCCGCTCCCGGTGTGGGGGGCGTTTTCCGAGGACACGCTGGAGCATTTCTTCCTCGCCGAGCAGTTGCACATCCTGTGCGAGATGAACGCAGTGCTCGCGCCGGGCGCGGTGTTCCGCGTTCTCATGCCTTCGTACGCCCGTCTCCTCGACTACTGCCGGGGATTCGTCCCGCGGCCCGCGGAATTCCTGCACTCGACCTTCGGCGTCGAAACCGAGGCGGATGCCGTGAACGCGGGCATGCGCTTCTCGGGCCACCGCTGGCTTCACGACGACGCCAGCCTCGCGCACCTGGCGCGGCTGGCGGGCTTCGAGGCGGTGAAGACCTCCTGCAGTGAGTCGACGGAACCGTTCCTCTCCGGACGAAACCTGCGCGGCGAGGAGGGTACCGCCGCATTCGCGCACGACCTCGTGAAGCGCAGGCCACTGGCTCGCGTGTCCGTGGCGCCTCTCCCGTGGCGCGGCATCGACGTGGTCGAGACCCTCGGGGAGGGCATCGCCTTCGGGGAGCTTCGGGAGCCCGGCGCGCGGATCACCTACCGGCTGCCCCGCGTCCTGAGGGCCTCCGACATCGCATGCGTGAACGCGCGCGGCGCCAACGTTTCCTCGTTTCGCGAGCACAGCCTGAAGCGCCTTGTCTTCCGCGGTCCGTGGGGCGAGGGAGCGTGGGCACTCGACGAGACGCTCAAGTCGAAAGCCTGCATGAACATCGCCACGCCGGCGGCGATCGCGCTCGCCTGTGGCGGGGACGATCGGATCGTCGAGGAAATCTCGCTCGAACCCGGCCGTCCCGGCGACCGGGTGACCGTCGGGCCGCTCGAGATATTCACCCGCGACTGAATCTCAACCGGACTGCGCAGGCCTCGTGCCCGGGAGCCAGCGGCGCAGGGCTGCGGTCATGCGCCTTGACAGGGGCGCGAGCGCCTCCGTCGCGCGTTCCCGTGATTCGCGCGGGGGGTCCTCGGCGAGGAAGGTTCGCAAGCGGGGCTGAAACTCGGGATAGCGGGTATCGATGATGGACTGGGCCCGGTTGCGCAGATCCTGGGCGCCACCGCCGAACGAAACCTCTCCCTGGTGGAATACGAACGTGTCGGCCGCCAGCAGGTTTCGCCAACCGGCGCGCGCCGCGCGCATGCAGAAATCGACCTCCTCGCCGTATCCGCGGCCGAAGGCGTCCTCGTCGAAGGGACCGACCTGCGCAAGGCATCGTCGCGCGATGAACATGCAGAAGCCGACCGCCGTAAGGATCTCGACGGACTTCCCGGCATTGGCGCGGGCGAAGGCCGCGTCCAGCCTGGCCGTCGTGGTGCCCTCGGGCAGGGGGTTCGACTGCGCGAATAGGGGATAGCTGCAGATCGAGGCGTTGTTGGAAAACGGCGTCACGGTTCCCGCCTGCCGCTCGCGCGCCGCGCAGGCGGCGATCCGGTCCAGCCAGTCGTTGGCGACTTCGGTGTCGCTGTTGAGGAGCAGGACATCGCGGTCGGCGTGCAGGCGCATGCCCTCGTTCACCGAGGCCACGAAGCCGGCATTGCGCTCGTGCGCGAGGAGCGTGATGCGTCCCGTGCCGGCGAGATCGCGCAGCCATGCGGAAAGTGCCGGCTCCGGGCTTGCGTCGTCGATCACCACGACTTCGTGTTTCTCGCGCACCGGGGCGGCGAGGACGCTCTCCACGCAGCGGCGCGTCTCCGAAAGCCCGCGGTAGGCGGGAATGATGACGTCGATCAAGGCGGTCGTCCTTCAGTTCACCGTGATGCCCGGTTCGCGGGCCACCTTGCCCCACTTGGCCACTTCGGACCGGATGAAATTCGCGTATTGCTCTCTCGGCTCGCCTCCAGGCCCGACCTCCGCCATGGTGGAAATGTCGGGGAAGGCCGCCGACCGTTTGGCCGTCCGGCGAAGGACGCCCCCCGCGGCACTCGTGCATCGATCCCCATGTCTTGTTCCTCCCTTATGGGTAGTGGACTGCCGTTTTGTCGGTTTTCGCGCCGCTAGCCTAGCCGAATTGTCCCGGGCGGTCATGGCAGGGAGCCGTCCGGGGGGGGCGCCGCGTCCGAGTTTGACGGTCATCAACCGAAGGGGCTCCTTTAGGCCTCAGAGTGGCGGAGGTGAATTTCCCCCGCCCCGGGGGCATGGAGGCATTGCATGGAATCCAGCCAGAACGTCATCGCCGGCGTCGGTCTCGCCGACCGCCCCCGCAAGAGCCGGTGGCCTGCCCGCATGGACCTCGCGCAGAGCCTCACGGGGCTCGTGCTCGGCTTGTTCATGTGGGGCCACATGTTCTTCGTGTCCTCCATCCTGCTCGGAAAGGATGCGATGTGGTCGATCACCAAGCTTTTCGAGGGCTACTTCTTCTTCGACAAGGCCTACCCGGGCATGGTGTCGGTGATCGTGGGGGGCATATTCCTGTTCGTCATCGTCCATGCCTTCCTCGCCATGAGGAAGTTCCCGGCCAACTACACGCAATACCGGACCTTCATCGGCCACCGTCGCCTGATGGCGCACGAGGACACGACACTCTGGTGGGTGCAGGCGATCACGGGCTTCCTGCTCTTTTTCATCGCCGCCGCGCACCTGTACCAGATGCTCATGCACCCCGGCGACATCGGCCCCTACGAGTCGGCGGACCGTGTCTGGTCCGGCCGCTGGTGGCCCCTCTATCTCGTCGCCCTTTTCGCGGTCGAGCTGCATGGTGGCATCGGCTTGTACCGGCTCTGCGTGAAGTGGGGATGGTTCGAGGGCAAGGACGCGAACGCAAGCCGCAAGCGGCTGAAGGTCCTCAAGTGGGCGCTGACGGTGTTTTTCGTGGTTCTCGGCCTGGCGACCCTTGCCGCCTACATGAAGATCGGCTACGAGCACCGCGACCGCGTCGGTGAACGCTATACGCCCGCCTGGGTGGTTCCGAATCCGATGGAGAAGGCGAAATGAAAATCATCCATACCGATGTGCTGGTGATCGGCGGCGGCCTCGCGGGCTTGCGACTCGCGATCGGCGCCAAGCGGCGCGGCCATGACGCCCTCATCCTGTCGCTGGTGCCCGCCAAGCGCTCGCACTCCAAGGCGGCGCAAGGCGGCATGCAGGCTTCCCTGGGCAACGTGGTGAAGGGACAGGGCGACAACGAGGATGTCCATTTCGAGGACACGGTGCGCGGCTCCGACTGGGGCGCGGACCAGGACGTGGTGCGCATGTTCGTGAACACCGCGCCCAAGGCGGTGCGGGAACTCGCCGCGTGGGGCGTGCCGTGGAGCCGCGTGAGGAAGGGCGACCGCGAGGTGATCATCAACGGCCAGAAGGTCACGATCACCGAGCGCGACGAGGCGCAGGGGCTCGTGGCGCAGCGCGACTTCGGCGGAACGAAGAAGTGGCGCACCTGCTACGCCGCCGACGGCACGGGCCACGCGATGATCAACGCCGTGGCCGACCAGGCGATCGCCGACTCGATTCCCGTGCACGAGCGCAAGGAGGCCCTCGCCCTCATCCATGACGGTGGGCGCTGCTACGGGGCGATCGTCCGCGACCTCATCACCGGCGAGCTGAGCGCCTATGTGGCTTCGGCGACGGCCATCTGCACCGGCGGGGCGGGCCGCGTGTACCGCACGACGACCAATGCGGTGATCTGCGAAGGGATGGGGCATGCCATCGCCATGGAAACGGGCGTCGCGGCGCTCGGGAACATGGAGGCGGTGCAATTCCACCCGACGGGCATCTTCCCGGCCGGGATCCTGGTGACCGAAGGCTGCCGGGGAGATGGGGGGCTGCTCAAGGACGTGGATGGTCACCGATTCATGCCGGACTACGAGCCGGAGAAGAAGGAGCTCGCCTCGCGCGATGTCGTGTCGCGGCGGATGGAAGAGCACATCAAGAAGGGCAAGGGCGTGAAATCGCGCTTCGGGGAGCACCTCTGGCTCGACATCACGCTGCTGGGCGAGAAGCACATCCACACGAACCTGCGCGAAGTGTGGGACATCTGCCACTACTTCCTGGGCGTCGATCCGGTGAAGGAAATGATCCCGGTCAAGCCCGCGCAGCATTACACGATGGGCGGCGTGCGCACCGACGCAACCGGCCAGAGCCCGGCTCTCAAGGGGCTGTTCTCGGCAGGCGAGGCGTCCTGCTGGGACATGCACGGCTTCAATCGTCTCGGTGGCAACTCGGTGGCCGAGACGGTGGTGGCCGGGATGATCGTGGGCGAGACGATCGCCAACTACTGCGACGACCGTGCCAACGAGCCGTCCATCCCGACAGCGCTCGTGCGCGAGTTCCTCGAGCGCGAGCAGGCGAAGCTGACCGCGTTCACGAAGGGCGGCGGCACCGAGGACGCGTCCCTCATCAAGGGTGAGATGCAGGACCTGATGACGACCAAGGTGGGGATCTTCCGCACCGGCGCCGATCTCGAGGAGGCCGTCGACAAGCTGCAGAAGCTGCTCGTGCGCAGCCGGAGAATCGGACTGCGCTCGTCGTCTCCCGGCGCCAACCCCGAACTGGTGACGGCCTATCGCGTCCAGCGCATGCTGAAGCTTGCCGTCACGATCGCCTACGGAGCCTCTGTACGCACGGAGAGCCGAGGCGCGCACTTCCGTTCCGACTACCCGCGTCGAAACGACGCCGAGTGGCTCAAGCGCACGCTCGCCACCTGGAAGGGCGAGTCGGACACGCTGCCCACTCTCGCCTACGAGGCGCTCGACGTGAAGCGCATGGAGCTTCCGCCGGGGTGGCGCGGCTACGGCGCGAAGGACTACATCGATCACCCGGATACGCCGGAGCGCCAGAAGGAGGTCGAGGCGATACGGGCGCGGCACGCGGACGACCGCTTTGCGATGCAGGCGGCGCTCCTGCCGTACGAGCACCTGCTGCCGCCCGGGCTGCGCGGCCGCAACGAACGAATCGACGAGCGCTTCTAGAGCGTGGTCGAGGAACGAGCCGTCAACACAGGAAACCACGCCATGGCCGAAACCAACAATCACCGGAAGCTGCGCTTCCACATCCTGCGCTACAACCCGGCACAACCGGGCGACGAGCCGCGCATCCAGACCTACGAGCTGGAGGAGGCGCCTGGCATGACGCTCTTCATCGCGCTCACCGAGCTCCGCGAGAAGCTCGATCCGTCGCTGCAGTTCGATTTCGTCTGCCGCGCCGGCATCTGCGGCAGCTGCGGGATGATGATCAACGGGCGCCCGAGCCTCGCGTGCCGGACGGTCACCAAGGACCTGGAGGCCGACATCTCGCTCGCGCCTCTGCCGGTCTTCGAACTGATCGGGGACCTCTCGGTGAACACCGGCAAGTGGATGCGCGGCATGAGCGAGACCCTGGAGACCTGGGTGCACATGCCGGAGACGCAGCGCGACCTCAAGCGGATCGAGGAGGCGATGGACCCTGCGCTGGCCGAGGAGATCTACGAGCTGGATCGCTGCATCGAATGCGGCTGCTGCGTGTCGAGCTGCGGGACGGCCCGGATGCGCGAGGACTTCGTGGGCGCCGTGGGCCTCAACAAGATCGCCCGGTTCCGCCTCGACCCACGCGACAAGCGCACGGATGCGGATTTCTACGAACTGGTCGGCGACGACAACGGCGTCTTCGGCTGCATGTCGCTGCTGGCCTGCCACGATGTCTGCCCGAAGAACCTGCCGCTCCAGACGCAGATCGCATTCCTGCGCAGGAAGATGGTGACGACCGGTATCAGCTAGCCCCTCGCTGCGCTCGGATTTTCGATGCACCATTCCTGAAGGGGCTAGCCATGTCACGAATCGAAAAGGACTTCCTCAAGTCGTTTGGATACGTGAAGAAGGCCGCAGCGATGGTCAACCGGGATCTCAAGATCCTGGACGCCGTCGCGGTCGCCACCGGCCTGGTGATCGCAAGCAGGATTTTCTGAGCGGGCGCCATGGTCATGGTGCGCAGGGCGGGTCTTCTTGCGGGCCCGCTTATCGCCCTGGCGGCGTTCTGGCTGCTCCCTGCGCAGTACGCGACGGGAACGTCGATCATGACGGAGTTCACCGTGGCCGGCCGCGCCACGCTGGCCATGGTGGCGTGGATGGCCGTCTGGTGGATGACGGAGGCCGTCGACATCGAGGTCACCGCGCTCCTGCCCCTCGCTCTGTTCCCCCTTCTCGGCATCGCCCCGATCGCGAAGGCGCCGCCTCCCGCCCCCCCCCCCCCGCGCCCCCCCCCCCCCCCCCGGCCCCCGCCCCCTCCCTGCGCCCCCCCGGCCCCGGCCCGGCGCGATGGTCGCGGGTTTCATGGCCGCCACCGCATTCCTCAGCATGTGGATTTCGAACACCGCGTGCGCGGCGATGATGGTGCCCATCGCGGTGAGCGTCATCGACCTCGTGCTCCAGTCGCGCTCGGGCAAGAGCCTCAGGGAAACCGGCGGCATCCCCCAGGAGCGCGCAGACGAGCGCAACTTCGCCCTCGGCCTGCTGCTGGCCGTCGCCTACTCCGCTTCCATCGGCGGCATCGCCACCCTCATCGGCTCGCCGCCCAACGGGATCGCCGCGAGATTCATCACGCAGACCTACGGGACGGAAATCTCCTTCGTCGACTGGATGGCCTTCGGCGTGCCGTTCACGCTGATGTTCCTTCCCCTCGCCTGGCTCATCCTCACGAAGGTCCTGTTCCCGGTTTCGTTCGGCGAGGTCGCGGGCGGGCGGGAAATGATCGCAGCCGAATACGCGAAGCTGGGACCGCTCGGTCGCGGGGAGAAGGTGACACTGGCCGTTTTCGCCGGGGCCGCCTTCCTCTGGATCTTCGGCGAGCCGTTACGCGGGTTGAGGGTCGGCGGCATCGGGCCGTTCAAGGGGCTCACGGACAGCGGCGTCGCGATGCTCGCGGCACTCGCCCTGTTCCTGCTTCCCGTCGACCGGAAGAAGGGCATGCGCGCGATGGACTGGAACACCGCGGTGAAGTTGCCCTGGGGCGTGCTGATCCTCTTCGGCGGCGGGCTGAGTCTCGCCGCAGCGGTCGAGGCGAACGGCGTGTCGGCATTCATCGGCCAGTCGACGCGTGGCCTTGCCATTCTGCCGCCGGTCGCGCTGCTGCTCGCTGTCGTCACGATGACGGTGTTCCTTTCCGAAGTGACCTCGAACACGGCGCAGGTCGCGACGATGACGCCGGTGCTTGCGGCAGTGGCCCCGGCTCTCGGGCTCGACCCGAAGGCACTCGTGGTCGTTTGCGCCATCAGTGCGAGCAGCGCATACATGATGCCGGTGGGCACGCCGCCCAACGCGATCGTGTTCGGGACGGGCCTCGTGCGCATGCCGCAGATGGTGAAGGCGGGGTTCGTGCTGAACATCGCCGGCATTCTTGTGATTACTGCGCTGGGATGGTGGCTCATTCCGCACATCGTCGCCGGCAGGACGTAATGCCGCGTGACAGTCCGCGCCATTGCATTGGACCTAAGCCCCACGAATCGCACATTTGGCCGGTGGCGGTTGAGTAGGGTCAAGAAAAAGCGGATGGCGGGGCGGAAAATTCTTCGCAAGAGGTCGCCTTCCCGGCGATCGAATGCGAAAGGATTTTCGCCATGTCCATCACCGCACCCGGCCCGGCGCCCGCAAAGGTGCAGGCCGAAAAGCTGCCCGAACATCATTTTCCCTGGCGCGCCCTGCTTCCCGTTGCGGTGACGATCCTGCTGGCGGTCTTTCCCGCCCCGGGCGGATTGCCGCAGCACGCGTGGTATTTCTTCGCCATCTTCGCCGGCGTGATCGTCGGCCTGATGGTCGAGCCGCTTCCCGGCGGCGCCATCGGCTTGATCGGCGTGACGCTCGTGGCGGTACTCGCGCCATACGTGCTGTTCTCGCCGGCCGAGCTCGCCAAGCCCGGGTTCAAGTCGGTGAGCGCCGCGCTCTCGTGGGCGCTCTCGGGCTTTTCCAACGGCACCGTGTGGCTCATCTTCGGCGCGTTCATGTTCGCGCTCGGCTACGAGAAGACCGGCCTGGGCCGCCGCATCGCGCTGATGCTCGTGAAGGCGATGGGCAGGCGCACCCTCACGCTGGGCTACGCCGTCACGATCGCCGACACGCTGCTGGCCCCCTTTACGCCATCCAACACGGCGAGGAGCGGCGGCACGATCTATCCGGTGATCCGAAACCTTCCGGCCCTCTACGACTCGAAGCCCAACGATCCGTCCTCGCGCAAGATCGGCTCCTACCTCATGTGGGTCGCCATCGCGGCCACCTGCGTCACGAGTTCGATGTTCCTCACCGCGCTCGCCCCGAACCTGCTGGCGCTCGAGCTCGTGAAGAAGACGGCCAACATCGAGATCTCGTGGGCGCAGTGGTTCATGGCGATCGCGCCGGTGGGGATTCTCCTGCTTGTACTCATCCCCCTCGTCACCTACTGGATCTACCCGCCCGAAGTGAAGGAGGGCGAGGAGGTGCCGCGCTGGGCCGGCGAGGAGCTCAAGCGCCTGGGGTCCGTAAACGGGCGCGAATTGACGCTCTTGGCCCTCGTGCTGGTCGCGTTGTCGCTGTGGATCTTCGGCGGCAAGGTGATCGACGCGACGGTCGTGGCGCTGGTGGTCGTCTCGCTCATGCTCGTGACCGGCGTGGTCACGTGGGAAGACATCACCGCCAACAAGGCGGCATGGAACACCCTGGCCTGGTTCGCGACGCTCGTTGCGCTCGCCGGCGGGCTGAGCAAGGTCGGCTTCGTGAAGTGGTTCGCCGACGGCGTGGCCTCCAGCATGGTCGGCTTCACGCCCTTCACCGCGATGGTGGTTCTCGTGCTGGTGTTCTTCTTCACGCACTACCTGTTCGCCAGCATCACCGCGCATGTGACGGCGCTGCTGCCCGTGATGCTCGCGGTCGGCACCACGATCCCCGGCCTCGACATGGCGCAGTTCTCATTGCTGCTTTGCCTCACGCTGGGCATCATGGGAATGCTCACCCCGTACGCCACCGGCCCGAGCCCGGTGTACTACGGATCGGGTTACCTCCCCGCCAGGGACTACTGGATCCTCGGCGCGGTCTTCGGCGTCATCTTCATCGCGGCGTTCCTGGTTCTCGGCCTGCCGTGGATGGCGATGATCCGGTAGCGGGAAAGGGCGCAACTGGCGCCTCGGCTGGACACTCGGGACGGGCGGCCTTCGGGCCGCCCGCCTTTTTTGCGGCCACGGGTCTTGCGCGTTCGCAAATGGTGCAACGCGTCACGCGGAGTGATATGATGCAAATAGGAATGAATCTCAAGAACTAGGCCCATGACCACTCGTACGCCGCTGTCGCAGCTCACCCCCGGGCAATCGGGGGTCATTGCCGCCGTCGACGGCCCTGAAGGACTGCGCCAGCGTCTGGCCGCTCTGGGCTTCAGGGCGGGTCGGGCCATCGTCCTGATGCGGCGCGCAAGCCTCAAGGGCCCGCTTCACGTGCGCCTCGGGACGACAGACGTGGCGTTGCGGCCGGCCGAGGCAGGCGGCGTATCGCTGCGTGCCGTGGTGCCGCTGGCGCCTTGACGCAGGTCGCGCGATCCGCCCAATGAATCCCGCGGTGCGGCCGGTCCCATGAAGCGAGTGGCGCTGCTTGGCATGCCCAACACGGGCAAGTCCACGCTCTTCAACCGCCTGACGGGATCGCATGCGCGAGTGGGCAACTGGCCCGGCGTCACGGTCGATCTGGCCACGGCCCGCGTTCTCGTGGGTGGCCACATGGTCGAGCTCGTGGACCTGCCGGGCCTATACGACCTGCACGGCTTCTCCGACGACGAGCTCGTCGCGCGCCATTTCCTCGAGGCGGCGCGCGTCGATGCGATCGTCGTCGTGCTCAATTCCTCGCAGGTGGACCGGCAACTCGCGCTCGCGCTCCAGGTGAAGGCGCTGGCGATATCCACCATTGTCCTCCTCAACATGGCCGACGAGGCGAAGCGCTTCGGCATCGAGATCGACGTGGATCGGCTCTCGGCGGGACTGGGCCTGCCGGTCGCCGCGCTGTCGGCGCGCTTCGGGTCGGGCGTGCCCGAGGCCATGGCGAAGCTCGCTCATCTGCTCGATGTGGCCGAGCCCCCCCGCGAAGCGGCGGTGCGCGCCGCACTCGCGGAAGATCATCGGCGCGAGGAGCAGATCGAGTCACTCCTGCGCGCATCGGTGGTGGTCCCGGAGCGATTGTCGGAGCAGGCTTCGGACCGCATCGACCGTGTCGTGCTGCATCCGTGGCTGGGCCTGCCGCTCTTTTTCCTCGCGATGCTCGCCGTGTTCCAGGCCGTCTTCTGGCTGGGCTCGCCGTTGCAGCAAGGCGTGGCGGCCGTGTTCGAGTTCGTGCGCGTCAACGCGCTGGAACCCCTGCTTGCTTTTCTGCCGGACCTGGCGCGAGGGCTGATTCTCGACGGCGTCTGGGCCGGCGTGGGCACGGTGGCCGCATTCGTGCCGCTGATCGTGGTCTTCTTCTTCTTCCTGGCCGCGGTCGAGGACAGCGGCTACCTCTCGCGCGCCGCGTTCCTTACCGACGCGATGATGGCACGGCTTGGGCTGGACGGCCGGGCGTTCGTGATGCTGCTCATGGGGTTCGGCTGCAACGTGCCGGCGATCATGGGCACGCGCGTGATGCGCGACCGCCCCATGCGGCTGCTGTCGATGCTCACCATCCCGATGTCGCTCTGCTCGGCGCGGCTGCAGGTGTTCGTGTTTCTCGCGGCGGCGATCTTTTCGCCCGCGCGCGCTCCGTGGGTCCTGTTCGGGCTCTACATCGTCAGTTTCTGCGCCGTCATCGTGACAGCGCTCCTGTTCCGGCGCCGCTTCGCGAGCCGGGAGCCCTTCGTGATCGAGCTGCCCCCCTACCGGATGCCCACCGTGCGGCAGGTGTGGCTGCGCGGGTGGGTCGAGGTGAAGCATTTCCTGAGGCGCGCCACCAATTTCATCTTCTTCGGCGTGATCGCTGTCTGGCTGCTTACCCACCTGCCCGCCGGCGCTGCGCCCGCGGGGCCCGACACGATCGCGGGGTGGATCGGTGCGGCGACGCAGCCCGTGCTGGGGCCGCTGGGCATCGACGAGAAGCTGGCGGTGGCGCTCATCTTCGGATTCGTCGCGAAGGAAGTGGTGATCGGCGCCTTCGCCGTGATCTACGGTCTCGAAGGCAACGCCCTGGCCGCCGAATTCGCCCGGTCGATGGACTGGGTGTCGGCGACGAGCTTCATGCTTTTCACGCTCATCTACACGCCGTGCCTGTCCACCGTGGCCACGCTGCGCTCGGAATCGAAGAGCCTAGCCTTCACGACGCTCGCGGTCGCCTGGCCGCTGGCGCTTGCCTGGGCGGCGAGCTTCGTCTTCTACCAGGGGATGCGCGCGCTCGGCTTATGAACACCGAACGGGGACATGTTCGCGAACACGTCCCCGAATGCCGCTTCGCGGTGAACTATTTCTTCGCGGGCTTCACGACAGGATTGCCGCCCTTCACCCAATCCTCGAACTTCATGTCCACGGACACGGCGTTGGTGAACCCGAGGTCCTGCAGGGACTTGGTCGCCAGCGCGCATCGCCCGCCCGTGGCGCAGTAGAGTGTCAGGCGCTTGTTCATGTCCACCGCATTGGGGAAGCCGACCTGCTTCCAGATCCGGAATTCGATGAGGCCACGGGGAATGTTGATCGCGCCGGGCACGTAGCCGTCGTTCCACTCGTCCTCCTCGCGCACGTCAACGATGAGCCCGAGTTCCTTCCTGTCGAGCGCCGCGCGGAATTCTTCCAGCTTGATCGTCTTGATCTGCTTCTTCGTGTCGGCGACGTACTTGCCGACCAGGGGCGGATAGCTCGGGGCCGGTGCAGGGACTTGCGCGAGGGACAGGGTGGGCAACAGCAGCCCGGAGGAAACGAGGAGGGTGGCGAGCAGGGTTCTGCGATTGGCTTGCATGGTGTTGTCTCCGCTTGGTGAATGAATCCAGTCCGGCGGACGGCACCTTGATTCCGCGCTCCGGCATCAACCCGAAGGACGAGCGCCGCGTCACCGTGAATATCATCATCAGCTTATCGATGCGCGCGCGCCGGCGGTTGACGCGAGTCAACGGGCCCTCGGCCGTGCATGGGACGAAAGTCGTATGCAGGGCACGCGGCCCCGCTGCTACGCGCTGACCGGATGGATCGCGGCAACTGGCTCGGGCGCGAGCAGCATGCCATCGCGAAGCCCGCGCACCGTGGCGAACGCGAGGACGAGGGCCGCCAGCGAAGTGACGGCGAGCGCCAGCCCAGCTTCCCAGTCCCATGACGACGGCGAACCAGCGGGGAGCGAGGAACTTGAAGGGGGTGGCATGGGCGTTCATTCATCGATGAAAAGCCACGGTTGCCCGAAAACCCCGCCTTGGGGGTTGACCGCCGATGCAGGAATTGAACACCATGGGACTCGACGCGGCACGCGAGAACGGAGATCGATGGATACGCGGCAAGTGGTGCTGTTCCATCCCGCGGAGGCGGCGACCGGCATCCGTGCTCTGGTGGATCTGGATCCGGCGCTCGTGCTGGCGTTCGGGGCGCTGCCCTATTTCGAGACCCCGGATGTCTTCGAGGAAATGCGCCGGCAGTTTCCCGGCGCAGTGATTGCCGGTTGCTCCACGGCGGGGGAAATCGGAGGCTGCCAGGTTCATGACGGTGCCTGCGTCGTGACGGCGATTGCGTTCGACCACGCCTCGGCTCGCGCGGGAGCGACTCGCCTTCGATCCATGGCCGACTCGTTCGATGCCGGCGTAAGACTGGGTGGCACGCTTCCGCGAGAGGAACTGCGCGCGGTCCTGGTGTTCGGCACGGGCGTGCGGATCAACGGCAGCGCGCTCGTACGCGGGCTGCAATCGGCCCTTCCTCGGGAAGCCAGGCTCTCCGGCGGGCTCGCGGCCGATGCAGGCGCCTTCAAGCGCACCTGGACGATGGGGCCCGCGGGTTGCGCCGACGACCAGATCGTCGCCGTCGGCTTGTATGGCAATGGCCTGCGGCTCGCCTACGGATCGTTTGCAGGCTGGGTGGCATTCGGGCCCGCCCGCAAGGTGACGCGTTGTGCGGACAATGTGCTTTACGAGCTCGACGGTGAACGCGCCCTCGACGTGTACAAGCGCTACCTGGGCGAGCACGCCGCGCGCCTGCCGGCCTCCGGCCTGCTCTTTCCCTTCGAGATGCTGACCGCGCACCAGGAAAAGCGGGGCATCTTCCGCACGATCCTGGGCGTGGACGAGGCGGACGGTTCACTTACGCTCGCCGGCGACATCGACCCGACCGGCTACCTGAAGCTCATGCATTCCAATACCGAGCGGCTGATCGATGGCGCAGAAACGGCCGCGCGAACCGTGCTGGAAGCCGCGGGCGGCGCGCCCGAAAAGGGGCTCGCCCTGCTGGTGAGCTGTGTCGGGCGAAAGCTCGTCATGGGCGCCCGGGTGGACGAGGAGGTCGAGGCGGTCGCCGCGTTGCTCGGCAATGGCACGACGGTGGCCGGGTTCTACTCGAACGGGGAGATCGCGAGCGCCGGGTTCACCGGGGAGTGCCGCCTGCACAACCAGACGATGACCATTACCTGGCTTGGCGAGGCCTGACGTGAACCGGGCGCTCGCGCGGCAGATCCGGAAGCTGGCCGGCGTGGGCACGGTCGAGGCGCTCGAGCGTGCGCTTGCCGAGGCCGTCGCTGCAGCCCCGGGCCTGCCTGCCTCCCCGGAGCTGAAGGCGCTTCTGGCAGGGCTGGAGGGTCTCCTGGGGCGGGTCGATGCGACCTACGACCAATACGACCGCGATCTGGACCTGCGCACCCGTAGCCTCGAACTGACTTCCGAGGAACTGATCGGGGCGAACGAGCGCCTGAGAGCGGACCTCGCAACGCGCAATCGCGTGCTCGAGGCCCTGCGCGACGCGGCGGCGACGCTGCTGCGCGCGGGCGACGAGAACGTGTCGGTCCCCGATCCGGGCGACGTCGAGGGGTTGTCGGCACTGGTGCCGGTGCTCGTCCGGCAACAGGAAGCAAATCGTGCCGCGCTCGCCGAGAGCGAGCGCAAGTTCAGCGATCTCTACCAGAACACGCCGGTGATGCTGCACGCGAGCGACGAGTCGGATGTGCTGAGCAGCGTGAACGATTACTGGCTTTCGCAACTGGGCTACGAGCGCGGCGAGGTCGTCGGCAGGAAGATGACGGAGTTCATGACGCAGGAGTCGCGCCGGCATGCGCAGGAGGAGGTCCTGCCGGCTTTTCGCCGCACGGGCTTCTGCAAGGACGTCGCCCTCCGGTTGGTGAAAAAGGACGGCGCTGTCCTCGACGTGCTGGTGACCGCCTATTCGGAGAGGGACGATGACGGCGTGGTCATCCGCTCGCTGGCGGCGATGGTGGACGTCACCGAACGCGGGAAGGCGCAGCAACTGCAGGCGGCGCTGCACGGGATATCGGACGCCGCCCATTCGGCCTCCGACCTTCAGGAGGTGCTTCTGCGCATCCACGGGATCATCGGCGAGCTGCTGCCGGCCAGGAATTTCTTCGTGGCGCTGTACGACGAAGCGAGCCGTTTCGTGAGCTTTCCGTATTTCATCGACGAGCACGATTCCGTGCCGGCGCCGCGCATGCTGGGCGAGGGGGGCCTCACCGAGGAGGTGCTGCGCACGGGCGAAGCGCTGCTCCTGACCCCGCAGACGATGGAGTCCAGGATCAGCCAGGGCGAGACCATCTTCGGCACCGATTCCATCGACTGGCTCGGCGTTCCGCTCAAGACCAAGGACCGGACGATCGGCGTCCTTGCTGTCCAGAGCTACGCGGGATCGGTCCGCTATGCGGACGGCGACAAGGCACTGCTCCAGTTCGTTTCCGACCAGGTGGCCTCGGCCATCGAGCGCAAGCGGGCCGAGACCGCCCTGAAGGAAAGCGAGGAGCGCCTGCAGCGGGCGCTGGAGGCCTCGCGGCTCGCCCTCTGGGACTATGACATTGCGGGCGGCGCCGTGTACCTCTCCGAGGCGTGGTCGGAGTTCCTGGGCGGCGCCAGGGAGCCCACAGTGACCCGCCTGGAGACGCTGGCCTTGATGGTGCCCCCGGAAGACCAGCCTGTCATCTGGGCGGCGGTGGTGCCCGCCCTCAGGGGCGAACAGCCCCAGTACCAGGTGGAACACCGGGTCATCAGGCCGGACGGCGGGACGATCTGGGTCCTGAGCCAGGGGCGAGTCATCGAGCGCGGGGAGGATGGCCGAGCGCGGCGAGCGGTAGGAACGAACCGCGACATCACGGCGCACAAGCGCAGGGAGGAAGACCTGCAGCTCGCCGCGCTCGTGTACCGGCACAGCAGCGAGGCCATGATGGTGAGCGATTCCGACAATCGCATCATCGCCATCAACCCCGCCTTCACGGCACTGACGGGGTATGCCGCCGACGAGGTGATCGGGAAGAACCCCCGGCTGCTGAGCTCGGGCCGCCAGGGCCCGGAGTTCTATCGCACGATGTGGGAATCGCTCAGGACGGCGGGCCAATGGCAGGGGGAGGTCTGGAACCGGCACAAGAACGGCCAGATGTTTGCCGAAGCGCTCGCCATCAACACGATCCGCCACGCCGACGGCTCCATCCACCGCTATGTGGCGCTCTTCTCCGACATCACGGACAAGAAGGAAGCACAGTCCCTCATTTGGCACCAGGCCAACTTCGACGCATTGACCCACCTGCCCAACCGCCGCATGTTCCGCGACCGGCTGGAGCAGGACCTGAAGAAATGCCGGCGCGATGGATCCGGGCTGGCGATCCTTTTCATCGACCTGGACCGTTTCAAGGAGGTGAACGATACCCTCGGCCACGACAAGGGGGACACCCTCCTCATCGAGGCCGCGCGGCGCATCCGCGAGTGCGTGCGGGAGTCCGACATGGTGGCCCGTCTCGGAGGCGACGAATTCACGGTCGCCCTTTCGAGCCTGGAGGACGCGAGCCACGTCCAGTACATCGCGCAGAAAGTCATCGATTCCCTCGCCGCGGCATTCATCCTCGGTCCGGAAAAGGTATTCGTCTCCGCGAGCATCGGCATCACGCTGTTTCCCGGCGATGCCACCGAGATCGAGGATCTCTTCAAGCATGCGGACCAGGCCCTCTACGCGGCCAAGGCCGCCGGGCGCAACCGGTTCAGCTACTTCACGGCGCAATTGCAGGTGGCTGCGCTGGCCCGGATGCACATGACCAACGACATGCGCGGCGCCCTCGCGGCAGGCCAGTTCAGCCTGTATTTCCAGCCGGTCGTGGAACTGGCCACGGGCCGCATCCGAAAGGCCGAAGCCCTGATCCGATGGCGCCATCCGCAGCACGGGCTGATCAGCCCCGCCCGGTTCATCCCCCTGGCCGAGGCAAGCGGCCTGATCGTCGATATCGGCGCCTGGGTGTTCCGGGAGGCGGCGCGCTGGGTCAGGCGGTGGAGGGAGGCCGGCCATCGAGAGTTCCAGGTGAGCATCAACCAGTCGCCCCGGGAGTTCCAGCGCGAGGGAAACATCTACGCCGGCTGGATGGAGCACCTCGAGGAGGCGGGACTCCCCGGGCAGTGCATCGCGGTGGAGATCACCGAGGGACTCCTGCTCGATGCGAGCCCGGAGGTGAAGGCGAAGCTCTTCGAGCTGCGCGATGCCGGCATCGAGGTGGCGCTCGACGATTTCGGTGTCGGCTACTCGTCCCTTTCCTACCTCAAGAACCTGCACATCGACTACCTGAAGATCGACCAGTCCTTCACGGCCAACCTCGCCCCCGGGTCCAGCGACATGGCGCTGTCGGAAGCCATCATCGTGATGGCGCACAAGCTGGGGCTCAAGGTGATCGCGGAGGGCGTTGAGACGGCCGCGCAACGCGACCTGCTTCTTGCCGCGGGATGCGACTATGCGCAGGGATACCTGTTCGCGGAGCCGATGGCGGCGGAGGCGTTCGAGGCTTTCCTTGCCGGAAAGCGCGATGAGCGCCCGCCGGAGCCTCGACCCGGCAGGACCTCGCCGGATGATCCGCACGACCCGCCCCGACAGGATGCCGGGCGCGGAGCCGAATGACCTTCAGGAAGAAACCCTGCCATCATGAGCCTGCCCCCGTACGTCGCGCCCGACCCCGAGGTCGTCATGAATTTCATGACGCCCGTCTCGTGGGGGATTTCCGATGTTCCCCGTTTCATGAGCCTCATGAAGGAAGCCGGCAAGCTGGTGGAAGGTGGCATCTATTTCGGCGACAACCTGTTCACCTGGTGCCGGAACAATTCGATGTTCGACGACCCCGCCTTCAGGAAGGCGTGGGAAGACAACATCAGGAACGAGTCGGATCGCGCCATCGGGTGGCGCCGGTACATCCTCGCGACGATGGCGCATCACGCCGTGCAATGCGAAGGTGACTTCGTCGAGTGCGGCGTCTATCAGGGCAGCGGCGTGAAGACCGTCGTTGACTACCTGGGCGGCACGGCGTTTCCCCGGCTTTTCTGGGCGTACGACACGTACGACTACAACCCGGTCGAAGGGCATGCGTTCGAGGGGCAGGCCCCCGGCTTCCACGAGCAGGTTCAACAACGCTTCAAGGGTTACGACCAGGTCAAGCTCGTGAAGGGGCATATCCCCGACGTATTCGCCGAGCATTGCCCGGACAGGGTCGCGTTCCTGCATATCGACCTGAACAACGCTGCGGCGGAAATGGCGACGCTGGAGCACCTGTTCGAGCGGGTGGTCCCGGGCGGCGTGATCGTTTTTGACGACTATGAGTGGGCCGGCAGCTATCGTCCGCAGAAACTGGCCGAGGATCCGTGGCTGGATGCCCGGGGTTACAGGGCTGTCCCGCTGCCGACGGGGCAGGCCTTCGTCATCAAGCGCTGAACACGCCGCCGGTTGAATCCTCGCGAGGGCTGCCGGGGCTCGCGCAGATTCCCGCGATTGCCGAAAAAAAGGACCAACCGGATAGCCGGTTGGTCCTCGGTATTGGTGGAGGCGGCGGGAATCGAACCCGCGTCCAAATGCCCATCCACAAACAGTTCTACATGCGTAGCTGGTTGTTCTGCTTTAGCGAGTCGGCCGCGAACCAGCTCCCGGCGCTTCCCACGAGCCACCTATTGGTTTAGGTCTTCACCAAGTGACGCGATGAATTCCGATTCCATGTTTATGACTCCGCTGCCGGTGAACTGGCCCAACCCATGGAAAAACTGGTGCGGAGCTGGCCGGTATTAAGCGGCCAGGGCGTATGTTCGTCGTTCGCAGTTAAATTTGCGATTCCAGCGGATTTACGAGGAGTTGGCCCTCGGCATGCCCTGCCTGCTTCATTGCACCTGTCGAAACCAAGTCGCCCCCGGAAATCGGGGTCTGCTCGCGCAAATTCTACGCGCTTGCCCTCTTCGGGGCCACTTCACCACCGCATAGGAGGCGGCTGCCCTGGGATCAAGCCCGCTCAGGCACGCAGCAGGTCGAGGCTGGGCATGCCGACGCGTGAAGAGTCCGCTCGCGTCCGCGCCCCACCAGCGCTCGACGACGGTCGTCCAGAGGCGCCGGGTGTCGATCACCGGTTCCGGTCCGCCGACCTGGAACACGTCAACCATCGGCGGCGCTTCGCCCAGCAGGCCGCCCTTCACGCGGCCGCCGAGGGCGAAATGCGTCGTGCCCCAGCCGTGGTGGGTGCCCAGCGTGTCGTTCTCGCGGGGGCTGCGGCCGAATTCGTCGTAGGTCAGCACCAGGGTCTCGTCCCAGCGCCCGATCTCGACGAGGCCGCTCCTCAGCGCGGCAAGCCCGGCCGCCAGGCGCGAGAGCGCATCGGCATGCCACCTGGGCTGTTCCCAGTGCGTATCGATGGAATGGTGCTTGTCGCCGTCGCGGCCGTTGAGCGCGATGTGGATCACCGGCACTTCGCGATCGACCGCAGCGAGTTCGACAGCCGCGCGGGCGGCGTTTCCGAACTGGTCGGTCGGGAACACGGTCTTCAGGTTCGATGCCGCGAGCGTATCGCCGCCGCGGGCAAGCCGGGCCCGGGCCGGCGGATTGGCATCGATCACGCAGTCGGACACGCGGCGCTTCTCGAGGAGTTCCGTCGGATAGTGGATCTGGATCACCCGGTGCTTGCCACCGCGGAACGGGCCGGTCGGATCGGATCCGCGGATGTCGAGGAGGTCGAAGGCGACCGCGTCGGCCAGCGCATCGGGGTGGGCTGCGACGCGGTCCAGCGCGCGAGGCCCAGCCCTCCAGCGGAAATTCGCCGTCATCGGCGCCCGTGAAGGCGATTTCGCTGTCGCGAAAATGCTGCTGCGTGATGTCAGGCATGCCGATCCCCTGCAGGAGAGCAAGCTCCTTGCGCTCCCAGATCGGCATTAGCGGCGAGAAGGACGGATGGAAGCCCTGTTTGTCGGTCACCTTGAGCACTGCGTCGCGAGCGACGGCGAGATTCGGCCGCATGCGGTAATAGCGCGGGTCCGTGTAGGGGACCCATGTGTTGTAGCCGTCGTTGCCGCCGTGGAGATAGACGAGCACCAGGAGCCTGGATGACGAGGCGGCGCGCGCGGATCGCGGCAAGGCGAGCGCAAGGGGCGCTGCGGCCAGCGTTTCGAGGAATCGGCGTCGTTGCATGGTCGGTCTCGCTCAGTTCCCTGCGATTACAGGCCGGCCCACCGGGCGATCTGCGCGGGCGAGTTCACCACGCCGTCCGCTCCCCAGCGCGCGGGCTCGGGGCCGTCTCCCAGGTAGCCGTATCCGGCAGCGACGACGGGCATGCCGGCCGCGCGGGCTGCCTGCACGTCGCGCTCGTCATCGCCCACAGAGAATCGTCCGTGGTTGCAGCGCCAGCGCCATCGCGGCATGGATGAGCGGGTCCGGAAAGGGCTTGGCGCGCTCGCAGGTGTCGCCCCGACGAGGACGGCCGCTCGCGACGCGAGCCCGAGGCCGTCGATCACCGACCTGGCGAGGCGCTCGAACTTGTTGGTGACCACACCCCACGCCACGCCATGGCCTTCGAGGCGTTCGAGCAGCTCGTCCATTTCCGGGAAAAGGCGGGTGTCCACGCACAGGTTGTCCTCATAGAGGGCGAGGAACTCCTCGCGCAGCGCAGCGAAGCCCGCATCCTCGGGCCGCACGCCGAACGCGGCGCCGATCATTCCGCGAGCGCCTTGCGAGACGTAGGGCCGCACCAATTCGAGCGCAACGGGATCGAGGCGGCGTGCCTCGCGCATGGCGTTCACGGTTCGCACCATGTCGGGTGCGGTGTCGGCCAGCGTGCCATCGAGGTCGAACAGGACGGCGCGGATCGCGTTGGCCATGCTATGGGCCTGCCCGTTCCGGGGTCACGCCGCTGCGCCGTGCAGCGAGGAAGTAGTTCACCCGGGCGTCGGTCCCGAGGGCGAAAACCTTGGCGAGGGGGTTGTAGGTCATTCCCGTGATGTCGGCCATCTCGAGCGCGGCGGCGCGGCAATGGGCCGCGAGCTCCGAGGGCGTGATGAATTTCGCGTACTCGTGCGTGCCCCGCGGAAGCAGTCGCAGCACATACTCGGCGCCGACGATCGCGAAGAGGAAGGACTTCGCATTGCGGTTGATCGTGGAAAAGACGACCCATCCGCCGGGCTTCGCGAGCGTTGCGCAGGCGCGTACCGTGCTCGCGGGATCGGGCACGTGCTCCAGCATCTCCATGCAGGTCACCACGTCGTAGCTCCCAGCCTCCGCAAGGGCGGCGTCCTCGGCTGACACGAGCCGGTAGTCCAGCTCCACGCCGCTCTCCAGCCGGTGCAGCATCGCCACCTTGAGGGCCTTTTCCCCCAGATCGATGCCCGTGACCCGCGCGCCCGCGGCGGCCATCGACTCGGCCAGGATGCCGCCGCCGCACCCCACGTCGACGACGCGCTTGCCGACAAGACCGCCGACCAGCCGATCGATATGCGCAAGACGCAGGGGATTCAGGCGGTGCAGGGGCCCGAACATCTCGCTCTCAGTGTCCCACCAGCGATGGGCGAGGGCGCCGAACTTGGCCAGTTCGGCCGCGTCCACGTTGCCTGCGGCGTTTCCCGCGTATCGGTACTCATGCGGTGCTCCGTATTCGTTGCTGCCACCAGGCGGCCTTGGCGCGGATCTCGTCGTGGTCCAGGCCCGACAGACGGCGATCGGCGAGTCGTGCTTCCCCGGCCACCCAGACGTGGGTCACGTGCTCGCGCCCGGCCGCGTAGACGAGATTGGAGACGGGATCGAAACAAAGGGAGCGTCTCGGGCGAGGAAAGTTCCACGGCCGCGAGGTCCGCCAGTTTGCCGGGCACGATCGAGCCGATCCGGGCGTCCTGCCCGAGGGCACGGGCGCCGTCGAGCGTGGCCATGCGCAGCGCCTCGTGCGCGCCCACGGTCCTGGCATCGCCGCTGGCCACTTTAGCCAGGAGCGCGGCCGTGCGCATCTCGCCGAGGATATCCAGCCGGTTGTTGCTGGCCGCCCCGTCCGTACCCAGTCCCACGGTGATGCCCTGGCACGGCAGGCCGTCACCGGCGCGATGCCGCTCGCGAGCTTCAGGTTCGACGACGGGCAGTGGGCGATGGATGCGCCTTCGCGGGCGAGCAGGTCGATCTCGGCCTCCTCGAGGTGGACGGCGTGAACGGCGATGAGCCGCGGGCCGACGAGCCCCAGGCGCCGCAGGCGTTCGATGGGACGCACCCGTAATGCGCCACGCCTTGCCCGATTTCGTCCGTCGTCTCGTGCAGGTGCGTGTGGACGGGCGCGTCGATTTCCTCGGCCAGCGTGGCGATCCTCGCGAGCGTCTCGTCGCTCACGGTGTAGGGCGCGTGCGGAGCGAGGCAAAAGGAGAGGAGATCCTCGCCGCGATAGGAATCGCGCGTCGCCAGCCCCTTGTGCAGGTAGCTGGCCGCGTCCGTTGCGTAGGCGCTCGGGAATTCCACCGCGATCACGCCGAGGCTTGCGCGGATGCCGGCGCGCAGGGCCGCCCGCGCCGTCGCCTCGGGGAAGAAGTACATGTCGTTGAAGCAGGTGATGCCGCCGCGCAGCATCTCGGCGGCCGCAAGCAGGCTTCCGTCGTGCACGAACTCGTCGCCTACGTGCTTCGCTTCCGCGGGCCAGACGTGGTCCTTGAGCCAGTTCATCAGCGGCAGGTCGTCCGCGAGGCCCCGCAGCAGCGCCATCGCCGCGTGTCCGTGCAGGTTCACGAGCCCCGGGATGAGGAGGTGCTGGTCCAGGCGCACCTCGGACTTCGCCGAATAGGTGTCGGCCACCCGGGCCGTGGGAACGAGGGACTCGATCCGCCCGTCCCGGATGACGACCGTATGGTCGGCCAGGAGCGCGCCCGGTGGCTCGACCGGGGCGATCCAGGCGGCATGTATCAGGGTATCGGCTTCTCGCATGGGGTCGCAGTAACAAAAAACCCCGCCGAGGCGGGGTTTTCTGCCGGGTCAGCGGAGGGCTTACTTCTTGACGCCCTTGAACTCGATGTCCACGCGACGGTTCTTCTGGCGGCCTTCCTTCGTCTTGTTGGTCGCCACAGGCTGCGATTCGCCCTTGCCGAGGGTGGTGATCTTCGAGGCCGGGATGCCCTTGGAAACCAGGTACCCCTTCACGGCCGCGGCGCGGCGCTCGGAGAGCTTCTGGTTGTAGGCGTCCGTGCCGACGTTATCCGTGTGGCCGGTCGCGATGACCATTTCGACGTCCACGCCGGCGAGCTTGGCGAGTGCTTCATCGATGCTCTTCTTGCCATCCGGACGGACGACCGACTTGTCGAAGTCGAACAGCGCGTCAGCCTGGATCACGATGGTCTGCTTGACCGAGGCGGGGGCCGGCTTGCCGGCGGGCGAGGTCGGCGAGGACGGCTTGGCGGGCGCGCTGGGCTTGGCCGGATCGGCAGGCTTGGGCGCGTCTTTCTTGGGCATGCAATCCGGATGCGAGACGCCGGACGACAGGACGCAGGCGCCAGACGAATCGCGAATGGGGAGGCCCTGCGAGTCAGTTGCGTTCGGGACGTTGTTGGCGAGCGCGGAGCCGGAAACGAAAGCCGCGGCGGCGATCGACCCGGTCAGCAGCTTCCCAATGGAGGAAATCTTCATATTGGAACTCCCAAGAGATTTGAATGATTTTTTGATGCCAGGCTCTTTTTTAGGCTCGCGCCTGAAACGACTCGCACAATCATACACAAAGCCCCCTCCGTTCCACAACCAAGCGTGGGGTTTCCGCAACAATCAGGGCAGGAGGTTGCGTTTGCACCACACTGCCCGGCCGGGCGCCGAGGGTGGCGGCAGGCGTACCGACTGTGGTAAGATTTAAGTTTTGTCAGCCTGAAATTTATCCATTAAAACAAGCGGTTAGGTTTTGGCGCCGAGGTGCCGGGCCGTTCGCTTCGAGTCCTCCCGCCCATGGAACAATTCGCCAAAGAAACCCACCCGATCAGCATTGAGCAGGAAATGCGCCGCTCCTACCTCGATTACGCCATGAGCGTGATCGTGGGGCGGGCGCTGCCCGATGCCCGGGACGGCCTGAAGCCGGTGCACCGGCGCGTGCTTTTCGCCATGCACGAGCTCTCCAACGACTGGAACAAGGCCTACAAGAAGTCGGCCCGCATCGTGGGCGACGTGATCGGCAAGTACCATCCCCACGGCGACACGGCCGTTTACGACACGATCGTCCGGATGGCCCAGGAGTTTTCCCTGCGCTACCCACTCATCGACGGGCAGGGCAACTTCGGCTCGGTGGACGGGGACAACGCGGCCGCCATGCGTTACACCGAGATCCGGATGTCCAAGATCGCCCACGAGCTGCTGGCGGACCTGGAAAAGGAGACGGTCGATTACGGCCCCAACTACGACGGCAGCGAGGAGGAGCCCCTCATCCTGCCGGCCCGCTTCCCGAACCTGCTGGTGAACGGCTCCTCGGGCATCGCGGTGGGCATGGCGACGAATATCCCGCCGCACAACCTGAACGAGGTGGTGGACGCCTGCATCGCGGTGCTGGGCAACCCCGACATCGACATCGAGGAGCTCATCGCGATCGTCCCGGCGCCCGATTTCCCCACCGCCGGCATCATCTATGGCACCGCCGGCGTGAAGGAGGGATACCGCACCGGCCGGGGGCGCGTGGTGATGCGCGCCCGCGCCCACATCGAGGACATGGAAAGGGCCAACAAGCAGGCCATCGTCGTGGACGAACTCCCGTACCAGGTCGGCGGCGACCAGCTCCTCAAGCGCATCAGCGAGCTGGTGCACGAGAAGAAGATCGAGGGCATCGCGGACCTGCGCAACGAGTCGGACAAGAAGGGCATGCGGCTCGTGATCGAGCTCAAGCGCGGCGAAGTGGCCGAGATCGTGCTGAACAACCTGTACAAGCTCACGCAGATGCAGGAGACGTTCGGCATGAACATGGTGGCCCTGCTCGACGGCCAGCCGAAGATCCTGAACCTCAAGCAGTTCCTGGACGCCTTCCTTCGCCACCGCCGCGAGGTCATCACGCGCCGCACCGTGTTCGACCTGCGCAAGGCTCGCGAGCGCGGCCACGTGCTCGAGGGCCTCGCGGTGGCGCTGTCCAACGTGGACGAGGTGATCGCCATCATCAAGGCGGCCGCCACGCCGGCGGCGGCCAAGGTCGAGCTCATGGCTCGCACCTGGCGCTCCGGTCTCGTCGAGGAGATGCTTTCGCGGGCGAGCGCGGAGCAGTTCCGCCCGGAGAACCTGCCGAAGGATTTCGGGCTGGCGAAGAACGGCTACCGGCTTTCGGACGTGCAGGCGCAGCGCATCCTCGAGATGCAGCTCCAGCGCCTCACCGGGCTCGAGCAGGACAAGATCCTCGCCGAATACCGCGAGGTCATCGCGGCCGTGGAGGACCTCCTGGACATCCTCGCAAGGCCCGAGCGGGTCACGCGCATCATTTCCGACGAGCTGCAGGAAATCAAGCGCGAGTTCGGCGACGCGCGCCGCAGCGAGATCGTGGTGAACGGGCAGGACCTGTCGATGGAGGACCTCATCGCTCCCGAGGACGTCGTGGTGACCCTGTCCCACACGGGCTACATCAAGAGCCAGAAGCTCGACGAGTACGGCGCGCAGAAGCGCGGCGGGCGCGGCAAGCAGGCGACCACCACGAAGGAGGACGACTTCATCGAGAAGCTCTTCATCGCGAACACGCACGACTACGTGCTGTGCTTCTCGAACAAGGGCAAGGTGTACTGGATCAAGGTGTACGAGGTGCCCCTGGGCAGCCGCGCGAGCCGCGGCAAGCCCATCGTGAACCTCCTCAAGATGGACCAGGACGAGCGCATCAACGCGATCCTCCCGGTGCGCGAGTTCGTGGAGGACAGCTACGTGTTCTTCGCGACGCAGCAGGGCGTGGTGAAGAAGACCTCGCTCTCGGACTTCTCGCGGCCGCGCAACTCGGGGATCATCGCGGTGGACCTGGACGAGGGCGACCACCTCATCGGCGTGGCGCTCACCGACGGCAGGCACGACGTGATGCTCTTCTCCGACGAAGGCAAGGCCGTTCGCTTCGACGAGAACGACGTGCGCCCGATGGGCCGCGGCGCGCGCGGCGTTCGCGGGATGAACCTCACGAAGGGCGGAAAGGTGATCGCGCTCCTCGTGGCCGAGGACGAGGCGCAAAGCGTGCTCACCGCCACCGAGAACGGCTACGGCAAGCGCACGTCGATCGCGGAATACACGCGCCACGGCCGCGGCACGCTGGGCATGATCGCCATCCAGACCTCGGAGAGGAACGGGAAGGTGGTCGCGGCGACCCTCGTTTCCCGGGACGACGAAATCATGCTCATCACGTCCGGCGGCGTGCTCATCCGCACGCGGGTGAAGGAAATTCGCGAGATGGGGCGCTCCACGCAGGGCGTTACCCTCATCAACCTGGGCGAGGGCGAGACGCTTTCGGGCCTGCAAACGGTGCTGGATCGCGACGAGGAAGAGAACGGGAACGGGAACGGGAACCAAGGCGAGCCCGCGCCCGCCTGAGCGGGCGCCGTACCGAATCGGAGGGAAGGCGAAATGCACGTGTGGAATTTCGGATCCGGGCCCGCGATGCTGGTCCCCTCGGTGCTCGAGCAGGCGAGGGCGGAATTCATCGACTGGCACGGAATGGGCATGTCCATCATGGAGATGAGCCATCGCGGCAAGGAGTTCGTCGCGGTCGCCTCGCAAGCCGAAGCGGACCTGCGCTCGCTCCTGGCGATTCCCGCGAACTACAAGGTGCTGTTCCTCCAGGGCGGTGCGACGGCGCAGTTCGCGGCCGTCCCGATGAACCTGCTTCGCGGCAAGGGCGAAGCCGACTTCGTCGTGACGGGGGAATGGTCGAAGAAGGCGCTGTCGGAAGCGGGGAAATATTGCCGCGCCAACCTCGCGGCCACCGCCGAGGACCGAAAATTCACGTACGTTCCCGCGCAGCCATCGTGGAAGCTCTCGCCGGGCGCGGCCTACGTGCACGTCTGCACCAATGAAACCATCGGCGGGGTGGAGTACCACTGGACCCCCGACACGGCCGGGGTCCCGCTCGTTGCCGACATGTCCTCGCACATCCTGTCCAGGCCGGTGGACGTCTCGCGGTTCGGCCTCATCTACGCGGGCGCGCAAAAGAACATCGGGCCGGCCGGTCTCGTCATCGTGATCGTTCGCGAGGACCTCATCGGGCACGCGCTGGCCGATACGCCGAACGTTCTCGATTTCAAGTTGCAGGCCGACGCGGACTCGATGCTCAACACCCCGCCCACGTTCGCCCTCTACCTCGCGGGACTGACCTTCAAGTGGCTCCTCGCGAAGGGCGGCCTCGCGGCCATGGAGCGCGAGAACATCGCGAAGGCCACGCTCCTCTACGATTGCCTGGATGCGATCCCGTTCTATTCGAATCCGGTCGCGAAGCCGGACCGCTCGCGCATGAACGTGCCCTTTCGCCTCGAAGACGATTCGCTCGACGCGCGCTTCCTGGCGCAAGCGCAGGCGGCCGGCCTTTCGCAATTGAAGGGCCACCGCTCGGTGGGGGGCATGCGGGCCTCGATCTACAACGCCATGCCTCTGGCGGGCGTGGCGGCACTCGTCGAGTTCCTGAAGGACTTCGCGCGCCGGAACGGCTAGCGCCAGCATGATCGAGGAACGAGCCGACGGCCAGGAACGCGAGCCGTTCCGCATCGCCACCTGGAACACGATCTCCGCGAAGGGCCTGCGGCGGTTTCCCGCGGGGACCTACCGCGTCGAGCACGCGCTCGCCGATCCCGACGCGATCCTGCTCCGCTCGCACGTCCTGGATGCGGCTGCGGTGGCCGCAAGCGTGAAGGCGATCGCCCGCGCCGGCGCGGGCGTGAACAACATTCCCGTGGCGGAGATGACCCGGCGCGGCATCCCGGTCTTCAATGCGCCCGGCGCCAATGCGAACGCGGTGAAGGAACTGGTCGTTGCCGCGATCTTCCTGGCGGCACGCAACCTGGTCCCCGCGATCGACGGCGTCCGCAGCCTGGCGCCCGGAGCGGATTTCGAGCGGCGCGTGGAGGACGGCAAGAAGAAATTCGCGGGGGTCGAGGTTCGCGGCAAGACCCTCGGGGTCATCGGCCTGGGCGCCATCGGGGGATTGGTGGCCGACGCAGCGCTCAAGCTCGGACTTCGCGTGGTGGGGTTCGACCCGCATGTCACGGCCGAGACGGCCTCGCGCCTGCCGGCACCGGTCCGCCTCGTGGGTTCCATCGACGAGGCCTTTTCGGCTTCCGATTTCCTGTCCTTGCACGTCCCGCTCTCGGAGTCCACGCGCCACCTGGCGAACGAAAGGCGCTTTGCGCTCCTCCGCCCCGGCGCCGTGCTGCTCAATTTCTCGCGCGCCGCGATCGTGGACGAGGAAGCCGTCGTGGCCGCGGTCGCCTCAGGCCGCCTCAAGGCCTACGTGTGCGACTTTCCGAGCCCGCGCTATTCCGGGCAGGCGGGCATCGTCGCCCTGCCGCACCTGGGGGCGTCGACGGAAGAGGCGGAGGAGGCCAGCGCCGCCATGGTGATCGACCAGTTGCGCGACTACCTGGAGGAAGGCGCGGTGCGAAATGCGGTCAACTTTCCCTCGATCGAGATGCCTCGCGAATCGCCGCATCGCGTGGCGATCGCGAACGCGAACGTGCCCAACATGCTGGGGATGATTTCGACTACGATGGCAGCGAGCGGCCTCAACATCCACAACATGGTGAACAAGTCGAAAGGGGAGATGGCCTTCACCCTCGTCGATCTCGACAGCGAGATCGAGCCGGGCGTGGTCCTGGGGCTCTCGCGCATCCCCGGCGTACTATCCGTGCGCCTTGTCGCCCCCCTGCCGGATCCTCGCGCATGACGGACGAACTCGATCGCCTGCGCGGCGAGATCGACCGCCTCAACGGGGAGATTCTCGAGCGCCTGAACCAGCGCGCGCAGCTGGCGCGCGCCATCGGCACCCTCAAGGTCGGGCAGGCCTATCGTCCCGAGCGCGAGGCGCAGGTCCTGCGCGGGATCAAGGAGCGAAACCGGGGACCGCTGTCCGACGAATCGGTGGCGCTGATCTTTCGCGAGATCATGTCGGCCTGCCTCGCGCTCGAGCGGCCCATCACCGTGGCCTACCTGGGGCCGCAGGGCACGTTCAGCGAGAGCGCGGCGATGAAGCATTTCGGCCACGCCGCGGTGACAAGGCCCATGGCCTCCATCGACGAGGTCTACCGGGCGGTGGAGTCGAGCGCGGCCGACTTCGGCGTGGTGCCCGTCGAGAACTCCACCGAAGGCGCGGTGGGCCGCTCGCTCGATCTCATGCCGCAGACGCCGGCCAAGGTGTGCGGAGAGGTGCTCGTGCGGATCCACCACCACCTGATGGCGAAAGCGCCCGCTGAACTCGCCTCGATTCTCCGCATCTTCTCGCACGGCCAGTCGCTCGCGCAGTGCCACGAATGGCTCAACAACAACGTGCCCGACGCGGAGCGGGTGGTGGTCGCGAGCAACGCCGAGGCGGCGCGGCGCGCCGCCGAAGAGCCCGGCAGCGCCGCCGTCGCGGGCGACCGCGCCGCGGACCATTACAAGCTTTCGATTCTCGCTTCCAATATCGAGGACGAGCCCAACAACACGACGCGATTCCTCATCCTGGGCGACTATGAACCGAAGCCCTCGGGGAGCGACCGCACCTCCCTGGTGCTGGCGGCGCGCAACCGGGCGGGCGCGGTCTACGAGATGCTCACGCCCTTTGCCACGCGCGGCGTTTCCATGACCCGGTTCGAGTCGCGCCCGTCGAAAATCGCACTCTGGGAATACCTCTTCTTCGTGGACATCGAAGGCCACCGGAACGACGTCAACGTCGCCAGCGCGCTCGAGGAGGTGGGCCGCATCGCCGGGTACCTGAAGGTGCTCGGTTCCTACCCGATGGCGGTCATCTAGGCCATGAGCCCGAAAGACCTCGCCCCGGCGCATGTGCGCGCCATCGCGCCCTACGTGCCCGGCAAGCCCGTGGCCGAGACTGCGCGCGAGCTCGGCATCGCGGAGTCGGAAATCCTCAAGCTGGCCTCCAACGAGAACCCGCTCGGCTCCTCGCCGAAGGCGATCGAGGCGCTTCGCGGCGCGCTGGGCGACCTGGCCTGGTATCCGGATGGCAGCGGGCACGATCTCAAGGCGGCGATCTCGGCGAAGCTCGCGGTGCGCCCCGAGAACATCGTGCTCGGCAACGGATCGAACGACGTGCTGGAACTCGTGGCGCGCGCCTTCCTCACCCCCGCCGATTCCGCCGTGTATTCCCGCCATGCCTTCATGGTCTATCCCCTCGTGGTGCAGGCCATAGGCGCGCGCGGCATCGAGGTCGCCGCCAGGGACTATGGCCACGACCTCGCGGCGATGGCAGCGGCGATACGCCCGGATACGAAGATCGTGTTCCTCGCGAACCCCAACAATCCGACGGGCACGTTCCTGCCGTGGGAGGAGATCCGCGCATTCGTGGAGCGCGTCCCGCCAGCCACGCTCGTCGTGATGGACGAGGCCTACGGCGAATACCTGCCCCCCGACCGGCAATCACCCACGGCGGCCTGGCTCGCGCAATTTCCCAACCTGGTGATCTCGCGCACCCTGTCGAAAGCGTACGGCCTGGCCGGGCTGCGCGTGGGATTCGGGCTCGCGCATCCGGAAGTTGCCGAGCTCATGAACCGCGTCCGGCAGCCATTCAACGTGAATCATCTCGCCATGGTCGCTGCCTGCGCGGCGCTGGGCGACGAGGCATTCATCGCGCAGAGCCGGCGCGTCAATGCAACGGGCCTGGAACAGCTGGCGAAGGGCTTCGGGCGGCTGGGGCTCGAGTTCATCGCCTCGTCGGGAAACTTCATCGCGGTGCGGGTGGGCGATGCCGCGCGAATCTACGCCTCACTCCTGCGTGAAGGCGTGATCGTGCGCCCCATCGCGAGCTACGGCATGCCCGAGCATCTTCGCGTGACGGTAGGGACGGCGCCGCAGAACGAGCGCTTCCTCGCCGCGCTCGAGCGCGCGCTCAAGACCGCGTGAGGCCGCCTTGCGACGCCTGAAGACGATTGCGGTCATCGGCGTCGGCATGATCGGGGGCTCGTTCGCGCTTGCGATGCGACGCGCCGGGGCGGTTGCGAAAGTCGTCGGCGTCGATCGCGATTCGCAGGCCCTCGAGCGCGCCGCGGCGCTTGGCGTCATCGACACGGCGGCCGAGTCGGCCTCGGAAGCGGCCGCCGGCGCCGACCTCGTCTTCGTTTCGGTCCCGGTGCGCGCCATCGGGCCCGTCCTGCACGACGTCGCACTCGGGCTGGGCAGGGACGCCGTGGTCACCGATGCGGGCAGCACCAAGGCCGATGTCATGCGCACGGCCGCGGGGGAACTGCACGACCGGATGCCGAGATTCGTCCCGGGCCACCCGATCGCGGGGCGAGAGGCGAGCGGCGTGGATGCCGCGGTCCCGGATCTCTTCCGCGGCGCCCGCGTCGTGCTCACGCCGGAGCCCGCGACGTCCCCGGACGCCACCTCGCTCGTACGCACCTGCTGGGAGGCGTGCGGGGCGCGCGTGACCGAGATGCCGGCCGTTGCGCACGATCGCATCTTCGCCTCGGTGAGCCACCTGCCGCACGTGCTCGCCTTCGCGCTGGTCTCCGAGATCGTATCGAGGGCCGACGCGGCGGAACTGCTCGGATTCGCCGCCGGCGGGTTCCGCGACTTCACCCGCATCTCCGCCAGTTCTCCCGAGATGTGGCGCGACATCGCGCTGGCCAATCGCGAGGCGCTGCTCGAGGAGGTGGACCGCTACGTGGCCCGCGTTGCGGTGTTCCGCGAGCTGATCGCCAAGGGCGACGGGCCGGGCCTGCAGCGGCTGATGGCCGAAGCGCGCAATGCCCGCCGCGCGTGGGCGGGCGGCAAGCGCAGCACCTCGGACGAGTGACCGTGAACCATCTCGACCTCGCGCACGCCTCCCGCGCGTCCGGCGCGCTGCGCCTTCCGGGTTCCAAGAGCCTGTCGAATCGCACCCTTCTACTCGCAGCACTCGCGGAAGGCACGACGCAGGTTCGCGGGCTCCTCGATTCCGACGACACCCGCGTGATGCTCGAGGCGCTGCGCACGCTCGGCATATCGCTGGTGCCCGGCTCCCGGGAGGGGGACTGGTCGGTGCAGGGCGCACCGGGCGGGTTCCCGGTGAAGCAGGCATCGATCTTCCTGGGCAACGCGGGCACCGCTTTCCGCTCGCTCACCGCGGCGCTGGCGCTGGGCGACGGGCACTACCGGCTGGAAGGCGTGCCGCGCATGCATGAGCGTCCCATCGGCGACCTCGTCGATGCCCTGCGCCAGGCCGGCGCCCGCATCGAATACCTGGCGAACGAGGGTTTCCCGCCGCTGGCGATCGCGCCCTGCGAGCGCCGAGCGAACGCGGCCGTCCGGGTGCGCGGAAACGTGTCGAGCCAGTTCCTCACCGCGCTCCTCATGGCGCTCGGCGCGGCGGGAAACGCGGCACGAATCGAGGTCGTGGGCGAGTTGATCTCGAAGCCCTACGTCGAGATGACGCTGGCCCTCCTGCAGCGATTCGGCGTTCATGTCGAGCGCGAGGGCTGCGGCGCGTTCGCACTGCCGGCGGGCGCCCGCTACCGCTCGCCCGGGACGATCGACGTCGAAGGCGATGCCTCGTCGGCGTCCTACTTCCTCGCGGCGGGCCTGCTGGGAGGGGGTCCGCTTCGCGTCGAGGGCGTGGGGCGCACCAGCCTCCAGGGCGACGTCCGCTTCACGGAAGTGATCGAGGCGATGGGTGGGAAGGTCACGCTGGGCGACAACTGGATCGAGGTGTCGGGCCGGCTGCCGCTCAAGCCGCTGGATGCGGACCTCAACACGATTCCAGACGCTGCGATGACGGCGGCAGTTCTCGCCCTGTTCGCGAGCGGGCCTTCCCGGCTTCGCAACATCGCCAGCTGGCGCGTGAAGGAGACCGACCGGTTGGCCGCCATGGCCACCGAGCTGCGCAAGCTCGGTGCCGTCGTGGAGGAGGGCGCCGACTGCCTGGCGATCACGCCCCCCACGGGCTACTCGGGACCCGTGCGCGCCGGTCCCCCGGTGGCGATCGATACCTACGACGACCACCGCATGGCGATGTGCTTCGCGCTGGCGGCCTTCGGTCCCGTCCCGGTCCGCATCAACGATCCCGCCTGCGTGTCGAAGACGTTTCCCGGGTTTTTCGAGGCCTGGGCCGGCGTGGTCGCCTAGCGATGGGCGAATCGGTTCCGGTCATCGCCATCGACGGCCCGTCGGCGTCGGGGAAGGGCACCGTGGCCGAGCGGGTGGCCTGCGCCCTCGGGTTTCACTATCTCGACAGTGGGGCGCTCTACCGGCTGGTCACGTTGCTGGCCTTGCGCCACCGGTTGTCCCTGGAGGATGCCGCGGCCCTGGCCTCGGCCGCACGGGACATGGAAATTTCATTTCGCGACGGGAAGTTATGGCTCGGCGGGGAGGATGTGACCGAGGCCGTTCGCACCGAGGCCGTCAGCGCCGCCACCTCGAAAGTCGCCGCCAGCCCGGCCGTGCGGGAGGCCTTGCTCGACCGCCAGAGGCGTTTTCGGGAGGCGCCCGGACTCGTCGCCGACGGGCGCGACATGGGCTCCGTGGTCTTCCCGGATGCAACCCTCAAGATATTCCTGACCGCGGAAGTCGCCATCCGGGCGGATCGAAGGCATAAGCAGTTGATGGAAAAGGGAATGTATGCGAAACTTCCGGACGTTGTGGAGGAACTGCGGCAGCGTGACGCGCGCGACAGCGCGAGGCCCGTGGCACCGCTAAGGCATTATTCCGATGCGTTTTTTCTCGATACCACCCGCCTGACGATCACCGAGGCGGCCGAGCAGGTGCTGGCCTGGTACAGGGAACGCGCTCGTGAATAGGTCACTTTCTCCCTGACGGGGCGAAAAGCCCAAGGGTGTCAATCGGTTAGGTTGCTTCCTGAGGTTCGGCCCCCGGCCGCGGCCCGGGGAGCGTCACCGCCCGATTGGCGTTTGCAAACCAGACACGGCCGCAAGGCCGTGCGAATCGAAAGCACAGGTATCTCTTCCATGCTGTCCCAATCCACCGCAACCCCCACCCCCGTTTCCGCTCCCATTCCCGAAGGTTTCCCGGAGAGCTTCGCTGCCCTCTTCGAGGAAAGCCTCACGCGCCAGGAGATGCGCTCGGGCGAAGTGATCACCGCCGAGGTCATTTCCATCGACCCGAACGTCGTGATCGTCAACGCGGGACTGAAATCCGAAAGCGCAATCTCCACCGAGGAATTCAAGAACGACCGCGGCGAAATCGAGATCAAGCCCGGCGATTTCGTGTCCGTCTGCATCGAGGCACTCGAGGACGGCTTCGGCGCGACCAAGCTCTCGCGCGAGAAGGCGAAGAAGCTCGCCGCCTGGTCCGAGCTCGACACCGCGCTCGAGAACGGCACGATCATCACCGGCGTCGTCTCCGGCAAGGTCAAGGGCGGCCTCACCGTGATGGTGAATGGCATCCGCGCCTTCCTGCCCGGGTCGCTCGTGGACCTGCGTCCGATGAAGGACACCTCGCACTTCGAGGGCAAGGAACTCGAATTCAAGGTGATCAAGCTCGACCGCAAGCGCAACAACGTCGTCGTTTCCCGCCGCGCCGTCATGGAAGCGACCGCGGGTGTGGAGCGCCAGCAGCTCCTCGAGACGCTCAAGGAAGGCGCGATCGTCAAGGGCATCGTCAAGAACATCACCGACTACGGCGCGTTCGTGGACCTGGGCGGCATCGACGGCCTCCTGCACATCACCGACCTCGCGTGGCGCCGCGTGAAGCACCCGACCGAGGTGCTCAACGTGGGCGACGAGGTCACCGCCAAGATCCTCAAGTTCGACGCGGAGAAGAACCGCGTGTCGCTGGGGCTCAAGCAGCTGGGCGAAGACCCGTGGGTGGGCATTTCCCGCCGCTACCCGCAGGGCACGCGCCTGTTCGGCAAGGTGACCAACATCACCGACTACGGCGCGTTCGTCGAGATCGAGAGCGGCATCGAGGGCCTGGTGCACGTCTCCGAAATGGATTGGACCAACAAGAACGTCCACCCCGCCAAGGTCGTGTCCCTGGGCGACGAGGTCGAGGTGATGATCCTCGAAATCGACGAGGACCGCCGCCGCATCTCCCTCGGGATGAAGCAGTGCATGCCCAACCCGTGGGACGAGTTCGCCATGAACCACAAGAAGGGCGACAAGGTGAAGGGCCTTATCAAGTCCATCACCGACTTCGGCGTGTTCATCGGCCTGCCCGGAAACATCGATGGCCTCGTGCACCTCTCCGACCTTTCCTGGAACGCCGCCGGCGAGGAAGCCGTCAAGGAAATGAAGAAGGGCGAGGAGGTCGAGACGATGGTCCTTTCGATCGACGTGGAGCGTGAGCGCATTTCGCTCGGCATCAAGCAGCTCGAAGGCGATCCGTTCGGCAACTACGTCACCATTCACGACAAGGGCAACATCGTGAAGGGCTTCGTGAAGTCGATCGAATCCAAGGGCGCCGTGATCGAGCTCGACAAGGACGTCGAAGGCTACCTTCGCGCCTCCGAGATCTCGCGCGATCGCGTCGAGGACGTCCGCACCCACCTGAAGGAGGGCGAGGAGGTCGAGGCCGTGATCGTGAACATCGATCGCAAGAACCGCTCGATCAACCTTTCCATCAAGGCCAAGGACGCGGCCGAGGAATCCGCCGCCCTGCAGAAGATGGCTTCGGAGAGCAGCGCGGCCTCGGGCACCACGAACCTCGGTGCCCTGCTCAAGGCGAAGCTCGGCAGCGGGTCGAAGGAATAGCGAACCGGGGCGGACATGCAAGGGGAAGACTCGCACGCCATGACCAAGTCACAGCTCATCGAATTGCTGAGCGCGCGGCACAGTCAACTGGCGCCCAAGGACGCGGAACTCGCGGTGAAGACCATGCTCGACGCGATGGCGCACACCCTCGCTTCGGGCAATCGCATCGAGATCCGCGGATTCGGCAGTTTCGGCCTCAATTTTCGCCCCCCGAGGGTGGGACGCAACCCCAAGACGGGCGAGAAGGTGCAGGTGCCGCGCAAGTACGTGCCGCACTTCAAGGCCGGCAAGGAGCTGAGGGAGCGGGTCGATGCCCATGAATGATCGGCCCCGGCCGGCCTGAAACCATCGAGCGGCAGGGTAAAATGATCCCTGCCGCTTTTTTTTCGCCCTGACCGTTTCCCCACCGACCGCTCGTTCCCCGACCCTTTCACTTTCTGACGGCTCGCTCCACGACCACGGATATGCAAGCGCTCGCCTGGATCTTCCGCATTGCGATCGTGTTGGTGCTGGTCTGGTTTGCGGTGAGAAACAGCCAGGTCGTCACCTTGCACGGGCTCCCCGAGCACTCGTGGCAGGCGCCGCTCGTCTTCGTGGTGCTGGTGGCTTTCGTGGCCGGCGTGGTGATCGGCCTGCTCGCCTGGCTTCCGACGGTGGTGCGCCAGCGCCGCGAAATGGGACGGCTTCGCAAGTCGTTGTCGCCGCCGGCTCCGGCCATGCCGGTCCCCGCGCCGCTCGAGCCTCCCGCGGATTCCCATGGACTTTGAGTTCTGGTGGCTGCTCGCCCTGCCGGTGTTCTTCGGCATGGGCTGGATCGCGGCCCGCGTGGACCTCAAGAGCCTGCTGTCGGAGTCGCGGCAGATGCCTTCCTCGTACTTCCGCGGACTCAACTTCCTGCTGAACGAGCAGCCCGACAAGGCCATCGAGTCGTTCCTGCAGGTGGCCAAGGAAAATCCGCAGACGGTGGAACTGCAGTTCGCCCTGGGCAGTCTCTTCCGGCGCCGCGGCGAAGTCGATCGTGCCATCCGCATGCACCAGGACCTGGTCGCCCGGGAGGATCTTCCCCAGGAGGAGCGGCGCAAGGCCTCCTTCGAGCTTGCCGAGGACTACTTCAAGGCTGGGCTACTCGACCATGCGGAATCGGTCCTGGTGAAAATGGCCGAATCGCAACCGTCTCCCGAGATCCATCGCCACCTTCTGGATATCTACATCCAGGAGAAGGACTGGGAGAAGGCCATCGGCGCGGCCCGCAAGATCGAGGCGAGCGCCAAGCGCAACTACCAGCGCGAGATCGCCAACTACCACTGCGAGCTCGCGATCACGGAGCAGATCCACGGCCGGCAGGAGGCGGCGCACGCGCTGCTGGACCGCGCGCTCGAGGCCAACCGCAAGTGCGTCCGCGCGAACCTGCTGCGCGGCGAATGGCTGGCGCGCGAAGGCCGCCACGAGGAGGCGATAGCGGCCTGGAAGGCGATCGAGGCGCAGGATGCGGCGTACCTGGGCCTCGCGGCCGACGGGTTGGTGGAAAGCTACAAGGCGCTTGGTCGCCCGGTCGAGGGGCTCACCCTGGTGCGTGGGCTGCAGAACCGGTACCCGGGACTGGATCTCCTGAACGTCGTGTACCAGGCCAGCGCCGAACACGAAGGCGACGAGGCTGCGTGGCGGCTGGTGCGCGAGGAGGTCCGTCGCAACCCCACGCTCGTGGGGCTGGATCGCCTGATCGACGCGGAACTGCTTCGCGCTCCCCCGGAGCGCCGGCAGGACCTGCAACTGATGAAGTCCCTCGTGCACTCGCATGCTCAGGCGCTCTCCGTGTACCTGTGTTCGCAGTGCGGATTCAAGGCCCGACAGTTCTTCTGGCAGTGCCCCGCCTGCGGGGGCTGGGAATCGTTCGCGCCGCGGCGCACGGCGGAGCTGGAAACGGCGGGACGCCACCTCTCGAGGATCCAGATTGGACAGTAGGCGGGTCATCGTCGCGCTCGATTACCCGGATGGCGCCTCGGCGCTTTCGATGGCCGCGCGCCTCGACCCGGCGTCGTGCCGCGTCAAGGTCGGCAAGGAGCTCTTCGTGGCCGCCGGCCCTGCCATCGTCGGGCAACTGCAGGCGCGCGGATTCGAGGTCTTTCTCGACCTCAAGTTCCACGACATTCCCAACACCGTGGCGGGCGCGTGCCGGGCCGCGGCAAGCCTGGGCGTCTGGATGGTGAACGTTCACGCGAGCGGAGGCGCGGCCATGATGCGCGCGGCACGCGAGGCGATTGCTTCGTTCCCGAAGCCGCCGCTCCTCATCGGAGTTACGGTCCTCACGAGCCTGTCTGACGCGGAGCTCGCCGGAATCGGCTTTGCGGGAAGCGCGGCCGAAAATGTCCAGCGCCTGGCACGCCTGGCGGCTGCGAGCGGGCTGGACGGCGTCGTCTGCTCGGCGCACGAGGCGGGCATGCTTCGCCAGGCGATCGGCGATCATTTCGTGACGGTCACGCCCGGAATCCGCCTTCCCGGCGAGGCCAAGGGGGACCAGTCCCGCGTGGTGACGCCGGCGGATGCGGTGCGCGAAGGCGCCCATTACCTCGTCATCGGGCGTCCCGTCACGCAATCGGCCGATCCGGCGGCGGCCCTCCAGGCCATCGAGCGCTCCATCGCGAGCGGGAAGGACACGCCATGAAGGTCAGCATCGTCGGCACCGGCTACGTCGGACTCGTGACGGGCGCATGCCTGGCTGACGTCGGCAACCACGTGCTCTGCCTCGACGTGGACGAGCGCAAGATCGGCATGCTGCGTCGCGGTGAAATTCCCATCTACGAGCCCGGACTGATCGAGGTCGTGCAGGCAAACGTCGCCGCCGGCCGACTTTCCTTCACGACCGATCCGGTGCAGAGCGCACGGTTCGGGCGCGTCCAGATGATCGCGGTAGGCACTCCCCCGGGCGAGGACGGCTCGGCGGACCTGCAGTACGTCCTGGCCGCGGCGCGGTCCGTCGCCACGCACATGGACGGGCCGCGCGTGATCGTGGACAAGTCGACGGTCCCGGTGGGCACCGCGGACAAGGTCCGGGCCGAGGTGGCGAAGACGCTCGCGACCCGTGGCGCCGCGCTCGCGTTCTCGGTGGTTTCGAATCCGGAGTTCCTGAAGGAGGGCGCGGCCGTCGAGGATTTCATGCGTCCCGACCGCATCGTCATCGGCGCCGACGATCCGGGCGCCATCGAGGCGATGCGCGAGCTCTACGCCCCGTTCCAGCGAAACCACGAGCGGCTGCAGGTGATGGACATCCGTTCCGCGGAGCTCACCAAGTACGCAGCCAACGCGATGCTCGCCACGCGGATCTCCTTCATGAACGAGCTTGCGCTGCTGGCCGAACGCCTCGGCGCCGACATCGAGCATGTGCGCAAGGGCATCGGCTCCGATCCGCGCATCGGATACCACTTCCTGTACCCCGGCGCAGGCTTCGGCGGGTCCTGCTTTCCGAAGGACGTCACCGCGCTCCTGCGCACAGCGCAGGAGAACGGCATCGATCTCAAGGTCGTACGCGCCGTCGAGGAAGCCAACGATCGCCAGAAGGGCGTGCTGGTGCAGAAGATCGCCCGGCGCTTCGGCGAGGATCTCGCCGGCCGCCGCATCGCGCTCTGGGGACTCGCCTTCAAGCCGAACACGGACGACATGCGCGAAGCGCCGAGCCGCGTGGTCATCGACGGGCTCCTCGCCCGCGGGGCCACGGTGACGGCCTTCGATCCCGTGGCCATGCCCGAGGCGCGGCACCTCTATGCGGGCGAGCCGCGAGTGCGGTTCGCCGCGGATGCGCTCGATGCCGCGGTGGGCGCAGATGCGCTCGCGATCATCACCGAGTGGAAGGCGTTCCGGAGTCCCGACTTCGACGAGCTCAAGCGCCGTCTCGCCTCTCCCGTCATTTTCGACGGGCGCAACCTCTACGAGCCTGCGATGGTTCGCGCGCAGGGTTTCGAGTATTTCCCGATCGGGCGGCCATGAAACACGCCGGCCTTCCGGATTTCGCTGGCTGCCGCGTGCTGGTGGTGGGCGACGTGATGCTCGATCGCTACTGGTTCGGCGACGTGGAGCGGATATCACCCGAGGCGCCGGTCCCCGTCGTCCTGGTGAGTAAGGTCGAGGAACGCCCGGGCGGCGCGGCCAACGTCGCCCGCAACATCAATGCCCTCGGAGGGCAGGCGACGCTCCTGTCCGTGATCGGCGAGGATGAAGCCGGCCTCGCGCTCGAAAGGCTCCTGCACGAGGGAAACGTGCGCGCCAGTCTGCATCGCGATGCCGGGCTCTCCACGACGGTCAAGCTGCGTGTCATCGGGCAGCAGCAGCAACTGCTACGCGTGGACTTCGAGCGCGCGCCAGGCCACGAGGTGCTGGCCGCGAAGCTGGACGAGTTCGAGCGACTCGTGGACGAGGCCGACGCCATCGTCCTGTCGGACTACGGCAAGGGCGGCCTCGCCCATGTGACGCGGATGATCGAGGTGGCGCGCGCGCATCGCAAGCCCGTCCTGGTGGATCCGAAGGGGGCGGAGTACGACCGCTATCGGGGCGCCACGCTGCTCACGCCGAATCGAAGCGAGTTCCGCGAGGTGGCGGGGCGCTGGACCGACGAGGCGGACCTCGCCCGCCGGGCGCAGAAACTGCGCACCGACCTTGACGTGGGCGCGCTCATCGTGACGCGGAGCGAGGACGGCATGTCGCTGTTCACGGCGACCGAGACTCGGCACGAGCCGACCCTGGCGCAGGAGGTCTTCGACGTGAGCGGCGCAGGGGACACCGTGATCGCGGCGCTCTCGCTCATGGTCGCTGCCGGAGCGGATCTTCCGGCGGCGATGCGCGTGGCCAACCACGCCGCCGGCATCGTGGTCGGCAAGCTCGGCACGGCCGTCGTTCACCGCGAGGAGCTCCTCGAGAGCCTCGCCAGCACACCCGGATGAATACCGGCGGAGGTAAATCGTGAAATTGATCGTCACCGGAGCTGCCGGCTTTATCGGCTCCAATATCGTGAAGGCTCTCAACGCGCGCGGCGTGACCGAAATCGTCGCCGTGGACAACCTCACGCGTGCCGAGAAGATGCCCAACCTCGCCGACTGCGAAATATCGGGCTACTTCGACAAGCTCGATTTCATCGAACGCATCCGCGCCGACGAATTCGATGCCGACTTTTCCGCCGTCCTGCACCTGGGCGCCTGCTCCGACACCATGGAGGCGGATGGCCGGTACATGATGGAGAACAACTACCGGTACTCCCTGGACCTGCTCGACTGGTGCCAGCGGTTCGACATCCCGTACATCTACGCGTCCTCCGCCTCGGTGTATGGCGCCGGGCGAATCTTCCGGGAGTCGCGCGAGCACGAGGGGCCGCTGAACGTCTATGGTTATTCGAAGTTCCTCTTCGACCAGGTGGTGCGTCGCAGGCTTGCCGGGCGCACCGCCCAGGTGGCGGGCTTCCGCTATTTCAACGTGTACGGGCCGCGTGAGTCCCACAAGGGGCGCATGGCCTCGGTTGCGTTCCACTTCTTCAACCAGTACCTGAAGGACGGGCGTGTGCGGCTCTTCGAGGCAAGCGCAGGCTACGGACCGGGCGAGCAGATTCGCGATTTCGTCAGCGTCGAGGATGTGGTGAAGGTGAACCTGTTCTTCCTCGACCACCCGGAGATTTCCGGCATCTTCAACGTTGGCACGGGCAAGGCGCAGAGCTTCAACGACGTGGCCTGCGCGACGGTAAACGCAGTTCGCCGATCGCGCGGCGAGGCTTCGCTGTCTCTCGCGCAGCTTCGCGAGGCGGGGGCTCTCGAGTACATCGCCTTCCCGCCCCAGCTGATCGGCAAGTACCAGAGCTTCACGCAAGCCGACGTATCCGCGATCCGGGCGGCTGGCTATGCCGACTCGTTCCTCTCGGTCGAGGAGGGCGTCGGACGTTACGTGGCCTCGCGGCTGGAAAGGGAGATTACGCGGTGAGGCGCCTGTGCCTGGCTCTCGCCGGCGTCGCGATTGCGGCTTCGATCGGCGGGTGCGCGACGGCAGGTGCAGGTGGCGAGGCGCTCGATACAAGCGCCGCGCGCGTCCCCCGGGACGCCACGCCCGGCCTGCTGCGAAATGCGGATTTCGAGGCGGCCCCGGATCCGTGGCGCCCATGCCCGGCCTCGTGGTGGTGCACGATGCACAACGACACCACGGCGTTTGCCTTTTCCCTGGCATCCGATCCCGGCTCGCAGGGCCGCTATCTCAAGGTCACCCGCATCAAGAAGGAGCCCTGGGCGATGGCGACTCAATCCGTGCCCGGCGCGGGCCTTGTGGGCAAGCGCCTGCGGGTGTCGGTGGCCGTGAACGCGGAGGGATTGGATGGGAGTGCGGGGGTGGTCATCATCCTCCACGGGCCGGGCGGCGGTGTGCTCGACGACCGGAGGAGTCTGCTGACGCGCGCGCCGGGCTGGCGCCGGGCCGGCGTCGACATCGACGTGCCCGCCGGGACGGAATTGGTGGAAGTCGCCCTCATCCTGGAAGGCGGGGGCGAGGTCTGCTTCGACGATGTGGAGGTTGCGGTCCTGCCGCCGTCCGGCCCCTAGCGGCTTCGAGAAATATCCAGTATAATCAAAAGCTTCTACTGTTTGGCCCGGTTTCGTGAAGAGGCCACCGGAGAAACGCGGTGCGTGTCGTTCGCTCGACGAGCGGCATGCGAAAGCGGGTCAATTCAAGTTTCGAATTCAGGGGATGGCAATGAAAAAAATCATCGGGCTCTTCTTGGCCCTGTTTGCTTACGTGGGAATCGCGTTCGCAGCCGTGAACATCAATACCGCGACGAAGGAAGAGCTCGAGAGCCTCAACGGCATCGGCCCGGTGAAGGCCCAGGCCATCATCGACTATCGCAAGAAGAACGGCGCGTTCAAGTCGCTCGATGACGTGAAGAAGGTCGATGGGGTGGGCGACGCCACGTTCGAGAAGATTCGCAAGGACGTCTCGCTCTCCGGGGCCACGAAGATCGATGCGCCCGCCAAGGCCGACGCGAAGAAGGAAGAGCCGAAGAAAGCCGACGTGAAGAAGGAAGCGCCGAAGAAGGCCGACGCGAAGAAGGAAGAACCGAAGAAAGCCGACGCGAAGAAGGAAGATCCGAAGAAAGCCGACGCGAAGAAGGAAACGCCGAAGAAGGAAAAGGCGCCTGCCGCGGATGCCAAGAAGGATGACACGAAGGAAGTGAAGGTCGACAAGAAGGCTGACGACAAGAAAGCCGCTGCCGACAAGAAGGAAGCCGCCGACAAGAAAGCCGCCGACAAGAAGGCTGCTGCCGACAAGAAGGCCGCCGACAAGAAGGCTGCCGACGACAAGAAAGTCGCCGACAAGAAGGCTGCTGACGAAAAGAAAGCCGCCGAGAAGAAGTAACGCCCGGCAAGACCTGCAATCGGAAGGCCCCGCTTCGTGCGGGGCCTTTTCGTTTCGGGCGCGCGATGGCGCCGCCGCTATACTTCCGGCTTGTCCCCTCCGAAGGACTCCGTGATGTTTGCCTCGCTCGAGCAGTACGTCGGCAACACTCCCCTCGTCCGTCTGCAGCGCATCCCCGGACGGACCTCGAACGTGATCCTGGCCAAGCTCGAGGGGAACAATCCCGCCGGCTCGGTGAAGGACAGGCCGGCGCTGTCGATGGTCCTTGGCGCGGAGCGGCGCGGCGAGATCAAGCCCGGGGACACGCTCATCGAGGCCACCAGTGGCAACACCGGCATTGCGCTGGCGATGGCGGCGGCGATGCGGGGCTACCGGATGATCCTCGTGATGCCCGAGCACCTTTCCATCGAGCGCCGCCAGACGATGGCTGCCTTCGGGGCGAAGTTCGTGCTGACGGCGGAGAAGGGGGGCATGGAACTCGCCCGTGACACCGCCGGGCGAATGCGCGACGCGGGGGAGGGCGTGATCCTCGACCAGTTCGCGAACCCGGACAACCCCATGGCCCACTACACGGGAACGGGACCGGAGATCTGGCGCGACACCGCGGGAACGGTGACGCACTTCGTGGCGACGATGGGCACCACCGGGACGCTCATGGGTTGCTCGCGGTTCCTCAAGGAGAAGAACCCCGCGATCGAGGTCATTGGCGTGCATCCGGCCCCGGGGTCGAACGTCCCGGGCATCCGCAAATGGCCCGAGGAATACCAGCCCCGGATCTACGACAAGGCCCGGGTGGACCGGATCATCGAGGTTTCCCAGCCGGAGAGCGAGGAGATGACGCGGCGGCTGGCGGCCGAGGAGGGCATCTTTGCCGGCATCTCGTCGGGCGGCGGGCTGGCGGCGGCGCTCAGGGTGAGCAGCGAGGCGAAGGACGCCGTCATCGTCCACATCGTCTGCGATCGCGGTGACCGATACCTTTCGACGGGCGTGTTTCCCGCCTGAGCGCTATCCCACGCGCACGAGGCGCTTGCCGAAGTTTTCCCCCTTCAGCAGCTCGATCAACGCGCCGGGTGCCGATTCGAGGCCCTCGGTGATCGTCTCGCGGTACTTGATGTTCCCGGCGGCAACGTGTCCGGCCAGCTCGCGGATCGCCTGCGGCCACAGGTCCATGCGGTCGCTCACGATGAAGCCCTGCAGCCGCACGCGGTTCACCAGCAGCGAAAAGACGTTGCGGATCGGGATGTCCTGGCCGTTGTAGCCCGAGATGAGACCGCAGAGCGGGATGCGCGCGTTGGGGTTCACGCGCTTCAGGACGGCGTCGAGGATCTCTCCGCCCACGTTGTCGAAGTACACGTCCACGCCAGAGGGGGCGGCGGCCTTGAGCGCGGCGTCCACGGCGCCGGCCTTGTAGTCCACACACGCGTCGAAGCCCAGTTCCTGCACCACGTAGTCGCATTTCGCGGCTCCTCCCGCGATTCCCACGACACGGCAGCCCGCGATCCGGGCAAGCTGGCCGGCAACGCTGCCCACGGCGCCGCTTGCCGACGAAACCACGACCGTCTCGCCAGTCCTCGGGGTGCCGATCTGGCCGAGCCCGATCCAGGCGGTGACGCCCGGCATGCCCGCAGCGCCCAGCCAGACGGTCTCCGGAAGCCTGGGGTCGGGCACTTTCATGAGCCCTTGGCCGTTCGAGATCGCATACCGCTGCCAGCCCTGGATGCCCAGGACCAGGTCTCCCGCCGCGAACTTCGGATTGCGCGACGAGACCACCTCGCCAACCGTGCCGCCGACCATGACATCGCCCAGTTCCACCCGGGCTGCGTAGGACTTGCCCTCGTTCATGCGGCCGCGCATGTAGGGATCGAGCGACAGCCACTTCACGCGAATGAGCAGCTCGCCTTCGCCCGGCGCGGGCACAGGCGCCTCCTCGAGGCGGAAGTGGGATGCTTCCACCCACCCCGCGGGGCGGGCCGCCAGGACGATGCGCAGGTTCCTCTCGCTCAATTTTTCCTCCGGAAATGGCGCGGGATGCGGGAAAATGCCGGATTACGCCAACCGGCAAGATATCACTCCATGGCCCCCATCCTCGTGTTCGACATCGAAACCATTCCCGACGTGGCGGGGTTTCGCCGCCTGTGGGACCTGTCCGCGGACACCACCGACGACGCCGTCGTGGAACTTGCTTCCCAGCGCCGCCGCCAATCGACGGGAAGCGACTTCCTTCCCTGCCACCTGCACCGCGTGGTGGCGATCTCGTGCGCGCTGCGGGAGCGCGATGGCGTGCGCGTATGGTCCCTGGGCGCCGCCAAGGACGGCGAGGCCGAGCTGGTGAAGCGGTTCTTCGACGGCATCGACAAGTACACGCCCCAGCTCGTCTCGTGGAACGGCGGCGGCTTTGACCTGCCCGTGCTTCATTACCGCGCGCTCTTCCACGGCGTCGCGGCGCCCCGCTACTGGGATCTGGGGGAAGACGACCGCGACTTCAAGTGGAACAACTACATCTCGCGCTTCCATGCCCGCCATATCGATCTCATGGACCTCCTGGCGGGCTACCAGAACCGCGCCTTCGCGCCGCTGGACGACATTGCGCAGCTTTGCGGGCTGCCAGGCAAGCTCGGCATGGACGGGTCGAAGGTCTGGCAGGCGTGGCGCGAGGGGAAGATCGACGCCATTCGCGACTACTGCGAGACGGACGTCGCGAACACCTATCTCCTGTACCAGCGCTTCCAGCGCATGCGCGGGGTGCTGTCGCCGGATGCCTACGACCGGGAGATCACGCTGTTCCGCGCATTCCTCGGCGAACAGAAGGCCGCGCATTGGCGCGAATTCGCCGACGCCTGGATCTAGGAATCGGGGACGTGTTCACGAACACGTCCCCCCCACGTTTCGGAACGGCGACCGCTCTTCCAGTTCATCGACGTAGGCCGCTATTCCCGCGCCTTCGCGGGCCAGGTAGTCGTCGATCGCCCGGGCGAACGCCGGGTGGGCCAGCCAATGAAAGGAACACGTCCTTTCGGGCAGGAAGCCGCGCGCATGCTTGTGCTCGCCCTGCGCCCCGCCCTCGATGAGGCCGATCCCGCGCTCGATGGCGAAGTCGATCGCCTGGTAGTAGCACGCCTCGAAGTGCAGGCCCGGCACGAACTCGACGGCGCCCCAGTAGCGTCCGTAAAGGACGCAGGGCGAGAAGAGATCGAGCGCAGCCGCGATCGGCCTGCCGTCGCGCTCGGCGATCACGAGCAGGACGTTGTCGGGCATGCGCTGCGAGATCATCCCGAAGAACTCTCGGGTGAGGTACGGCGTCGAGCGATGCTCGCGGTAGGTTCGCTCGTAGCAGGTCGAGAAGAAATCCCAGTCCGCCTCGCTCGCCTCCCGTCCCGTCGCCCGTCGAATCACGACGCCGGCCTCCGCGACCTTGCGCCGCTCCTGGCGGATCTTCTTGCGCTTGTCGTGCGAGAGGGCGGCCAGGAAGTCATCGAAGTTGCCGTAGCCCGCGTTTCGCCAATGGAATTGCACGCCGGCACGCTCGAGGAAGCCGGCATCTCGCAGGATCGAGGCGTCCGCGTCGGCCGGAAAGAGGACGTGCAGGGACGACACGCCCATCCGCCGGGCGAGGTCGAACAGGGCCGAGGCAAGTTCGCCGCGCACGGCGTCCGAGGCGGCCAGCAGCCGCGGGCCGGTCGCGGGGGTGAAAGGGACGGCTGCCAGGAGCTTCGGGTAGTACGCGAGCCCGTGGCGCTGGTAGGCATCGGCCCAGGCCCAGTCGAACACGTATTCACCGTACGAGTGCGATTTCGCGTAGAGCGGCACGGCGCCCGCCAGGACGTTGTCCTTCCACAGGGTGAGGAACTGCGGCGACCAGCCCGTGCCGGGAGAAGCGCAACCCGTGCGGTGCAGGCTGTCGAGGAAGGCATGCGACAGCGTCGGGTTGCCACCGTGGAGGCGGTCCCAGGCATCGGCCGGGAGGGCGTCGAGCGAATCGACGAGTCGGATGGTCTCGGGCAAGGGGCGGGGGACATATAATGGGAACGCTCGATTCTATCCGTCCCCCCGTCCGCCGCCCCAGCCCGCATTGCGCGAAGCACTTCACCCGATGAAAATCGCCGTCGCCCAGATCAACACCACCGTGGGCGACTTCACCGGCAATGCGCAGCGTATCCGTGCCGCCATCGACCAGGCGCGCGCCGCCGGCGCGGAACTCGTGGTCACCCCGGAGATGGCGCTTTCCGGCTATCCACCCGAGGATCTGCTTTTCCGGAACGATTTCTGCGACCAGTGCCAGGAGGCGCTCTTCGCGTTGGCCGCCTACGCTCCCGGGATTGCCGTGGTCATCGGCCACCCCCACCGCGAGGGGCGCACCCGCTACAACGCGGCATCGGTCCTGCGCGGCGGCGGCATCGAGGCGATCTACTTCAAGCAGCACCTGCCCAACTACAACGTCTTCGACGAGAAGCGCTACTTTGCCACCGGCGACCGCGCCTGCGTCTTCGAAGTCGCCGGGCGACGCATCGCGCTAACGATCTGCGAGGACCTGTGGTTTCCGAAATCCGCGGTCCAGGCGAAGGCGGCGGGCGCCGAACTCCTGCTTTCGATCAACGCCTCGCCCTATCACCGCAACAAGCTTGCCGAGCGCTACCAGGTGATGGGCGAGCGCGTGAAGGAAACGGGGCTGCCGCTCCTGTACGTGCATTGGGTGGGCGGCCAGGACGAGCTCGTCTTCGATGGCGCCTCCTTCGCGTTTCACGCCAATGGCTCGCTCGGCTACCAGGGCGAGACGTTCCGCGAATCCGTGGACATCGTGGACTTCGAAGGCGATCGCGTTTGCGGCCCCATCGCGCCGCCCCTCACCGAGGAGGAGACGATCTACCGCGCGCTCCTCACCGGCGTGCGCGACTACGTGGAGAAGAACCGCTTTTCCGGGGTCCTGATCGGGCTTTCCGGTGGCGTGGACTCGGCGCTGGTGGCCGCCATCTGCGCCGACGCGCTGGGACCGGACCGGGTTCACGCGGTGATGATGCCCTCGGACTACACCGCCTCGATCAGCATCGAGGACGCGCGCGAGATGTCCCGCCTCATGGGCCTGCAGTACTCCGAGATCGCGATCCGGCCCGTGGTCGATGCCTTCGTCACGCAGCTGGCCCCCGCCTTCGCCGGCCGGCCGGCGGACACCACGGAGGAAAACCTCCAGGCGCGCACCCGGGGCACGCTGCTCATGGCCCTGTCGAACAAGTTCGGCTGGCTCGTGGTGAGCACCGGCAACAAGAGCGAAATGGCCACGGGCTACGCGACGCTCTATGGGGACATGGCCGGCGGCTACGCCCTCATCAAGGACGTCGTGAAAACGCTCGTGTACCGGCTTTGCAACTGGCGCAACACGCAGGGGCGGGTCATTCCGCAACGGGTCATCGACCGCGCGCCCTCGGCCGAGCTGCGGCCGGACCAGACCGACCAGGACAGTCTTCCGCCCTACGAGCTGCTCGACGCCGTCGTGGAGCGCTACATGGAGCGCGACATGGAACCGGAGGCCATCGCGGGCATGGGCTACGACGTCGAGGCCGTGCGCCGCGTGGTCCACCTCATTCGCGTGAACGAGTACAAGCGCCGCCAGGCGCCGCCGGGCGTGCGCATCACGCCGCGCGGCTTTGGCAAGGACTGGCGCTATCCGATAACATCGGGTTTCCGACCGAGGGCCTGACTGCCATGAAGAAGATCGAAGCTGTCATCAAGCCGTTCAAGCTGGACGAGGTACGCGAGGCGCTCTCCGAGCTGGGGGTATCGGGACTCACGGTCACCGAGGTGAAGGGTTTCGGGCGCCAGAAGGGCCACACGGAACTCTACCGCGGTGCCGAGTACGTGGTGGATTTCCTGCCCAAGGTGAAGGTGGAGGTCGTCGTGGGCGATGCGATGGTGGACAAGGCCATCGACGCGATCGTGAAGGCGGCGCGCACCGGCAAGATCGGCGACGGCAAGATCTTTGTCTGCGACGTGCCGCAGGTCGTGCGCATCCGCACCGGCGAAACGGGAGAGGAAGCGGTCTAGGCCCCGGGGGGCTTTCCTGCTATTCTCACCCGCAAATCAGGGGGAAACCGCATGCTTCTTGCCGCGTTCTACGTTTTTGCCATCACTGCGATCATCCTGCATTACACCGGGCACCTGAAGCGGTGGAACTGCGAGTGGGTGCTGATCGTCCTTGCGATCGCGGTGTTCCCGGCCGTCCTCTTCCTCTGACCGCGGATCGCTCGCGCGCCCGGGGAATCAGCGCACGTCCCTGATTCTGTCCAGCGGATCCTGCCGGTAGAACTTCCGTAGCTGCTCGTACACCGACGGATACAAGGGCTCGAGCCATTCCGGCGTCTCGAAAAACGCTTCCGACACCACCGCGAAGAACTCCCCCGGGTTTTCCGAAGCGTACGGGTCGATCGGCAGCGATTCGAGCGCCCGCCCGTCGTCAACTTCCGCCAGGCGATCCGCCTCGTCCACGCGCCGGCAGAAGTCCGCGTAGGCCTTGCTGAAAGCCTCGCGCCAGGCGGCAAGCGGCATCCCCGCGTGCAATGGCGGACAGCCGTTGGGTTCCCCGCTCAGCATGTCGAGCTTGTGCGCGAACTCGTGGATCACGACGTTGTAGCCCGCCACGCGAGCATCCTCGTCGCTCGCCATCGCGACGTCCTCGTACGACAGGATCACCGGCCCGCCCAGCCACGCCTCGCCCGCCATCGGGGCATTGACGAGGTGCACGACACCCGCCTCATCGACGATTTCGCGCTCCGGCGCGAACTGCCCCGGGTACACGATGACCTCGCTCCAGCCGTCGTACCACTCCAGGCCCAGCTCCAGGACGAGGATGCAGGCCTGCGCCGCCACCTGCACGTGCATGAAGGGCGTGATCTCCAGGTCGTGGGTGCCCGAGAAGTGCTTGCTCGCGAGGAACCGTCCCGCCAGGGCGCGCAGCCGCTCGTCGTCCCCGGCAGGCAACCCCCGCATGAAGAGATAGGGCGCGGTGGCGCTTTCCCAGAGCCCCTCGTCGATGGGCTTCGCTTCCTCGTCGCGATGGCCGAACCAGCCGAACATGGCTCAGGGCGCGGACCCGAGGCGCTTCAACGACCCGGAGCCCGCAATCTTCCTGGTGACCGCGGGATCGCCATGGTAGCGGACGTCACCGCTGCCCATGATCGTGGCATCCAGCGACTCTCGCGCCCAGAACGTGGCGTCGCCGGAGCCGGCGATGGAAACGCTGACGCGCCTGCATTCGAGGCGGCCGGCGCCGATGTCGCCGGAGCCGGCGATCGTGGCGCTCAGCTCTCCGGCGCGTCCGGCCGCCTGGAAGTCGCCGCTTCCGGCGATGGAGAGCCGCAGGGTATCGACGTCGAGGCGGGCGATCTTCACGTCCCCGGAGCCGGCGATTGCCACCTCGAGCGAGCGTGCCTTGAGCGCTTCGGAGACGACGTCCGCGCTGCCGGAAACCGCCAGTGAGTCGAACGCCGGGCCGGTGACGAGGATGCGGATCGTGGACTTGCCGGATATGTCGAGCGGGCGCTTGAAGCGGATCTTCAGGGAGCCGCGCTCGACCGCCGTCTCGATCTCGGGCATGAGGTTGTCGTCGGCATCGAGGGTCACGGATTCCGATGGACCCTGGCGGAGGACGACGGTGCCGGGAACCGAGACGCCGATCCCTGTATAGCCTTTCGCGGGGCGCGACTCCGTGACGACCTTGCCGGACGCCGTGATCGAGGTCGACCCGAAGAGGGCGAGGGCGGCCGGGGCAGCGCCCAGGGTGAGGGCGGCCAGGGTGACAGGCAGGGCGAGGCGGATGGTCATGGCGGGACTCCGGGAAAAGGGCGGGTTCCCATTGGATGCGCCGCGCCGCTCAACCGGATTCGGCAATGCCGAGGTCGCAGCGGATGGCCATCGCGACTTCCAGCGCGCGTTCGAGGCTCGCTTCGCAGACGGTGACATGGCCCATCTTTCGGCCCGGCCGCGCCTCGCGCTTGCCATAGAGGTGCAGGTGCGCGCCGGCATGGCGCAGCACCGCGTCCCATCGCGGCTCGCCCGGGACCCAGATGTCGCCCAGGAGGTTCACCATCACCGCAGGCGTATGCAGGGACGGGTCGCCCAGCGGCAGGCCGCAAAGAACACGTACCTGCTGCTCGAATTGCGAGGTGCGGCAGGCGTCGATCGTGTAGTGCCCGCTGTTGTGCGGGCGCGGAGCGATTTCGTTCACGACGAGCCGGCCGCCCACCACGAACATCTCGACCGCAAGGACGCCCACGTAGTCGAGGGCATCCGCGAGGCGGGAGGCGATGGCGGTGGCCTCGGCGGCCAGCGCACCGGGGATGCGCGCGGGCGCGATGGTGACGTCCAGGATCCCTCGCGCATGGCGGTTTTCCGCCACGGGGAAGACCTCGATCTGCCCGTCGGCCGCGCGCGCGAGGATGACCGAGATCTCCCGCTCGAGCGCCAGGCGCTCCTCGAGGACGCAGGGCACGCACTTCCACTCGGCGAATACGCGCTCGAGGTCCGCCGGTGAGGCGATCGTTGCCTGCCCCTTGCCGTCGTAGCCGAAGCGCGCGGTCTTGAGAATGGCGGGCAGTTTCACGCAGGCGAGCGCGGCGTCGAATTCGGCGGGGCTGCGAACATCGGCATAGGGGCCGACCGGAAGGCCATGGGTGGCGATGAACGCCTTCTCCCGGCTGCGGTCCTGGGCTACCGAAACGGCATTCCCGCTGGGGCGCACGAGTGTTCTCTCGGCGAGCGCATGCAGCGCGTCGGCGGGAGCGTTCTCGAATTCCGTGGTCACCGCCGCGCAGGTTCGCGACAGCTCGGCGAGCGAAGCCGGGTCCGTGTAGGCGGCATTGAGGTGTCCGGTGGCGAATTCCGCGGCGGGCGAAAGAGGATCGGGGTCGAGGACCGTGACGCGGTAGCCGAGCGTGCGCGCCGCCACCGTGAACATGCGGCCCAGTTGCCCGCCGCCCAGCAGGCCGAGGGTGGCCCCGGGGGCGATCACAGCACGTCGGGCAGTTGCATGGCCGCGACCATCTCGCGCAATTCCTCGCGATAGGCCGCAAGCTTCGTCGCGAGCGCCGTGTCGGTGGCCGCGAGCAGGCTCACGGCGAAGAGGCCGGCATTGGCGGCGCCCGCCTCCCCGATGGCGAAGGTGGCCACGGGAATGCCCTTGGGCATCTGCACGATGGAATACAGGGAATCCTGTCCCGCGAGGTGCTTCGACGGGACGGGAACCCCCAGCACGGGGAGCGTGGTCTTCGAGGCGATCATGCCCGGCAGGTGGGCGGCGCCTCCGGCGCCGGCCACGATGCAGTGAAGTCCCCGGCCGCGCGCGCTTTCCGCGTAGTCGAACATCGCATCCGGCGTGCGGTGCGCGGATACCACCTTCGTTTCGAAGGGGACGCCGAAATCCTTGAGCACCTTGGCCGCGTGCTGCATCACGTCCCAGTCGCTCTGGGAGCCCATCACGACGCCGACGACGGGGTTTTCCATGGTCATGGTGCCCTCACGAGGAAAGCGCGCGCGCGTCGTCGATCGACCCGCGGTAGGAATCGAAGATGCGGGCAAGCGCCGTGGCCATGTCCACCTTCGGCGCCCAGCCCAGTTCCTTCATGGTGTCCTCGATTTTCGGCACGCGGTTCTGCACGTCCTGGTAGCCCTTGCCGTAGTAGTCGGCGGAGGTCACCTCGACGATCCTCACCTTCGCGGCGCTGTCCCGGTACTCGGGATAGGACTTCGCGAGCTCGAGCATCATCGTCGCCAGTTCCCGCACCGAGTAGTTGTTCGCGGGGTTGCCGATGTTGTAGATGCGCCCCGAGGCGACGCCGCCCGGGTTCTCGATGATCTTCATGAGGGCGCCGATGCCGTCGTCGATGAACGTGAAGGCGCGCTTTTGCGCTCCCCCGTCGACGAGCTTGATCGGTTCGCCGCGAACGATGTGCCCGAAGAACTGCGTGATCACGCGCGAGGACCCTTCCTTCGCGGTATGGATCGAGTCGAGGCCCGCGCCGATCCAGTTGAACGGGCGGAAGAGCGTGAAGTCGAGCTGCCCCATGGAGCCGTAGGCCCAGATCACGCGGTCCATGAGCTGCTTGGAGCAGGAGTAGATCCAGCGCTGCTTGTCGATGGGCCCGAGGACGAGCTCGGAGGCGTAGGGGTCGAACTGCTCGTCGCGGCACATCCCGTAGACCTCGGAAGTCGAGGGAAAGAGGATGCGCTTGCCGTACTTCACGCACGAACGGACGATCGGCAGGTTCGCCTCGAAGTCCAGCTCGAAGACCTTGAGCGGCTCGCGCACATAGGTGGCCGGCGTCGCGATGGCCACCAGCGGCAGGATCACGTCGCACTTGCGGATGTGGTACTCGATCCACTCGCGGTTGATCGTGATGTCGCCTTCGAAGAAATGGAATCGCGGATGGGACAGCAGGTCCGCGACCCGGTCCGAGCCCATGTCCATGCCGTAAACGTCCCAGTCGGTGTCGGCGAGGATTTTCTGGGAGAGGTGATGGCCGATGAAGCCGTTCACGCCGAGGATGCAGATTCGCTGGGTCATGGTGTCGAGTTTCGCGGTGGGCGGCGGAGCGCGGGGCGTCTCAGCCGGACACGAATTGTCCCATGCCGTCACCACCGGGAGCAAAGCGGGCGGCCAGTGCCGGGCCGGCCAGCACGGCCTCTTCTCCGATCTCGACTTCCCGCAACTCGAGCCAGCGCCCGTCGCCGCAGCAGGCCCACGCCCGGCCGTCCGCCAGGGCGATCGCTCCGGGCGCGCCGGCGGCGAGGATCGGGGGATCGGACCACCACGTGCGAAGCACGCGGGCGCGACGCCCGCCGATCCCGGTGAATGCGCCCGGGTAGGGCGGTGCGACGGCACGCACGAGGTTGTGGATCTCGCGGGCGCTCTTCGTCCAGTCGATGCGGCCGTCCTCGGGCTTGCGGCCGCCGAAGTAGCTGCCCTCCCGCAGGGATTGGGGGCGGAGGATCGCCGTTGCGTCGAGCAGCGCCGGGAGCGCGCGTTCGAGGACGCGTCCGGCGGCCAGCGTCACCCGCCCGAACACCTCGGCAGCCGTGTCGTTGTCGCCGATGGGCACGGCCTCCTGCCCGACGATGCGGCCGGCATCGGGCTTTGCCACCATTTCGTGGAACGTGGCGCCCGTCTCGCGCTCGCCGTGGAGGACCGCCCAGTTCACCGGGACGCGGCCCCGGTACTTCGGCAGCAGCGAGCCGTGCATGTTGAAGGCGCCGCGCCGCGCGATCGCCAGCACCGCGGGGGATAGCATCTGGCGGTAGTAGAACGAGAAGAGGAAGTCCGGAGCGATCGCGCCGAGTCGTTCGACGAACGCCGGCTCGTTCGGGTCGTCGGGTGTCGCGACGTCGAGCCCGTTCGCGCGCGCAAGGCGCTCGACGCTTTCGAACCAGATGTTCTCGCCTGGATTGTCGCGATGCGTGACCACGAGCGCCATGCGAACGCCCGCCGAGAGGAGCACGGAAAGGCAACGGCAGCCCACGTCGTGGTAGGCGAAGACGACTGCCGTGGCGCTCACGCTTCCGGCTTCTCCAGGATGGCCTGGACCAGGTATCGCGGCCGCTCCCGGACCTGCTGGTAGATGCGGCCCACGTATTCGCCGATGAGCCCCAGCCCGAAGAGGAGCACCCCGATCAGGATGAAGGCGAGGATGTCGCGATCCCAGATCACCCACAGGCCGTCGCCCTCGCCGGAGAGGATGCGCTTCACGATCACCACGAAGTAACTGGCGAGCGCCACGATCGAGACGCCGATGCCGAAAAGCGAGAAGAGCTGCAGCGGCACCACCGAAAATCCGGTGACGAGGTCGAAGTTGAGGCGGATGAGCTTGTAGAGGGAGTATTTCGACTCGCCGGCGGCGCGCTCCTCGTGCGCCACCTCCACCTCGGCCGGGTCGCGGGCAAAGGAGTACGCGAGCGCCGGGATATAGGTGCTCACCTCGCGCGAGGAGCGGATCGCGTCCACGATCGCCCGGTCGTAGGCACGCAGCATGCAGCCCTGGTCGGTCATCCGGATGCGAGTCAGGCGCTCGCGCAGGCCGTTCATCGCCTTCGAGGCCCAGCGCCGCCACGCCGCGTCCTGGCGCATGAGGCGGATGGATCCCACGTAGTCGTGCCCCTCGTCCATCTTCGCGAGCAGCTTCGCGATTTCCTCGGGAGGATTCTGCAGGTCCGCGTCCAGGGTGACCACGCGCTCGCCGCGGCAGTACTCGAAGCCGGCCATGATCGCCATGTGCTGGCCATAGTTGCCGTTGAAGAGGACGACGCGCGTCACGTCGGGGCGCTTCTGGAACTGCTCGCGCAGCAAGGCCGGCGACTTGTCGCGGCTGCCGTCGTTCACGAACACGATCTCGTAGGTGCAGGGCAGCGCGTCGAGGGCGCGGTAGAGCCGCTCGAACAGGGCGGGGAGGACCGCCTCCTCGTTGTAGACGGGGATGACGACGGAGAGGGTCGGGTCGGGCATGGCCTTCATTCGGGGCGCGAGCGCAGCACGCGGCGAAACGCCTCGCACACCCGCTCCACGTCGTTCGTCGTCATTTCCGGGAAGAGGGGCAGGGTGACCGTCTCGCGGCCGATCCGCTCCGACACCGGGAACTGCCCCTCGCGCCACCCCTTCGTGCGGTAGTACGTCGTCAGGTGGATCGCCTCGTAGGACAGGCCGGTGCCGATGCCTTCCCGCTGCAGGCCGTCCATGAGCTGCTCGCGCGTGATCGCGATCTGCGCGAGCGGAAGGAGGACGGTGAACATGTTCCAGCTGTGCCCGGGGTTGGCCCGGGGCGGCAATCGATCGGGGGGGAGGAGTTCGTCGCCTTCCAGGCAGCCGAAGTAGTGCATCGCGAGGCGCTCGCGGGCGCGGCACCACTCGTCCAGTCGCGCGAGCTGCATGAGGCCCAGCCCCGCCGAGACGTCGGACAGGTTGTACTTGCCGCCCGCCACCTCGACGTCGCGCGTTCCGTCGGGCAGCCGCGAGATCCCGTGGAAGCGCAGTCGTTCCACCGCCGCCGCCTCGGCCGCGTCGTTGACCACGAGGGCGCCGCCCTCGATGGTGGTCATGTTCTTGTTGGGATGGAAGCTGAAGGAGACGAGGTCGCCCGTCGTGCCAACGGATCCCGTGCCGGTGCGCGAACCGATCGCGAGAGCCGCATCCTCGAGGATGCGCACGCCATGCCTGGCGCGGAAGGCGGCAAGCGCCCGCGGTTCCAGCGGCGCGTTGTAGTGCACGGGCAGCAATGCCTTGGTGCGCGCGCCAACCGCGGCGGCGGCCGCACCCAGGTCGATGTTGCGCGTGGCCAGATCGACGTCCACGAACACTGTCCGCGCGCCCACCCGCTCGATCACGTTGGCTGAGGAGAAGAAGCTCTGCGCCGGCGTCACCACCTCGTCCCCGGGACCGATGCCCAGCAGTTCGAGCGCCACTTCCATGGCGCCGGTGGCGGAAGTGAACGAGCGCACCGGCCGGCCGCCCACGTAGTCCGACAGCGCCGTCTCGAAGGCCTGCACCCGCGGCCCGCTGGCGATCCAGCGGCTGCGCAGGGTGTCGCCCACCGCGGCGATCATGGCCTCGTCGATCGTGGGACGGGCGAAGGGGATGAAAGCATTGGTCACGACCGCGCCACCAGCCAGACGCCCACGACGATGAACCCGATGCCGACCAGCTTCTGCGCGGTCAACGACTCGCCGAAAAGGAACCAGGCGGCGCCTGCGTTCACGATGTAGCCGATGGAAAGCATCGGGTAGGCGATCGAGACCGGCACCCGCGACAGCGCCAGGATCCACACGACCACGCTCACGGCGTAGCAGCCCAGGCCGCCGATCACGAAGGGGCTCGCGGCCACCTTCATTCCGATGGGAATGATGTTGCCGAGCGAGAACGCGAACTCCCCGATGCGGTTGGTTCCCGCCTTGAGCAGGAGCTGCGCGGCCGCGTTGAGCAGGACGCCCGTGAGGACGAGGGAGAAGCTGACGGCGTTCACGGCTTGCGGACGAGCACGCGTCGCTCGTCGCGGTGCAGGAGGATCATCGCGAGGCCTCGGGTGGAGAGCTTCTCGTACCGGTCGGGATGGATTATAGCCATCGCCTCCCCCGGCCGCATCCAGTCCGCCTCGAATGCATCGAGGGTGGGAATCGAAATCCCCGGCTCGCGCTTGAGGCCGGGCGAGAATTCATCCCAGTAGTCGACGAGCGTGATGGTCCGTCCCAGGTAGAAGGGGATCGTCTGGTCGTAGTAGCCGACCGAGTAGATGCGCTCTCCCGGGCCGAGATGGCGCTTCATGATCTCGGACACCTGCAGGCCGGACTGGCGCGGCGAGATCTTCTCGTAGCCGTCCTCGACCAGGTCGACGAACAGCAGGCAGGCCGTCACGATGATGGCGACGGCACCCCACTTCCGGCCGGCGCGCAGCGTGGCTGCCGCCACGGCGAGCCCTGCGGCCAGCACCGCCAGCGCTGCGACGATCCACGGGCGGGCGGCCGCGTAGAGCTCCCGTGTCCAGGCATCCTTCGCGCGCTCGGGCGTTCCCCACGCGACGGCGATGACGATGACGAGCACGGGCGCAACCACCGCGACCGATTTCCACAGCTTCTGCGCTGGCGTCCGCGCGATCCAGTCGCCGAGGACGAGGGCGAAGACCGGGAAGACGGGCAGGATGTAGGCGGGAAGCTTGGAGCCGGACGCGCTGAAGAAGAGCATGACCAGGGCGGTCCACAGGAGCGCGAAGCGCCGCCAGGGGAACGCTTCGCTCCCGGCCTCCCGGCGCCACCCCTCGAACGCCGCCGGGACGAGCGCGAGCATCCACGGCAGGAAGCCGATGAAGAGGATCGGCCAGAAGAACCACCATGGCTGCTCGCGGCGGTGCGCCTTGGTTAGGAAGCGCTCGAAGTGCTCGTGGATGAAGAAGAACTGCGGGAACTCCGGGTTGGCGATCGACACCAGGATGAACCAGGGCGCGGCGATCGCGAGGAAGAGCGCGATGCCCCGCAGCCACTCGAGCTTCGCGAGGAGGCGCCAGTCGCGGTGCACGAGGCAATGCAGGAAGATCGCCCCCGCCGGAAACACGATGCCGATGAGCCCCTTGGAGAGCACGGCGAGTGCCATCCCCGCCCAGGCGAGGAGCATCCAGCGTTGCCGCTCGGATTCCCTGCCCGCGACGGCCAGCAGGAAGGCGCAGACGGCCACCGTGGTCCAGGCGGTGAGCCCCATGTCGAGGGTCACCACGCCGCCCATGCCGAGGAAGTAGGGGCTCGTGAGCAGCACGCCCACGGCGAGCAGGGCGGAGTCGCCGCCCGCAAGCCGCCTCGCCGCGAAGCCGACCGCGACGAGGGAGAGCAGGCCGCACAGGGCGGTGTACAGGCGTGCGGTGAACTCGCTTTCTCCGAGGAGGGAGAAGGCGGCCGCGCTCGCCCAGTACTGGAGCGGCGGCTTTTCGAAGTACTTGATTCCGTTCAGCCTGGGCGTGATCCAGTCGCCGCTGGCGGCCATCTCCCGCGAGATTTCCGAGTAGCGTCCCTCGTCGGGATGCGCGAGCGGGCGCTGCATGTTGTCCACGCCGACGAAGAGCGCGAGCGCCGCGATCAGGAAAGCCGCGACCCGCGACAGGCTCATGGCCTCGTCTTCGAGTCGAGGAGCACGATCACGGCGCCGCTGCCGCCATGGGCCGGAGGCGGCTCGGAGAACGCGAGCACTTCCGACTTGCGCGCGAGGAGCTTGCGGATGCGGCCCTTGAGCACGGGCTCGCGGTTGTGCGAACCGAGTCCCTTGCCGTGGATGATGCGCAGGCACCGCAGGCCCCGGCGGGCGCTTTCGGCGAGAAAGCGTGACGTCTCGAGCGCCGCCTCGTCGCCGGTGAGGCCATGCAGGTCGAGTTCGTCCTGCACGACCCAATGCACGCGGCGCAGCTTGCGCAGCACCTCGCGCGGCAGCCCGGGGCGCAGGTAGGCGTGATCCTCCTCGATCTCGATGTCGTCCACGCCGCCGGCGAGGCGGCCGAGTTCCTCCAGCACGGCGCGCTCGTCTTCGATGCGCTGGACGGGGACGGGCGGCGGCGGGGTGACGCGATGCGCGACGCGGTTCGATGGGCGCGCCGGGAAAACGTCACGCATCTCGCGGCGGAAGAGGTCGGCATCGTCGTCCGCGGCAGCCGGACGCGGACGGGCGGGCTTCAAGTCGCCAGGCTCTCCAGGTACCTGTCGGCGTCCAGGGCGGCCATGCAGCCCGTGGCGGCGCTGGTGACGGCTTGCCGGTAGACATGGTCCTGCACGTCGCCCGCGGCGAAGACGCCCGGGATGCTGGTGGCCGTGGCGTTGCCCTCCAGCCCGGTCTTCGTGACGATGTATCCGCCCTTCATCTCGAGCTGGCCCTCGAAAAGTTCCGTGTTGGGCCTGTGCCCGATGGCGATGAAGCACCCGGAGAGCGGCAGATCGCGGGTCTTGCCGTCGACGGTGGACTTGAGGCGCACGCCCGTCACGCCGCTCTTGTCGCCCAGGACCTCGTCGAGCGTCTCGTTCAGCGCCAGCGTGACCTTGCCTTCCTTGACCCGGGCGAAGAGCTTGTCCTGCAGGATCTTCTCGGCGCGGAACTTGTCGCGGCGATGGACCACCGTCACGTGCCGGGCGATGTTGGCGAGGTAGAGCGCCTCCTCGACGGCGGTATTGCCTCCGCCGACGACGCACACGTCCTGGTTCTTGTAGAAGAATCCGTCGCAGGTGGCGCACCCGGAGACGCCCTTGCCCATGAACGCCTGCTCGGAGGGCAGGCCCAGGTACATGGCGGACGCCCCCGTGGCGATGATGAGCGCATCGCAGGTGTACGTCCCGGAGTCGCCCACCAGGGTGATCGGCTTCGCGGCAAGTTTCGCGGTGTGGATGTGGTCGAAGACGATTTCGGTTTCGAAGCGCTCGGCATGCTTCTGGAAGCGCTCCATCAGCTCGGGGCCCTGGACGCCGGCGGCGTCCGCGGGCCAGTTGTCCACGTCGGTCGTGGTCATGAGCTGCCCGCCCTGCGCGAGGCCCGTGATGAGGACGGGTTTCAGGTTGGCGCGGGCGGCGTAGACGGCGGCGGTGTATCCGGCGGGGCCGGAACCGAGGATGAGGAGTCGGCTGTGTCGGGTAGTCATGGGGGCGAAGGGCGAAGGACGAAGGGCGGGCACGCGACTGGCGCCCGGTAGCGTCCATTATCCCACCGCACATGCGGTTGCGATCAAGCAATTGACAGGTCAGCACATTTGGCTATATTGAGTCGTCATGACTTCACCTCCCCCAAAACGCGCCGTCGGCGAACGCACCCAGGCGCTGAAGGCTGTCCCGTTCTTCACCCAGATGAGCGACCAGGAGCTGGACATCGTCCGAGCCGTCGCGGTGGAGAAGAGCTATCCCAAGCATGCCGTCGTCCTCACGGAAGGCGAGATCGGGGATTCGCTCTACATGGTCGAGTCGGGCCGCGTGAAGGTGTTCATAGGCGACGAGGAGGGCCGCGAGATCATCCTGAAGATCCTGGGCGCGGGGCATTTCTTCGGCGAGATGGCGATGATCGACCAGCAGCCGCGCTCGGCGTCCGTGACGACGCTGGAGCCTTCGACTTTCCTCATCCTGTCCCATCACGCCTTCGAGCATTGCCTGGAACGGGCGCCGCGCATGGCGAACATGGTGCTGCGCATCCTGGCGCAGCGCGTGCGTGAGGCGGACCGCAAGATCGGCACGCTCGCCCTGATGGACGTGTACGGGCGCGTGGCGAGCACGCTCCTGGAACTGGCCGTGAACGACAATGGCAAGCTCGTCGTCGGCGAGAAGCTCTCGCAGCAGGACCTGGCCAACATGGTGGGCGCCTCGCGCGAAATGGTGAACCGCATCCTCAAGGACCTCTCCGACCGCGGGTTCATCGCGGTGGAATCGAAGTCGATCACGATCATCAACCGCGAGCTTCCCCCCTCGCTCTAGGCGCCGCATTCGTCCCGCCCCATCCACATGGGGACCCCGCGCCGTCCCGGTAGCACCCTATAATCGGCCATCCCGAGCTCCGGATCGTCCCGCCCCATCCCGATGGGGACTCCTGCCCGATGGCCGCCACCCCCGAAAAATCCGCTCCTCCCAACCCGCGTCTGGCTCGCGTCCTGCGCGAGGCGGGCTGGATCCTCCTGCTCGCGACGGGGGTCTATCTTGCGCTGGCCCTCGGCACCTACGACCGGGGAGATCCGGGCCCGTTCTTCAGCGGCTCCGGCGCCCCGGTCGTCAACCGCGCGGGAGCCCTGGGCGCCTGGGTTGCCGAGATGCTGCTCTACGTGTTCGGCTTTTCTGCGTGGTGGTGGGCGGCGCTGGCCGCCTGGGGGGTCCTGAGGCTTTACACCCGGGTCGAGGCGTGGGAGATCCTGGACCGGCGCTCGTTCGCCGTATCGCTCTCGGGATTTGCGATCCTGATTGCCGCCAGCTGTGCGCTCGAAGCGATGCGCCTGCACACCCTGAAAGTGTCGCTGCCGTTCACGCCGGGTGGGGTCCTCGGGGATGTCCTGGCCGGTCCGGCTGCCGCGGCGCTCGGTTTCACGGGCGCCACCCTGGTCCTCATCGCCATCCTGGCCGCGGCGTTCAGCGTCTTCTCGGGCCTCTCGTGGATACGCTTCGCCGAGAAGGTCGGCGCGGCGATCGAATGGACGGTCTCCTCGGTGCGCGCGAGGATCGAGGCGCGGCGCGACCGCGAGGTCGGGCAGGTGGCGGCGCTGGTGCGCGAAGAGAAGGTCGAGGTGGCCAAGAAGATCTTCGAGGAGCACGAGCCGATCCGCATCGTGCCTCCCGAAGTCGCGATCCGGAAGAGCGAACGGGTGGCGAAGGAAAAGCAGGTCCCCCTCTTCGCCGACCTGCCGGATTCGCCCCTTCCCCCCATCGCGCTCCTGGACCCCGCCGACAGCCACGTCGAGCGCCCGACGCCCGAGACGCTCGAATACACTTCGCGCCTCATCGAGAGGAAGCTCCTGGACTTCAACGTGCAGGTGAAGGTCGTCGCGGCCTATCCGGGCCCGGTGATCACGCGCTACGAGGTCGAGCCCGCGGTCGGCGTGAAGGGCGCGCAGGTGGTGAACCTGGCCCGCGACCTGGCCCGCGCCCTGTCCGTCACCTCGATCCGGATCGTCGAGACGATACCCGGCACGTCCTGCATGGGTCTCGAGATCCCCAACGCCAAGCGCGAGATCGTGCGGCTCTCCGAGATCATCGGCTCGCAGGCCTATGCGGACATGCATTCCCGCCTCACCGTGGCGATGGGCAAGGACATCACCGGCAAGCCGGTCGTGGCGGACCTCGCGCGAATGCCTCACCTCCTGGTGGCCGGCACCACGGGTTCCGGGAAGTCGGTGGCAATCAACGCGATGATCCTGTCGCTCGTCTACAAGTCGCCGGCCTCCGACGTGCGGCTGATCATGGTGGATCCGAAGATGCTCGAGCTCTCCGCCTACGAGGGCATCCCGCACCTGCTCGCCCCTGTCGTCACCGACATGCGCCAGGCCGCCGCGGCGCTGCACTGGTGCGTGGTCGAGATGGACCGGCGCTACAAGCTCATGTCCACGGTCTCGGTGAGGAACCTGGCGGGCTACAACCACAAGATCCGCGAGGGAATCGAGAAGAAGCAGCCGCTGAAGCATCCGTTCAGCCTCACGCCGGAAAGTCCGGAGAATCTCGAGGAAATGCCGTTCATCGTCGTGGTGATCGACGAACTCGCGGACCTCATGATGGTCGCGGGAAAGAAAGTGGAGGAGCTCATCGCCCGCCTCGCGCAGAAGTCGCGCGCCTCGGGCATCCACCTCATCCTCGCCACGCAGCGCCCCTCCGTGGACGTGATCACCGGCCTCATCAAGGCCAACGTGCCCACCCGCGTGGCCTTCCAGGTCTCCTCCAAGGTGGACTCGCGCACGATCCTCGACCAGCAGGGCGCGGAGAGCCTCCTGGGGCAGGGCGACATGCTCTACCTGCCGCCCGGCGCGGGGCACCCCCAGCGCGTGCACGGCGCCTACGTCTCGGATGCCGAGGTGCAGCGCGTGGTCGAGCACCTGAAGAAGCAGGGCGAGGCGCAGTACGTCGACGGGATGCTCGACGATCCGGAACTTTCCGAGACCGATTCAGGCGGCGAGGCGGCCGGCGGGGAGGCCGACCCGCTCTACGACCAGGCCGTCCAGATCGTGCTGCAGAACCGGCGCGCCTCGATCTCGCTGGTGCAACGCCACCTGCGCATCGGCTACAACCGCGCCGCGCGCCTCATCGAGGACATGGAACGGGCCGGTCTCGTTTCCTCCATGGCCTCCAACGGCAACCGCGAGATCCTCGCCCCCGCTAGGACGGAGAAGTGAGGGGCGGGCGTTTCGTCCTCGCGGCGCTCGCCGCCTGTGCGCCGCTGGCCGCGGCGGCGGGCGCGGTCGATTCGTTTCTTGCCTTCACGGCGTCTACGCGAACGGCGACCGCGCGCTTCGAGCAGCAGGTGCTGGATCGATCCGGGAAATTGGTGGACCGTTCCTCGGGGTCGTTCGCCTTCTCGCGGCCGGGCAGATTCCGATGGTCCTACGACAAGCCCGTGCGCAGCCTCATCGTGGCGGACGGCACCCGGCTCTGGATCCACGACGAGGACCTGAACCAGGTCACCGTGAGGCCCATGGACCGGGCCCTGTCGGCCACGCCGGCCGCGCTGCTGGCGGGGCAGGGGGACGTGACCGCGGTCTTCACGCTGCGGGAGGCGGGCCACGCCGAAGGGCTCGATTGGCTGGAGGCCGTGCCGAAGGAGCCCGATACGGGCTTCGAACGGGTGCGCATCGGCATGAAAGGCGCCGTTCCGGCGATGATGGAACTCCACGATTCGCTGGGCGGGCGCACCGTGCTTCGCTTTCCCGAGTTCCGTCCGGGAGCCCGGGTCGACGCCGAAGCCTTCCGCTTCACCCCCCCCAAGGGGGCGGACGTGCTGGACGAAATGCCGGCTTCCCGCCCGGCTCAGCCCGGTGGCGCCACGCCGAGAAAGCCGTAGGCCTCCTCCGCGCTCGCCGTTGTGCGCACCGGCACGCCGCGGTTGCAGGCAGTGTCCTCGAGCGTCTTGGTCACCAACTGGGAGGGATCGACGAGGATGGCCATCTTCAGCGGACCCGCGCGGGCATCCGCGAGCACCCGGGCCAGTTCGAATCGCTCTGCGATGGCCACCGTCTGCTCGAGGCCGCGCGCATCGACCAGCACGCGTGCCAGCTTGTGCGCCGCGCAGGTTTCGATGATCCGCCCGATGGCCATCCGACCCTCTTCCGCGTCGAACGGTCCGCGCACCTCCACGTGGAGATACCCACTGCGTATGTCGAGCTGCAGGCGCATCGTTACGTCCCCCTTACGAGGCTTATCATAGGCGTCGGGCGGGCCGCCGCATTTGGCCCGCGTCAACAGTCGCTCCGATGACCGCGTCCACCGACCTCTTTTCCGCCACCGGCGAGGCCAACGTGCCGCTCGCGGAACGGCTGCGCCCGAAGCGCGTCGAGGATGTGGTGGGCCAGCGCCACCTGCTGGCAGAAGGCAGGCCGCTCGCGGTGTCGCTCGCCTCGGGCAAGCCGCATTCGATGATTCTCTGGGGGCCGCCCGGGGTGGGAAAGACCACGCTCGCCCGCCTCCTGGCGACGGCGTTCGGGGCGGAATTCATCGCCATTTCCGCCGTGCTCGCCGGCGTGAAGGAGATCCGCGAGGCGGTGGAGCGCGCGCGCCTGGAGCGCGATGCGCACGGACGAGCCACGATCCTGTTCGTCGATGAAGTGCATCGCTTCAACAAGTCGCAGCAGGATGCCTTCCTGCCGCACGTCGAAAACGGCCTCTTCACCTTCATCGGCGCGACCACCGAGAACCCGTCCTTCGAGGTGAACGGCGCGCTCCTGTCCCGGGCGCAGGTCTATGTGCTCGAAAGCCTGGGCGAGGAGGATCTCGACCGGATCATCGGGCGCGGCTTCGAGGCCGAGGAGATCGATGTGACCGGCGAGGCGCGCAAGCGCATCGCGGAATTCGCCGACGGCGACGGGCGCCGGGCGCTCAACCTCGTGGAGCAGGTCGCGAGCGCGGCCCGTGCGGCGGCGCGGCGCGGAGCCGACGTGGAGTTCGTGGACGGCGTGGTGACCCGGGCCGGCCGCCGCTTCGACAAGGGCGGCGAGAATTTCTATGACCAGATCTCGGCGCTGCACAAGTCCGTGCGCGGCTCCGACCCCGATGCGGCGCTGTACTGGATGGTGCGCATGCTCGACGGGGGCGCCGATCCCCGCTACCTGGCGCGGCGCATGATCCGCATGGCGACGGAGGACATCGGGCTCGCCGATCCCCGCGCGCTGGAGGTCACGATGCGCGCCGCGGAGGTTTACGAGCGGCTCGGGAGCCCCGAGGGCGAGCTGGCGCTTGCCGAGTGCGTGGTTTACCTGGCCGTCGCCGCGAAGTCCAATGCCGTCTACAAGGCCTACAACGCGGCGCGCGAATTCGTCTCCCGCGATGCGAGCCGCCCGGTGCCCCTGCACCTGCGCAACGCGCCCACGCGCCTCATGAAGGACCTGGGCTACGGCAAGGGCTACCGCTACGCCCACGACGAGGAGGGCGGATACGCGGCCGGCGAGCGTTACCTGCCCGACGGCATGGAGCCCCCCGGCTGGTATCAGCCAACCGACCGCGGCCTGGAGGCGAAGATCCGCGACAAGCTCGCGTGGCTGCGAAGCCGCGACGAGAAGCCCGGCGGAGGGAAGCCGTAGGGCAAGGGGGCTCGGGTTGCGACAGGCAAAGAAGAAAGCGAGGGTGCGTTTTTTTTGTTTTTGCCAGATTGAATTGCCGCCAGCTTCGATCTCGCCAACGGACTCGCAAGAGGTCCGAGTATCGACGCCCGGTGCAATTTGACCTGGCAAAAACAAAAACAACACACCCTCGCTTTCTTCTTTGCCTGTCGCAACGGAAGCCACGCAGCCCCGCACCGGCGTCGGCGCTGCCGACCGAATATAATCGCGGCTTCACTTCCATCGCGCGATCGCCATGCTGGACATCCAACTGCTTCGCAAGGACCTCCCCGCCGTCGTGGCAGGCCTCGCCCGCCGCGGCGTCACGTTCGACGAGGCCGGCTTCCGCGCCCTCGAGGACCAGAGGAAGGGCCTGCAGATGCGCACCGAGGAGCTGCAGGCGAAGCGCAATGCGCTCTCGAAGCAGGTCGGCATGCTCAAGGGCAAGGGGGAGGATGCCACTGCCGTTCTGGCCGAGGTGAGCGGCATCGGCGAGGAGCTCAAGTCGAACGAGACCTCGCTCGCCACGCTGCAGGAACGGCTGAACGCCTTCCTGCGCATGATTCCGAATATCCCGCGGCCGGAGGTGGCGCAGGGTGCATCGAGCGACGATAACGTCGAGGTGCGCCGCTGGGGGACGCCGCGGACATTCGGCTTCGCGGTGAAAGACCACGTCGACGTGGGCGCGGGCCTGGGCATGCTGGATTTCGACACGGGAGCGAAGCTCGCCGGCGCGCGCTTCTCGGTGCTGAAGGGCGGCATCGCGCGACTGCACCGGGCACTCGCCCAGTTCATGCTCGACATCCACACCCGCGAGCACGGCTACACGGAAGTCTACGTGCCCTACATGGTGACGGGTGAGTGCGCCGACGGCGTCTCGAGCCTGGCCAAGTTCAAGGACGACCTGTTCAAGCTCGAGGGGCGCGACCTCTACCTCATTCCAACGGCCGAGTACCCGGTCACGAACTTCGTGCGCGACACGCTGCTGGACGCGAAGGACCTGCCCCTCAGGTTCGTCTGCCACAGCCCCTGCTTCCGCTCGGAGGCGGGCAGCTACGGCAAGGACACGCGCGGCATGATCCGCCAGCACCAGTTCGACAAGGTGGAGGTTCTGCAGGTGGTGCATCCGGACAAGTCGGCCGAGGCGCACGAGGAACTCACCCGGCACGCGGAGACGATCCTGCAGCGCCTGGAGCTTGCGTACCGGACGATGATGCTCTGCACCGGGGACCTGGGATTCTCCAGCGCGAAGACCTACGACATCGAGGTGTGGCTCCCGGGGCAGCAGGCCTACCGCGAAATTTCGTCGTGCTCCAATTTCGAGGCCTTCCAGGCGCGCCGCATGCAGGCGCGGTTCAAGGGCGGTGACAAGGGGCGGGCGGAGCCGGTGCACACGCTCAACGGCTCCGGGCTCGCGGTGGGACGGACGCTGGTGGCGGTCCTCGAGAACTACCAGGAAGCCGACGGCTCCGTCACCGTTCCTGCGGCGCTCGTGCCGCACATGGGCGGAGTCACGCGGATCGCGCGCGATTGAGCGCGCGGCTCGTCGTCGTTCGCCACGGCCAGACGCAGTGGAACCTCGCCTCGCGCATCCAGGGCCACACGGATAGCCCGCTGACCCCCGCGGGCGAATCGCAGGCCGAGGCCATCGCGCAGCGCCTCGCGAAGGAGCCGATCGACCGGCTCATCTCGAGCGACCTCGGCCGCGCGTGGCGCACGGCGCAGTCCATCGCGGCGCGCACGGGCCATGCGATCTTTCCCGATTCGCGCCTGCGAGAGCGCAACTATGGCGTGGCCGAAGGCCTCACCTATGGCGAGGTCGGCGTGCATTACCCCGAGGTCTTCTCGCGTGTGAGGGACACGGACCCGGACTACGTCGTTCCCGGCGGCGAGAGCCGCAGGCAGCACTTCGAGCGCGTGCGCGATGCCTTCGAGTCGCTGGCCCGCGAGTCCGAGGGCCGGCGGATCGCCGTCGTCTGCCACGGCGGCGTGCTTGCCGCGCTCTATCGTCATGTTTGCGGAATACCCGTTGGGGCCACGCAGGCGATTCCGATCCCCAACGCCTCCTACAACGCGCTCTTATTCGAGGCGGGACGCTGGAAGGTGGAGGTCTGGGCCGACACCGCTCACCTCGACGCGTCGGGTCCCGTCGTCAAGCCCTGAGGGGCCGGCAGCTGGCGGGGCGGCAACCGCTCGTCGCGTGGCGCGACGCGCGCGAGGATATCCTGGTAGTTGCGCACGTTGTCCACGAACTGCATCGCCTCTTGCCCGCGCGCGAATCCGTGCTTCAGCTGCTGGTAGGCCCCCGGGTCGGCGAGCCCCGGAAGTGCCTGCTTCACGTCCTGCCACTTGTCCGGCGACAGTCCCTTCTTCTGCGCGAGGATGCGCGCGTCCTCCAGGTGACCAATGCCGAGGTTGTACGCGGCGAGCGCGAGGAAGGTGCGATCCGGCTCCCTGATGCGCGGCGGCAGCGAGTCCGCCAGCAGGCGCAGGTAGCGCGCGCCACCCAGGATGCTCTCGCGCTGGTCGAGGCGGTTCTTCACGCCGAGCCGGTCGGCCGTGTCCTCGGTGAGCATCATGAGGCCGCGCACGCCCGTGGGCGAGGTGGCGAGCGAGTCCCAGTGCGATTCCTGGTAGCCGATGGCGGCGATGAGCTGCCAGTCGAAGCCGGAAACGAGCTCGGACTCGAGAAAATGGGGCCGCAGCTTCGGCAGGATCGTATTGATGCGCTCCAAGAGCGTTCCCGCGTCGATCGCGGAGATGCGCTCGGCATGTGCGAAGTAGCGGTCTGCCAGGCGCTTGAGCGTCCCGTCCTTCGCGATCCTGGCGAAAAAAACCTTCATGCGGTCGAGGAGCGGCTTCTGGTCAACCGTTCCCACGCGCCATGCGAAGTCCACGGGCTTGCCGACGTCGAATGCGACATCGATCTGCGGAAAATGCTTGTGCTCGATGATGAAGTGGGCGGAATCGATGAGGGCGGCGTCGATCCGTCCCTCGGCCAGTTGCCCGAGCAGTTCCTCGGACGAGGTGTCCGGCGACAGCCGCTCGAGGGGCGCGGTGAGCTTCGGACGCGAGGTCAACAGCTCGTCCGCGAACGAGTCGCCGATCACTCCCACACGCTTGCCAGCGAGGTCGGCGAGCGAGCGCGGTTTCGGCTCCGCCGTACGCCAGACGAGCTGGATCTGCGCCGACCGGTACGAGGGACCCCAGACGAGTCCGCCGGGCAGGTCGAGGTGCTTGGGCAGCAGAGCCGCCGCGAGGTGCCCGCGCTTTTCCGACAGCGCTTTTTCCGCCTTCTCGGGACTCGCCACGAATTCGTAGGCGACCGGCACGCCCAGTTCCTTCGCGAAGAGCACAACCAGGTCGTGTTCGAAGCCGCTGGGCTCGCCTTGTGCGTCCTCGTACCACGTCGCCGGCCCGTTGATGGTGATGACGGCGAGCTTGCCGCCCTCGGATAGCGGCATGATCGGCCTTCTGGCCGGTTCGCATCCCGCCGCGAGGCACGCGATGATGCACAGGAGGATCCGCGCCGTCATGGCCGGCAGTGTGACTTGCCCGCGGCGCCGGTTCAACCCGCCCCGGCGACACCCGGAAATCGGCGATAATCGCCGCTGGAAAACCGACGATGCCGAAGATCTTCGCACTCGTGCCCGCCGCCGGGCAGGGCACGCGCATGGGAGACGCCCTTCCCAAGCAGTACCTGCCGCTCGCGGGGCACCCGATGATGTTCCATTCGCTCGCGGCGCTGGCGGCCGTCGAGCGCATCGAGCACGTGATTGCCATCCTATCGCCCCTCGACAGGCACTGGGGCGCCCACGACTGGAGCGCGTTCCCCGACAAGATCGAGGCGCTCTTCGCAGGGGGAGAGTCGCGCGGCCGCAGCGTCGCCAATGCGCTGGCGCTCCTGGAGGGACGCTTGTCGCCCGACGACTGGATCCTCGTGCACGACGCGGCCCGGCCCTGCCTCGCGCCCGAACTCGTCGAGCAATTCCTCGATGAAGTGGGCGACGACCCCGTGGGCGGGCTCCTCGCCATGCCGGTCGCCGATACGCTCAAGCGGGTGGAGGAATCGATGCGTGTGGGGGAGACCGTTCCCCGGGAAGGCCTGTGGCGGGCGCAGACGCCGCAGATGTTCCGCTACGCCCTCCTGAGGCGCGGCCTCGAAAGGAACCCGGATGCGACCGACGAGTCGCAGGCGGTCGAGTTTCTCGGGCAGATGCCGCGAATCGTGCAGGGGGAGAACGCGAACCTCAAGGTGACCTTCGCCGAGGACCTGCCGCTTGCGCAGATGATCCTGGCGCTGAAGGGGGGCGTACCCCTGTGATGCGTTGTCGTCGGAATCGGGAGGCGGGATGAGCGCGTTTCGCATCGGGCAGGGCTTCGACGTCCACGCGCTGGTCGCCGGGCGCAAGCTCGTGATCGGCGGGGTGGAAATCGCGCACGACAAGGGGCTGCTCGGCCACAGCGACGCCGACGTGCTGCTGCACGCGCTCTGCGACGCGTTGCTGGGGGCGGCCGCGCTGGGCGATATCGGCCGGCATTTCCCCGACGACGATGACCGCTACAAGGGCATCGACAGCCGCGAGCTCCTGCGGAGGGTGGCGGCACTGGTGCGCGAAGAGGGGTACGTGCCCGAAAACGTCGATGCGACGATCATCGCCCAGGCGCCTCGCATGGCGCCCCACATTGCGGCCATGGTCGCCAGCATTGCCGCCGATCTCGGCATCGACGAGGCGTGCGTGAACGTGAAGGCCACCACGACGGAGAAGCTCGGTTTCGCGGGGCGCGGGGAGGGCATCGCCGCACAGGCGATCTGCCTGCTGGTCCGGCGCTGAGGCGACGCGCAGCGGACGGCGGGATCTAGCGCCGGAACTGGGCCAGCACCGACGAAGTCCAGGTCAGGCGCTCGATGAGCGTCCTCAGGAACTCGCGCGTGAACCGGAGCTGGCAGCCTTCCGTCAGGCTCTCGAGGTGGGCGGCCTGGATCTTGAGCAGGTGCACCTCCGACACGGAGGTGATCGAGGCCGAGCGCCGGGCGCGGTCTCCCGACAGGTAGGCCATCTCGCCGAAGCAGTCGCCTTCCTTGAGGACGTTCAGGAGCTTGCCGTCCTTCACCACCTTCACCTGGCCGGAGACGATGATGAAGAAGGCCTGCCCGATCTCGCCCTCCAGCAGCAGGTTCTCGTCGCGCGCGTGCACTTCCCAGATGGCGCCGCGAAGCACCTCCCAGAGCTCGGCGTCCCTGAACTCGCGGAAGAAGGGCAACGCGCGCAGCTTGTTGAATTTCTCCGTCGAGCTGATCTCGGTGGAATAGCGCTCGAGCTGGGGGAAGGTGTCGGCAAGGTCGCTCGCCATCTCGAACCAGGTCTGGTAGCGCTCCCGCGGATCCTTCGCCATTGCCTGCTTCACGATCTCGACGAGCTTCTCGGGAAGATCGGGGCGCAGCTGCTCGAGGGGGTTGGGCTCCTCGTTCAGGATCTTGTTGATCATCGCGACCGAGTTCTCGGCGCGGAACGGGAGCTTGCCGGTGAGCAGTTCGTACATCACCACGCCCAGGGAGTAGATGTCGGACTGCACCGACGGCGACTCCTCGTTGATCTGCTCGGGCGACATGTAGGCGGGCGAGCCCAGGAAGCCTTCGATCTGCGTGTGCGTGGCGTGCGAGATCTTGGCCGTGCCGAAGTCGCTGATCTTGATGTCGTCGCGCTCGGACAGCAGGATGTTGGCCGGCTTGATGTCGCGGTGGATCACGCCGTTCTGGAACGCGTAGTCCAGCGCGCGGCACATCTTGAAGATCACCAGCACGGCCTGGCGGACAGGCAGGAGGTTGGTCTCGGTGCAGTACTTCTTGAGCGAGCCCCCGGCACGTACTCCATCACGATGTAGCGCTGGTCGCCGTCGACGACCGCGTCGTACACCGCCACGATGTTGGGGTGGTTCAGCTTTCCGGCGAGCGAGGCCTCGTTGAGGAAGAGCTTCTCGAAGCGGTTGGCCTCCTCCTCCGACATGTCCATGTCGGTCCTCGCCACCTTGATCGCGACCTTGCGGTCGTTGAACGGGTCCTCGGCCACGTAGACGAGAGCAGAGGCGCCCTGGCCGATTTCGGAAAGGACGTTGTACTTGCCGATCTTGACGGGGCGGTCGGACACCGGGGTAGGAGGAAGTAAAGCCTTGGGATGTTGTGTTCGCTGAAGTTTAACCGAACTCCCGCTACAGGGCGAAACGCTCGCAGGGGTGCCCGCTCCAGCCGGAGTCGTTGATCCTGGTCGCGGCGTCCCCGATAATGCCCGGTCAGACAGACAGAAACGGGGCAGACGGCATGTCGGAAGCGCTGTTCGACGCGGTGCGCGTGGGGAATCTCGAGGGCGTGGGCAGGCTGGCGGCCGGCGCGGGGGCCAAGGCTGCGGACGCCGAGGGCGTGACGGCGCTCATGCTGGCGGCGGGCCTGGGCCGAACGGAAATGGTCGCGGCGCTGCTTGCCGCCGGTGCCGATGCGAATGCCGCCGACGCGCGCGGGTTCACGCCGATCTTTCATGCCTGCTACCACCCGGACGAGGACCGCGGCCATCCCGGCGTGGTGCGGCTCCTCATCGAGGCCGGCGCGGATGTCGAGGCGAAGATCGGCTATGGCGTTCGCCCCCTCATGTACGCGGCGGGCAACGGCGAGGCGGGGGTGGTGGAAGCGCTGCTGCAGGCCGGTGCGGACCCCGCGGCGAAGAACGAGGGTGGACGCACCGCGCTCATGATGGTGAAGGACCGGGACTACGTGGACGTGATCAATATCCTGCACGAGGCGGAACTCGCCCTCGGCGGCGAGAACTGCGGCACGCGAAACGCCCCCGGCATGCAGGTGGTGACCTTCCTCAAGCGCGAGAAGTAGCGCCGGGCCTGCCGCATTTCGCCGGCTAGGTGGCCGGATCGCCGGCGATGGCTTGCGCCAGCGCGAGGAAGGCCGCGCGGGAGCCGTCCGGAACCTCGACGACCCGGGCCGAGGCTGCGCCGCGGTAGTTGTGGAACATCGACCGGTGATAGGCGGGATCGTAGTGGGACTCGAGGAGGTCCGCCACGAGGCTGCGCCAGTCGCCGCCTCCGGCCAGCGCGTTCCAGCGGTCGATCCGGTCCTTCCCGTGCAGGGGCGTGAGGCACGCGAGCTTTTCCCGGAGCAGGCCCGGGTCGGCCACGAGGTGCGCGTAGTCCTCGAGCAGCAGGTCGGCTCGCACGTCCGGCCCCGCCTCGAGGCGCAGGCATTCGCCTTCGCGCATCCGGTCGATCAGGGCCGGGGGAACGCGCAGGTTTCCCACTTTCCGGCTTTCCGATTCCACGAAGACCGGCCGCGCAGGCTCGAACGCCGACAGCGCGGACCAGATCGCCGTCTCGAAGGCCTTCTGCGACGGCTGTGGCGCGCCGGGTAGTTCGCCCAGCACGGAACCGCGATGGGCTGCGAGCACCTCGAGGTCCAGGACCTGCGCGCGTGTCCCCGCGAGCGCCTCGAGCAGGCGGCTCTTGCCCGAGCCGGTGGCGCCGCAGACCACGCGATACGCGAAGCGGGCGGGAATGACCTCGAGGTCGGCCGCGACCTGCCGCCGGAATGCCTTGTAGCCGCCTTCGAGTTGTTCGGCGTCCCATCCCACCTGTCTCAGGACATGCGTGAGCGAGCCGGAGCGCGAGCCGCCGCGCCAGCAATAGACTAGGGGCCGCCAATGACGGGGGCGGTCGGCGAAGGCTTTCGAGATGATCCGCGCGATGTTGGCCGCGACGAGCGGGGCGCCCAGGCGCTTGGCCTCGAACGATCCGCGCTCCTTGTAGGCCGTGCCGACGAGGGCTCGCTCCGCGTCGTCGAGAACCGGGCAGTTCCGGGCGCCGGGCAGGTGGTCCTCGGCGAATTCCGCGGGGCTGCGCGCGTCGAGGATGGCGTCCCACTCCGCAAGCTGCGCGGCCGTCAGGGGCAGCAGGACACGATGCATGGGGCGGTTCGGCGCGGCCGGAAGCTGCGTCATGACTTCGGGGTCCGCTTGAGTCGGGGCTCGAGCGCCGGCCAGACGTTGTCGAGGATGCGCGGCTGGGCCGCCGCCGTCGGGTGGAACTGGTCGGCCTGGAAGAGTTCGCGCCGGTCGGCGAAGCCGTCGAGCAGGAAGGGCACCAGCGCGACGCGCGCCTTCTTCGCAAGCTGCGCGTAGAGCTCGTGGAACTCGCGCGCGTATTCGATGCCATAATTGGGCGGAATCATGAGCCCCACCAGCACGGGTTCGGCGCGGGCGGCGCGGGCAAGTCGAATCATTTCCTCCAGGTTGGCGCGAACGGCGGCCAGAGGTTGGCCGCGCAGGCCGTCATTGGCCCCGAGCGCGATCACGACGAGGGAAGGCCGGTGGCGCTTGAGGTCCTCGGGCAGTCGCCTCAGGCCGCCGGCGGTCGTCTCGCCGGATACGCTGGCATTCACCACGCGCCAGGCGAGCTTGTCGCGCACGATGCGTTCGCCAAGGAGGGCAACCCAGCCCTGGCTCGTGGCGAGGCCGTAGGCGGCCGACAGGCTGTCGCCGAACACCATGACCGTGCGCTCGGCGCCGGCGGGCGCGGCCCCGAGGCCGAAAAGGAGCGCCGCGAGGCCGATGGCCGCGCGCCGCAGTGACCGAATGAGGAAGTTCACGTCGGAATTGTCGTTGGAACCGGCGAATACCGGAGCACCATGAACGCGATCAGCGAAGAAGAGCGCCGCACCGCCGGCGCCGCAGCCCCGGCCCAGCCCGTCATTGTGAGGGTCGAGGGGCTCACCAAACAAGTCTCCACGGCGGATCACGAGCTCGTCATCGTGAGGAACGCCGCCTTCGAGGTGGCCTCCGGCGAGTCGGTGGCCATTGTCGGCGCCTCGGGTTCGGGAAAATCCACGCTGCTGGGACTGCTCGCGGGCCTGGACGTTCCCTCCGCCGGGCGCGTCTGGATCGATGGCGAGGACCTTTTCGCGCTGGACGAGGACGGCCGCGCCCGCCTGCGAGGCCGGCTCGTGGGTTTCGTGTTCCAGTCCTTCCAGCTCCTTCCGGCGCTCACGGCCGTCGAAAACGTGATGCTGCCACTGGAACTTGCCGGCGCGCCGGACGCAACCGCCAGGGCAACGCGCGTCCTGGGGCAGGTGGGGCTCGCCGATCGCCTCGGCCACTACCCGCGGCAGCTCTCCGGGGGCGAGCAGCAGCGCGTGGCGGTGGCGCGTGCGTTCGCAACGCAGCCCAAGCTCCTCTTCGCCGACGAGCCCACCGGCAATCTCGATTCGGCCACGGGCGCGCAGGTGATCGAGCTCCTCTTCCGCATGAATCTCGACCATGGCACGACGCTCGTGCTCGTGACCCACGACGAGGCGCTGGCGGCGCGCTGCGACCGCAGGATTGCGATCACGGCGGGCGAGGTGAGTGCTTGAACAACCTCTTCATCGCCATGAAGATGCTCCGCCGCAATGCCCACGCGGGCGAGGCGAGGGTGCTTGCCGCGGCGCTCTTCGTCGCGGTCGCAAGCGTGACCACGGTCGGGTTCTTCGCCGACCGTGTGCAGGGCGCGCTGGACCGGCAGGCCAACGAGCTTCTCGGCGGCGACCTCGTGGTGATCGCGGATCACCCGGTGCCGCCACCTTTCGTGGAGCGCACCCGCCGCGACGGGCTGGTCATCGCGAGCACGGCGACGTTCCCGAGCATGGTTTCCGGCCCCGCCGGCACCAGCCTTTCGGAGATCAAGGCGGTCAGCGCGTCCTTTCCGCTGCGCGGCCGCATCCGCGTGGCGGACACGCCAGCTTCGGCCGACCGGGAGGCAACCGGTTCGCCCGCGGCGGGCACGGTCTGGGTCGGCGCACCGCTCGTCTCGCGCATCGGCGCCGCGGTGGGCGAGACGATCCGCGTGGGCGAGGCGAGCCTCACGGTAGCGGCGGTCATCACGCGGGAACCCGACAGCGTGCTCGATTTTTTCGGCATCGCCCCGCGCGTGCTCATGAACGACGCCGATCTTGCGTCGACCGGGCTCGTCCAGGTGGGCAGCCGCATCACCTATCGGCTGCTGATCGCGGGCGAGGCCTCCGCCGTCTCGCGCTACGACGCGCAGATGCGCCCGCGCCTGGCCGCGGGAGAGCGCATCGAGGGCGTACGCGACACGCGCAGCGAGGTGCGCGTCTCGCTCGAGCGCGCGCAGCGCTTCCTCGGCCTGGCCTCGCTCCTGTCCGTCGTGCTGGCGTCCGTGGCCGTGGCCCTCGCCGCGCGGCGCTTTTCCCTGCGCCAGACGGACGGCGCGGCGATGATGCGCTGCCTTGGCGCTGCCCAGGCCGACATCTTCGCCATCAACGCGTGGCAGTTCCTCGCGCTCGCTGCGGCGGGCTGCCTCGCCGGCACGGTTACCGGGTTTGGCGCGCAGGCGATGCTCGCGTACTGGCTCTCCGGCTTCTTCAGCGTGGCGCTTCCGGCGCCCGGCGCGCGCCCCGCGGTGCAGGGTGCGGTCATCGGCCTCGTGCTGGTCCTGGGCTTCACGGTGCCGCCGCTGCTCAGGCTTCGAAACGTGTCCACGCTGCGGGTGCTTCGAAACGACCTGTCGGTGGCCGAACCTTCCAGCCTCTTCGCCTATGCGCTTGGCCTGGGAGCCCTCTCCGGGCTCATCATCTGGCAAGCGGGCGACCTGAAGCTCGGCGCCCTGACCCTCGGCGGGTTCGCGATTGCGCTGGGCGTGGCGGCCCTGGCCGGGTACGGGCTCATCCTGGCCCTCTCGAGGGTGCGCGCCGGTGCCTCGGGCCCCTGGCGCTACGGGCTCGCCAACCTGCGCCGGCGCACGGGCGCGAGCCTGGTGCAGGTGATGGCCCTGGGGGTGGGCATCATGGCGATGCTCCTCCTCACGCTGGTGCGCACGGACCTCATCGTGAAGTGGCAGAAATCCATGCCGGCCGACATGCCCAACCGGTTCGCGATCAATATCCAGAGCGACCAGTTGCCGCGGGTCAAGGACTACTTCGCCAGCCTGGGCCTGGCCACGCCCGACCTCTACCCGATGGTGCGCGGGCGGCTGGTGGCGATCAACGACCGGCCGGTTTCGCCGGCGGACTTCAGCGACCAGCGCGCCAAGCGCCTGGTGGACCGCGAGTTCAACCTGTCGTGGGCCGAGCGGCTGCGACCCGACAACAAGATCGTCACGGGCGCGTGGTGGCAGCCGGGGGCGGGCGAGCCGCAGTTCTCGGTGGAGGAGGGCATCGCGAAGGCGCTGTCCATCCGCGTCGGCGACACGCTCGCCTGGGACGTGGCCGGGTCGCGCTTCGGCGCGAAGGTCACGAGCCTGCGCAAGGTGGAGTGGGACAGCTTCAAGGCTAATTTCTTCGTGATCGCGAACCCGGGGCTGCTGGAGGCGTACCCCGCGAGCTGGATCACGAGCTTTCACCTGCCGGCAGGCCGGGAGGAAGTGGTGAACCGCCTGGTCGATCGCTTCCCGAACGTGAGCGTGATCGACCTCACGGCGATCATGGGGCAGGTCAAGCGCATTTCCGACCAGGTCTCGCGCGCGGTGGAATTCGTGTTCCTGTTCGCGATCGCCGCCGGGCTGGTGGTTCTGTTCGCCGCCATCACCTCCACGCAGGACGAGCGCGTCTTCGAAGGCGCGGTGATGCGCACGCTGGGCGCGAGCCGCCGGCAGATGGTGCTCACGCAGCTCTCGGAATTTCTCGCGATCGGGCTCCTGGCGGGGGTGGTGGCGTCGGCCGGGGCCGTGGGCCTTGCTTTCGTGCTCTCCGATCAGGTCCTGGGGGTTCCGTACGAATTCAACGCGGTCGTGCCGTTCGCCGGCATCCTCGCAGGCACGGCGGGCGTGGCCATCGCAGGCCTGCTCGGCACGCGCCGCGCCGTCGATTCCCCGCCGCTCGCTGCCATTCGTGCCGTTACCTGACGTGGTCGAGGAACAAGGCGGCAATGAAAGGAAATGACAGGTTGCGCATCGAACGGCCAGATAACCGTCGAGCGGTCGCCAGTCCATCGAGCGGGCAGCCTGTCCCCGCGAAGGCAATCTCGCGCGGGCTTCGCTCGCCCTACTTCCTGCTCACGCTCACCTCGCTCTTCTGGTCCCTCAACTGGGTGATCGGCAAGGCGGTGGTCGGTACCATCTCGCCGCTCACGTTCACGTTCATTCGCTGGGTGGTCGCCGTGACGGTGATGATGCCCTTCGCCTTTCCTCTCATCCGCGAGCACTGGCCGTTGGTGAAGCGGCACTGGAAGGCGATCGCGTGGATCGGCTTCTGGGGCACCGGCCTGCACAATGCCTTTGCGTACGTCGGGTTGCATTACACGACCGCCACCAACGGTGTGATCCTGAACAGCTCGATCCCCATCCTCATCATCGTGACCGGCTGGCTCATCTACCGCGACACGATCACGCGCGTGCAGTCGCTGGGCGTGGTCGTCTCCCTTGCGGGTGTGCTGGCGATCCTCACGCGCGGGAACCCCGCGGTGATCGCGAACCTCACGCTCAACCGCGGCGACGTCATCCTGCTCGTCGGCATGGTGTTCTGGGCGGTGTACACGGTGCTCCTGCGCATGAAGCCGGCGCAGCTGCCCGGCCTCGCGCTCCTTGCGTGCTGCGGCTGCGTCGGGGTGCTGCTCCTGGCGCCGCTGTGCGCGGTGGAACTGCTGTTCCTCGGCGGAAGCGTGAACATGACGCCGGCGTCGGTGGCCGCGATGCTCTACGTGGGAATCTTTCCGTCGTTCATCGGCTATGTCTTCTGGAACCGCGCCGTGGCCGAAGTGGGTTCGAACGTGGCCGGGATCTTCATCCACCTGATGCCGGCCTTCGGAAGCCTGCTCGCGTGGATCTTCCTCGGCGAGCGCATCGAGGCGTTTCACGTCGCGGGCATTGCCCTCATCCTCGCGGGTGTCTCGCTCACCGCGCGGGGCAGGCGCGCCTCGCCGCTGCCGGCCACCGACTGACGCGTGTCTAGGACGGCTCGACCGATTCGAAGGCGAGTCCCACGGAGTCCCATTCGGCGCGCTCGGTCTCCAGCGCAGTGGCCACGAGCGTGTTTTCCGCGAGCCAGCCGCCCTCCACCTCGAGGCGGAAGGATTTGGCCTTGCGCGTGAGCCTCAGGCGCGGCAGTTTCAGCGTGCGCCGGCTGCGGTAGAAGATCACCGCGAGCCGCAGGCACAGGGCCGTCGTGGCCAGCGCGGAATCGGTCTCGAACGCCTCGCGCATCTTCACGAGGTGCCCGCGCTGGGCAAGCGCGAGGTTGGAAAGCCAGCCCTGCTCCTGCCGCGAGAAGCCGGGCATGTCGGCGTTGACGAGGATGTAGTCGGTGTGCTTGTGATAGGCGCCCTGCGCGATGGAGATGCCGATCTCGTGCAGGCGGGCCGCCCAGTCGAGGAACACGCCGGCCGTGGCGTCCTTGTCGTCGCGGACCGGCTCGAGCTGGCGGTAGAAATCCTGTGCCAGGGATACGACGCGCCGGGACTGCACCTGGTCAACGTGGTAGCGGCGCACGAACTGCTCGACGGTCACTTCGCGGATGTCGCGATGGTGCACGCGCCCCAGCAGGTCCCATAGCACGCCCTGGCGCAGCGCGCCCTCTGCGAGGGTCATCCGCTTCAGGGAGAGTTCGGTGAAAATCGCCGTCATGATGGCCAGCCCGCCCGCGAACACCGGCAGGCGATCCTCGCGAAGGCTCGGCAGCTCCAGCTTGCGGGCATCGCCGGCGGCAAGGGCCTTTTCGCGCAACCACTCGAGGCCCTCGAGGGTGAGTCCGCTCTCGGCATGGCCCGAAGCGACCATCACCTCCGAGAGCGAGCGGACACTGCCGGAGGAACCCACCGCCTCCTTCCAGCCCGTCTTCTCGAAGCGCGACACGATCGTCTGCACCTGCACCCGCGCGGCGAGCTCGGCGGCCTTCATCGACTTCTTGTCGATGCGCCCGTCGGGGAAGAACCGCTGCGTCCAGCTCACACAGCCCATGTACAGGCTTTCCATCACCTTGGGCCTGAGCTTCACGCCGATGATGAATTCAGTGGAACCGCCGCCGATGTCCACCACGAGGCGATTGCGATCGTTGCGGGGCAGCGACAGCGCCACACCCGAGTAGATGAGGCGCGCTTCCTCCCGGCCGGAGATCACCTCGATGGGAAACCCGATCGCTTTTTCGGCCAGACGCAGGAATTCGGCGGAGTTCTTCGCGACACGAAAGGCGTTGGTCCCGACCACGCGTACCGACTCGCGGGGCATGCCGGCAAGCCGCTCGGAGAAGCGCTGCAGCGCGGCCAGCGCCCTTTCCTGAGTCGGGGCGTCGATGCGCTTGTCTGCGCCGAGCCCGCCGCCCAGACGCACGGTTTCCTTGATCGAATCGAGGGGGTATATCTGGTTGTCGACGACGCGGCCGATGGCGAGGTGGAAGCTGTTGGAGCCGAGGTCGATCGCGGCGAGGGTGGTATATTCCATGGAGCCATGCGCGGGCGTGCGCGCCCTTGATTTCGCGGGCAGTATGGCACAGTTTCCCGGGGCCTCAGGGCCTTCGCCGTGCCTTCACGAATCGTTCATGAAACCGTACTGGAATCGTGGGTAGCAAGCCAAAAGTCGAGCCGCGCCGGGGGGCGCTCCTTCCCCCGGAGCACTTCCTGAACCGCGAGTTGCAGACGCTGGAGTTCAACCGGCGCGTGCTCGCGCAGGCCGAGGACAAGGCAACGCCAGCGCTCGAGCGTCTGAAGTTCCTCTGCATCGTCTCGTCGAACATGGACGAGTTCTTCGAGATCCGCGTGGCGCGCGTGAAGGAGCAGCTGAAGCTTGGCGGCGGCTCCGTCGACCCCGACGGGCTCACGCCGCGCGAGATCTTCGCGCGCGTGAGCGAAGGCGCCCGTGCGCTCGTTGACCGGCAGTATTCGCTCCTGAACGACACGATCCTTCCGGCGCTGGCTGTGGCGGGTGTCCGGTTCCTGCGCCGGGGCGAGTGGACGCAGGCCCAGCAGGATTGGGTCCGCGAGTTCTTCTTCCGCGAGATGATGCCTGTCCTCACCCCAATCGGGCTCGATCCCTCGCATCCGTTCCCGCGCGTGTTCAACAAGAGCCTGAACTTCGCGGTGGAGCTCGATGGGCGGGACGCATTCGGGCGCGATTCCCGGGTGGCCATCGTGCAGGTGCCACGCGTGCTGCCGCGCGTGATCCGCCTTCCCGTGGGCGTGGCGACGGGCGAGCACGACCAGATCTTCCTCACCTCCGTCCTGCACGCCCACGTGGGCGAGCTCTTCGCCGGCATGAACGTGGTGGGCTGCCACCAGTTCCGCGTGACGCGAAACTCCGACCTGTTCGTCGAGGAGGAGGAGATGAAGGACCTCAAGAAGGCGCTCCAGGGGGAGCTTCCGCAGCGCCACCTCGGCGACGCCGTGCGGCTCGAGGTGGACGACACGATGACCCCGGCAATGGCCTCGTTCCTGCTGGAACAGCTGGGACTCGATGCCGTGGACCTGTACCGCGTCAACGGGCCGGTGAACCTGGTGCGGCTCATGAGCGTGCCGGACCAGGTGGACCGCCCGGATCTCAAGTTCAAGGTCTTCCATCCGGGGCTGCCGAAGTCCCTGGCGAAATCGAAGGATATCTTCGAGACCCTGAAGAAAGGCGACGTCCTGCTGCACCGGCCGTACCAGTCGTTCTCGCCGGTGATCGACTTCATCCGCGAGGCGGCGCGCGACCCGCAGGTGGTCGCCATCAAGCAGACCGTCTACCGGACCGGCACCGACTCCGTGATCATGCAGACCCTCATCGACGCGGCCCGCACAGGCAAGGAAGTCACGGTGGTGGTGGAGCTGATGGCGCGCTTCGACGAGGAGGCCAACATCAACTGGGCCGCCAGGCTGGAGGAGGTGGGGGCGCAGGTCGTGTACGGCGTGGTGGGGCTCAAGACGCACGCCAAGATGGCGCTGGTGGTCCGGCGCGAGGAGGGCCGGCTCATGCGCTACGTGCACCTGGGCACCGGCAACTACCATCCCCGCACGGCGCGCCTCTACACGGACTTCGACCTTCTCACCAGCCATGCGGAGATCTGCGCCGACGTGAACGAGGTGTTCCAGCAGCTCACCGGCCTGGGCAAGGCCTCGAAGCTGCGGCACGTCTGGCAGGCGCCGTTCACGCTGCACCCGCGCGTGCTCGAGGCGATCGAGAACGAGACGAAGAACGCGCGCGCGGGCAAGCCCGCGGCGATCACCGCCAAGATGAACTCGCTCCTCGAGCCGGTCGTGATCGAGGCGCTCTACCGGGCTTCCCAGGCGGGCGTGAAGGTCGATCTCGTGGTGCGGGGCGTGTGCGCGCTGCGTCCGGGGGTGTCGAAGCTTTCGGAGAACATCCGCGTGCGCTCGATCGTCGGGCGTTTCCTGGAGCACACGCGCGTCTTCCGCTTCGCCAATGGCGGGGACGGGAAGGTGTGGCTTTCGAGCGCGGACTGGATGGACCGCAACTTCTTTCGCCGCATCGAGCTGGCCTTTCCGGTGTTCGACCCGAAGCTCGCGCGGCGCATCGTGCGCGAGGGGCTCAAGCCCTACCTCGACGACAACACGCAGTCCTGGGAGATGGGGGCCGACGGCACGTACGTGCGCAGGAAGCGCATGCGCGGGAAGAAGCGCTGCGCGCAGGTTGAGCTCCTGGCTGCGCTCGCGTCTCCCTAGTGGACTGTATCAATTGATGCGGTCGCAATTCTCCGCGACGAATCAAGGTACCCGCGCCGGGCAGCAGTTCGTGATGATGTGGATCCGAGGAGAATCAAACAGCCTATGACTTTTCCTCGGTGGAAAAGCTATTGAGCGACTTTCGTCTCGAATGCGAGCAGTTTGGATGGAGGTGGAGCGAATGAAGAAGCTTTATGTTGAGGTAATGAGTTCCGAAGACGCATTGAAGCGCTTTGCCCGTGCGTGGAAGAAGGCTTCGGCTGGCGCTGCTGTGGAGGCCACAATCGGCTTGGGCTCTATTGCCGAGCTGACGGCTCTTCTTTCTCCAAGGCGCATGGAGCTCCTCCGCCATGCAGCTCAGAATCCAGGGCTGTCCATTCGGGGGCTAGCGCAAGCGCTGGGCAGGGATTACAAAAATGTTCACACTGACGTTTCTGAGCTGGAGGCGAAACATCTGCTGGAGCGCGACGACGCGGGATTAGTGAGGACTCCCTACGATGAGATCATCATTAGGGCGCCTCTGCGTCAGGCAGCCTAGCGTCCCGAAACATTACAACTACTTCAGGGATTACGACCCGGGAGCAGGGAGGTATATCGAGTCAGATCCGTTGGGATTGCTCACCGGCGCGAACACCTATCACTACAGTTCCAGCAGCCCTCTAGGAAGATCTGATTTCTTTGGATTGAAGGACTGTGGAACCGACAATTTCTGGGGTAAGCACGTCATTCCAGATAATCCGTTCTGATTTCCGTTTCAGAAGTGCTGCAAGGGCCATGATCGCTGCGATGACGACCCATGCAACACGGGGAGCATCAAAGCCGAATGCGACGGACACTTTTATCGATGCATGACGGACAAGCGCAAGAATCAGACCGGGGCCATTCGATGGTTGTGTGACCTTTCCGCTGCCACTTACTTCACCGCGGTCGATAGAGGCGCTGCTGGTGCTTACCTCAGAGCCAGAGACCGCTGATGAGTGAGTATCTCGAGTGGTTGCCAATGGCTCTGCTTGCGGGACTCGCAATTGCGATTGCCATACCGTTGCAGAAAATGCGGGTTCCGTGGTTTGTTGGAGCTCCAGTGTCTGGCTTCCTCGCCGGTGTCAGCTTCACTGTTATCGCCTCCGCGTTGTCTCGCGAGCCCGAACCATTTGTCTACGTCGCTCTCATCTTTGCGACGATCTACGCGGCTGGGTTTGCACTGATGGCGTACTTGATCCTCGCTCTGTTGAAGCGTCAACGAGATGGAGAACAGTCAAAGCACTGAAATGTTTTTTGGGGACCGCTTGGGGCCAACTTGCCCAACGAAAACCCCTCGGGGCTGGGCACCTTCGCCTTCAACCTGAGATTCCCGGGCCAGTACTTTGACAACGAGACGGGGTTACATTGCAACTACCTCGGGGATGACGACCCGAAGCGCGGGATGTAGGGGGAAGCAGCATTGCGAGAGCACAACCGCGCAGAGTTGTTGCCGAGGCAGGCCCGGGCGCCCGACATAACGGAAACCTACAGCCAGGGCCAGCGCAACCAGCTCGACGTGTTCCTGCCTTCCTGGGTCATCGGGTCCGCGGGGTAGTTTTTCGCGAGGACCTTTTTCGCATCGTCGCGAAGGTCGGCAAGCCCCATCCGGTCGTAGGATTCGATCATGATGGCGAGTGCCTCCCGGCGCGTCGGCGAATCGGGAAAGCGGACCACGATGTCCTGCGCGCGGTTCGCGGCGGAAAGCCAGGCGCCGCGCTTCACGTAGTACCGCGCCACGTGCAGTTCATGGCGCGCGAGCGCATCCACGAGGAATTCGAGGCGCTTGCGGGAGTCCTCGGCGTAGCGGCTGTCCGGATAGCGATTGACCAGCTCCTTGAACATCTCGAACGACTCGCGGGCGGCCTTCGGGTCGCGGTCGGCCATGTCCTGCCGGCCGATGGTGGAGATGAGCGGGCCCAGGTCCTCCTTGAAGTTCGCCAGCGCCTTGAGATAGAGCGCGTAGTCGAGGTTCGCGTGGTTCGGGTACGACTTCACGAAGCGGTCGATGGCGGCGATCGACTGCGCCGAATCGCCATCCTTGTAGTAGGCGTAGGCGGTGTCGAGCTGGGCCTGCTGGGCATACCGACCGAACGGGAACTTCGACTCGAGCTGGCCGTAGAGCTTCACCGCGGCCTGCCAGTTGCCGCTGTCGAGCTCTTCCTTGGCCGAGCGGTACCAGTCCGCGGCCTGCCATTCCTTCTTCTCGTCCTCCTTGCGATCCAGCCAGCCGCAGCCCGCGAGGGCGAGGCCCAGCGCGACGAGGAGCACTGCCGTTACACTTCGCTTCATGGTCGATCCCGTTGCAAAACCCGTGAATTATACCTCCGCGCCGGGGCCTTCCCCCACGCTCTGGCTGGCCGTCGATCCGGAGCTGGCGGGTTTGCGTCTGGACCAGGCGCTCGCCCGTCTGCTGCCCAGGGAGTCGAGGACCCGGCTGGCCCGGCTCGTGGAGGAGGGCGCCGTTCTGGTCGATGGGGAGCAAGTCCGGCCCCGCCACAAGCTTCGTGGCGGAGAGCGGCTGGAAGTCACGCTGTTGCCCCGCCCCGAGGAAACGTCCTTCCAGCCCGAGGAGATCGGGCTCGACGTCGTGCACGAGGACGACGATGTGCTTGTCGTCGCCAAGCCGGCGGGCCTCGTTGTGCACCCGGGAAGCGGCAACTGGGCCGGAACGATGCTGAATGCCCTGCTGCATCGCGTGCCTGCGCTGAAGGGGCTGCCTCGTGCCGGCATCGTGCATCGGCTGGACAAGGAAACGAGCGGGCTGCTCGTCGTGGCCAAGCACGAGGCGGCGATGCAGGACCTCGTGCGCCAGTTGCAGGCGCGCACCGTCAAGCGCACGTACCTCGCGATCGCGCGCGGCGCCGTGCCGGAGGCGGGCACCGTGCAAGCGCCCATCGGGCGGCACCCGACCCAGCGAACGCGCATGGCGGTGGTTCCCGGCGGCAAGCCGGCCGTCACCCATTACCGTGTGCGGGAGCGCTTCGGCGCCCATGCGCTCCTCGAATGCGACCTCGAGACCGGGCGCACCCACCAGATCCGCGTGCACCTCGCCTCGATCGGCCATCCCCTCGAGGGCGATCCGGTTTACGGTGCGCGCGGCACGCGGCGGCTGCCCCGGCAGGCGCTGCACGCGTGGAAGCTTGCCTTCATCCATCCCGGGACCGGGGAGAGGGTCCAGTTCACCGCGCCTCCCCCGGCGGACTTCGAGGCGCTTGTGGCCGCCTTGAGAGGCGAGAAATGAAATTACCCGCGGGATGGATCGTCCCCGACTGGCCGGCCCCGCCGTGCGTGCGCGCCTTCGTGACCACGCGCGAGGGCGGCGTGAGCGAGGGCGAGTACGCCTCGATGAACCTCGGGACGGGCTGCGGCGACGATGCGGACGCGGTGGCGCGCAACCGCCTCATCGTCCGCGAACATCTCCCGCAGTCTCCCCGGTGGCTCGCGCAGGTCCACGGTGCCGCGGTCGCGGACCTGGACTTGCTCGACGAACCCGACGACGTCGTCACGGCCGACGCCGCCGCGGTTTCCACGCCCGGGCGAGTGGCGGTGGTCCTCACCGCCGACTGCCTGCCGGTATTCCTTTGCGCCGGGGACGGTTCCCGCGTGGCTGTAGCGCATGCCGGGTGGCGCGGGCTTTGCGCGGGCGTGCTGGAGAATGCCGTCACCGCCGTGCGCGGCGATGGCGCGTGCGTGCTGGCATGGCTGGGACCGGCGATCGGCCCATCGGCATTCGAGGTGGGTCCCGAGGTTCGCGAAGCCTTCGTGTCCGTCCAGGCGGAGGCGGCGCCGGCCTTCGTGCGCGGACGCGAAGACAGGTTCATGGCCGATCTGTACGCCCTGGCGCGCCTGCGGCTCGCGCGAGCGGGCGTGCAGGGCGTCTCGGGCGGCGGATTCTGCACGTTCCGCCAGAGCGATCGCTTCTTTTCCTACCGTCGCGCGAAGAGAAGCGGTCGGCTGGGCGCGTTCATCTGGATCGGGGGCAAGCGCTGAACTGCTAGACTGTTTGCAACTCAGTCGCGCGAACCACCCCCATGCCCGTCCTCGCCTGGATCCTCGCCGCCTGCCTCGCCGGCGGCCTGCTCTCGGTCCTCCTGGCTGCCCTCGTTGCGTTCCGGGTGCAGGCGCGGCTCGTGCCCATGCTCGTGAGCTACGCAGTCGGCGCGCTGCTCGGTGCCGTGTTCCTCGACATCGTGCCGCACCTTTTCGAGCAGACGGTGGACTACACCGGGACGGCTGCCCTCATCCTGTTCGGCATCCTCGGCTTCTTCGTGCTCGAAAAGCTGTTGCTGTGGCGCCACCACCATGGAGACGATGCGGGCCACGGGCTCGACCAGGGCGCCGTCCATTCCCATGCGAACGAGGACGACCGGGGCCGGTCCGGGTGGATGATCATCGTGGGCGACTCCTTCCACAACTTCACCGACGGGGTGATCATCGCGAGCGCCTTCCTGGCCGACGTGAAGCTGGGCATCGTGACGTCGGCGGCGATCGTCGCGCACGAGATTCCCCAGGAAGTGGGCGATTTCCTCGTCCTGCTCAATTCCGGCTTTTCGAAGAAGAAGGCGCTGCTTCTCAACGCGCTGTCCAGCCTTGCCGCCGTGGCCGGTGCGATGCTCGGGTACTTCGCCCTCTCGGCGGCCGAGGCCTGGGTGCCCCGCGTGCTCGCGATTTCCGCCGCCAGCATGATCTACGTGGCAGTGGCCGACCTGATCCCCGGGCTGCAGCGCCGGACGCGGCTTGCCGAAACCGTCGTGCAGGTGGCCTTCATCGGGCTGGGCATACTCACGCTCTGGGGCGTGCACCTGCTCATCGGCCACGGTCATTAGGGTTTCCCCGCCCGCGTTTCTTGACACCCCTCGGGGCGGCCCCCACAATGCGGGAGAAAATCCCTGAAATTCCAAAGGTTTGCGTCGTGTTTCGGCGCGCCTCCCCCCTATGCCCACATCGAATCGCCCCCACGTCGAGCGCATTGCCGGCCTGATCGCCAAGTCCCACGAGAAGCTCGCCTCGTCCATGCACGCCGACAGCCCGACGCAGCACGTGATGTCCGGCTTTTCGGACGCCTATCGCGCCTGGCTCGAGTCTGTGTCGGCCAAGCCGCAGACGCTGATGGACCTGCAGGGCAAGTACATGCAGGAGCAGATGAACCTCTGGATGAAGGCCTTCCAGCCCGAGGCGAAGGAAGCGGCCCCTGCAGCGGCGGACAAGCGCTTCAATTCGCCCGAATGGAACGAGCTGCCGCTCTTCCGCTTTTTCCGCGACTCCTACCTGCTCACCTCGAAGATGATGATGCAGGCGGTCGATGAGGCGGACATGGACGCCGCGACGAAGCGGCGCATGCGCTTCTTCATGCGCCAGTACCTCGATGCGGCCGCCCCGTCGAACTACCTGGCGACCAACCCGGAGGCGATCAAGGCGGCGCTGGAAAGCGGCGGCAAGACGATCGAGGACGGGATGAAGAACCTCGTGGACGACATGGAGAAGGGCCGCATTTCCATGACCGACGAGGCGGCCTTCGAAGTCGGCAGGAACGTCGCCGTGTCCGCCGGCGCGGTGGTCTTCGAGAACGACCTCATCCAGCTCGTCCAGTACAGCCCGCTCACCGCGAAGGTCCACGAGCGCCCGCTGGTGATGGTGCCCCCGTGCATCAACAAGTTCTACATCATGGACCTGCAGCCGGAGAACTCGCTCGTGCGCTATGCGGTCGAGCAGGGCCACACGGTCTTCATGGTGTCGTGGCGCAACGTGAAGCCGCCGCTCGACAAGCTCACCTGGGACGATTACCTCGAGATGGGTGTCATGGCCGCGCTCGACGAGGCGAAGGCCATCACGGGCGCCGACAAGGTGAACGCGCTGGGCTTTTGCATCGGCGGGACGCTCCTCGCCGCGGCGCTCGCCGTGCTGGCGAAGAAGCGCAGGAAGCCGGTCGCGAGCCTCACGCTCATGACGTCGTTGCTGGAATTCAGCGACGTGGGCGAGATCAGCGTTTACATCGACAAGAACTTCGTCGAGAAGCGCGAGAAGAAGCTCGCCAAGGGCGGCATCGTTCCCGGCGCGGAGCTCGCGAGCGCCTTTTCCAGCCTTCGCGCCAACGACCTGGTCTGGTCGTACGTCGTGGCCAACTACCTCAAGGGCAAGCAGCCGCCCGCGTTCGACCTGCTGTACTGGAACGGGGACTCGACCAACCTGCCCGGCCCGATGTACGCCTATTACCTGCGCAACACGTACACGGACAACAAGCTGGTGCAGCCCGACGCGCTCACGATGTGCGGGGAGCCCGTGGACCTGAAGCGGGTGGACATGCCGGCATTCGTGTTCGCCGCGCGCGAGGATCACATCGTGCCGTGGAAGGGGGGCTACGAGAGCGCCCGCTACCTGGGAGGTCCGGTGAGGTTCGTCCTGGGCGCGAGCGGCCATATCGCGGGCGCCATCAACCCCGTTTCCAAGAACAAGCGCAATTACTGGACCCACGATCGCCTCGGCGCCGACCCCGACCAATGGTTCGCGCAGGCGAAGGAGGTGCCCGGAAGCTGGTGGGTGCCCTGGTCCCAGTGGCTCAAGCCCTTCGGGGGGAAGCTCGTGGCCGCGCGCGCGAAGCTGGGCGACGCCAAGCACAAGCCCACCGAGCCGGCCCCGGGACGCTACGTGAAGGAACGCGCCGAGATCGAGAAGTGATCAAGCCGCCGCGCGGGACGACCCGCGAGGCGACAAGCAAACCGCCTGGAGGATGACGACATGACGACACAGCGAATCGCCCTGGTGACAGGAGGCATGGGTGGCCTCGGGGAGGCCATCTGCATGAAGCTCGCCCGCATGGGCATCCGGGTCGTGGTGACCTATTCGCCCGGCAACACGAAGTACAAGGAGTGGCTCAAGGACATGGCGGCGCGCGACTACCACTTCCACGCCTACCCCTGCGACGTGTCGGATTTCGATTCCTGTCACAAGGCGGTCGAGCAGGTCTCGAACGAGATCGGCCCCATCGACATCCTCATCAACAACGCCGGCATCACGCGCGACATGACCTTCAAGAAGATGGGCAAGGTGGACTGGGACGCGGTCATGAAGACGAACCTCGACAGCGTCTTCAACATGTCCAAGCCCGTGGTGGACGCGATGGTCGGGCGCGGGTGGGGACGCGTGATCAACGTCTCGAGCGTGAACGCCCAGAAGGGCGCCTTCGGCCAGTCGAACTACTCCGCCGCCAAGGCCGGCATGCACGGCTTCACCAAGGCGCTCGCCCTGGAAGTGGCCAGGAAGGGCGTCACCGTGAACACCATCTCCCCGGGCTACATCGGGACGAAGATGGTGATGGCGATCCCCAAGGAAGTGCTCGACTCCAAGATCCTGCCGCAGATCCCCGTGGGCCGGCTGGGGCACCCCGAGGAAGTCGCGGGCCTGTGCGCCTACCTCGCCTCCGACGAGGCCGCGTTCATCACCGGCGCCAACATCTCGATCAACGGCGGGCAGCACATGTACTAGCGCGGTCCTCGCGCGAAAAGCGAAAGGGGCGCCCCGCGGGGCGCCCTTTTTCTTTGGTTTCCCCGGGGCGGGTCGCCCGGGGAATGGCTGCCGCTATTTCGTCGCCGGCTGGAACTCCGGGACTCCGGCCTGCCAGAAGAGGAACGCGTAGATGTCCGCCGTCTGTTTCTGGCGCTGCGCCTTGGTGTCGCCGATGCCGTGCCCGCTTTCGTAGTCGAGGTTCAGCAGCACGGGTTTGCCCGAGGCGCTGGCCGCCATCAGCCGCGCCGCCATCTTGGTGGACTGCCAGACCGCCACGCGCGGGTCGTTCACGCCGTGCGGAATCATCACGGCCGGGTAGCGCGTGCCGCTCTTCACGTGGTGGTAGCTGCTCATCGCGAGGATCGCGCGGAACTCGTCCTCCTTCTTCACGGTGCCGAATTCCGGGACGTTGAGGACGCCGTTGGCCTCGGTCTCGGTGCGCACCGCATCGAGCACGCCCACCGCGGGGATCGCGGCGGCGAAGAGGTCCGGCCGCTCGGTGAGTGCGCGCCCGATGAGAATTCCGCCGGCGCTTCCGCCCAGGATGCCGAGCTTGGCAGTGCTCGTGTACTTCTGCGCGATGAGGTACTCGGCGCAGGCGATGAAGTCCTTCCAGGTGTTGGGCTTGGTCGCCTTGAAGCCGGCCTTGTGCCAATCCTTCCCATAGACGCCGCTGCCGCGCACGTTCGCGACCGCATACACGCCGCCCCGTTCTAGCCAGGCCAGGCGCCGCGGGGTGAATCCGGGCTCCTCCGTGATGCCGTAGGCGCCGTATCCGTAGAGCAGGGTCGGGTTCGATCCATCGAGAACCACGCCCTTCTTGTGAATGATCGACAGCGGCACGAGCGCGCCGTCGTGGCTCTTCACCTTGACCTCGGTGGTCGTGAGGTTCGAGGGCGCGCCGAACTTCCCGAGCGGCTGCAGGCCCGTGTTCGTCGCCTGGCCCGCCGCATCGACGGCGAAGATCTCCGTCGCGCGGGTCCACGCCCGCAGGCTCACCATCGCGCCGTCGGTCGCCGGGTTTGCGGACAGGAGGCTCGCCGCGCCATCGACCGGGAACTTCACTTCGGTCGCATCGCGGTCTTTCCATGCCAGGCGCATGAGGCGCTTCACCGCGCCATCGCGCGACTCGAAGTACAGGCCGTCGCGGGCTGCCGCGATCTCGAAGAGGACCCGGTCGGAGGGCGCGACCACCGTCGCGGCGGTGGCGACGTCCGGCTTCGCGAGGCTCGTGCGCATCACCGAGAATCGCGGGCTCGCGGCATAGGTCATCAGGTAGATGTCGTCGCCCCTGATCGCGAAGCCGGTCACCTTGTCCGCGACGCCGCAGATCCTGGTCCACGCGGTGCCGGCCTTGCCGACGGTGTCCAGGGGCGCCGTATAGAGGGTGACTTCGCGCTCGACGTCGGCCACGACCAGCGCGACGGCATGGCGGGAGCCCGGGGTGACGATCACGAATGCCTGCTCGGTCGGCGACACCGCGACGCGCGGCGATGCGCCGGGTCCGAGCACGAGCACGTCCTTGCCGGCGTCGGTTCCAACGGTGTGCAGCCACAGGCGCATGTTCAGGTAGCGTTCCGCGGACGGCGCGCCCGGCGGGTTCTTGTGCAGGCGCAGGTAGAAGAAGGACTTGCCGTCCGGCATCCAGTTGATCCCCGCGTACGCACCCGCATATTCGGCGCGGTCGATCGGCTTGCCGACGTGCTTGCCCGTCGCCGTCTCGAGGACGTAGAGGTCGGCCTCTTCCGATCCGGAAGGGGAAACGCCGAGCGCCACGTGCCTGCCGTCGGGCGAGGGAAAGTAGTAGTTGATCGCATGCGGCTTGCCGGTCTGTCGCTGCCAGTCGTCCGGGTCCGCGACGAGGCGCTCGCGGCCGTCCGCCTGCCGCAGGAAGAGCTTGAAGGTATTGTCCTTTGCGCCGCGGCGGGTGAAGAAGAGCGTCCCGTCCGGCATGCGCCGAACGTCGCCGATCTGCGACTCCGTCGCGTTGTCGAGTTCCGCCACGCGCGCGAGCAGCTTCGCGTAGCCCTTCAGGCCCGTGAGCGTCGCGTGGGCGTAGTCGGCCTGCGCCTTCATCCACGCGGCAACCTGCTGGTCCTTCACGTTCTCGAGGGCGCGGTAGGGGTCGTCGACCACGGTGCCGAAATAGGTGTCGGGGACGTTCTTCGCGGGAAAGGCGGGCGGCGCGTCTGCGAGCGCGGCGCACGAGGCGAATGCCGCGCACGCGGCGAGGAAGCGGGTCGGGATGGCCAAGCGAACCTCCAGGCGGGGGTGCCCCTTGTGGGGGCGAGGGCGCGAAGTCTATCAGGATGGGATGGGCACCGCGAAGCGCGCGTTCCAACAGCGAAAAGGGCGCCCCGCGGGGCGCCCTTTCGCGATTCGCGCCGGGATCAGGCGTACATGTGCAGGCCGCCGTTGATCGAGAGGTTGGCGCCGGTGACGTACGCGGCCTTGTCGGAGGCCAGGTAGGCCACGCTTTCCGCGATTTCGTCGGGGCTGCCGAGACGCCCGGCCGGGATCTGCGCCACGATCTGCTGCTTCACCTCTTCCTTGATGGCGGCGACCATCTCGGTCTCCACGTAGCCCGGGGAAACCGCGTTGACGGTCACGCCCTTGCGGATGACTTCCTGGGCGAGAGCCTTGGTGAAGCCGAGGATGCCGGCCTTGGCGGCGGAGTAGTTGGTCTGCCCGAACTGGCCCCGGATCCCGTTCACCGAAGAGATGTTGACGATGCGGCCCCAGCCGCGATCGCACATGCCATCGATCACGTGACGCGTCACGTTGAACACGCTGGTGAGGTTGGTCTCGATGACCAGGTGCCATTGCTCCGGCGTCATCTTGCGGAACGTCGAGTCGCGCGTGATGCCGGCGCAGTTCACCAGGATGTCCACGGGCCCGTGATCCTTCACGATACCGGCCACCATGTCGCGCATCGACTCGAAGCTCGACACGTCGCCGAAGGCGAGGGCGGTGCAGCTGCCGTCGAATCCGGCCGCGGCCATGCCGGCCATGTACCGGGTCTCGGTGCCGGGTATTCCGTAGTTGGCCACGACGAAGTGGCCCTGCTGCGCGAGCCGCTTGCAGATTGCCGTGCCGATGCCGCCGACGCCGCCGGTAACGAGTGCGATTTTCTTGTCCATGAGGCTGCTTCCTTGTGACTGGGCCCGTGGGATTCAGGCGCCTAACAAAAAAAAACCCCAGGTTTGAGCCTGGGGTTTGAACCTTTATCCAAATTGGAGAACTTGCGATAAAGGAGGAGGAGACGAAAGCGGGCTTCGAGGCCGGCGTTACCTGCGCGCCTTGGGCGCGGTGGCGGCCTTGACGCCGGCGTCGGAGAAGCTCGCGGCGCCGCGGGCGGCCTTGGCGAAGGAATCGAAGGCGGCGGTGGCGGCGGCAAGCGAGGACTTCATCGCCGCAACGGCCACGTCGCTGCCGGCCGGCGCGGACTTCGCGGCCTGGTCCACGGATTCCGTGATGCCGCGCTGGAGGTCGGCGAGGCGCTCCTCGGCAAGCCTGGAGATCTCGGCCTGGGCTTCGGAGGCCACTTCATACAGGTTGCGGGAGTACTCGAGCCACTGGGTCATCGCGGTTTCGGCGGCCTGGGTGCGCAGCGCGAGGAGTTGCTGCACGTCTTTCGTGCCGGCGGCCGCGCGGGCGGCCTGGGTCGCGTCGCCCAGGGCGGTCTTGGCGAAGCCGATCTGCAGCGCCAGGAGGCGCTCGGCGCTGTCCAGCGACAGTTTCGACAGGCGCGCGGCAGAAAGCATGGCCGTGCTGTTCAGTTCGTTCATCTGGTCGGCGAGGTTCACCACGGTCATCGGCTCCATCAAACGCGGCGCCCGGGAATGGTGCGCCGCAACAATCGAATTCTAGGAAGGAGACGGGAACCTGTCAAGGCGATATTATTGCACTGCAGCACAGGCTGGTGCGTGCACTGCCACAATTGTGCAAAAAGTAATAAAATGAAGCACTTGGTGAGCTTCCGGTGAAACCGGCACCGGGGCTGCACAAACTCCGATTGATGTAGCGCAACATGCCGAGGATTCCGCCATGGCGACGCCCCGAATCATCAAGAAGTACCCGAACCGCCGGCTTTACGACACCGAGACTTCCACCTACATCACGCTGGCGGAGGTGAAGGACCTGGTGCTGCAGTACAAGCACTTCGTCGTCCAGGACGCGAAATCCGGAGACGACCTGACGCGCGCGATCCTCCTGCAGATCATTCTCGAGGAGGAGTCCGGCGGCGTGCCGATGTTCTCCACCGACATGCTCGCCAACATCATCCGTTACTACGGACACTCGATGCAGGGCCTCATGGGTTCCTACCTGGAGCGTTCGATCCATGCCTTCCACGAGGCGCAGAAGCGCTTCCAGGAGCAGGCGCAGGTCCTCATCCCGAAGGTGCCTCCCGACACCTTCTCGAACCTGATGACGGCCGGGCAGCCCATTCCGCAGGTGATGGGCGGCTACCTCGAGAAGGGGGCGAAGGCCGTGATCGACATGCAGGAAGAACTGCGCAGCCAGGCGCTCAAGCTGTTCTCGGGATTCCCGTACAGCGCGGCCCCCGGCGAGAGCGCGCCTGCCGAGGCCGCTCCTGCCAAAGCCAAGCGCGCCCCGCGCGCTTCCGCGCGCAAGACACGCGCGAAGAAGTCGTAGCGGCACAGGGTGGCGCGTCCCCGCAAGAATCCAGCGCCCGTTCGCGCGCCGCGCGTGGGGTTCGTGTCCCTGGGCTGCCCCAAGGCGCTGGTCGATTCCGAATCCATCCTCACCCAGCTTCGCGCCGAGGGCTACGAAATCGCGCCGTCGTACGAAGGCTCGGACCTGGTCGTGGTGAATACCTGCGGGTTCATCGACGCGGCCGTCGAGGAGTCGCTGGACGCGATCGGCGAGGCGCTGGCCGCCAACGGCAAGGTGATCGTGACGGGGTGCCTCGGGGCGAAGGGCGACGTCGTTCGCGAAGCGCACCCGAAGGTCCTTGCGGTGACCGGGCCGCACGCCACGCCCGAGGTGATGGCCGCCGTGCATGCGCACCTGCCCAGGCCGCACGATCCGTTCAGCGACCTCGTTCCGCCGCAGGGCATCCGCCTTACGCCGCGCCACTACGCGTATCTCAAGATCTCCGAAGGCTGCAACCACCGCTGCACCTTCTGCATCATTCCGTCGATGCGCGGTGACCTGGTGAGCCGCCCGGTGGGCGACGTCATGAAGGAGGCCGAGAACCTCGTGAGGGCGGGCGTGAAGGAGCTCCTCGTCATTTCGCAGGACACGAGCGCCTACGGCGTGGACGTGAAGTACCGCACCGGCTTCTGGGGCGGCAAGCCGCTCAGGACGCGCATGACGGAGCTCTGCGCTGCACTGGGCGAACTGGGAGTCTGGGTGCGGCTGCATTACGTGTACCCGTACCCGCACGTGGACGAGGTGATCGCGCTCATGGCCGAAGGGCGGATCCTCCCCTATCTCGACGTGCCCTTCCAGCATGCGAGCGCGCGCATCCTCAAGCTGATGAAGCGCCCTGCCGCGAGCGAAAGGAACCTCGAGCGCGTCCGGGCCTGGCGAGCCGAATGCCCGGACCTCACGATCCGTTCCACCTTCATCGTCGGCTTCCCCGGCGAAACGCAGGCGCAGTTCGAGGAACTGCTCGAATTCATCGGCGAGGCGCGCCTTGATCGCGTGGGCTGCTTCGCCTATTCGCCCGTGGAGGGCGCCCGTGCGAACGAGCTTCCCGGCGCCGTGCCGGAGGAGGTGAAGCGGGAGCGGCTTGCCCTGTTCATGCAGGCGCAGGCGTGCGTGAGCCGCGAGCGGTTGGCTGCGAAGGTCGGCCGCACGATCGAGGTCCTCGTCGATGATGTCGAGGGCCGCATCGCCCTCGCGCGCAGCGCCGCCGATGCTCCTGAGATCGATGGCGTCGTGCGCGTGAAGGGAGCGAAGGGCCTGAAAGCCGGCGATTTCGCGCAGGTCCGCATCACGGCGGCCGGCGAGCACGACCTCGAGGCGGTGAAGGCCTGAATCGGGAAGGGTGGCGCGATCGGCCCGCCGTCAGTGCCCGAGCACGGTGCGTACCGCGGACGCGAGCGCCGAGGCGGAAATCGGCTTGGCGATGTAGCCGTCCGCCCCCGCCTGCAGTCCGCGCACGATGTCCGCCTGGCTGCTGTGGGCGGTGAACAGGACGACGGGCGTGTCGAAGAGGCGCTTGTGCCGGCGGATGCGGGCGAGGAACTCGAGCCCTCCCATCTCCGGCATTTCCACGTCGAGCAGCAGGAGCGCAGGCGCTCCCACGCGCGACATGAGGCGCGCGGCTTCGCGCGGGTCGAGTGCGACCACCGCCTGGTAGCCAGCCTTGCGCAGCACGTGCGCCGCGAGCTCGGCGGTGGGCGAGTCGTCGTCCACGATCATGACGACGTGATTGGCGGGGCTCCCCAGCCGCGGACGCACCAGCACGACATGGAAACCTTCCTCGCCGAGCGCATTCGCGCCGATGAGCGCGTTTTCCTCGATCTCCGGCGTCGGGGCCGCGGCCGCGGCCGGCTGGACCGCGACGTCCTCGACGAGCGAGGTGAAGTCCAGGTCGAGGGGGTCCTCAGGGTGCGCGGGCTTCGGGGTGCCGGACATGTTCTTCGAATCGGTGGTCGCGCCGCCCGGGCCCGCGGCTACTCGTGGGTGAGCTTCCCGTCAACGATCCTCACCTTGTCGCCGATGCGGTAGCTCGTTTGCTTGCTGAAATTGAAGGTGCGGGATTTCCCGTCCTCCATCTTCACCGCGACCTGGTACGTCGTCGTGGACTTCTGGCTCTTTTCGACCTGGTTTCCGGCATAGGCGCCCGCGCCCGCGCCGACGATCGTGGCGGCGGTGTTGCCGCGGCCGCTGCCGATCTGGTGGCCGAGTACGCCGCCCAGGACGCCACCGGCGACAGCGCCGACGCCCGAGCCTTCGCCTTCCTTCTTGATCGTCTTCACGTCGGTCACGGTGCCGCAGTTGTCGCACTTCGCCTGCGCCTGCGGTGCGACGGCGATGGCGGCGACGAAGAAGGCGATCGTGATGGCGGCGGACAAGTGGCAGCGAGTGATCTTCATGGTGAACTCCGGGGAATGAGAGATGGTGACGGACGAGTTTAATTTTAGACGCTTTCCCCGTCCGCCGGGGGATGGCGCTGGCTGGCGTCGCATCGGCGGTGGCCTCCCGGCGCCGTGCGGGATCGGGGTGGCGGCGCTCAGACCTCGCCCGTGCCGGGCGCGAGGCTATCCATCCAGATCTGGGTGATCTGCCTGCCGAGCTTGAGCGGGTCGAAGGGCTTGGACAGGGTGCCGATGGCGCCTGCGTCACGATAGCGAACGAGGTCGCTCGGACTGCTGCGGGCGGTGAAGAAGACGGCAGGCACGCGAATGCCGGCCTCGCGCATGCGCGCAAGGAGATCCATCCCGTCCATGCCCGGCATGCTCATGTCGATGAGGAGCAATTCCGGATCGAAACCGGCCGCCGCCGCCAAGGCCTCCTCTCCGGACGCGCAGCTGCAAACCGAGAATCCGCCGATTTTCCCGAGGGCGAGCTTCACGATGCCGCGGATGTCGACCTGGTCGTCGACGTGGAGGATGCGATTGAACGGAGGCTGGGACACGGGCGTCATTGTGCCACCGGCGCTTCGGGCAGGTCGAACCAGAAGATCGTGCCGCCGCCGGGCGCGTCGTCGAAGCCGATCGCGCCCCCCAGGCGCGTGACGATTTCGCGGCTGATCGCGAGGCCCAGGCCCGTGCCGCCCTTGGTGCGGCTGTCGCCGGAGTCGGCCTGCGAGAAGGGCTGGAAGATCCGGGAGCGAAAGCTTTCCGGAATGCCGGGGCCGCGATCGCGAACGCGGGTGCGCACGCCGCCGCCGGGAAGTCGCTGCGCACCCACGGAAACCATTCCGCCCGGCGCGGAAAACTTGGCGGCATTGAGGATCAGGTTGGAGAGCACCTGCGACAGGCGGTCGTTGTCGCCGAGCACGCGCAGGTCCCCGACGGGCTCCAGCTCGAACGAAACGTCATACTGCTGCATCAATCCGCGGCTCGCGTCCACCGCTTCCCGCAGCGCCTCCTGCCACGCGATCGCCTCGACGCGGAACTCGAGCTGCCCGGCCGACATCTTTTCGATGTCGAGCAGGTCGTTCACCAGCCGCCAGAGGCGGTCGGAGTTCTGCAGGGCGATCTCCACCAGGGGCCTCGCCTCGTCCGGCAGCTCGCCGACGATGCCGCCGGCGAGCAGTCCCAGGGAGCCGCGCATGGCCGTGAGTGGCGTGCGCAGTTCATGGCTCACGACCGACACGAAATGGTCCTTCATGCGGTCCGCTTCCTTCAGCCGCGTGACGTCCATTCCGAGGACGATCACCCCCGCGACATCGCCATCGGGGCCGCGAAGGGGCCAGTGCAGCACGTCCAGGTCCAGGACACGGCCCCCCAGGCCCGGCCGCCTCGACGCGTAATGGGCCGGCTCGCCCGCGAGCGCCTGCGTGAGGAACGGCGCGACGACGGCGTACCGCTCCTCCCCCAGGAGTACGCTCAGGAGCTGGCCGTCGATTTGCGCCGACGGGAGGCCGATCAGCTCGGCGCAGGCCTTGTTGTGAACCACCACGCGCCGGTCGTGGTTGACGAACATGATCGCGGCCGGCATGAATTCGACGAGCTGCCGGAGCTGCGACTCGCTTTCGCGCAGGCGCCGTTCGGCGCGCTTGCGGTCGGTGATGATCCTCGCCAGGCCCCGGTAGCCGCGAAACTGTCCCTTGTCGTCCACTACCGGCACGGCGCCCACGGACAGCCACGACTCCTGGCCGCCGGGCCCCGCCTGGCGGATCTCGAGGTCGCGGAACGCGCGTCTTTGCTCGAGCACCCCGCGATGCGCCCCCCAGTCGGCTTCCGTGAGTTCCGGGGCGTCCAGCGCGGGCCGGGGCAATACCGAGTCGCTCCCGCGCGACCACGCCGGGGCGGACCAGGTCAGGAGGCGAAAGTGCTCGTCCTGTTCCCAGTAGAGGTCGGAGGACAGCGAAGACAGCGCCCGGAAACGCGCCTCGCTCTCGGCGAGGGACTTCTCCGCGAGCTTCCTGGCCGTGATGTCCGAGTTCGTGCCGCTCGCGCGCAAGGCACGCCCCAGGGAGTCGCGGGCCGTGACCTTCCCGAGGCTGCGGATCCAGATCAAGGCGCCTTCTTCGCGCCGGACGCGGTATTCCGTGTCGAACTGGGCGGTCGTCCCCTTGAGTGTGTCCACGGCGGCGCTCTGCACGCGCTCCAGGTCGTCCGCGTGGACGTATGAGAGGAGTTCGACCATCGAGCATCGCGTCTCCTTGGGATACTCGCCGAGCATTTCCTTCCAGTTCGAATTGAGCCAGATGGAATCGGCGGCGACATCCCAGTCCCAGATGGTGAGGGAGGAGCCCTCGAGGGCGTTACGCACACGGTCGCGCTCCCGGGCGAGATCGGCGATCGCGGCGAGCTGGGCGGCGCGCCGGCGCCGCAACAGGACCAGGGCAACGCCCATCAGGACCGCGGCGATCGGGAGGATCGCGAGGAGGAATGCGTCGGTGAAGGAGATCGTGAAGCCGGTCATCGCCTACGCGCTTTCGCTGCCGCGAATTACGATCGAGGCGCGCAGGAGCGGGGCGAGCGCTTCGACGGCCCCGCGGTCAGCGCGGGCGGCGGCCTCCTCGAGTTGCGCGCCGATCTGCCCTGCCTCGGGAAACCCGAACGCGGCCGACGATCCGCGAAAGACGTGGCCGACGGCGCGGATCGTCTCGAAATCGCCGGCCGCCAGCGCGCCCTCGAGGCGGGCGAGGTCCGCGCGACGGGTCTCGAGAAACAGCGCGGCGAGCTCCCGCATGTCGTCGGAAATGTCGAGCGGCGTTTGGTCCGCCTTGCGCGAGGTCATGGCTTTGGCGCCGTCGGCGAGGGTCAGGCCGCCTCGGTGGGCTTGAGCTGCGGGAAGAGGATCACGTCCCGGATCGACGGGCTGTCCGTGAAGAGCATCGCCAGGCGGTCGATGCCGATGCCTTCCCCGGCCGTCGGCGGCAGGCCGTACTCGAGCGCGCGGATGAAGTCGGCGTCGAAGTACATCGCCTCCTCGTCGCCGGCCTCCTTCGCCCGCGCCTGCTGGGCGAAGCGCGCGGCCTGGTCCTCGGGATCGTTCAGCTCGGAGAAGCCGTTGGCCATCTCGCGCCCGGTGATGAAGAGCTCGAAGCGGTCGGTGACGGCGGGGTTGGCGTCGTTGGCGCGGGCGAGTGGGGAAACGTCCGTCGGATGCGCCACGATGAAGGTGGGCTGCACGAGCTTCGACTCGGTCGTCGCCTCGAAGAGCTTGAGCTGCAGGATCCCCAGCCCGTCCGTCGGGAACACCTCGACCTGGAAGGGGGCGAGCGCAACCTTGAGGTACTCGGGCTTTTCCAGCTCCGCCAGCGGGAACCTCGGGTTGTACTTGGCGATGGCCTCGGCCATGGTCAGGCGGTCGAAGGGCTTCGCCAGGTCGATCGTCTCCCCCTGGTAGCCGATAGTCGTCGAGCCGACCACCTTCTGCGCGCACTCGCGAAGCAGCGTCTCGGTGAGATCCATCAGGTAGTGATAATCCCGGTAGGCCTCGTAGAACTCGATCATCGTGAACTCGGGGTTGTGGCGCGTGCTCATCCCCTCGTTCCTGAAGTTCCGGTTGATCTCGAAGACCTTCTCGAGCCCGCCCACCACGAGCTTCTTGAGGTAGAGCTCCGGCGCAATCCGCAGGTACAGGTCCATGTCGAGCGCGTTGTGGTGGGTCATGAACGGCTTGGCCGCCGCGCCGCCGGGGATCGGGTGCATCATCGGCGTCTCGACCTCGAGGTAGCCGCGCGCCACGAAGAACTCGCGGATCGCCTGCACCAGCTTCGAGCGCTTGATGAAGGTGTCGAGCGACTCCGGGTTCACGATGAGGTCCACGTGCCGGTTGCGATAGCGCGCCTCCATGTCCGCGAGGCCGTGGAACTTGTCGGGCAGCGGGCGCAGCGACTTCGAGAGCAGGCGGATCGAGGACACCTGGATCGTGAGCTCGCCGGTCTTCGTGCGGAAGAGCGTTCCCTCGGCGCCCACGATGTCGCCCAGGTCCCAGTGCTTGAAGTCCTCGTAGGCGTCCGTCCCGAGGGCGTCCGACTTCACGTAGACCTGGATCCGCCCGCTCATGTCCTGCAGCGTTGCGAAGGATGCCTTGCCCATGAGGCGCTTGAGCATCATCCGGCCGGCCACGCAGGCGCGGGGCGGGGCGGCCTCGAGGTCCTCCTTGGAGGCGGCTCCGTGCGCGGCTTGCAGGTCGGCGGCGAGCTGCTCTCGCCGGAAATCGTTGGGGAAGGCCTGGCCCCTCTCGCGAAGGCGGGCGAGCTTGGCTCGCCGCTCGGCGACGATCTGGTTCTCGTCCTGCGCAGGTTCGGTGGGGGGCTTCTTGTCGCTGTTGTCGGCCATGGTCTATACGCCTTGCTTGAGGGAGGCGGCGATGAAATCGTCGAGGTCGCCGTCGAGGACGGCCTGGGTGTTGCCCACCTCGTGGTTGGTGCGAAGGTCCTTGATGCGCGACTGGTCGAGCACGTAGGAGCGGATCTGGTGGCCCCAGCCGATGTCGGTCTTGGTGTCCTCCAGCGCCTGCTTCTTCTCGTTGCGCTTGCGCAGCTCCAGCTCGTAGAGCTTCGCCTTGAGCATCGACATCGCCTCGGCGCGGTTGCGGTGCTGGGAGCGGTCGTTCTGGGAGGAGACCACCGTGTTGGTCGGCAGGTGCGTGATGCGCACCGCCGAATCCGTCTTGTTCACGTGCTGTCCGCCGGCGCCCGAGGCGCGGTAGGTGTCGATGCGCAGGTCCGCCGGATTGATGTCGATCTCGATGGAGTCGTCCACTTCCGGATACACGAACACGCTCGCGAACGACGTGTGGCGGCGCGCGTTGGAATCGAAGGGCGACTTGCGCACGAGGCGGTGGATGCCGGTCTCGGTGCGAAGGTATCCATAGGCGTAAGGGCCGCTCACCTTGAGGGAGGCGCTCTTCAGCCCCGCGACCTCGCCGTCGGATTCCTCGAGGACCTCGACCTTGTAGCCGCGCTTGTCGCAGTACTTGAGGTACATGCGCAGCAGCATCTGCGTCCAGTCCTGGGCCTCCGTGCCCCCCTGGCCCGCGTTGATGTCCACGAAGCAGTTGTTGGGGTCCATCGGGTTCGAGAACATGCGACGGAACTCGAGGCCCGCGACCAGCTTCTCGATCGCCGCGGTGTCGCTTCGCACGGACTCCAGCGTCTCGTCGTCGTCCTCGGTCTTGGCGAGCGCGAAGAGCCCGGCGCAGTCCTTGAGCCCGGACTCGATCTGCTCGATCACGTTGACGGTTGCCTCGAGGCTCGCGCGCTCCTTGCCCAGTTCCTGGGCCCGGGGAGCGTCGTTCCACACGGCGGGATCCTCGAGGATCCTGCGGACCTCGGCTAGGCGGGTGTTTTTCGCGTCGAAGTCAAAGATACCTCCGGAGTTCTGCGGTTCGTGCGGCGAGATCCGAGAGGGAATTTTCGATCTGGTTGAGCTGTTCGGCTTCCATGCGGGCGTCTTCGATTCGGTAAACGGTCGATTATACCGGGGCACGATGGCGCCAGCGCGTGCGATGGGCGGCGAAGGGGCGAGGCGCTACGCGCTCCAGTGCTCGACGATGAGCTGCAGCGACTCGGTGCCGTTGAATTCATTGACGTCGAGGCGGTAGACCGCGTCGATGGCGGCGGGGAAGGGCCCGGTGTCCCCGAAGCGCATGGCGGTGAAGTGGCGCGATCCCAGGCCGAGGGTGAGGCGGGTGTGCTTGAGGCCCACGATGCGCTGGGCCTCGACGAGAAAGCGTCCGGCGAACCTCGGCTCGGGGAACCCCTGTCCCCAGACAAGGCGGCGCAGCTCGGCGGCGAAGTCGAAGGTGATGTCGGTCGCGGCGAGCGTCCCGTCGGTTTCGATGCGTTGTTCGAGATCGGCCGGGCAGAGGAGTTCGCGTGCCACGGCTTCGAACGCGGCGCCGAAGGCTTCCAGGGCCCCTTCGTGCAGGGTCGCCCCTGCCGCGGCCGCGTGTCCGCCGAAGCGCTCGATCACGCCGGGGGCGCGCTTGGAAACGAGGTCGAGCGCATCGCGCAGGTTGAGCCCGGCGATCGAGCGCCCGGAGCCCTTGAGTCTTCCCCCGGCTTCGAGGGCGAACGCGAACACCGGGCGGTGGAACCGATCCTTGAGCCGCGAGGCCAGGAGACCCACGACGCCCGCGTGCCATTCCGGCCGGTGAACCGTGAGCGACCAGCCGTTCCCGGGATCGACGCCGGAGAGCATCGCGAGGGCGGATTCCTGCATCCCCGCCTCGATCTCGCGCCGCTCGCGGTTGAGCTCGTCGAGCCTGCCGGCCAGACGGATGGCCACGCCCTCGTCGTCCGTGGCAAGGCACTCGATGCCCAGGGACATGTCCTCGAGGCGGCCGGCCGCATTGAGGCGAGGGCCCACGACAAAGCCCAGGTCGTAGCCCCCGGCGCGCCGTGGTTCCCTGCCGGCAACGGCCATCAGGGCCCGGACTCCGGCGCAGGCTTCCCCCGCGCGGATCCTGGCCAGCCCCTGCGCCACGAGGATGCGGTTGTTGGCGTCGAGCTTCACGACGTCGGCCACGGTGCCCAGCGCCACCAGGTCGAGGAGGGCAGCGAGGTTCGGTTCCGCGCGCGCAGCGAACGCGCCGCGTCGCCGAAGCTCCGCGCGCAGCGCCATCATCACGTAGAAGATCACGCCGACGCCTGCGAGGGCCTTGCTCGGGAAGCCGCACCCGGCCTGGTTGGGGTTCACGATGCACGCGGCATCGGGCCGAACGTCGCCCGGCAGGTGGTGGTCGGTGACGAGGACGCGCATTCCCAGGCGGTTGGCCTCCGCCACGCCCTCGGCGGAGGCGATGCCGTTGTCCACGGTGACGAGGAGGCCGGGCGAGCGTTCGGCGGCCAGGCGCACGATCTCGGGCGTGAGCCCGTAGCCGAAGCGGAAGCGGTCGGGAACGAGGAAGTCGATGGATGCCCCCATCGCCCGCAGCGCGCGCAGGCCGACGGCGCACGCGGTGGCACCGTCCGCATCGTAGTCGGCCACGATGAGGATGCGGGTGCCCGCCTCGATCGCGTCGGCCAGGAGCGCAGCGGCTTCCCGGGCCTGGGAGAGGGCGCCGGGAGGCACGAGGCCCGGCAAGGCGGCGGAGAGTTCCGTTGCCTCGTTCACGCCCCGGGCGGCGAAGAGTCGCGCGAGCCGGGGATCGATGCCGCCGGCGACGAGCCGGGCGCAGGCGTTCGGGTCGACGGACCGTTCGACGATGTCAGGCATGGCTCGCGAGGGGGCGCGTGCGCCTGAACAGACGCCATCGCGCCCCTGGAGGGAGGTCGACGATCACGGTGTCGCGCTCGGAAGGCAGCACGACGCGCAGGCGGCCGAAGGCCGCCAGGGCCTCGCCGAGGTCGGGAAACCAGCTTTCCTCGAGAACGCGTGCCGCCGCGATCCATTCCTCGGCGTCGCCGCGGCGAAACGGCGCCTGAAGCGAGTCCACCACCGCGAGGAATTCGCCGGAATGGCGCGCGGGCATTTGCGCGAGGCCGGCGGGAAGGGGCCGTGCAGGACAACCGCTGGCCAGGGCGAGGCTTCGCGCCAGGGCGTCGCTCGAGGCCACGTCGTCGAAGGGCCGCGGCAAGGCCGCCGGAAACGCCCCACCGCCCCAGAACCACACGGCGTTGAGCGTGGGCCGGCCCGCGGCTTCCCGCGCCGTGTTGAAGGGCAGCCTGGCCAGGAGCATCTGCGCCTCGCTGAAGATCGACGGCCACTTCAGGCGCTCCCCGCCCTCGGGAATCATGCCGAAGGGGTTGCGCCCGACGGCCTCGTCCAGCGACACGGTGCGCGGCAATTCTCCCGGCGGCACGCGGACATACCATCGATCCGGGCAGGGCGCGCAGAATTCGAGTCCATCCCCCGCGAAGAAGTCGTTGAGTGCCGCGACTGCCGCATCCCCTTCGGCCGGCGTGAGCGCAAGGACGCTCGAATCGTGGAGCACGAGGGCGTTGCGGTCGATGCGCTGGTGGACGGGGTCGGCGCGAAGCCAGAGGCCGTCGCGCGGCCCGCCGTCGGCGGCCAGGGTGAGGGCGGCAACCGACGCCTGCGAGTCGAGCCCCCATTGGCGCAGCAGCCACGCGTTGCCGGTTCCCGGTTCGCGCGCCCGGTCACCGCGTGCGAGCCAGGTCTCGATCCGCGGCAGGCGCAGGCCCTTCATCGCATCCGGGGCGTCGGCGGGCGGCAGGAGGTCGGGGACGAGGAGGGTGAGCGGCATGGCGGGCAAGCGTGGATAATAAATGGGGTCTGTCGCCTTTATCTCCCATTTTCCACCCGGTTCCCGTTCTTGCAGCCATTCGAGCTCTTCGTCGGCCTTCGCTACACGCGCGCCAAGCGCCGCAATCACTTCATCTCGTTCATCTCGCTGGTCTCGATGCTGGGCATCGCGCTCGGCATCGCGGCGCTGATCACGGTGATGTCGGTGATGAACGGCTTCGAGCGCGAGATCCGTGCGCGGATCCTCGGCGTTGCCGCCCACCTGCAGGTGCTGGCCATCGAAGGCGGCCTGGTGGACTGGCGCAAGGTGGCGGCCGACGCGAAGGCGAATTCCGAGGTGGTCGCGGCGGCGCCCTTCGTGGCGGCCCAGGGGCTCCTCTCCTCGGGCTCGCAGGTGCGCGGCGTGTTCGTGCGCGGCGTCATCCCGGAAATGGAGGATCAGGTGGCCGACATCGGCGCGCACATGAGGGCCGGCAAGCTGTCCGACCTCCTGCCCGGCGAGTTCGGCATCGTGCTCGGCGCCGACCTGGCGCGCGCGCTGCGCGTGCGGAAGGGCGACCGCGTAACGCTCATCGCGCCGCAGGGGCTGGTCACCCCGGCCGGGCTCGTACCGCGCCTCAAGCAGTTCCGCGTGACCGGGATCTTTTCCGTCGGGCACTACGAATACGACTCCGGGCTGGCTCTGGTGCGCATGGAAGACGCGCAAGTGCTCTACCGGCTGGGGGACGCGGCGAGCGGCGTGCGCCTGAAGCTGAGGAACCTCTACGAGGCGCCGCGAGTTGCGCGCGAGCTTTCGAAGTCCATCACCGCGGATGCCTACGTCACGGACTGGACGCAGCAGAACGCCAACTACTTCCGCGCCATCCAGATCGAGAAGCGGATGATGTTCATCATTCTCACGCTCATCATCGCGGTGGCGGCCTTCAACCTCGTCTCTACGCTGGTGATGGTGGTAACCGACAAGCTCCCGGACATCGCGATCCTGCGCACCCTCGGGGCCTCGCCCGGGTCGATCATGAAGGTCTTCATGGTGCAGGGAACCCTCATCGGCACCATCGGCACGGCGCTGGGCGTGTTGCTGGGCGTTGTCCTGTCGCTCAACATCGATGTCGTGGTGCCCGCGATCGAGCATGCCTTCAACTTCCAGATCCTGTCGCGCGAGGTCTATTACATCAGCGAACTGCCCTCGCAGCTGGAGTGGCGGGACGTGGGGATGGTGGCGGGCGTGGCCCTCGCCCTCGCGTTCCTGGCGACCCTCTACCCGAGCTGGCGCGCGGCCCGCGTGAATCCGGCCGAGGCGCTGCGCTATGAGTGACATGGTCCTTTCGTGCGCGGGGCTCGCCAAGACCTTCGGGTTGGGCGAGGTCGCCGTGCCGGTCCTCAAGGGCGTGGATTTCGAGGTCCGCGCCGGCGATTCGGTCGCGATCGTTGGCTCCTCCGGCTCGGGCAAGAGCACGCTGCTGCACCTGCTGGGCGGCCTGGACCGGCCGAGCGCGGGGACGGTGCGGCTGGGAGGCGAGGACATGGCCACGCTCGATCCTCGCCGCCAGGGGGAACTGCGCAACCGCTGCCTCGGGTTCGTTTACCAGTTCCACCACCTCCTGCCGGAATTCACCGCGCTGGAAAACGTGGCGATGCCGCTCGCCATCCGCAGGCTTGGCGAGGCGCAGGCGAAGGAGCGCGCGCGCGCGATGCTCGAGGAGGTCGGCCTGGGCCATCGCCTCGCGCACCGGCCGGGCGAGCTTTCGGGGGGGGAGCGCCAGCGCGTGGCCGTGGCGCGCGCGCTCGTCACGCAACCGGCGTGCGTGCTGGCCGACGAGCCCACGGGAAACCTCGACCGCGAGACGGCCGGCCATGTGTTCGACCTCATTGTGGAGCTCAATGGCCGCCACGGCACGGCGTTCGTGATGGTGACGCACGACCCGGCGCTCGCCGCGCGCATGGAGCGCCGCCTTCGGCTGGCCGACGGGCGGCTCGCCCAGGCCTGACACGGCGCGCTAGAATTGGCGCACGGACAACCCGGAGTCGCGATGCACGACTACTACCACGTCCTGGGCATCGGCCGAAGCGCGAGCGCGCAGATCGCCAGGCTGGCCTTCGACGGGAAGATGAAGGCGTTGGCCGACCCCGCCTACGCGGCATCGGCCGAGGAAAAGCGCGCGGAGGAGCGGCTCCTCAGGGAAGCCTTCGTCACCCTTTCGGTTCCCGCCAAGCGCGGACCCTACGACGCGAAGCTCGCCGCATTCGAGGATCAGGGAGGGGCCGGAACCGGATCGCGCCCCGCCTGGTTCGCGCCGGCCATCGGCCTGGGCATCCTCGTTGTTGCCGCCAGTGGCATCTGGATGAACCACTCGAACGACAAGGAGCGCCTGCGGATGGAGGAGGAGCGCCTCGCGATGGAAAAGGAGAACACCAGGCGCAAGGCCGACCTGGATGCGGAACGCATCCGCGACTACAAGGCGCGGCAGGACGAGGCGAGCGAGACTGCGCGCAGCCGCAACGAGCAGCAGCGCGTGGCGCGCGAGCGGGTGGACTACGACCGCTGGCGGCGCACCGAGGAGCTGCGCGCGGTCCAGAGCGAGGCCGCGCGCGCAAGCCTGGAGAGCCGCGCGAAGAACGAGAAGCTGCGCGAGGAGGCGCAGGTACAACGCACGGAGCAGGAGCGCGTGCGTGCGGCCCAGCGCGAGGTGGACCGGCAGAAGGAGTACCTGCGCCGCCAGGAAATCGAGGAGGAGCGCGCGCGCGCCGCGCGCCACGCGCAGGCGGAACGCGAGGCGCGCGAACGCGAGTACCGGCAGTACCTGGAGGAGCAGAAGCGTCGCCTGCAGCAGCGCTAGGGTGGGTGCCTCCTAGGCTGCGCCTTCCTCCTGGATGTCGATCCACCAGCGCTGCACCACCTCGCCGCGCGATTCGACGAAAGCCTCCGACTCGAGCCGCCCTCCGTTGCCCGCGATCACCGCCGAGGATGCAACGTTTTCCTTCGCGCAGGTGAGCAGGACACGGCGGATGCCGCGCTGGGCGGCCCTGGTGAGCGTGAGCTGCAGGATCGCGGCCGCCAGCCCCTGCCCGCGGGCGGTGGGGCGGATGCCATAACCGATGTGCCCGCCCTCGACGAGCAGCTTCCCGGTCAGCCGGTGCCGCAGGTTCGACACCCCGACCACCTCGGCGCCCCGCACCAGCCAGAAGGTGGAATGCGGCACGAAGCCTTCGGGGATGCCGATGCCCCGCGCGCACCCGGCGAGCTGCGCGAGGAACGCCTCGAAGTTCTCGTGGGGGAAGGAGAGCGGGAACGGAATCAGCGGCTCGCCGCGCTGCGTGAACTCGGCCACGAGGGCCCGGTAGGAGTCCTTGTGCGCAGCACAGGGCGTGACCAGACGAAGGGTATCCACGCTAATACTCCACCGGCACGGGGTCGAGCGAACGCCACAGGTACCACGTGGCGACCGAGCTCCACGGCTGCCAGGGCCTCGCGATTTCGCGCATGCCTTGCTTCGTGAGCGCCGCGCCCGCGTTGTAGTGGCGCTCCATGGCGCGCTGCAGGCCGAGGTCGCCCACCGGCAGCACGTCGGGGCGCATGAGATGGAAGATGAGGAACATCTCGACGCTCCACCGGCCGATGCCCTTCACCTGCACGAGGTCGGCGATCACCGCCTCGTCTTCCATGCGCGCCCAGCGGCGGGGCCGAAGCACGCCTGCGTGGAAACGGCCTGCCAGGTCCTTGAGGTAGGCGACCTTCATGCGCGAAAGGCCCGCAGCGCGCATCGCCTCCTCTTCCAGTGCGACGACGGATGCCGGCACCATCATTCCCGACGCGGCCTCGAAGCGGTCCCACACCGCCTGCGCCGCCTTCACCGAGATCTGCTGCCCGACGATGGAGCGCGCGAGCGTGCGGAAGGCGTCGCCGCGCGTTTGCAGATTGGCGTCCGGGTGCGCGCGGATGATTGCGCGCAGGACCTTGTCCTTTTTCGACAGGTGCCCCTTGGCCTCGTCCCAGTAGCGCGGCTTCATGTCGGGCCTTTCGCCCGATGCGCGTGTCTTGTGCGCCACGCGCGCGTGACGATCACGCGCCACGCGATCATCGTGAGGGCGTATCCGCCGATCGCGAACACCGTGCACTGGATGGCGAGCCCGATGAGGAGCGTGTCGCCCATCGACGAGATCCAGGCGAGCAGGTTCGGGAACAGGAGCTTCAGCCCCTCCCAGCTCCATCCGATGTCGGGCGGCACCACGAGCGGCGCGGAATCGCCCGTTACCAGGCGGCCGATGTTGTAGGCGAGGATGTAGAGCGGCACGAAGGTGAGGGGGTTCGTGTAGAGGGTCGTGAAGATCGCGGCCGGGATGTTGGCCCGCAGCGGGATCGCGATGAGGGCGGCGAGCAGCATCTGCACGGGACCGGGGATGAGGCCGGTCACCAGCCCGATGGCCACCCCGAGAGCCACAGCCCGGCGGTGCAGGTGCCACAGGCGAGGGTGTGACAGCACCGGCGCGCACCATTGCAGCCAGCGGTGCGCGCGGATGCTTTCGGGAGTGGGGAGTTTTTCCCTGAGTTTGCGTCGGAGCATGTCGGCGCGCCGACGGGGTGGCGCGTTCAAGGATTCTAGCGTAGCGGCGCTTTTCTCCCTGACCACCCCGCTGCCCCCATCCGCCCTTGCGCCTCTTTGTCGCCTTTTTCGCGGCGGGCACTGCCTTCCTCCAGCAGGAGGCGGTGCTGCCGGACACTCGATTCCTCGGGCTGGCCGTGGCGTCGGCGCTCGCCTCGCGGTTGTGTTCAAGCGGCCTGGCGCGCGCGTTGCTCGTGGCGGTGGCGGGATTCGTCGCCGGGCACGACCTGGCGGCATGGCGGGCGCAGGAGCGGCTCGCCGACGAGCTTCCGCGGGCCTGGGAGGGGCGTGACATCGAAATCGACGGAATCGTCTCCGGCCTGCCGCAGCCGGGAGAGCGGGGCACGCGCTTCCTCTTCGCTCCCGACCGCATCGCCACCGCGGGGGCCGCGGTTCCCTCGCGATTGTCGGTCATGTGGTACGGCTCGCGCGGGACGGGCGGGGGCGAAATCCTGCCGCCGCCGGATATCCGCGCCGGCGAGCGGTGGCGGCTCACGGTGCGGCTCAAGCGCCCGCGTGGCCTGGCCAACCCGCACGGATTCGATTTCGAGCCGTGGGCGCTGGAGCGGGGCATCCGCGCCACCGGGTATGTACGGACGGCACCTTCGCCCATTCGCCTCGCGGAGCATGCGATGGGCTGGCCGCAGAGCCTGCATCGCCTGCGCGGCGACATCCGCGAATCCATGCGCGCCGGGCTCGGCGAAAGGCGTTTCGCGGGGGTGCTGGTGGCGCTTGCCATCGGCGACCAGGACGCCATCGCCACCGGGGACTGGGAGGTGTTCTGGCGCACGGGCGTGGGCCACCTGGTGAGCATCTCGGGGCTGCACGTCACGATGTTCGCGAGCCTGACCTTCGCCATCATGGCCTTCCTGTGGGTGCGCATCCCGGGATTCGCGCTCGTGGTCCCCGCGCGCAAGGCAGGCGCCGTGGCCGGTGTCGTCGCGGCGGCGGCCTACACGCTGCTGGCCGGATTCGATGTGCCCGCGCAGCGCACGTTCCTGATGCTCGCCGTCGCCGCGGGTTGCCTGCTTGCCGACCGGCTGGGTTCGCCCTCGCGCGTGCTGGCCGTCGCGATGCTGGCCGTCCTCCTCCTCGACCCATGGGCCGTGCTGTCGCCCGGGTTCTGGCTCTCCTTCGGCGCGGTGGGCGCGATCTTCTTCGCCTTCGCGCTGCGCGCCGGCCGGCCGGGCAAGGTGCGCGAGGCGGTCACCACGCAGGCGGCAGTGACGCTCGCGCTCTGGCCATTTCTTGCTTCCCTCTTCGGGGAGGTCTCGCTCGTCTCGCCGCTGGCCAATGCGTTCGCCATCCCGCTGGTGAGCCTCGTCATCGTGCCCCTCACGCTGGCCGGGGCGCTGCTGCCGCTGCCGGTGCTCCTCGTGCCCGCCCATGCGCTGATGGAACTGGCGATGATTCCGCTGGAGGGGTTGGCGAGCCTTCCGTGGGCAGTTGCGGAGAATGCGGACCCGCCGATGGCAGCCGTGGCCTGCGCCGTGGGGGGCGTGCTCCTGCTTCTCGGGCCGCGGGGCATTCCGTTGCGCATGGCGGGCTTTGCGCTCCTGCTGCCGCTCGCTTTCTTCCGGGCCCCCGCGCCCGGCACTGGCGAAGCGTGGATCGACATCCTCGACGTGGGGCAGGGGCTTGCCGTCGTGGTGCGCACCGCCACCCACGCGCTCGCCTACGACGCCGGTCCCTCGTGGAGCGCGGACTCGGACAGCGGCAGCCGCATCGTCGTGCCGTATCTTCGGGGCGAGGGCGTGCGCCGTCTCGACGGGATCGTCATCACGCATGCCGACGACGACCACGCGGGAGGCGCGGCATCCGTCGCACGCTCGCGCGCACCGACCTGGATGCTCTCGCCGCTCGACGAGGTCGACGAGCGCCATGGGCTCGCCCCCGATTCGGGGCCCTGTACAGCGGGAACGCGCTGGGACTGGGACGGCGTGGCCTTCGAAGTGCTGCATCCTTCGGCCGAAGCGCTGCGGGATCGCCAGCGACGGGAGAACGATCGCTCGTGCGTGATCCGGGTGGACGCGGCGGCCGGCTCGATGCTGCTCACGGCCGACATCGAGCGGCTTGCGGAATCGGAACTCCTGTCGCGCTCGCGCGAACGGCTGCGCGCCGATGTGCTTCTCGTCCCGCACCATGGTTCGCGCACGTCGTCCACGCCGGAATTCATCGCCGCCGTGTCGCCCGATGCGGCGCTCATCGCGGCGGGGTGGCGCAACCGGTTTCGCCATCCTTCGCCCGTGGTCGAGGCGCGCTATCGGGATCGCGGCATCGAGATCCTGCGCACCGATCTGCTCGGGGCCCTGCGCGTGGAACTGCCCGGGGTGGCCGGGCAGCCGATCGTCCTTCGCAGCCAGGCCGGGGAGCGGCGGCGCTACTGGAGCGAGCGCAAAGCGCGTAGTGCTCCCTGACGGAGCCGTCCTGGGCGAACAACTCGCAGCAGAAGTGGGTGAGGGACAGGGGCATCAAGTCATTATCCCCAGACGTTCGGCTGGCGGAGCGGAGGTAGAATCGGGGGCGCCCATGAAAAACGCCGCCTCCCCGTGATCGCCGAACAATCGGGCGCCGACCTGGCGCAGCTCGAAGCCGGCCTTGCAGCGACCTACGGAGCTGCGCTGGCCGATGTCCCGCTGCGCGCGCTGCACCTTGCCCGCGGATCGTGCCAGGCTGCCGGGCGGGACGCCGCGTTCGCGCGCGCCGTCTCGGTGGCGCGCCTGCTGCTCATGCAGGGCGCGGATCCCGACACGGTCGCAGCTGCTCTCATCAACGGAGCCATTCCCGAGGCCGAGCTCGACCAGGACGGCATCCAGGCGGCCTTCGGTGCCGACCTTGCCTCCCTCCTGAAGGGCCTGGCTCGTGCGGGACACATCGAGGCATTGGCGTCAGCGGGATCCGACCCCGAGCAATTGCGAAAGATGCTCCTGGCGATTGCCGAGGACGTGCGGGTGGTCCTCATCAAGCTCGCCGAGCGCGTAATTCACCTGCGCTCGCTCACGAAGGTGGACGAAGGGGAGCGCCGTGCGGCCGGGGAGGAGACACTGTCGCTTTTCGCACCGCTCGCCAACCGCCTCGGCGTCTCGGAACTCAAGTGGGAGCTGGAGGATCTGGCCTTCCGCTTCACCGAGCCCGACCTCTACCGGAAAGTCGCGGGGCTCCTCGACGAGAAGCGCAACGACCGCGAGGCCTACATCGCGCGGGTGGTGGACCTTCTCACGCACGAGCTCGCGCAAATGGGCATCGAGGCCACGATCCGGGGGCGCCCAAAGCATCTCTACTCGATCTTCCGCAAGATGCGCGGCAAGGATCTCGCGTTCGAGAAGCTCTACGACATCCGCGCCGTGCGAGTGATCGTGAAGAGCGTGCGCGAATGCTACGCGGTGCTGGGCATGGTGCACGACCTGTGGACGCCCATCGAGGGGGAATTCGACGACTACATCGCGAGCCCCAAGGCGAATGACTACAAGAGCCTGCACACCGCGGTCATCGGGCCGGAAGGCAGGACACTCGAGGTGCAGATCCGCACGGACGAGATGCATGTGCACTCCGAGCACGGCGTCGCGGCCCATTGGCGGTACAAGGAGGGAAGGCGCGCCGACCAGAAGTTCGACGCGAAGATCGCGTGGCTGCGGCAGGTGCTCGCGTGGAAGGCCGACGTACTGGCCGGGGAGGGCACGTCAGCCCGGGTTACGCGCGGGGTCTTCGAGGATACGATCTACGTCCTTACGCCGCAGGGCCGGGTGGTGGACCTGCCGGCGGGCTCGACCGCCATCGACTTCGCCTACCACGTTCATACCGACCTCGGGCACCGCTGCCGCGGCGCCAAGGTGGACGGGCAGATGGTGCCGCTCAACACGAAGCTCGCCAACGCGCAGCGGGTGGAGATCCTCTCCGCCAAGCAGGGCGGGCCATCCCGCGACTGGCTTTCGGGAGGGTACCTCGCCAGCCCGCGCGCGCTCGCGAAGGTGCGGCAGTGGTTCCGCCACGAGGACTTCGAGGTCGATGCGGCCGCCGGCCGCGGTGCACTGGAGAAAGAACTCACCCGGCTGGGCGCGACGAGCTTCGCGCACGACCGCATTTCGGCGTCCTGCGGCTTTGCGCACACGCAGGACTTCTTCGCTGCCCTCGGCCGAGGCGAGGTCACGGGCAGGCAGATCGAAGTGGCGGTGCGCGGGGAAACGCCGGTCGCGCCGCCGCCTGCGATAACCGTCACTCCCGCGCCGGCTGCACGCACCTCGTCCGGCGTGCTGGTCCTGGGCGTGACCAACATCGCCACCCTCATCGCCAAGTGCTGCAAGCCCGTGCCCCCTGACCCCATCATCGGCTTCATCTCGCGCACGAGGGGCGTGACGGTGCACCGCGCGGACTGCCCGAATGTCACCGGGCTCGACGAGAGCCAGCGCGAGCGCCTGCTTCCCACGGACTGGGGCAAGACCGGGGACGCGCCGTTTTCCGCGGACGTCGAGGTGGTCGCGCTCGACCGGCAGGGATTGCTCAGGGACATCTCGGAGGCCATCTCCCGCGAACGGATCAACGTGACGGCGGTGAACACGCTTTCGCGCGGCGCCCACGCCTACATGCGATTCACGCTGCAGGTCGATAGCGGCGATGCGATCCAGCGCGTCCTGCGGCAGGTTCGCGACGTTCCGGGCGTGGACCAGGCGCGCCGCCTGTAGCCGGCGGGGGGTGCGGAAGCTCCGGTTGGGGTATCCTTCGCGCCTTGCATTCCGCCGGACACCTTCCCATGACAGCCTGCGCTCGCCTGGTCCTCAAGCCGGGCCGGGACAAGTCCCTGCGCCATCGCCATCCCTGGATCTTCTCCGGCGCCATCGAGCGCGTGGAAGGCACGCCCCTTGCGGGCGACACGGTCGCGGTATTCGGCCCCGATGGCGAGCAGCTCGCCTGGGCGGCGTACTCGCCCGAGTCCCAGATCCGCGCTCGCGTGTGGTCGTTCGATGCGGCGATCCGGGTGGACAAGGATTACCTCGCCTCGCGCCTCGCTGCGTCGGTTGCCCGCCGCGCCGGGCTTCTCGATGCGCGCCACGACGCCTGCCGCCTCGTCCATGCCGAGTCCGACGGCCTTCCGGGGCTCGTGGTCGATCGCTACGGTGACACCGCGGTGGTGCAGCTCCTTTCGGCGGGCGCCGAGAGCTGGCGCGCCTTCTGGCCCGAGGCCATCCAGCGCATCGCAGGCGTGCGCGCGGTGTACGAGCGATCGGATGTCGAGGTTCGAACGCTCGAGGGGCTTGCCCCGCGCACCGGGCCCATGGCGGGAGCGCCCGATCCCGTCGTACGCATCGTCGAGGACGCGCTGAACTACGACGTGGACATCGCGCGCGGGCAGAAGACCGGCTTCTTCCTCGACCAGAGGGACAACCGAGCCCTGGCGCGCGAGCTGGCCGAGGGGCGCGACGTGCTCAACGCCTTCTGCTATACGGGCAGCTTTTCGGTGGCTGCGCTGGCGGGCGGCGCGGCGCGCGTCACGTCCGTTGACACTTCCGCGGAGGCGCTCGCTCTCGGTCGCCGCAATGTCGAAGCCAATGCGCTGGACGCCTCGCGGGCCGAGTGGGTTGAAGCCGACGTGTTCGAGTTCCTGAGGAAGCTGCGCGACCAGGGGCGCCGCTTCGGGCTCATCGTGCTCGACCCGCCGAAGTTCGCGCCCACGGAAAAGCACGTGCCGAACGCCGCGCGCGCCTACAAGGACATCAACCTGTGGGCGATGAAACTCCTCGCGCCGGGAGGGGCGCTGCTCACGTTCTCGTGCTCCGGCGCCATCGGCCCGGAGCTCTTCCAGAAAATCATCGCGGGCGCGGCAGCGGACGTGCGCGCCGACCTGCTGGTCGAGCGTCGGCTCGGCCCCAGCGCGGACCATCCTGCCTCGATCCACTTTCCCGAGGGGGAGTACCTGAAGGGCTTGCTGTTGCGCTCCAGCGCCTGAAACCCGGCGTGCTTGCCGTGGCTCGGCGCCGCGCCTAGGATGAATGGATGCTGCGCCGCCTCGCTGACTTCCTGAGCGAAGCCGTGATGGGCTTCCTGGCGCTGGGCGCGCTGGCCGCGGGCCTGGCACCGCTGCTGTTCACGCTTCCTGCCGCCGTCGAGAGCGTGGCCGATGTGTTCGAATGGGCCATCGTCGCGGCTTTCGCCCTGGAGTTCGGGGTGCAATTTGCCGTCGCGGCGGACCGGGGCAAGTACCTGCGCGATCCCTGGCACATCCTCGACGCGTCGATCGTCGTGATTTCGGTGGCCTCCCTCCTGCCAGCAGTCACGGATGTCGCACGCTTGTCGCCCGCGTTGCGTATCCTTCGGCTCTTCCGCGTCCTGCTTTTCGGAATGCGGGCCGGTCACGGCGTTTCGCCGCCTTTGATTCCACCTCCCCGCGCCATGCCGGTCGGGCCGCCGCAGGTGGACAGGCTCCAGCGCGACAGCCCGGTGGCGCGGCGCGGCGAATGGGAGGACCTCCTGCGCTGGGCTGCCTCGCCCACGGACGAATGGATCCACGCCTCGAACCTCTCCCCGGAGAGGTTGCGTGAAGCCGCGCAGGCGGCCGGCGTGCCGCACGTGCTGGTGGAGGCGGCGCTCAACGAATCGAGCTACCCGCGACTGGAAACGGGAAAGCGATGGTCCGCACTCACCCTGTCGGTTCCGTCGAAGGCGGACAACCTGCGGCGCGACCCTGTCCTGCTGCTCGTCTCCGGGGGCCACCTGCTCTCGCTGGCCGTGCATGCGCTCGAACTCGAGAAGCCGCCCGAGGCGTTCGGTGACCTGCCGTGGGGCACGCGGTGCGCCCTGGATGTCGTGCGGCGCGTGATCGGCAGGAGCGAGGAACTCGCCGGGCGCCTCGAGCGCGAGGTGCGGGAACTGGAGTCGCTTCCCGCCGACGAGAGCCCGGATCGATTCTTCGAGGCGACATTCCGCCTCAAGCGCGCCCTGTCGGTGGCCAAGGGCGACCTGTGGCGGCTGCGCGGGTTGCTCGAGATGCTGGCGGAAGGCCGCCGCACCCTGCCGGGGCTGGAAGCAGAGGGCAGGGAAGAGGCGCGACGGCTGGCCGATGAGGCCGACTATCTCTACGAAACGGTGGACAACGCTTTCGAGTCGGTGCTTTCGCTGATCGACCTGCACATCAACGTCGCCGCGCACGACACGAACCGCTTCATGCGGCTCGTCGCGATCATGAGCACGCTCGGGCTGATCCCCGCGATCTTCGGCGGGCTGCTCGGCATGAACCTCGTCGAAGCGCCGTGGGCCGTGACCCTGGGGCAAGTTGCCTTCGTGACGCTCATGCTGATCCTGGTGGTGCTCTACACCTTCATGGCAAAGGGCTGGCTGCGCTAGGTTGCGCCTCGCGTCAGCGGGAGGGGCGAGGACTCATCGTGCGAAGCGCATCGAGCACCACTTGCGTGCCACGGCGCATGTCGTGCGCGAACCGGGAATTCTGGTCCATTGCCCATTCGGCGATGATGGAGCCGGGCGTGGCGCGCGGCAAGGCGAGGCAGGCGTCGGTTTCCGGGCCTTCGCGCACGACTTTCATGCCGTTCTTGCGAGCGAGGTGCATCATCGCCCCGTTTTCGCTCAGGCAATGCACGAAGACCTGGCGCACGCTGCGGTTGGTGAGGTGCATCACCGCGCGGGAGAAAAGGGCGCTGCCCAGCCCCATGCCCCGAGCGTTGCCCAGCACCGAAAGGCCCAGTTCGGCCTTGGCGGGATAGAACGCGACGTGCACCACGGCGAGCAGGCGAAGGTCATCGTCGGCGATGCCGAAGATCTCGTCGCGTCCGAAGTCGATCCGTTCGTCGAGCGCGCGGATGGCGTGATCGGAAAGGCCCGCGCCGAACCGCAGGCGGCGATCGTCGGTGCCGAGGGCGAGAAAGTGTTCCGTGATCGCCTCGCGATCAGTTTCGCCCAGGCGAATCGGCAACTGTGTCGTGCCTGTCATGAATTCTCCTTGCGGGTGACACCCCGATGTTGGGGCACGTCCACGACAAAGCAAGGACGATGCCGACATTCCTTGGACGTTCGAGTTCGGCTATAATTCCCGGCGATCGAGCTGTAGGCGCGTAGCTCAGTTGGTTAGAGCACCACCTTGACATGGTGGGGGTCGTTGGTTCGAGTCCAATCGCGCCTACCAAATTCAAAAGCCGCCTCCGGGCGGCTTTTCCATTCGCGAAAACGGCTCAAACGCGCGGCTTCAGGTGCACGTGGTCGCGGGAATGCGATTCGTGGTCGTGGTGATGGCCGCGCGCCCCCGGCGAGACGCTGACCGAGATCATGTTGAGGCTGCCGTGGCGAACGCCCCGCTCGGCGATTATCGCCTGCGCGAATTCGTGCACGGACCGGACGGGCCCGCGCAGGATCACCGTTTCGAGGCAGTCGTCGTGGTCCAGGTGGGCGTGCATCGTGGAGACGCACAGGTCGTGGTGCGCGTGCTGCGTCCGGGTGAGTCTTTCGCCCAGGTCGCGCTCGTGATGGTTGTACACGTAGCTCAGGTTCGCCACGCATTGCCCCGTGCCTTCGCGGATGCGCTCGGCCTCCAGCTCGCGGCGCAGGAGATCGCGCACGGCCTCCGAGCGGTTCTCGTAGCCCCGCCGGGCGATCAGATGGTCGAACTCGTGGGCGAGGGATTCGTCGAGGGAGATGGTGATGCGTTCCATGGCGTCGGCTCGCGGCGGTGGGCGGATATCGGTAGAATGTCGCCTTCGAGCCTCCCTGCGCAAGGGCGGGCATGCCAGGCGAGAGAAAGGGCCGCGACATGGTTATGAGACCGCCAACTACGCTGACGAGCCGCGACGCCTAGAGCGGGACGCCCCTTTTTTGTCTCTCGGAAAAGCGCGGCTCGCCCGCGCTTTTTCCATTCTGGTGTCTGACACCGCAACATCGAGGTACAGATCATGGTTGCCATCACCCTGCCCGACAATTCGGTCCGATCCTTCGACAAGCCGGTCACGGTCGCCGAAGTCGCGGCCTGCATCGGCCCCGGCCTCGCAAAGGCCGCCCTCGCCGGCAAGGTGGACGGAAAGCTCGTGGATACCTCCTTCGTGATCGAGCGCGACAGCGCGCTCGCCATCGTCACGGACAAGGACGCGGAAGGCCTCGACATCATCCGCCACTCGACGGCTCATCTCCTTGCGCACGCGGTCAAGGAGCTCTTTCCCGAGGCCCAGGTGACGATCGGCCCGGTGATCGAGAACGGCTTCTACTACGACTTTGCCTGCAAGCGCCCCTTCACGCCCGAGGACCTGGCCGCCATCGAGAAGCGCATGACCGAGCTGGCGAAGAGGGACATCCCGGTGACGCGTGAAGTGCTCGGGCGCGACGACGCGGTGAAGTTCTTCGAGTCCATCGGCGAGAAGTACAAGGCAGAGATCATCGCCGCCATCCCTGCCAACGAGGACATCTCCCTCTACCGCGAGGCAGACTTCATCGACCTGTGCCGGGGGCCTCACGTGCCCTCGACGGGCAAGCTCAAGGTCTTCAAGCTGATGAAGGTCGCGGGCGCGTACTGGCGGGGCGACTCGAAGAACGAGATGCTGCAGCGCATCTATGGCACGGCGTGGGCGAAGAAGGAGGAGCAGGACGCCCACCTGCACATGCTCGAGGAGGCCGAGAAGCGAGACCATCGGCGCCTGGCCACGCAGCTCGATCTCTTCCACCTGCAGGACGAGGCGCCGGGCATGGTCTTCTGGCACCCGAAGGGCTGGGTGATCTGGCAGCAGGTGGAGCAGTACATGCGCCGCGTGTACCAGGACAACGGCTACCAGGAGGTGCGCTGCCCGCAGATCCTCGACCGCTCGCTCTGGGAGAAAAGCGGCCACTGGGAGAACTACAAGGACCACATGTTCACGACGGAGTCGGAGAAGCGCGACTTCGCGATCAAGCCCATGAACTGCCCGGGGCACGTGCAGATCTTCAACAAGGGGATCCGCAGCTACCGCGACCTGCCGCTGCGCTACGGGGAATTCGGCGCGTGCCACCGCAACGAGCCCTCGGGTGCGCTGCACGGCCTCATGCGCGTGCGCGGGTTCACGCAGGACGACGGCCATATCTTCTGCGCCGAGGAGCAGATCGCGCCCGAGTGCGTGGCCTTCCACAAGCTCGCCTTCGACGTCTACCGCGACTTCGGCTTTGCCGACATCGCGGTGAAGCTTGCGCTACGACCGTCGCCCCGGATCGGCAGCGACGAGCAGTGGACGAAGGCCGAGGAGGCACTCCGGGCGGCGCTGCGCGCGTGCGGGGCGCAGTGGACCGAGCTGCCGGGGGAGGGCGCGTTCTACGGTCCGAAGATCGAATACCACCTCAAGGACTCCCTCGGGCGCTCCTGGCAGGTCGGCACCATGCAGGTGGACTTCTTCATGCCCGGCCGGCTGGGCTCGGAGTACGTCGCCGAGGACAACTCGCGCCGCGTGCCCGTGATGCTGCACCGCGCCATCGTGGGGTCGATGGAGCGCTTCATCGGCATCCTCATCGAGAACCACGGCGGGGCCATGCCCCTCTGGCTGGCGCCCGTCCAGGTGGTCGTGATGAACGTCACCGATTGCCAGGTGGCCTACGTTCACGAGGTGGTCGAGGGCCTTGGGGCAGCGGGATTCCGGGCCGAGGCCGATTTGCGGAACGAGAAAATAACGTATAAAATTCGGGAACATAGCATTCAAAAACTTCCTTACCAGCTGGTGTTGGGCGACAAGGAAGTGGCTGCTCGGACGGTCTCAGCAAGGACTCGGGCGGGTGAAAACCTGGCGCCGGTCCCTCTCGAGGCCTTTGTTTCGCAGTTGCACGGCGAGATTTCCGGGCGAAAGTGAACGCGACAAGGGAGGCGAGGACTGTTACCAAACAGCATTAGGTATCCTCGTCATATGATTGATTTGACTGAGGATTCTTCGCATCGCTCACGATAACAAGTCGGTTCGTATCAACGGGGAGATCAATTCCCCGGAGATTCGCCTGGTTGGCATTGAAGGTGATCAGCTCGGCATCGTTTCCGTGACGGAAGCCATGCGCCTCGCCGAAGAGGCCGAAGTGGACCTCGTCGAGATCGCCCCGACCGCCGTTCCCCCGGTTTGCCGCCTGATGGATTACGGCAAGTTCCGGTATCAGGAAAGCAAGAGAGCTCACGAGGCGAAGCTCAAGCAGAAGCAGATCCAGGTGAAGGAGGTCAAGTTCCGCCCCGGCACGGACGAGGGGGACTACCAGATCAAGCTTCGAAACCTCATCCGCTTCCTGACCGATGGCGACAAGACCAAGATCACGTTGCGCTTCCGCGGGCGGGAGATGGCTCACCAGGAACTGGGCATGGCCCTCCTGAAGCGGGTCGAGGCGGACCTGGTGCTGCACGGGACCGTCGAGCAGTGGCCGAAGCTGGAAGGGCGCCAGATGGTGATGATGCTGGGGCCGAAGAAGAAGCACTAGAAGCATCGGGGTCAGATTGCTTTTCAGCCAGCCGTCTTGCGACGGCGAAAACGGCAGAAAAGCAACCCGACCCCTGTAGGGACGAACAAGGCGACTTCAGGTTTTCGAAGCGCGGAACCATTCCGCCACCTGCTGCGCCAAGTCGAAGAGAAGGAGGGCACCCATGCCCAAGATGAAGACCAAGAGTGGCGCCGCCAAGCGCTTCAAGGTCCGCGCAGGCGGGTCAGTGAAGCGTGGCCAGGCGGGCAAGCGCCACATCCTCACCAAGAAAACCACGAAATCGAAGCGCCAGCTCCGCGGCACGGCAGGGGTCCACAAGACCAATGTCGATTCCGTGAAGGCGATGCTTCCCTACGCGTAAAGGAGATCGACGATGCCTCGCGTAAAACGTGGAGTGACGGCGCACGCGCGCCACAAGAAGGTTCTCGAGCAGGCCAAGGGTTTCCGCGGCCGCCGCAAGAACGTCTACCGCATCGCCAAGGAAGCGGTGATGAAGGCGGGCCAGTACGCCTACCGCGACCGCCGCAACAAGAAGCGCGAATTCCGCGGCCTGTGGATCGCCCGCATCAATGCGGCCGTCCGCGAAGCCGGGATGACCTACAGCCGGTTCATGGCAGGCCTGAAGAAGGCGGCCATCGAGATCGACCGCAAGGTGCTCGCCGACCTTGCCGTGCAGGACAAGCCGGCCTTCAGCCGGATCGTCGAGCAGGCAAAGTCGAGCCTCGGCGCCTGAAGCGACGCTAAAGACGGGAAGGGGGCTCTTCGAGAGCCCCTTTTTCTTTTCCGATCGGCCTCGAGCCCATGCAAGCAATCGAAAAGATCATCTCCGACGCGCAAGGTGCCTTCGAAGCGGCAGGGAGCGTGGCGGACCTGGAGCAGGCGAAGTCGCGCTTCCTCGGCAAGGCTGGCGCACTCACCGAGCTCCTGAAGGGGCTCGGCAAGCTCTCGACCGAGGAGCGGCCGAAGGCGGGCGCCGCCATCAACGAGGCGAAGACGCAGGTCGAGGCGCTGGTGCAGGCACGGCGCGACGCGATCCTTGCCGCCGAACTCGACCAGAGGCTCGCGGCCGAGTCGCTCGACGTGACGCTGCCCGGGCGCCGCCAGTCCGGCGGCGGGTTGCACCCGATCTCGCGCGCACAGGAGCACATCGAGCGGCTCTTCGCGTCCATGGGCTTTTCCGTGGCCGATGGCCCGGAGATCGAGAACGACTTCTACAACTTCACGGCGCTGCGCATGTTCCCGGACCACCCCTCCCGGAGCATGCAGGACACGTTCTACGTCGCGGATTCCGACAAGGTGCTGCGCACGCACACCTCGCCCGTGCAGATCCGCCACATGCAGTCGCACACCCCGCCCATCCGCATCATCTGCCCCGGGCGCGTATATCGCGTCGATCACGACGCGACGCACTCGCCGATGTTCCATCAGATCGAGGGGTTGTGGGTTGACGAAGGCATCAGCCTTGCCGACCTGAAGGGCACCGTGACGCAGTTCTTCCGTGCCTTCTTCGAGCGCGACGACATCGGCGTGCGCTTCCGCCCGTCCTACTTCCCGTTCGTCGAGCCCGGCGTGGAAATCGACATGGAGTGGGAGAGAAAGGACGGCGAGGTGAAATATCTCGAGATCGGCGGCGCGGGCGTGGTCCATCCCGACGTGCTGAGGAACGGCAACATCGACCCGGAGCGCTACTCGGGCTTCGCGTTCGGCATGGGCCTGGACCGCCTCGCCATGCTCAAGTACGGCGTCAACGACCTGCGCCTGTTCTTCGACAACGACCTGAAGTTCCTGAGGCAGTTTCGATGAAGGTATCCGTCCGCTGGCTGCACGAGCTCGCCGGGGCGGGGCTCCCCGTGGATCGCCTTGCGCACATCCTCACGATGGGCGGTCTCGAGGTGGAGGAGGTGACGCCCGTCGCGGGAGCGTTCGACAGGATCGTCGTCGCGCAGGTGAAGTCGGTCTCGCCGCACCCCAATGCGGACAAGCTGCGCGTGACCGAGGTCGATGCAGGCACGGGAGCTACGCTGCAGATCGTCTGCGGCGCGCCGAACGTGGCCGCCGGGCAGAAGGTGCCGTGCGCGGTGGTCGGGGCGAAGCTGCCGGGGTTGGAGATCAGGCAGGCGAAGCTGCGCGGCGTGGAGTCGAACGGCATGCTTTGCTCGGCGCGCGAACTCGGGCTCTCGGACGATCACGCGGGTCTCCTCGTCCTGCCGGAAGATGCGCCGGTCGGTAAGGACATCCGCGAGTATCTGGATCTCGACGACACGGTCCTCACGCTCAAGCTCACGCCCAACCGCGGCGATTGCCTCTCGATGTTCGGCGTCGCGAGAGACGTCGCGGCGCTGGTCGGCGAGGCCGCCGAGCTTCCGGCAGTGGCACCCGTGGCCGTGACGATTGCCGATTCCCGCGAGATCAGCATTTCCGACTCCGCCGCCTGCGGACATTACTTCGGCCGCGTGGTGCGCGGCCTCGACCTCGCGGCGAAGACGCCGGCATGGATGGCGCGGCGCCTGGAACGCGCGGGACTCAGGCCCCGCAACCCGCTCGTGGACATCACCAACTTCGTGATGCTCGAGCGCGGCCAGCCCATGCATGCCTTCGACAACGCGAAGCTGAGTGGTGGGATCGACGTGCGACTGGCAAGGCCGGGAGAGGAGCTGAAGCTCCTCAACGAGCAGTGGGCCGAATACATTCCGAACCTCGTTCTCATCACGGACGCCTCGGGCCCGGTGGCGCTGGGCGGCGTGATGGGCGGTTTCGATTCGATGGTGACGGGCGCCACGACGGATGTCTTCCTCGAGGCCGCCTTCTTCCCCCCCGAGGCGATCCAGGGCCGCGCACGCGCGCTGCAGCTCACGAGCGACGCGGCCTACCGGTTCGAGCGGGGCATCGACTTCGCAGGCACGCGCGCAGCACTCGAGCGCGCGACCGAACTCACGCTGACCCTCTGCGGCGGCCGGGCAGGGCCGATCACCGAGGCGCACGGCAACCTGCCCGCCCGAACCCCGGTGCGCGTCCGGCCCGCCCGCGTTCGCGCGCTGCTCGGCTACGACGTGCCCGACGCGTTCATGGCGGACGCCTTCGGCCGGCTTGGCTGCGCCGTGACGCGGCGTGATGGGGTGCTCGAGGTGGTTCCGCCAAGCTGGCGGTTCGACCTGGCCATCGAGGAGGATTTCGTCGAGGAGGTCGCGCGCGTCCACGGCTATGAGCACGTTCCCGCCGCCGCGCCGCGCTCGACCCTGCCGATGCTCTCGCCCGTCGAGGGAGCGCGCACGCGTTACGGCCTGAAGCGCACCTGCGCCGCGCTCGGATACCAGGAAGTCATCAACTACAGCTTCGTTTCGTCGCAGTGGGAGGACGATTTCGCCGGCAATGCCACGGCCGTGCGGCTGGCCAACCCGATCGCCAGCACCATGAACGTGATGCGCTCCACGCTCCTGGGCGGCCTCGTGGCGGCGGTGAGGTCGAACCTGAATCGCGACGAGGAACGCGTGCGCCTCTTCGAGGTCGGACGCTGCTTCCTGGGCGAGGGCCCCGAACCGCACGAGCAGCCCGAGCGGCTCGCGGCGATCACCTACGGGGGGCGCCTTCCCGAGCAGTGGGCCGAGAAGACGCCGGCGGCGGACTTCTTCGATGCCAAGGGGGATCTCGAGGCCATCGCAGGCCCGGTGAAGCTCGAATTCCGAGCGGATCACCACCCGGCCTGCCACCCCGGCCGCTGCGCCCGCGTGTGGGTGGGGAGCCGCGAGGTGGGCGTGGTCGGGGAACTGCACCCACGGCTGCAGCTCAAGTACGACCTGCCCCTGGCACCGGTGCTCTTCGAGATCGACGCGGATGTGCTCCTCGCAGGCCGCGCGCTGCGCTTTTCGGGGGTTTCGCGCATGCCGACCGTGCGCCGCGATCTTGCGGTGGTGGTGCCCGAAACGCTGTCCGCGGGCGTGATCCTGGGGGCGATCCGGGCCTCGATTCCGCAGAGCGTCCGCGAGGTCGAAGTGTTCGACGAATACCGCGGGAAAGGGGTGGGCAGTGGGGGAAAAAGCCTTGCGTTTCGTATAGTTATGCAGGATACTGCCAGAACTTTGACAGATGCCGAGGTGGAAGAAATCGTGGGTTCCATCCGTCATCTTCTCGTAGAAAAATTCCAAGCACTGCCGCGCACGTGAAAGACAAGGTCACCCTCACCAAGGCCGAGCTGGCCGACCTCATGTTCGAGAAGGTCGGGCTGAACAAGCGCGAGGCCAAGGACATGGTCGAGTCCTTCTTCGAGGAGATCCGTATCGCCCTCGAAAGAGGCGACATGGTGAAGCTCTCCGGCTTCGGCAACTTCCAGCTTCGCAAGAAACCGCAAAGACCCGGCCGCAATCCGAAGACCGGGGAGGAGATTCCCATCACTGCCCGGCGCGTGGTGACTTTCCACGCGAGCCAGAAGCTGAAGACCCTGGTGGAGAAGTCTTTCAATGGCCACGGAGAACCTGGCAACGAATGAACTGCCGGCGATCCCCGCCAAGCGCTATTTCACGATAGGCGAAGTTAGCGAATTGTGCGGGGTGAAACCCCACGTACTCCGGTACTGGGAGCAGGAGTTCACCCAGTTGAAGCCCCTCAAGCGCAGGGGCAATCGGCGTTATTACCAGCACCACGAGGTGCTGCTGATCCGGCGAATCCGCGAACTGCTCTACGAGCACGGATTCACCATCAACGGCGCCAGGAACCGCCTCGAGGAGGCGATGCCTTCGCGAACCGGATCGCACGCCGCGTACAACACGATGACGGTCCCGCAGCCCCTGTCGCCGGCCAACATCCGCAAGGAATTGAAGAGCATCCTCAAGATGCTCGACAACGAATAGCGACTGCGCCTTCATTTGCCGCGTTTGCGGGAATCCGGCCCCTGCGTTCTGATACAATTCCGCTCTCGGTCGGGGCGTAGCGCAGCCTGGTAGCGCACCTGCATGGGGTGCAGGGGGTCGAAGGTTCGAATCCTTTCGCCCCGACCAATTCGATCAAGCTGAAATGAAAAGAGCCGGCCCTGCTGGCTCTTTTCATTTTGGGAACGCGTGCCAGCGGGGCACGCTCCCTCACGCTGTCCTTCATCGGCGGCCTGGCGGCGCAATCATCGCTCGGCCGGAACCGCGCGAAGAACCACGCCAGGCAGGGCGGCCGGTATCTCGTGGTGCGGTTCGGTGACCTGCCCTAGGCGTACGTGGGATACGTCGGGTCGTACATGTTCTGCCGGATGAACGCCGCGGTGTCGGCCGGCTTCGGCACGCCCGCGAGCCCGCGCTTGAACACCACCTCGGCCACGCTGGTCGCGATGGCGGCGGAAACGTTGCGCATGTTCGCAAGCGGCGGGTAGAGGCTGCCCTGCGCCAGATCCGCCTCCGTAACCATGCCTGCCAGCGTATCGGCGGCCGCCAGGAACATGTCGTCCGTCACGCGGCTCGTCTTGCAGGCGACCACGCCGAGGCCCACGCCCGGGAAGATGTACGAATTGTTGCACTGCCGCGGCACGAACGTCTTGCCGCCGAAATTGACCGGGGCGAAGGGGCTGCCGCACGCGAAGACCGCACGGCCGTTGCTCCAGGCGTAGGCTTCCTCGGCGGTGCACTCCGACTTCGTGGTCGGGTTGGAAAGCGCGAAGACGATCGGCCGTTCGTTGAAGCCCGTCATCGCCTGGATGATGGGCTGCGTGAAGGTGCGCCCGACGGCGGCCACGCCGATGATGGCCTGCGGCTTGAGCGCATTCACCGCGGTGGCGAAGTCCCCCACCGGCGCGTGCTCGTGCGCGTACTTGCGCTTGTGGTCCGTGAGGTCGGTGCGGGAGGCGATCACGAGTCCCTTCGAATCGACGAGCCAGCAGCGCTTGCGCGCCTCGGCTTCCGGCAGTCCCTGCCCCATGAGCGAGGCGGTGATGAGATCGGCGATGCCGACCGCGGCTTCGCCCGCGCCGAAGAACAGGACGCGCGTGTCGGCGAGGCTCTTGCCCGTGATGCGCACGGCCGACTTGAGTCCGGCGAGCGTCACGGAGGCGGTGCCCTGGATGTCGTCGTTGAATGTGCAGATGCGGCTCTGGTACTTGTGCAGCAGCCTGAAGGCGTTCGCGTTGGCGAAATCCTCGAACTGGATGAGTACGCCGGGGAACACCTCGTTCGCGGCGGTGACGAACTCCTCGACCAGCGCGTCGTATTCCGCGCCGCGCACGCGGCGGCGCACCAGGCCGATGTACAGGGGATCGTTCAGCATTTCCTCGTTCTCGGTGCCCACGTCCAGGGTCACCGGCAGGCACAGGCTTGGATGCATCCCGGCGCACGCCGTGTAGAGGGACAGCTTGCCGACGGGGATGCCCATGCCCTGCGCGCCCTGGTCGCCAAGGCCGAGAATGCGCTCCCCGTCCGTGACGACGATGATCCCGGCCTTGTGCGGCCAGTTCTTCAGCACCTGCTTCACCCGGCCGGCATCGGCGGCCGTGACGAAGAGCCCGCGGGACCTGCGGTAGATCCGTCCGTAGAGCTGGCAACCCATCCCCACGGTGGGCGTGTAGATGAGGGGCATGATCTCCTCGGCGTTCTCCATCACCACGCGGAAGAAGAGCGTCTCGTTCCGATCGTGCAGCGCCGTGAGGAAGATGTACTTGTCGAGGTCGGTGGGCAGCCGGCGCATGTTCTTGAGCACGCGCCCGACCTGCTCGGGCTGGGTATGCACGCGCGGCGGCAGGAGGCCACGCAGACCGAGGACATCGCGTTCCTTCTCGGTGAAGGCGGTCCCCTTGTTGTAAACGGGATCCTGGAGGAGGGCATTCCCCCTGGGAGTGGACGGGGAGGGCGAGGCGGATTCAGCCATGATTGCATTTTCTCCGAGGGGCTGCGCGGTCGCCGGGCGCGTTCCACACGCGTCCCTCGAGCGCCGTTGTTCTGTCCGGGCAAGGCCGGTGGCGAGCCAGCAGCCATGCTAGGCCGTGGCGGCTTGCGGGCTTTGCGCTCGATCAAGCCGGAGGTTTGCGCTCGATCAAGTCCGGTGCGTTTGACAGGCGGCGGGTGCCCGCGTAGCCTGCGCGGCATCCGGTCGGGAGAGCGTCATCGCGATTCGTCGAGATACCGCCGAAGGGGTAGCGCCCGCAAACTCTCAGGCAAAAAGGACCGACCGGAGCCGGGTTCGCGCATCCCCTCCTGGGGGTCCTCGAGGCAGTCCCGGACTCTGGAGAGCGACTGCCGGCCTTCCCGTGCATCGGGGCGCCGGAAAGTCCACCGAAGGGGCTACCGGCACCGGAAACGGACGCCGTAATCTCTCAGGTACAAGGGACAGAGGGGCCAGGCAAGCGAGGCAACGCTTGCCTGGCCCTTTTCCATTTCCGGAGGAATCGCCATGCCGAAGACCACGCCGCTCAATGCCCTGCACCGCGAGGCTGGTGCCCGCATGGTGGATTTCGGGGGATGGGACATGCCCGTGCACTACGGATCGCAGGTCGAGGAACACCATGCGGTGCGCCGCGATGCTGGTCTCTTCGACGTCTCCCACATGCGCGTGGTCGATATCGAGGGGGCCGGTGCGCGCCCGTTCCTGCGCTTCGCGCTGGCCAACGACGTGGCGAAGCTCACGGTGCCTGGCAAGGCCCTGTACTCGTGCCTGCTCAACGATTCTGCCGGAGTCGTGGACGACCTCATCGCCTATTTTTTCCGCGAGGATTTCTTCCGGCTGGTCGTGAACGCAGGCACGGCCGAGGCCGACATCCAGTGGCTGCACTCGCTCAACGCCCTTGCCGGGCAGCGCGTGGCGATCACGCCGCGCGAGAACCTGGCGATGGTGGCCGTGCAGGGCCCGAACGCCCGCGAGAAGTTCTGGCGCGCCTTCGACGAGACCAAGCCCGCCACCGAGGCGCTTCTGCCATTCCATGCCGCGCGCGTTGGCGACGACATCATGGTTGCACGCACCGGCTACACGGGTGAGGACGGCTTCGAGGTGATCTTCCCGTCCGAGGATGCCGCCACCATCTGGAACGGCCTCGTTGCCGCCGGCGTGCGTCCCTGCGGGCTCGGCGCGCGCGATACGCTTCGCCTGGAGGCGGGCATGAACCTCTACGGGCAGGACATGGACGCCGTCACCTCTCCGCTCGATGCCGGGCTCGCGTGGACGGTGGACCTCAAGGAGCCCCGGCTGTTCTTCGGCCGCAAGGCGCTCGAGAACCGGCCGCAGGCATCCGATTTCCTCGGACTGGTGCTCGTGGACAAGGGCGGTGTCCTGCGCGCCCACCAAAAGGTGATGGCCGAGACCGGGGAGGGCGAAATCACCAGCGGCACGTTCTCGCCGACGCTCGCCGTTTCCATTGCGCTGGCCCGATTGCCCAGAGGCACGGCTCCCGGCGCCACCGTGCGCGTGCAGGTGCGCGACAAGGAACTCGCCGCGAGGGTCGTTAAGCCCCCCTTCGTCCGCAACGGCAAGCCCCGCATCTGAAATCGTGCCCGGCGCACGAGCCGGGTACATGAGCCCGGTACAACACCTGAAACCCCACGGAGAAAGCGCCATGAATGTCCCGAAGGAACTCAAGTACACCGAGTCGCACGAATGGGTCCGTTCCGATGCCGACGGCACGGTCGCCATCGGCATCACGGACCACGCCCAGGAGCAACTGGGGGACATCGTGTTCGTCGAGGCGCCCAAGGCGGGACGCAAGGTCGCGGCCGGCGAGGCGGTGGGTGTCGTCGAGTCGGTCAAAGCGGCCTCCGACATCTACGCTCCGGTCGCGGGCGAGATCGTCGCCGGCAACGATGCGCTGGCCGAAGCTCCCGAGAAGGTGAACGAGGATGCCTACGGCTGCTGGATGTTCCGCATGAAGCCCGACAATGCCGCGGACCTGGGCAAGCTCCTGGATGCCGCCGCCTACGAGAAAGTCGCCTCCGAGTAAGGAACCGCCATGCCCGACACGATCGCAATCCCTGCCGGCGTCCGCGCCACGCTCGCGCAGCTCGAGGACGGCGCTGCCTTCGGCCGCCGGCACATCGGCCCGGCGCAAGCCGACCAGGCGGACATGCTGGCTTCGCTGGGGTACGCGACCCGCGATGCCCTCATGGATGCGATCGTGCCCGCGATCATCCGCCGCAAGGCGGCGATGGCGCTTCCCGCGGGGAAGTCCGAGGCCGAGGCGCTCGCCGAGCTGAAGGTCGTCGCCGCGAAGAACCGCGTCTTCCGCTCGTGGATCGGTCAGGGGTACTACGGCACGCACACCCCTGGCGTCATTTTGCGCAACATCCTCGAGAATCCGGCGTGGTACACGGCTTACACGCCCTACCAGCCGGAGATCTCGCAGGGAAGGCTCGAGGCGCTGGTCAATTTCCAGACGATGGTGTGCGACCTGACCGCGATGGCGATCGCCAACGCCTCGATGCTCGATGAGGCAACGGCCGCCGCGGAAGCGATGACCCTGTGCCTGCGTTCCGGCAATCACGCATCGAAGGTGTTCGCGGTCGCCTCCGACGTGTTGCCGCAGACCATCGATGTGCTGCGCACGCGGGCCGCGCCCCTCGGGATCGAGATCCGTGTCGCGGCTCCTGACGAGCTTGCGACGGTGGATGCGTTTGCGGCACTCGTGCAGTACCCCGGCGTGGATGGGGACATCCGCGACTACCGCGCGCTCGCCGAGGCGGTCCACGCGAAAAGGGGCCACCTGGTGGCCGCCGCGGACCTGCTTGCGCTCACGCTTCTCGTTCCGCCCGGTGAATGGGGCGCCGACGTGGTCGTGGGCTCGGCGCAGCGCTTCGGCGTGCCGATGGGTTACGGCGGCCCGCACGCGGGCTACCTTGCCACCCGGGACGCGCTCAAGCGCAGCATGCCCGGACGACTCGTGGGCGTCACGATCGATTCGCACGGCAATCCCGCCTACCGCCTGGCGCTCCAGACGCGCGAGCAGCATATCCGCCGCGAAAAGGCGACGTCCAACATCTGCACCGCACAGGTCCTGCTCGCGGTGATGGCCAGCATGTACGCGGTGTACCACGGGCCCGGCGGCCTCGAGCGGATTGCCCGGCGGGTGCATCGGCTGACGGCCATCGCCCGGGCGGGACTCCTGAAGCTCGGCTTCGATGTGCCCGCGAGAGCGTACTTCGATACGCTGACCGTGAAATCGGGTGCGCGCACCGCGGCCATCGAGGCGCGCAGCGCGCAAGCCGGCGTGAACCTGCGCCGCGTCGACGAGGCCACCCTCGGCTTTTCCTTCGACGAGACCACGACGCGCGAGGACGTGGCTGCCCTCTGGGCCCTGTTCACGGGAGCACCGGCCGGCTTCGGCCCGGGCGACCTCGACGAAACCGGGGAAGGCATTCCGGCCGCGCTCGCTCGCTCGAACGCCTTTCTCACGCATCCGGTCTTCAATCGTTTCCAGTCCGAGACCGAGATGCTGCGCTACCTGCGCCGTCTGGCGGACAAGGACATCGCGCTCGACCGTTCGATGATTCCGCTGGGCTCATGCACGATGAAGCTGAATGCCACGAGCGAGATGATCCCCGTCACCTGGCCCGAGTTCGCCAACGTCCACCCGTTCGCGCCGGCGGAGCAGGCCGAGGGCTATCGTGAACTCGTCTCGGGCCTGGAAAAGATGCTCGTCGAATGCACCGGCTATGCCGCCGTGTCGATGCAGCCCAACGCCGGCTCGCAGGGCGAGTACGCGGGTCTCCTCGTGATCAGGGCCTGGCACGAAAGCCGTGGGGAAGGACACCGGGACATCTGCCTCATCCCCAGCTCCGCCCACGGCACGAATCCGGCATCCGCGCAGATGGCCGGCATGCAGGTGGTCGTGGTGGCCTGCGACGAGAGCGGCAACGTGGACCTGGCCGACTTGCGCGCCAAGGCCTTGCAGCACGCGAAGAACCTGGCGGCGATCATGGTCACCTATCCCTCCACGCATGGCGTGTTCGAGGCGGGGATCACGGAGCTCTGCGACATCGTCCATGCCCACGGCGGGCAGGTGTACGTGGACGGCGCCAACATGAATGCGCTGGTAGGACTTGCCGCGCCCGGCGCCTTCGGCGGCGACGTGTCGCACCTGAACCTGCACAAGACCTTCTGCATCCCGCACGGCGGCGGCGGGCCCGGCGTGGGGCCGGTGGCCGTGGCGGCGCACCTGGCGAAGTTTCTGCCCGGGCACCGCTATCTCGACGCCGGCAAGGACGCGATCGGCGCGGTATCGGCCGCCCCGTACGGCAGCGCCTCGATCCTGCCGATCTCGTGGATGTATGTCGCCATGATGGGCGCCGAGGGTCTCAAGGCAGCCACCGAGGTCGCCATCCTCAATGCCAATTACATCGCCAGGCGCCTGTCGCCGCATTACCCGGTCCTTTACACGGGCCCCGGCGGGCTCGTCGCGCACGAGTGCATCCTCGACCTGCGCCCGCTGAAGGAGTCCTCGGGCATTTCGGTCGATGACGTGGCCAAGCGCCTGATGGACTACGGGTTCCATGCGCCCACGATGTCGTTCCCCGTTCCCGGCACGCTAATGGTCGAGCCGACCGAGAGCGAGCCGAAGGGGGAGCTGGACCGCTTCTGCGAGGCGATGATCGCCATCCGCGAGGAAATCCGCGCGGTGGAGGAGGGGCGGCTGGACCGCGAGGACAACCCGCTCAGGCATGCGCCGCACACGGCGGCGGCGGTCCTGGCGGATGACTGGAAGCACCAGTATCCGCGCGAGCTGGCGGCCTATCCGCTGGCGTCGCTGCGCGAGAACAAGTACTGGCCGCCGGTGGGACGCGCCGACAACGTCTACGGCGATCGCCACCTCTTCTGCAGCTGTCTGCCGGTTGGGGAGTGATGCGGGGACTAAACCTTGGGAACACGGATGAACACGGATCAAAGCGGATGAACACGGATGATTCGTCAATGGCCTGAGTCATCGGGGAGCTTGTCGGAGGTGGTGCCTGTATCGGTGATGTGCCCAGCCCTGGCGATTATCCGTGTTCATCCGCTTTGATCCGTGTTCATCCGTGTTCCCCGCCTTTCGCCCGGGTAACTCTCAAGCCCACCGCCAGAAATCCCCCCGTTCCTCGAGGAACAGGCGCGCGAGCACCTGCTGGTGCACTTCCGTCGCGCCGTCCACCAGTCGCGCCTGGCGCGCATAGCGATAGATCCACTCGAGCGGCGTGTCGGTGGAGTAGCCGCGCGCCCCGCAGAGCTGGATGGCGGTGTCGGCACACAGGTGCAGCGTGTCCGCGACGTGCACCTTCGCCATCGAGATTTCCCTCTTCGCGAAGTCGCCCTTGTCGATGAGGGTGGCGGCCTTCATCGTGAGTAGCCGGCCGATCTCCACCTGCATCGCGCAGTGCCCGAGTTTCATCTGGATGCTCTCCCGGTCGGCCAGCCTCTTCCCGCCGCTCATGCGCACGCCGGCATAGTCGGCGGCGATGTCGAGCGAGCGCCTCGACAGTCCCAGCCAGCGCATGCAGTGCGTTAGGCGCGCGGTGCCGAGCCGGATCTGCGTGACCTTCAATCCATCGCCCACGTTCATCAGGCGGTTCTCGTCGGGAATGGCGAGGCCGTCGAACTCGAGCTCGCAATGCCCGCCATGTTCCTCGGGGCCCAGGATGGGAATGCGGCGAGTGACGGCCCAGCCCGGGTCGTCGCGGTCGAAGAGAAAGGCGGTGAGTCCCTTGCGTGCATCCTCCGAAGTCTTCGCGACCACGATGAAGTGCCTTGCCTCGTCCGCGCCGGTGATGAACCACTTGCGTCCGCGCACCACCCACTTGTCGCCGGATCTCGTCGCGGTCGTGAGCATCATGGCGGGATCGGAACCCCCGCCGGGATGAGGCTCGGTCATCGCGAACGCGGAGCGGACCTTGCCGTCCACGATGGGCTGGAGCCAGCGTTCCTTCTGCGCCGGCGTGCCCACCTTGTTGAGCAGGATCATGTTGCCGTCGTCCGGCGCCGCGCAGTTAACGCTCACGGGGCCGAAGAGCGAATAGTTGAGTTCCTCGTAGCACGCGGCCATGCCCGTGACGCCCAGGCCCTGGCCCCCGCGCTCCTTCGGCATCTGCGGCGCCCACAGGCCGGCCGCTTTCGCCTTCGCGCGTACGCCCGCCAGTACCTCGGCACGGATGTTCTGGTGCTCGTCGAAGGATGAGGGGTCGGTGTCGAGCGGCAGGACCGCCCCGCGAACGAAGTCGCGGTAACGCCGACGGTAGGCCTCGATGGGTGCGGGGAGCGTGAAGTCCATGGGGGGTCCTGGCGTGGTCGGGGAACGGGCCGGCGACTAGAGGGAGTTCACGAGGTGGCCGCCATCAACCACGACGATCGAGCCGGTCATGTAGGCGCCTGCGCCGGAAGCAAGCAGGAGAAGGGCGCCCTCGAGGTCGCGTGGCGCGCCGATGCGCCGCTGCGGGATGCGCTTGCCCACCGCCAGTCCGGACTCCGACTGGAAGTAGTCGCGGTTCATCTCGGTGACGACGTAGCCGGGGGCGATCGCGTTCACGCGGATGCCGTACCGCGCCCATTCGAGCGCCAGCGACTTCGTCACCTGGACGAGTGCGGCCTTGGCGGCGGCGTAAGCGAGCAGGTGCGTCGCCTGGCGCAGCCCCAGGATGGAGGCGATGTTCACGATGCTGCCCGGGCGCTTCGCGGCGATCATCGATTTCGCAACCGCCTGCGCCATTCGCCATGCCCCGTCGAGGTTCGTGTCGAGGACCCGTCGCCAATCCGCCTGCGTGAGCTCGATCGACACTTTCGTGTCGGCGATTCCGGCGTTGTTCACGAGGATGTCGATGGATCCGGCGAGGTCCGTGGCCTGTCTCACTGCCGCCTCGACGCTGGCGGGGTCGGTGACGTCGAGCGATACCGCGTGCGCCGTCCCGCCCTCTGACAGGATGGCGGACACGAGGTTGTCGAGGCGATCAGCACGACGCGCCGCGGCCACGACCACGGCGCCGCGAGCCGCGAGTGCGCGCGCGAAGTTCTCGCCCAGGCCGCTGGAGGCGCCGGTGACAAGCGCCACCTTGCCGCTGATGTCGAAGAGGGGATCGGTGATCATCGTGTTCTTCCTTTGCTAGCGTTCCAGCGCCTTGGGGTTGCTCACGGCGAGGCGCGCGCGTGTGGTCTCGCGCAGGTGCTCGAGCAGGCGCGAGCGCGCCTCGCCTTCATCGTATCGACCCTGGCGGATGCTCGCCGCAAGACGGGCCGTGCCTTCGCGAAGGGCCTCCGCGTCCTCGACCGGGGGAGTCCAGTCACCAAGCAGTGTGGCGATGCGCGAGATCTCGGCCGCGGCCGATGACGGGGCGGCGAGGTCGCGGCCGGCGATGGCCAGCGCATTGGCAGCCATGAGCGCCGCATAGCGCTGCGACTGCGGAAGCGACGGGACGATCTGCTCGAGGATCGTCGCACGCGCGATCTCGAGAAGGTCCGCAGCCAACGGCTCGACTTTCACGGCGCGCCAGCGGTGAGGGCCAGGATCTCGTTCTCCAGATCCGGGACGATGTGCGCGGTGAGGGCGAGTTCGAGGGATCGCTGCGATCCGGACCGGTGCCGCTCGACCTGCTGCAATGCGATCACGGCCCAGCGCAGGTGCGCCATCGCCTGCCAGTAGAGCGTCTCTTCCCAGGCCGTTCTGCGCCCGCCCGCCGCGGCGTACCCGGCGAGGAAGTCGGCCGCGAAGCCGACACCGCCCGCCTCGCGGTCGGGCCGTGCGAACCGCCAGCAGCGCGCGAACATCCAGCCGATGTCCTCGCGCGGATCGCCCCAGCCCGCGAATTCCCAGTCGAGCACCGCGCTGAGGCGACCCTCGTGCACGAGGTAGTTGCCCGTCCGGTAATCGCGGTGCAGGAGGCAGGCCGGCAGCGGATCGGGAGCGTTTCGTGCGCACCACGCCAGGCCCCATTCGAGCGCCGGCCACGCTTCCCCGCGAACGGCGCCCAGGACGTCCAGGTCGCGCAGGTAGGTGGCGACGGTCGCGCGCGCGAAATCAACAGGGGCCGCGCCAAGGAAGTGAAGCGAGGCGGCCGGCGGTGTCAGGCGGTGAAGCCGCGCGAGGTTCTCGCCGAGCTCACGGGCGAGCGCCGCGCGATCGGGCACGAGCCCGTCATCCCGGGAGAGCCGGTGCCCGGCGGCCACGCCCGGCATGCGGCGCATCACGAAGAAATCGGGGCCTTCGCCGTCATGGCAGGCGAACAGGGGTTCGGGGACGCGCACGCCTGCGCCTTGGGCCGCGCGCAGGATCTCGAACTCCTCGGAGCGCGAACGGCTCACCGCCACGGCGGAGGGGGCGTCGGTGCGCAGCACCCACGCGTGTTGGCCGGCGAGAGGGCCGCCCTCGATGACGACATCGATCGCCACGTTTTCCTGGATGGCTCCGCCGGACAAGCGCTCCCAGCCCTGGATCGCCACTCTCGAGGCGGTGCACGCGATCGCGAGAAATGCCTCGGCCCGTGCCCGAGGATCGCGGCCGGCGCCCGATGCGCGGGCGAAATGGGAAGGCGGGCTGGCCATTGGGGGGGAAGGGCGGAATGCAGGCGCCATTCTAGCCTACGCGCGCGGGGCGGCCGGGAGCCTTCGGGTATAATCGCGCAGCAAATTTCCCCGGGCGAAAGCCCCCGCGATGCGCATTCTCCTCTCGAACGACGACGGCTATTTCGCACCCGGTCTGGCGGCGCTCGCCGAGGCACTGAAACCGCTCGGCGACATCACCGTCGTCGCCCCCGAGCGCGACCGCAGCGGCGCCTCCAATTCCCTCACGCTCGACCGCCCGCTCTCGCTGCACCGCGTGAGCAACGGCTTCTTCTACGTGAACGGCACGCCCACCGACTGCGTGCACATGGCAGTGACGGGGCTGCTCGACATCGAGCCGGACATCGTGGTCTCCGGGATCAATTCCGGCTCCAACATGGGCGACGACACGCTCTACTCCGGCACGGTCGCGGCGGCAACCGAGGGCTATCTGCTCGGCGTGCCCGCGATCGCGGTGTCTCTCGTCGGAAAGGTCTACAAGCACTACGACACGGCGGCCCGCGTGGCGCGGGAATTGGTCGATCGCATCCGACGGGCCCCACCCGCGCAGCCCATCCTCCTCAACGTGAACGTGCCGGACCTGCCTTTCGACGAGCTCGCTGGCATGGAGGTGACGCGGCTCGGGAGGCGCCACAAGGCGCAGCCGGTGGTGAAGAGCGTGAATCCGCGTGGCGACACCGTGTACTGGGTCGGTCCGGCCGGCGCCGCGCGCGAAGCGGGGCCTGGCACCGACTTCCATGCCCTCGAGCGGGGCGCCGTCTCGATCACGCCGCTGCAGGTCGACCTCACCCACGCGGGCCAGATGGACGCGATCGGCCGCTGGCTCGGCGAATGATCTCCCCGGGCTCGCAGGCGGGAACGACATCGTGAGCACGCCCACGGGAATCGGCATGACCTCCGACCGCACGCGCGGCCGGATGGTGGAGGCGCTTCGCAAGGCCGGCATCAAGGACGAGCGCGTGCTCGCCGCCATGCTGGAGATCCCGCGCCATCTCTTCGTGGAGCCCGGCATCGCTTCCCGCGCCTACGAGGACACGCCGCTGCCCATCGGGCACGGGCAGACGATTTCGAGCCCCACGATCGTGGCGCTCATGACGCAGCTCCTGCTCGAGAAGGGGCCCGTCACGAAGGCGCTCGAAATCGGCACGGGGTGCGGCTACCAGACGGCCATCCTCGCCAGGCTCGTGAAGGAGGTCTATTCGCTCGAGCGCATCGCACCCCTCATGGACAAGGCGCGTCGCAACCTGCGCGACCTTCGCTTCTACAACGTGCGCTTCAAGCACGCCGATGGCCACAGGGGCTACCCCGAAGGCGGGCCCTATGAGGGGATTCTCTGCGCGGCCACGGCGAGCCACGTGCCGGAGGCGCTCAAGGAACAGCTCGCGGTCGGGGGCCGCCTCGTGATCCCCGTGGGCACGGACGACCAGTGGTTGCACGTGATCGAGCGCACGCCCGCGGGCTTCACCGACGAGAAGCGCGAAGCGGTGCGGTTCGTCCCCCTGTTGCCGGGAATCTCCTGAGGATCCCATGCCCATTCGCACCCTGATCAATCGCTCCGTCGTCCTGCTGGGCGTCCTTGCGCTCGCCGCCGGTTGCGCCACCCGGCAGCCGGCGCCAGTCGTCGAGCGGACGCCAGCGCCGCCGCCGAGGGCCGAGCCGCCCAGGCCCGCGCCCCCGAAGCCGGCCGCGAAGCCCTTGCCTACGCACGTGGTCAAGCGCGGCGAGACGCTAGTCGCCATCGCGCTGCAGTACGGCCTCGATTACCGCGAACTCGCGGCATGGAACGGCATCGCCAACCCGAACCTGATCAGCGTGGGGCAGGTGCTCTTCCTCGCCGCGCCGAAGGGCGCCGCGGCGCCGCCTGCGGCAAGCGTGGCTACGCCGCTCTCGAGCACCGCGCCGGTCATCGAGGCGCGCCCGCTCGCCAACACGGAAAAGGTGAAAGTCGAGCCGCGGGCCCAGCGCCTGCCCTATTCCGACAAGACGCTCACGCAGCTCTCCGCCGGCGATTCCGTGCCCGAATCCGTCCCCGTTCCCGCAGCCACCGCACCCGCGCCAGCCGCTGCGGCGCCGGAGCCGGAACGGCCGTCCGCCGGCACGCAGGGCGAGGCGGTGGACTGGATCTGGCCCGTGAAGGGCAAGGTGCTTTCCGCGTTTACCGAAGCGAGCAAGGGCATCGACATCGCCGGGAAGAAGGGCGCCCCGGTCATCGCCGCCGCCGGCGGTCGCGTGGTGTACGCGGGGCAGGGTCTGCGCGGCTACGGCAAGCTCGTCATCATCAAGCACAACGACACGTGGCTCTCCGCCTACGCCCACAACGACAACATCGTCGTGAAGGAGCAGGAGGAAGTGAAGCGCGGGCAGAGAATCGCCGAGATGGGCTCCACCGACGCCGACCAGGTGAAGCTGCACTTCGAGGTGCGTCGCCAGGGCAAGCCCGTCGATCCCGCGAGAGTGCTGCCGGCCCAGTAAGCCGATGGCTGCCTGATGGGATCGCCATCGATCCCTGCAGGCCAGACGTCCAGGCTGCCGCTGAGCTTCCTGGAGGTCCGACCCCCAAGTTGCCACTGCGCTTCCTTGAGGTCAGACGTCCAGGTTGCCATTGCGCTTCCTTGAGGTCCGACCTCCAAATTGCCACCGAGGAAAACAAATTGGTTGGGGGTTTTTTTCTTTTTTTTGGCCAGATGAGGGTGCCATTGACGTCGCCTCCATGGCCTATGTCGATGAGATTTCGGACTGCGATGTCGGTAGCAATTTGACCTGGCCAAAAAAAACAAAAAAGACCCCCAGCCAATTTGTTTTCCTCTTGCCGAGTGAGATCGACACCGGACCACGGGACCGGTGAATGCCTAGTGAGGTCGATACCGGACCACATGTCACGTGAATACCGAGTGAGATCGACGCGGGACCGCCAGGCACGGATCCCTTGATCGATCGAAAGCGGGCCGCTCATGCCGGCCGGAAGCGGCGCACTCGGGCCAGCAGTTCGCGGCTTTCGCGCCTGGTGATGCCGGGGCCGTAGCGCGCCTCGACGTAGCGCTCGGTGATGTGGCGTGCCTCGATGGCCATGTCGGGTCGCGCAGTCTCGATGCGCGCGAGGTAGTCGAAGGGGCCCTCCCAGGCGGCGCGCACGAGGCCCTTCGCAGCGAGCTTGGCGCAGAAACGTTCCCAGGCGACGACGGCGGGGTCCCGGCGGACGGGCAGGTCGCGCAGCACGAGCCCGAGTCCGACGAGGCCACCCACCGCCAGCGCGGCGGCGATAAGCCAGAGAGCGAGGTTCTGCCAACTCGCGATTTCCAGCCCGAGTTGGGCCAGGAGCTGACGCTGGCGCTCGACGTTGTAGCCGAGCACCCACTGGTTCCACTGGCTGTTCATCGCATCCCACGCGAACATGAGGTTGGCCAGGATACGCAGGCGATCGGCCGCGATGAGCGACGGAATGACGCCGATGGGCCCCAGCGCCGCGTTGATGCCGCCGTCGATACGGTCGGGCGCCACGACCGACGTGGGATCGATGCGCAGCCACCCCCGGCCATCGAGCCAGACCTCGACCCAGGCATGCGCGTCGGCCTGGCGCACCAGGAGTTCCCGGTTGAGGGGGTTCACCTCGCCGCCCTGGTACCCCGTCACGATGCGGGCCGGAATGCCCGCGGCGCGCATGAGCAGCGCGAAGCTGCCCGCGTAGTGCTCGCAGAAGCCGCGCTTGGCCTCGAAGAGGAACTCGTCGTACGGGTGTGCGGATTCGAGCAGCGGCGGCTCGAGCGTGTAAGTGAACTGCGAGTTGAAGAGCTGCATCGCGCGGTTCACGACGTCCGCAGGCGAAGCCGCCTCCCGCGCCCACTGCCGGCCGAGCGCCACCGTGCGCGGGTTGCGGCGTTCGTCGAAGGAGAGGGCGAGCGCCCTGAAAGACTGCGGAAGGTGCTCGCCGTAGCGGTAGTCGAGGTAGGACGTCATCTCGTAGCGCATGCGCGTATCCACCGGCCGCACGGATCGGATCTGCAGGTCTTGACGGATGCCCGAGCCGGGCGGCAGCGTCCCGGGGATGTCCAGCGAGAAGAGCCAGTGCTTTCCGTGGGGCTCCACCGTCACCGCATAGCGCACCGGCCGCTCGGCGCGGGAGTAGTCCTGGCTGCCGGTGATGTTGAACTCGGGGACCTTCCACGTCCGCCCGTCGAAGATCCACAGCACCGGCCCGCGCCAGTAGAGCGTGCTGTAGGGCGGGATATCGCCCTCGAACTCGACGCGAAACGCGGTCGCCTCCGACTGGATGAGCTTCGAGATGTTGCCAGGCGTCATCGAGTCCGACAGCCCCGAGACGCCCGCTCGAGCGTCCTGCGGCAGCGCCCAGAGCGGCCCCTGCACGCGCGGGAAGAGGATGAAAAAGACGAGCATCAGCGGAACCGCCTGCAGCAGGAGCATGCCGGCGGGCACCAGGCGCTCGCGCACGGTGGGCGTTCGCCCGACGCCGCGGTGGTAGCCCACGAGGGTGGCCACGAAGAGCCAGACGCAGGCGAGCATGTAAAGGCCCAGCGGGATGGTCTGCGAGAAGAGAAAGTTCGTCATCACGAGGACGAACCCGAGATGGATGGCCAGCACCACCTCGCGCGAGGTCTTCATCTCGAGCAGCTTCATTCCCGCCATCAGGACGAGGAGCGTGGTTCCCGCGTCGCGGCCCATGATCCGCCCGTAGGCGACGAAGGTGGCCATCACCGCGGCGGCGGTAAGCACCAGCACGAGCCAGCGTGGGGGAGTGCGGGCCGCCCGCCAAGAGATCCACCCCCGCCAGGCGATCACCAGGGCGAAGAAGACGCCCACCCATTCCGGGAGCCTCAGCGCATGCGGCGCCACGACGAACGCCATCGACGCGAGGAGCCACATGACGTTCCTCACGTCGAGGGCGGCGTTGGGCAGCGCGCCGCTCACGATGCCGATCCTTCGCCGTGCAGCGCCAGCGCCACGAGGCAGCGCGCACGGTGCACATCGCCCCGCCCGGGCGGGATCGACACGCCCGGCAGGCGCAGGCCGTAGCTCTGCCCGAGCCGCTCGGTCTCGATCACCCAGTGCGCGAGGACGGAGAGCCGGGCTTCCGGATCGGCAGCGCGCGCGTCGATCCAGTCGAGCCAGAGCTCGGCCGAGGCCGTGGCATGGAACTCCTTCGTGAGAAGGTCGCCGCCGCGTGCGAGTGCCTTCCATGCGATCTGTCGCGGCGGGTCGCCGGGGTTGTAGCCGCGCAATTGGGCGAAGTCCTCGTCGCCGGCGATGGGGACTCCCTCGTCGTCGCCCGCGAGCGACTGCTGCGGCGGCAGGCCGGCCATCGGGTCGGGGCGGGGATACACGATGACCGAAAGGCCGAAATCGAAATACGACCACGCGTGGAAGAGGCCCACGGGATAGCGCGTGAAGATCTCCAGGCGCCCGCAGGCAAGGCGGCCGCGCCGGCGCGCAGGCACGGCGAGGCTTGCGATCCGGGGCTCGGAGGCGCGCACGTCCGCGAAGACGGGACTTTCGCCGCGGCGCCGGATCGCCACGGCGAAGCGATCCCGTGAGGGCGACTCGAGCACGACCCGGAAATAAGCCGTATCGCCCGCGAAGACCGCGTCGCAGCGCCCCGGCCGCAGCTTGAGCTGGGAGAGGTTGCGCCAGGTGTGCAGCATCGCCACGCTACCCATCGCGGCCAGGAGGAACGTGAGGAGGAACCCGAGCGAGAGTGCGTAGTTGATGGACGCGAGCAGCAGCACGAGCAGGACCCCGGCGAAGAGATAGCCCTGCTTGGTGGGAAGGATGAAGATGCGGCGCTGGACGAGCGTGACCGGCGGCGCCTCGGGGACCCGCGCCCGGAAGATCCAGTCGGAAACCCGCTGCCTCAGGTTGGCGAGCATCGCCCCTGGGCGGTCACGGGATGGCGACGGCGGTGAGCAGGTCCGCGGCGGCGTCGAAACCGCCCTTCTGCGATTCGCCCGTTCCATGCAGGCGATGCCCCACCACGGCGGGAAGCACGGCCTGCACGTCCTCGGGAAGCACCTGCCTGCGCCCCTGCATCATGGCCCAGGCCTGCGCCGCGTGAAGCACCGCGAGGCCCGCGCGCGGGGAGAGACCCTGCGAGTACTTGGGGGACACGCGGGTGTGCGCCACGAGCGCCTGCACGTAGTCCAGGAGGGCTTCCGAGACCTGGGTCGCGGTCACCGCAAGCTGCAGCTCGCGCAACTGCGGCGCCGTCATCGCCGGTTCCAGATGCGAAATGAGGTCGCGGCGTTCCTCGCCCTTCAGGAGCTCGCGCTCGGCCTTGGCGTCGGGGTATCCCAGGCGAAGGCGCATGAGGAAGCGGTCGAGCTGCGATTCGGGAAGCGGAAAGGTGCCCACCTGGTGCAGCGGGTTCTGGGTCGCGATGACGAAGAAGGGTTCCGGCAGGGGCCGCGTCTCGCCCTCGGCGGTGACCTGGTGCTCCTCCATCGCCTCCAGGAGCGCGCTCTGTGCCTTGGGGCTCGCGCGGTTGATCTCGTCGGCCAGGATGATCTGGGAAAAAATGGGGCCGGGATGGAACCGGAACGTGGAACTCTCGCGGTCGAAGATCGAGACGCCGATCACGTCGGCGGGCAGCAGATCGGACGTGAACTGGATGCGCTTGTAGTCGAGGCCCAGGAGCCGCGCCAGGGCCTGCGAGAGGGTCGTCTTGCCGACCCCGGGCACGTCTTCGATCAGCAGATGGCCGCGCGCCAGGATGCACGCCATCGCCAGGCGGATCTGGCGCTCCTTGCCGAGGATCACGCGCGAGGCGCGGGAAACCACGTCCTCGACGGGGTTCGGGGCAATGCGGGCGCGGGCGTCTAGGAGCATCGGGTCGGGGCCGGAATCGGGTACCGATTTGCGGCTACTCGGAACGGAAGGATGGGCCGTTTCAGGATAGCATGGGCACCGGGATCCGCCGGTGCGGCCGCAGGGCAGGCGATCGCGATCCGATCACCGGAAGTCCACCCACCAGCCAGGGGCATCGCAGTGTCCGTCGCACTCGTCACCCATTCGCACTGCATCCTGCATGAGATGGGAGCGCATCATCCGGAGTCCCCCGAGCGCCTGAAAGCGGTCCTGGATGCGCTGGACATCTCGGGCTTCGGCGGGCAGCTTGTCGAGATCGAGGCGCCGGAGGCGACACAGGCCGAGCTGGCGCGCGTGCACGGCGAGGAGTACATCGAGATGGTTCGCGGCGCGGCGCCGGAGGATGACTATGCGTTCCTCGATCCGGACACCTCGATGAACCGCATGTCGCTCTCCGCCGCGCTGCGGGCTGCGGGTGCAGTCGCGCGCGCCACGGATCTCGTGCTCGGCGGCGAGCACCTGCGCGCCTTCTGTGCCGTGCGGCCGCCGGGCCACCACGCCACGCCGGGACGTGCGATGGGGTTCTGCATCTTCAACAATGTCGCGGTGGGGGTCGCCCGCGCGCTGGTTCACCACGGTCTGGAGCGCGTGGCGATCCTCGATTTCGACGTGCACCACGGCAATGGAACCGAGGCCGCATTCAAGGGCGATCCGCGCGTGATGTTCTGTTCCACGTTCCAGCATCCGTACTACCCGTTCTGCGGGGCCGATTCGCGAGGGGAGAATCTGGTGAACGTACCCTTGCCGGCCATGACCGGCAGCGCCGACTTCCGTGAGGCGGTGGAGCGGCACTGGCTGCCCGCCCTCGAGCGCTTCGAGCCGCAGCTGGTGATGGTGTCGGCCGGGTTCGATGCCCACCGGGAGGATCCCCTGGCCCACCTGGAGCTCGAGGACGGCGATTACGAGTGGATCACCCGCGTGATCGCCGATGTGGCCGAGCGCCACGCCCGGGGACGGATCGTCTCCACGCTGGAAGGCGGCTACAACACGCGCGCTCTCGCGCGCAGCGTCGTGCGCCACATGAGGGTGCTCGCCGGTTGATCGCCTAGCGCGCTGCGGCCGGGGCGAGTGCCTTCTCGGGATCGACGCCGGCGGAGCGGACGCTCAACCGCTTCTCCCGCGATTTTTCGCCCGACAGCAGGGTCACGTCCCGGCGCGCGACGCCGAAGCGCTCGGCGATGAATGCGATGAGCGCCTCGTTGGCGCGATTGTCCAGCGCCGGTGCGGCCACGCGGACCTTGAGCGACTCGCCATGAAGGCCGACGACCTCGGTGCGCCGGGCCTGCGGCTGCGCATGGATGGAAAGGACGACGGCGCCCTCGGCGGGGTCGTGGCGATACCAGGGTGCCACGGGAGGAACGGGCTCAGGAACCTGCTCGGGACTTTGCGCCGTTCAGCTTCTGCAGGCCGAGCAGGCCCCAGTCGCGCGTTTCGATCGCGGAATGGATGACGCCGCGGTAGCGCATGGCCTGGCTGTACGACCAGGGCGAGGCGAGGAAGTTGGCGAACAGCTCTTCGTAGGTGCCCGCACTGCAATAGCCCGCATAGGCACAGGCCTGCTGCGCTTCGCGGTCGAACGCGGGGCAGGTAGGCTGGAAATCGCACGCGACGAGCGAGAACGCGCCGACGAGGGATGCCGGCTCGGGAACCTCTCCGGTCGGGCCGATGCGCAACTCGCCGATCAGGCGGTGCTGGGCGAGGAATTGCGCCACCATCACCATCGCCTCGGCATCGCGAGTCTCGAGCAGGCTGATGATGCGGCTCACGTCGTCGGCTACCACCGTGCGGGACGCTTCGCCAGTGATCTTGGGCGTGGCCAGATTGCGATTGAGTTCGGCGACCAGCATGCGGGCCTGCGCGCGCGGGTCTCCGCTTTCGCTCGCCTGGCGATACAGGTCGTCGATATCCTTTTGCGCGATGCGCATGCCCTGGAAGCCCAGGCAACGCTGCGTGTCGTCGGACGCGTCATACGCGGCGATGCGCTTGGCGGCTTCCGGATCCGACGCCGGGATGCTCGCGAGGAACTGGCGCCTGCGCTTGTCGCTCGCGGTGGCCAGGTCGTCATTAATGGACGTCGCGAATCCGCACGTCTCGAGAGCCTTGGCAAGGTAGAAGCGCTCTTCGCGGTCCAGGCTGTCCTTGCGGGCGAGCAGGGCGTCGGAGAAAGCCTTCAGGTCGCGGGTCTGGCGGAACTGCGTCGCGACAGCGGAAAGTCGCTGGACGGCGACAGGGGAGACGATTTTCGCTGCCCCGGAAGAACGCCGGGCGAAGCCTGCCTGGACGTGAACGTCGCCCCGCAACGCCTGTCCGGCCGGCTGCAGGGTCGCCGAAATGGCCTCGGAATGGCTGGAGACAGGGGCGGGCGCCCCTTCCCACTTGGTGGCGAGCAGCACCCCGTAGGCGACGAGCGAAACCAGGCCGATGGCGGTGATTCGATTCATGAGGGGCAAGTTTCGGCTGAAAGTGCCATTTCGTCAACGATTTCCGAGGGTAACGTGATCCTGATTGCAGCAAGAAGCGGGCCGGAGTCCGCCCCGGGTTTCAGTGATGCAGGATCTTGGACAGGAAGGCCTGGGTCCGTTCCGACCGGGCCGTGCCGAAAAACTCGTCCTTGGTGCAGTCCTCGACGATCTGACCGTGGTCCATGAACACGACTCGGTGCGCAACCTTCTTCGCGAAGCCCATCTCGTGGGTGACCACCATCATCGTCATCCCTTCCCGGGCGAGCTGCACCATGACATCCAGCACCTCGTTGATCATTTCCGGGTCGAGCGCCGATGTGGGCTCGTCGAAGAGCATGGCGATGGGATCCATGGACAGGGCCCGGGCAATGGCCACGCGCTGCTGCTGGCCGCCGGAAAGCTGACCGGGGAACTTGTCCTTCTGCGACAGGAGACCGACGCGGTCGAGCAGCTTCATGCCCTTTTCCACGGCCTGGTCCCGCGTGCGCCCGAGGACCTTCCGCTGGCCGATGGCGAGGTTGTCCGTGATGCTCATGTGGGGGAACAGCTCGAAGTTCTGGAACACCATGCCGATCTTGGCGCGCAGCTTCGGGAGGTCGGTCTTCGGGTCGCCGACCGAGATGCCGTTAACGACGATCTCGCCCTTCTGGAAAGGCTCCAGGCCGTTCACCGCCTTGATGAGCGTGGACTTCCCCGATCCCGACGGGCCGCAGACCACGACGACCTCGCCCTTTTCCACCTTCGTCGTGCAGTCCTTGAGCACCTGGAAGGGGCCGTACCACTTGCTCACGTTGCGCAGGTCGATCATGGGCCGCGGGGATTCGGAAGCGCTCATGGGATTCCTATCGGGAGACGGCCAGGCGCACCTGGAGCCGCTTGACCGCCCAGGAGGCGGCGAAGCAGATGATGAAGAAGACGACGGCGACGAAGATGTAGAGCTCGACGATGCGCCCGGTGAGCTGCCCGGCCTTCGAGGCCGCGCCGAGGAAATCCTTGAGGGCCACGACATAGACGAGGGAGGTGTCCTGAAAGAGGATCACCGCCTGCGTGAGCATCACCGGCAGCATGTTGCGAAACGCCTGGGGCAGCACGATGTGCCCCATCGACTGCCAGTAGTTCATGCCGAGCGCATAGGCCGCGGACGGCTGCCCGCGCGGGATCGACTGGATGCCGGCGCGGACGATCTCCGAGTAGTACGCGCTTTCCACCATGATGAAGGCGACGATGGCCGAGGTGAAGGGCCCGACCGCCTCGCCCTGATGGCCGGTGAACTTCGCCACGATCATGGGGGTGAGGAAGTAGAACCAGAAGATCGCCATGATGAAGGGAATGGCGCGGATCAGGTTCACGAATCCGGCTGCCGGGACCGAGAGCGCCTTCCATTTCGACAGCCTCGCCATGGCGAGCAGCGTGCCGAAGAAGATGCCGCCGGCGAGCGCGATGGCAAAGAGCTTGAGGGAGGTTAACATGCCGTCCCGGAGGGACTCGCGGTACGTCCAGATGACGCCCCAGTCGAACTCGCCCATCAGTGCCCGCCCCCCTGCGCGATGTAGCCGGGCACGGCCACGCGCTTCTCGATCGCGCGCATCGCGAAGATCACCGTGAGGGTGATGACGATGTAGATGAGGGTTGCAGCGGTGAACGCCTCGAACGTCTTGAACGTGTATTCCGAGATCTGACGGCTCTGCGCGGTGAGTTCGAGCACGCCGATGGTCAGCGCCGTAGACGAATTCTTGAAGATCGTGAGGAACTCCGAGGTCATCGGCGGGATGATGATGCGGAAGGCCATCGGGAGCGTCACGAACCGGTACACCTGCGGGAGCGTGAGCCCCATGGCGAGCCCCGCGGCAGTCTGTCCGCCCGGCAGCGACTGGATGCCGGAGCGAACCTGCTCGGCCACGCGCGAGGCGGTGTAAAGGCCCAGGCAGAGCGTCGCGGCCGTGAACTCCCACAGGCTGAACTGCGCCGCGAAGGGCAGGGTGAGGAGGTTGGGCATGTCCTGCTTGAGCCAGTCGCCCCAGGCCACGGGAAGCACCTCCGGCATCACGAAGTACCAGAGGAACATCTGCACCAGGAGCGGGATGTTGCGGAAGAGCTCGACGTAGCACGTGCCCAGGAATCGCGCCCAGGCCAGCGGCGTGGTGCGCGCCACGCCGACCACGCATCCGACCACGGAGGCGACGATCCACGCGCAGGACGAGACCGCGAGCGTCCAGAAGAGGCCCGACCACAGCCACCCCAGGTACGTCATGCCGCCGCTGGGTGCCTGCTCGAGGAGTACTTTCCAGTCCATCGCGACCGCCCGTGAAAAATGAAAAAGGGGGCGGTCGCCCGCCCCCTTCGCCCGGCTTCGCTATTCCGGCAGCGCCTGCAGCGTGATGGCGGCCTTGAGGAGCGGGCTCATCGGCACGCCCATCATCTCGCCGGAAGGCAGCTTATCGAGGAACCACTTGCTGTAGATCTTGTTGATGTCGCCGGTCTGCATGAGCTTGGCGATGGCGCGGCGGATCACCTGGCCGAAGTCCTCGTCGCCCTTGCGGTACATCATCCCGTACGGGTCGTAGGAGAGGTAGTCGCCAACGACCTCGTAGTCCTTTGGCGTCTTTGCCTTGGCGATGAGGCCGTAGAGAAGGATGTCGTCCATGGAGAAGGCCACGGCGCGCCCGGACTCGACGGTGAGGAAGGATTCCCCGTGGTCCTTGGCGTTCAGGAACTTGATGTTGAGGTTGTCCTTGTCGGAGAGCGCCTTGATGATGCGCTCGTTGGTCGTGCCCTGGGTCACCACGACCGTCTTGTTCTTCAGGTCCTTGTACGACTTGATCTTCGCGGACTTCTTCACGAGCAGCTTCGTGCCGGTGATGAAGGTGATCGGCGAGAAACCGACCTGCTTCTGGCGCGTGAGCGTGTTGGTGGTCGAGCCGCACTCGATGTCGACCGTGCCATTCGAGATGAGCGGGATGCGCGTCTGCGGCGTCACCGGGTTGTACTTGACGGTGAGCTGCGTGAGCGAGAGCTCCTTCTTCACTTCCTCGACGATCGCCGCGCAGATGTCCATCGAGTAGCCGATGGGCTGCTGCTTTTCGTTGAGGTAGGAGAAGGGGATCGAGGTCTCGCGGTGACCGATGGTGATCGTGCCGGATTCCTTGATCTTCTTGAGGGTGCCGGTCAGTTCCTGCGCTGTCGCGGGGACGGCGGCAAGGACGGCGATGGCCGCGACGGCGGCGAGCGACTTGGCGAACATGGTGTTTCCTCCTGGGTTGGATCGGTGCGCGGGGCTGCGGGGCGTGCGTGCGGCAAAGGGCGAAGGATACTTCCGGGGCTCGATCGATGGCAAACCCCATGCAGGCGGCATGCCCGCCCTGCGCGGGCAGGCAGGGGTGCGACAGCCGCCCTGGTGCACCGGGATGGCGCGCGTCGCGCCCTTCAACGGCGCAGGGAGAAGTCCACGACGGCCTGCGCCAGCGCCTGGCTCGCGTCGAGGATCGGGACGGGGCAATCGGCGCCCTGCGCCGCCAGCGGCAGTTCCGTGCAAGCCAGCAGGACGAGGTCCGCCCCCCGCACGGCGAGAGCCCGGGCGGCCGCCTCGAAGGGAGCGCGGGCGCCGGCGACATCGCCCGCCTTGACCCGGGCGATGGCCTCATCGACGAACTGCGCCTGCTCCTTGTCCGTCGGGGCGAACCACGGGAAACCGCGGTGCGCGAGACGCTTGCCGTAGAAAGCGGCAGCCAGCGTGCCGCGAGTGGCAAGCAGTCCCACGCGCATCGGCGCGACCGCCCGGCGAGCCATGGCATCAATCGCGGAGTCCGCAATGTGCAGCAGCGGCATGCGAACCGAGGAGGCCAGCTCGTCCGCCCAGTGGTGCGCCGTATTGCAGGCGACGACGAAGGCTTCGCATCCGGCCGCCTCCAGCCCCTTCGCCCCGGCGACCATTTCCGGCAGGGGGGATGCGCCCAGGCCCTGCACGGCGGCGACGCGGTCGGGAACCTGCGGCACGTTCCACACCACGATCGGCAGGTGGTCACGGTCCGTCGCAGCGGGTGTTGCGGCGAGGATTTTCGCCTGCAGGTCGATCGCGGCCGCCGGGCCCATGCCGCCGAGGATGCCGACGCGCCGGGGCGTTGAAAGGAGGGTTTTCATGAGGTCATCGTAAATAGAGCGCATCTTGGAGGAAAATGCAGGCTCCGGACGTCTGCGGGAGCGTCCCCACGAGGGGTGAATCCCGAGTCACCGCCCGCCACGAATAATAACGAGGTCGTCATGCCTTCTCCTTCCACGGATCCCAAACAGTCCATCCTCGAACCCGTCACTCGCCTCGCCGGCCAGCGCCTCTCCGGCGCGCAGGCAAAGGAAGCCCGCGAATTCGTCTCGCTCTACTACGGCCAGGTCGATGCCGAAGACCTGGAGGCGCGCGCGCCCGAGGATCTCTACGGCGCGGCGATGACCCACCTCGCCTTCGCGCGCCAGTTCGCCTCCGGCACGCCCAAGCTGCGAGTGTACAACCCGAAGGCGCAGGAACACGGCTGGGCGAGCCCGCACACCGTGATCGAGATCGTGAACGACGACATGCCCTTCCTCGTCGACTCGGTGACGATGGAGCTCAATCGCCAGGGCCGCACGCTGCACCTGCTCGTGCATCCGCTCGCGCAGACGGTGCGCGATCCCGAACGCAACCTCATCTCGTTAGCGCCGGCCGGCCGCGAAGGCGCGCGCGAATCGTTCATCCACGTGGAGGTGGACCGCGAAAGCGACCCGGCCCGGCTCAAGGAGATCGGCGAGGGACTGCTTGCCGTGCTCGCCGATGTGCGCTGCGCCGTCGAGGACTGGAGGCCGATGCGCGAGGCGATGCAGGCGATCGTCGGGGAGTTCGCAAGACCCCCCAGGGAACAGGACGCGGCCGATGTCGAGGAGACGCGCGCTTTTCTTTCCTGGGCTCTCGAGGAGAACTTCACCTTCATCGGTTTTCGCGAGTACGAACTGGCCGCTTCCGGCGGCGAGGACCAGCTGAGAATCGTCGCGGGCTCGGGCCTGGGCGTGCTGCGCGAGCCCCGGCTGGGGGGCGTGTCGCAAAGCTTCCGGGACCTGCCGGCCGCGATCAAGGCGCTCGCGCGCGAGCCGCGGCTCCTCGTGCTCACAAAAGCCAATTCGCGCGCGACGGTGCACCGCCCCGGCTACCTCGACTACGTCGGCGTGAAGAAATTCGATGCCTCCGGCCGCGTCACCGGCGAGCGCCGTTTCGTCGGCCTCTATACTTCCGCGGCCTATCACGCCGATCCCGGCGACATTCCGCTGCTGCGTAGGAAGGTGGCACGGATCCTCGAGCGCGCCGGGTTCCCCGCAGCGAGCCACGGGTACAAGAACCTGGTTTCGCTTCTGCATGCCTACCCACGCGACGAGCTCTTCCAGGTGGACGAGGCGTCGCTGCTCGAGATCGCATTGGCCGTGCTTCGCCTGGGCGACCGCCGGCGCACGCGCCTTTTCCTGCGCCGGGACCTCTACGGACGCTTCTTTTCCTGCCTCATCTACGTGCCGCGGGAGAACTTCAATACCGATGTGCGCAGGAAGATCGAGGAAATCCTGCGGCGCCGGCTCGCGGGGACGAGCGCGGAGTACACCGTGCAGCTCACCGATGCGGTTCTCGCTCGCATCCACATGCTGGTGCGCACGCGCCCGCTCGACGAGCCGCGCGTGGACGTGCACGCCATCGAGGCGGAGATCATCCAGGCCACGCGCCGCTGGGAAGACGATCTGAAGCTCGCCCTCACAGAAGCACATGGCGAGGAACGCGCGCTGCTGCTGTACGGTGGGTACTCGGCCGCGTTCCCCGTGGCCTACCGCGACACGCTCTCCGCCCGGACGGCCGTGCGCGACATCGCGGTGATCGAGACGCTCGGGCCCGGCAACCCGTTCGCGGTGAGCCTGTACCGGCCGGTGGAGGCCGATGCCCGTACGCTGCGCCTTCGCGTGTACCGCGTGGGCGAGAAGCTCACCCTGTCGGCGAGCCTGCCCATCCTCGAGAACATGGGGCTGGAGGTTCTGGACGAGGACGGCTGGGAAGTCCAGCGCAAGGATGCGCCTGCGGTCTTCCTGCACGACTTCGGCCTGCGCAGCGCACGGGATCTCGAGAACGTCGAGGCCATCAAGGCCGTGACGGAGGAGGCCCTGCTGCGCGTGGCGCGAGGCGAGATCGAGAACGACGCGTTCAACCGCCTCACGCCGACGGCCGCGCTCGCGTCCGACGACGTGGTGGTGCTGCGCGCCTACGCCAAGTACCTGAAGCAGGCCGGCTTCACCTTCAGCCAGGCCTACATCGCGCAGACGCTGGCGGCGCATCCGACCATCGTCGCGAAGCTGGTCGCGCTCTTCCATGCGCGCTTCGACCCGGCGGCGGGAGCCGACCGCGACTCGAGGCAGCAGACGCTGCACGACGAGGTGAAGACCGCCCTGAACGACGTGGCGAATCTCGACGAGGACCGCATCCTTCGTCGCTGCCTGTACGCGATCCGCGCCACGATCCGCACCAACCACTGGGTGCGCGGCGGGAATGGGCGGCGCAAGCCCTACCTCGCGCTCAAGTTCGAGTCGGCGAAGGTGCCCGACCTGCCCGAGCCGCGGCCGCTTTTCGAGGTGTTCGTGTACTCGCCCCGATTCGAGGCGATCCACCTGCGCGGCGGCAAGGTGGCGCGCGGCGGCCTTCGCTGGTCCGACCGCCCCGAGGACTTCCGCACCGAGGTCCTCGGCCTCATGAAGGCGCAGATGGTGAAGAACGCGGTGATCGTCCCGGTGGGTTCGAAGGGCGGTTTCGTGCTCAAGGCGGCGCCGCCTGCGAGCGAGCGCGAGGCGTACCTCAAGGAAGGCGTGGCCTGCTACCAGGATTTCCTGCGTGGCCTGCTCGATGTGACGGACAACCTGAAGGGCGGGAAGGTGATTCCCCCGAAGGACGTCGTTCGCCACGACCCGGATGACCCCTACCTCGTCGTCGCGGCGGACAAGGGGACTGCGGCTTTCTCCGACTACGCCAACGCGGTGAGCGCCGAATACGGCCATTGGCTGGCCGATGCCTTCGCCTCGGGGGGAAGCGCCGGCTACGACCACAAGAAGATGGGCATCACGGCGAAAGGCGCGTGGGAAAGCGTGAAGCGCCACTTCCGCGAGATGGGGCTCGACACCCAGTCGCAGGACTTCACTGTGGCGGGCGTGGGGGACATGTCCGGCGACGTGTTCGGCAACGGGATGCTGCTCTCGCGGCACATCCGGCTGCTTGCGGCCTTCGACCACCGGCACATCTTCCTCGACCCGGACCCGGATCCTGCGAAGAGCTTCGCCGAGCGCGAGCGCATGTTTGCGTTGCCGCGCTCGTCGTGGGACGACTACGACAAGGCGCTCATCTCGAAGGGCGGGGGCATCTATCCGCGCGCGGCCAAGTCGATCGCCGTTTCGCCGCAGGTGCGCAAGGCGCTCGGCGTCGCCGAGGAAAGCCTCACGCCGGCCGAACTCATGAAGGCCATCCTCAAGGCGCCCGTGGACCTGCTGTACAACGGCGGCATCGGCACCTACGTGAAGGCGGGCCACCAGACACACGCGGACGTGGGGGATCGCGCCAACGATGCCATCCGCGTGAACGGCGCGGAGCTGCGCTGCAAGGTGGTGGGCGAGGGCGGCAACCTCGGCTTCACCCAGCTCGGCCGCGTGGAGTTCGCGCTCTCCGGAGGACCGGAAGGCAAGGGCGGGCGCATCTGCACCGACGCCATCGACAATTCGGGGGGCGTGGACTGCTCCGACCACGAGGTCAATATCAAGATCCTGCTGGGACTGGTGACCGCCGACGGCGAGCTCACCGAGAAGCAGCGGAACAAGCTACTGGTCGAGATGACCGACGAGGTCGGGCACCTCGTGCTGGCGGACAACTACTTCCAGACGCAGTCGCTCTCGGTCGCCGGCGTGCGCGGCGACAAGCTGCTGGACGCGCAGGCTTCCCTCATCCGCGCCCTCGAGAAGGCGGGGCGCCTGAACCGCGCCGTCGAGTTCCTTCCCTCGGACGACGAGATCGCCGAGCGCCGCGCGCAGCGCGTGGGGCTCACGACGCCGGAACGCGCGGTGCTCCTGGCCTATTCGAAGATGGTGCTCTACGACGACCTCGTGAAGGGCACGCTCATCGACGACGACTATGTCGCCTGCGCGCTCACCGATTATTTCCCGGCGCAGATCCGCAGTGGCTACGCCGCGGTTCTGCCGCGCCATCCGCTCAAGCGGGAGATCATCGCGACCGCGGTCGCCAATTCGATGATCAACCGCACGGGGTCGGTATTCGTGCAGCGCATGAAGGAGGAAACGGGCGCAACGCCGGACGAGGTGACGCGTGCCTTCATCCTCGTGCGCGACGTCTTCGGCTTCGAGGCGCTGTGGGCGGCCATCGACGCGCTGGACAACCGCGTGACCTGCGCCGTGCAGTCGGAGATGCTCATCGAGGCCGGGAGGCTGGTCTTGCGGGCCACGCTCTGGTTCCTTCGCCGCCGCCGCGAGCAGCTCCCGATCGCACAGGTCCTCGGGGTATTCCAGCCGGGACTGGCCGCTTTCCGTGCCGGGCTTCCGGCCATCCTGTCGGCGGTCGATCGCGACTCCTTCGAGGCGACCGCCGCACGATTGTCCGGCCAGGGCGTCCCGCTGGAACTCGCGCGCTCCATGGCCGGGCTCGATGCGCTCTATTCGGTGCTCGACACGACGGAAGTGGCCCGGGAGACCGAACGGCCGCTCGAGGCGATCGCGCAGCTTCACTTCGCGCTGGCCGGCGACCTGGAGCTGCACTGGTTCGCCGAGCGCATCACGGCGCTGCCTACGGACACGCCGTGGCAGGCACTTGCGAGGAACGCGCTTCGCGACGACCTCGCGAGCCAGCAGCGGCTGCTCACCACGTGCGTGGCCAGGCTCTCGCCCGGCTCCCCGGACCCGGCCGCGATGATCGCCGCGTGGAAGGATCGCTACGCGCAGCCCATCGCGCGGCTCGCCGCGATGAGGGACGAGCTCAAGCGCGCCGGGCCACTCGACCTTGCGGTGCTCTCGGTCCTTCTGAGGGAACTGCGCGGACTTGCCTGATTCCGACGAGATCCAGCCGGGGCGGTGGCGCCTTGTCGCCGCCCTGGGCGTCACCCAGATCGTTTCCTGGGGCAGCGTCTATTACGCCTTCGCCGTCGTGATGGAGTCCGTCCAGCGTGAGCTGGGCGCCTCGGCGCCGGTGACCGTGGGGGCGTATTCCCTCGCGCTGCTCGTCTCGGGGCTCGTCGCCGCCCCGGTGGGCAGGCACATCGATCGCCGGGGGGCACGCTGGGCGATGACCGCGGGCTCCCTGGGCGCGGCGATCGGCCTGGCGGCGTTCTCCCAGGTGACGAGCGCTGCCGCGCTCTACGCCGTCTGGACGGTGCTGGGCTTCGTCATGGGGCTGGTGCTCTACGAGCCGGCCTTCGCGAGCCTGGCCCTGGTCTTCCGCGCCGACCTGCGCAAGGCGATCACGGTGCTCACGCTCGCGGGCGGATTCGCGAGCACGGTTTTCTGGCCGCTCACGCAGTGGCTCGCCTCCTCGTTGGGCTGGCGCGAGGCCGTGCTCGTGCTCGCAGCGATCAACCTCCTCGTGTGCGTGCCGCTGCACGCGCTCCACCTTCCCGCGAAGGGGCAGCGCCCGGATGCGCCCGCAGGGGCGGCGGACGATGCGGCCGGACGCACGAAGCTGCTCGGGAACCGGCATTTCCGCTGGCTCGCATTCGCCTTCACGCTCAACATGCTGGCCTTCTCGGCCATGGGACTGCACCTCCTCGCCATGCTGCAGGAGCAGGGCTTCCCGCCGACGAATGCGGCGCTCCTCGCGGCCCTGGTGGGGCCCATGCAAGTGGCCGGCCGCATCGCGGAATTCGCGTTCGCGAGCCGCGTGAGCCCCGCTCGGGTGGGCGAGATCGCGCTTGCCATCTTCCCGGTGTCGATCGCCATCCTCGCCTTCGCCGGAGGAAGCACCTGGGCCGTGGTGGCCTTCGCGATCCTCTACGGGGCGAGCAACGGCGTGATGACGATCGTGCGCGGCACGGTCCCGGCCGAGATCTTCGGGCGCGAAGGCTATGGGGCCCTTTCAGGGCTCATGGCGACGCCAGTGCTCCTGGCCCGGGCCGCGGGACCATTTGCGGCCGCGGGCGTGCTCGCCGTGGGAGGAGGCTACCGGGCGGTCGCGCTCTCGCTCGTCGCCGTTGGCGTGGTTTCCTGGATGGCCTTTGCGATGGCGGTGCGCACGTCCCGACGATGACGAATGACGGTGCCAGGCACCGCTGCAGTCCGGCACCGCTACTCGACGATCAGGGCGGCCACCACGCGCCGGCCTTCGCCCAGCAGGATGTTGTAGGTGCGGCACGCGGCACGCGTGTCCATCACCTCGACGCCGATGCGGGCGCGATGGAGCGGCGCCACCGCCGCCCGGTCGGGAAATCGAAAGGCGATACCGGAACCGAGCAGCAGGATTTCGGGGTTCCAGTCAACGAGCGTGGCCGTTTCGGCCTCGGTCAACGCGTCGATTCCCCCAGCGGCCCAGCCTTCAAGCACGCGGTCCGCGGCAACCACGAGGCTGCCCGTGTGGCGCCGGCCGGCCACCTCCACCCACCCCGGACCATAGGCGGTGAACGTGTTCCTGCCTTCGGCGGTTTCGCGTTCGATCTTCATGGCGTGACATTGTCGCATTCCCGCGTGGGGGGGGCCGGGCCGTCTCATCCGCCCGCGCGCTGGAAGCCGAGCAGGAACCGCTCCACGAATGCACGCCCGGCTTCCGGCGAAGTCCGTGTGAGATCGAGCGTGACAGCAACAACCGGCAGTTCGACAGGACCGAATTTGCGTGCAGGACGATCTTCGAGCCGGATCCGCCACGCGAGCGCACCACCGTCGGACACGATGTCGTCGCCCTCGACGCGGAACCCGGCATGGCCAACCGCAACCGGCAACAGCCGCAGGAAATCGGCGCGCGTGAGAGTCATTTCGAAGAACGACCCCGTATCCGTTCCCATGGCCTCAGCCGCCGGCGATAGGCGGCCAGACTGCGAGCACTTCGCCTTCACGAAACGTGCGCGCAGCGCGTTCCTCGGGCGGGACAAAGACGCCGTTCACGAGAACCAGGTGCACCAGCCGGGGCGGGATGTTGTACGGCGCGAGCATCGATGAGATGGTCGCGCCCTCGTCGACATCGAGCTGCACGAGGTTGCCGGCGCGCGCGGCCGCGGGGAGGTAGTCGGTGAGCGTGGCGTAGAGCTTGAGCGTGACGCGCATCGAGCGATCAGGAGGCGGCTTGCGCGCGGGCGAGGTAGGCCTCCATGAGACGCGTCGGATCGGCGAGCAGCTTTTGCTTCCATTCGCCCAACGCAACGCGTCCCTGGATCAGCCCGCGGATCACGCCGACATGCTCCGTGAGTCCCAGGCTCGTGGCGCCGATGAGGCGATCGCCCGCGAACTCCAGGCGCAGGTAGCGGAAGGCGCCGTCGTCGCGCAGTTCCACCGAAGCGCCGCTCTCGGAGGCGGGCACACCCTGCCACTGGCCGAACGAGGAGGCCACGAGCCCGAGCGTGTCGAGGACGTTCATCGCGAGCGCGCCGGGCGAAACCGCGTCGCGGCCCGCCATGTTGTGCGCGGCGATTCGCGCCTGGTCCGCGGCCGTGGGCTGGATCGCGTAGGCGATTTTGCGGCCGGTATCGAATTCGGGCGCCCGGGCCACGTCCCCGGCGGCGTAGATTCCCGCCACGCTGGATTGCATGTGCTCGTCAACGAGGACGCCCTGTTCGCAATCGACGCCGCTTCCAGCCAGGAACTCCGTGTTGGGCGTGACTCCCGTGGCCGAGATGAGGAGATCGGCTTCGATCTTCTGCCCGGAATCGAGCGTGGCCGTGAGCGCAGCGCCCCGCTGCGCGATCGACGTCACGCGGGCCTTCGTGATCACGTTGATGCCTTTGCCTTCGCACCACGCCCTGATCAGGGCGCTCGCGCCCGGCGTCATCATGCGCGGCACCATCCGCTCGCCCATTTCCACCACGGTGAGATCGGCCCCGCGCGCGGCCAGCGCTTCCATGATGATGCAGCCGATGAAACCCGCGCCCATCTGCAGCACGCGGCTGCCTTTTTGCGCGCGCGCCATGATCGCCCGCGCATCCTCGAGGGTCCAGCACGGGCTCACGCCCGGCAGCTCGATGCCGGGGATCGGCGGCCGGTTGGGATGCGAGCCCGTGGCGATGAGGAGGCGGTCCCACGCAATCACGTCGCCGGTTTCGAGCGTGAGCACCCTGCGCCCCGTTTCCACGGATCGCGCGCGGCCGGTCTTCAGCTCGATCCCCAGGCGAGCGAAATGGCCCGCGTCCTTGCGCAGCCACGTCCCCGGTTCCTCGATGTCGCCCATGAGGAGATACGGAATGGCCATGCGCGAGTAGGGCGGCCCTGCCTCATCGCCGAGCAGCGTGACAGTGTCGGCGGGGGCGAGTTTGCGCAGCGTCTCGGCGGCGATCACGCCCGCCGGGCCGTTGCCGACGATCAGGTGCTTCACTTGAGCGGGGCCGTTCCCAGGCGCTTGCGCGTCTGCGCGCTCGGGATGCCCTCGGCGTTCCAGCCGCGAAGCTGGTAGTACTCCGGCAGCATCTTGTCGAGTCCGTTCACCAGGCCTTTGGCCGGCCCGGTCTTCGCGGCCTCGGTCTTCAGGCGCTTGGGCAGGTCGTCGTCCTTCTTCGTGAGCCCGGCGGCGAGGTTGAACTCCTTCTCGAGGTTCCAGATGCGTTCGCCCACGAGGGCCATGTTCTCCATCGACCAGTCGCCCTCGCAGGCCGCCTGCAGTTGCGGACCGACGTCCTGCAGCGTCCAGGCGAAAGACGTGAAAAGGCACAGCCCCGAGGAATCGAACACCGCCGTGGCGTCCTGGAACGCCTTCACCAGCCCGGCCTTGCCCTCGGTGACGAGGGGATCGGTCTTCACGGGAATGCCCAGCACTTCGCTCGCGACCGTATAGCCGCGAAGATGACAGGCGCCGCGGTTCGACGTGGCGTACGCGAGGCCCATGCCCTGGATGCCGCGCGAGTCGTAGGCGGGGAACTCCTGCCCCTTCACGGTCATGGAAAGCTCCGGGTGCCCGTACTTCGCCGTGAGGCGCCTGGAGCCCTGCGCGATTTCCTTGCCGAAGCCCTGGCCCTTGCCGACCTGCTCGGCGAAGAAAGTAAGGGCTTTCGCGGAACCGAACGGGGCCTCGATGCCGAGCTGCTCCTTCTTGAGCACGCCCATCTCGTAGAGCTCCATCACCGCGCCCACCGTCGCGCCGAAGGTGATCGGGTCCCATCCGTCCTCGTTCGCGAGGTAATTCGCGTAGGTGAGGGCCTCGAGGTCGTTCACGCCATTGGCGGCGCCCAGCGCCCAGGCCGCTTCGTACTCGAGCCCGCCCGAGGCACCCCAGTACTGGGGCTTGTTCACCACCGTGTAATGCGTCTCGTCGATCCTGGAAATGCGCCCGCAGGCGATGGTGCAGCCGAAGCAGGCCTGGTTGGTGACGAGGTTCGCCTTCCCGTCGGTCTTGCGCGGCGCGTGCATCGCCTCGGCGGAGATGTCCTTCGCGCCGTCGAACTGCACGTCGCGATGGTTGCGCGTGGGCAGCGCCCCGATTTCGTTGATGACGTTCATCAGCACCTGCGTGCCGAACTTGGGCAGGCCCTGGCCCGTCACGGCGTTGTCCGCCAGGACCTTCTTCGCCGCAGTGGTGGCCTTCATGAACGCCGCGGGATCCTTGATGTTGCCGACGCCCCTGGTGCCGCGAACCGCGATTGCCTTGAGGTTCTTCGAGCCCATCACCGTGCCCACGCCCGAGCGTCCGGCAGCGCGGTGCAGGTCGTTCACGACGGCGGCGTAGAGGCACCCCGTCTCGCCCGCGGCGCCGATGCTGGAGACGCGCACCTGCGGGTCCTGGAAGCGCTTCTTGAGCAGGCCCTCGGTGTCCCAGGTGGACTTGCCCCAGACGTCGGTGGCGTCGAGGAGCTCCGCCTTGTCGTTCTCGATGTGCAGCAGGACGGGCTTCGCGGACTTGCCCTCGATGATGATCATGTCCCAGCCGGCCATCTTCAACTCGGCGCCGAAGTAGCCGCCGGAATTCGAGCAGGCGATGGCGCCCGTGAGCGGGCCCTTGGTGATGACAGAATAACGCCCGCCGGTGGAGGCCATGGTGCCCGTGAGGGGGCCGGTGGCGTAGAGGATCTTGTTGGCGGGGGAGAGCGGATCGACCTTCGCATCGACTTCCGTGGTGAAGTACTTGGTGGCGAGGCCGCGCTGGCCGAGGTAGCCGAGCGCCCATTCCATATTGAGGGGCTCAGGTGTGCACGTGCCCTTGGTCAGGTCAACGCGCAGGATCTTGCGGGTCCAGGACATGGTGGGCTCCTTTCTAGTCGGCGTTGCCGGCGGCAGGCTGGTTGTCGAGCTTGTGCGCCCACTGGCGCATCTTCTCGAGCCCCGTCCAGTCCGCGTCGACGTAGGTGATGGCGCCGGTCGGGCAGGCTTCGGCGCAAGCCGGATTCCCGTCGCACAGGTCGCACTTCTGGACCTTGCCCGTCTCCTGCACGTAGTTCACGGTGCCGAAGGGGCAGGCGATGGTGCAGACCTTGCAGCCCACGCAGACGCTCTCCAGCACGACCTTGGCGCCGGTGGCCGCATCGACCTTGATCGCCTCCACCGGGCAGGCATGCAGGCACCAGGCCTCGTCACATTGGGTGCAGGTGTAGGGCACCTTGCGGCCGGTGTGGTGGAAGTCGAAGACCTTGATGCGCGACTTGGCGGGATTGAAGACCTGGTAGTTCTCGTAAGAGCAGGCCATCTCGCACTGCAGGCACCCGGTGCATTTTGCCGGGTCGATGTGGAGCGATTTCTGCACGATCCCCTCCTCGAGTTATGCGGACATCGGACGGTCGGTGGTTCCTGGCGCGCCCCGGATCGGGCCTTCATGAAGCCTGGGTGGGGCCGGGACATTTCCCGTGGCGGCAGCCCCGCGGGAATGGCGAACCCATTATAGGCACTCGACTTCATATGGCAATGGAGAACGTGGCGCCCGCCGCCGGCGTTTGCCCAGGAGGGCGGGGGGCCGCTAAACTGGTGTTTTTTGCAGCGCAGCAACCCGCCTCGCGCGCCTCACCGCACCCCGGAAACGTCCCCATGTCGCCCGAATTTTCCCGTATCAAGCGCCTGCCGCCCTACGTCTTCAACATCACCAACGAGCTGAAGATGGCCGCCCGCCGGGCCGGCGAGGACATCATCGACCTGTCGATGGGCAACCCCGGACGGCCCCACGCCACGGCACATCGTGGACAAGCTGGTGGAGGTGGCGCAGCGCGAGGACACGCACGGCTACTCCGTCTCCAAGGGCATCCCGCGCCTGCGCCGCGCCATCTGCCAGTGGTACAAGCGCCGCTGGGACGTGGACTTCGACCCGGAAACGGAGGCCATCGTCACCATCGGCTCCAAGGAGGGCCTGGCGCACCTGATGCTCGCCACGCTCGACCGCGGCGACACGGTGCTGGTGCCCAACCCCAGCTATCCCATCCACATCTACGGCGCCATCATCGCGGGCGCGGACATCCGTTCGGTGCGCATGGCGCCCGGGGTCGATTTCTTCGCCGAGCTGGAGCGGGCCATCGGAGAGCTTTTCCCGAAGCCCAAGATGCTCATCATCGGCTTCCCGTCCAACCCGACCGCGCAGTGCGTGGAGCTGGACTTCTTCGAGAAGGTGGTGGCGCTCGCCAAGCAGCACAACATCCTCGTCGTGCACGACCTCGCCTACGCCGACATCACCTTCGATGGCTGGAAGGCGCCCTCGATCATGCAGGTGCCCGGAGCGCGTGACGTGGCCGTGGAATTCTTCACCATGTCGAAGAGCTACAACATGGCCGGCTGGCGCATCGGCTTCATGGTGGGCAACAAGGACCTGGTGAACGCGCTGGCACGCATCAAGAGCTACCACGACTACGGCACCTTCACGCCCCTGCAGGTGGCGGCCATCGCGGCGCTCGAGGGGCCGCAGGAGTGCGTGGAGGAGATCCGGCGCAAGTACCAGAGCCGCCGCGACGCAATGGTGAAGGGCCTGCACGAGGCGGGGTGGATGGTCGAGAATCCCCGCGCCTCGATGTACGTGTGGGCGAAGATCCCGGACAAGTACGCCGGCATGGGTTCGATCGAGTTCGCGAAGAAGCTGCTCAGGGACGCAAAAGTGGCGGTTTCCCCGGGCATCGGCTTCGGCGACTACGGTGACGACCACATCCGCATCGCCCTCATCGAGAACGAGAACCGCACCCGTCAGGCGGTGCGCGGCATCAAGGAGATGCTCAGGAAGGACGGTATCTCGTGAACGTGCTCGCCGTCACCGACGCGAAGGGCCGGATCACGGACCCGGAGCTTCTCGCCGCCGCCGAGCCCGTGCACCGGCAGCTGCGGCCGGACCTGTCCGCGGACTACGCGGGCCGCATGCGCGAGGTGTTCGCGAGCGGCGCCGAGATGGCGGTGGCGGTCACTCGCGGCAAGGTCGTGGGGGTCACCGTCTTTCGCGTGATCGAGAAGACCCACTCCGGCCGGGAGCTCTACTGCGACGACCTCGTGACCGACGAGACGAACCGCTCGAAGGGCGCGGGCCGGGCCATGATCGCCTTCATGGAGCGCATCGGCCGGGAACGCGGCTGCGACCTGTTCGCGCTCGATTCCGGCTGCCAGCGCCAGCAGGCGCACAAGTTCTATTTCCGCGAAGGCCTCGTGGTCGGCTCGTTCCACTTCAGCAAGAAGATCACATGAAACCGATGCGTGTGGGACTGCTGGGCCTGGGGACCGTGGGGAGCGGCACCGTGGAGGTACTGCGCCGCAATCGCGAGGAGATCGCGCGCCGCGCGGGCCGGGAGATCGTGGTCGCGATGGCCACGGCCCGCGACCTGGCCAAGCCGCGGGCCGTGGGCCTTGAAGGCATCGAGCTGGTCGCCGACCCGGCCAGGATCGTGTCCCATCCCGATATCGAGATTGTCGTGGAGCTGATCGGCGGCGAGACGCGGGCGCTGGACCTGGTGATGGCCGCCATCGCCAATGGCAAGCACGTGGTCACCGCCAACAAGGCGATGCTCGCCAAGCACGGCAACGAGATCTTCGCCGCGGCGCACGCGAAGGGCGTGATGGTGGCCTTCGAGGCGGCCGTGGCGGGCGGCGTGCCCATCATCAAGGCGATCCGCGAGGGCCTCACGGCCAACCGCATCGAGTGGGTTGCGGGGATCATCAACGGGACGTGCAACTACATCCTCACGGAGATGCGCGACAAGGGGCTTGCGTTCGACGTCGTGCTCGCGGAAGCGCAGCGCCTGGGTTACGCCGAGGCCGATCCCGCCTTCGACATCGATGGCATCGATGCCGCCCACAAGCTCACGATCCTCTCGGCCATCGCCTTCGGCATCCCGATGCAGTTCTCGAAGGCCTACACGGAGGGGATCGGCAAGCTCACGGCAGCGGACATCAAGTACGCCGAAGGGCTGGGCTATCGCATCAAGCTGCTGGGCATTTCGCGGCGCACCGCGAAGGGGATCGAGCTGCGGGTGCACCCGACGCTGATCCCGGCGCGCCGCCTCATCGCCAACGTCGAAGGCGTGATGAACGCGATCCTGGTGAAGGGCGATGCCGTCGGTCCCACGCTCTATTACGGGCGCGGCGCGGGTTCCGAGGCAACGGCAAGCGCCGTGGTGGCCGATCTCGTCGACGTGACGCGCATGGCGACCGCCGACCCCGAGCACCGCGTGCCGCACCTCGCGTTCCAGCCCGACCGGCTCTCCGACGTGCCGATCCTGCCGATGGAGGACGTGGAGACCGCCTACTACCTGCGCCTGCGCGCGCTCGACCGCCCCGGCGTGCTGGCGGACGTGACGCGCATCTGCGCGGACCGCTCGATTTCCATCGATGCCATCTTCCAGAAGGAGGCGAGCGAGGGCGAGGAGCAGGTCGATGTGGTGTTCCTCACCCACAAGACCCTCGAACGCAACATCAACTCCGCCATCCGGGCCATCGAGGTGCTGCCGACGATTCCGTCGCCCGTGGTGAGGATCCGGTTGGAAGAGCTGCTTTGAGCGTCGCGTCACACCGCCGCGAGTACACCGACGATCAAATGTTCCCCGCCTTGGCAGACAAGTAACCCGACCCCGCGATGAAGTACGTATCCACCCGAGGCCACGCCGCGAACCAGACCTTCACCGAGATCCTTCTCGAGGGCCTCGCCCCCGACGGCGGCCTGGCGGTTCCGGAGCAATGGCCGCGCATCACGCGCGCGAAGCTCGCCGCCATGCGGGACCTGACCTACCCGCAGCTCGCCTTCGAGATCCTGCGCTTCTTCGCCGACGACTTTCCGGGCGCCGAACTGAAGGCGATGGTCGAACGCACCTACACGAAGGAAGTGTTCGGGACGCCCGAGATCACGCCGCTCAAGACCCTCGAGGGCAACTTTCACCTCCTGGCGTGCTCCAACGGACCGACGCTCGCGTTCAAGGACATCGCGATGCAGCTCCTGGGCAACCTCTTCGAGAGCGTGCTCGCGAAGCAGGGGCGGGAGCTGAACATCCTGGGCGCCACCAGCGGCGACACGGGGTCCTCGGCCGAGCACGCCCTCAAGGGCAAGCGCGGCGTGAAGGTCTTCATGCTTTCGCCGCAGGGACGAATGAGTCCCTTCCAGCGCGCCCAGATGTACGGTCTCACGGACGCCAACATTTTCAACATCGCGATCGAGGGCGTGTTCGACGACTGCCAGGACCTCGTGAAGGCGGTGAACGCCGATGCGCACTTCAAGGCCCAGCGCAGCCTGGGCGCGGTGAACTCCATCAACTGGGCGCGCGTCGTGGCCCAGGTGGTGTACTACTTCAAGGGCTACTTCTCGGCCACCCGCTCCAACGACGAGCAGGTTTCCTTCGCGGTGCCCTCGGGCAACTTCGGAAACATCTTCGCGGGCCACGCGGCGAAGCGAATGGGCCTGCCGATCCGCCGCCTCGTGCTCGCGACCAACGAGAACGACGTGCTCGACGAGTTCTTCCGCACCGGCCGCTACCGGCCCCGCAGGACCGCCGAGACGCACGCCACCTCGAGCCCGTCCATGGACATCTCGAAGGCCTCCAACTTCGAGCGCTTCATCTGGGACATGGTGGACCAGGACGGGGAGAAGGTGGCCTGGCTGTGGAACCAGATCGAGGACAAGGGCGGCTTCGACCTGTCCGCGGACCGGGCGTGGGAGAGAATCGAGGAGGATTCCGGTTTCATCTCCGGCCGCAGCCTGCACGCCGACCGCATCGAGACGATCCGCCGGGTAAGGAAGGACTACGGCGTCGTGATCGACCCGCACACCGCCGATGGCGTGCGTATCGCGCATCGTCACCGCGAAGGCCGCTACCCCATGATCTGCATCGAGACGGCTCTCCCGGCCAAGTTCGAGGCCACGATCGTCGAGGCGCTTGGCGAGGTCCCGTCCCGGCCGGCGGGCCTCGTGGGAATCGAGGACCTTCCCCAGCGCTTCGACGTCATGGGCATCGACGCCGAGGCGCTCAAGGCCTACATCGCCGCGCGGACCGAGGCTGCCGGCTGAATCTCTGGAGTTGCGGGTTCTGGTGGGTCAGGCGCTCGAGCTGCCAGCGAGGGAAACAAAGTTGGCCGGGGTTGTTTTTTGGTTTTCGGCCAGGTCAAGGGGCGTCGGGCATCGATACTCGAAATCCTGTCGAAATGTGCGGGACAGCGACTCTGGCCGCACCGTCATCTGGCCGAAAGCCAAAAAAAACCCCGACCAACTTTTTTCCCTCTTTCCGAGTGAGGCGACGTCGGACCTTCAGGATTCGCAGGGAGGGTGGGCGACGTCGGACCTTCAGGATTCGCAGGGAGCCTGGTGCCCAGCGTCATTCGTCCTCGTCCGGGTCCTTCGGCGGACGCCCGTCGTACACCTGGTGGCGGCGCCGCTGCAGCCAGGCATCGCGCGTGAACGAGTACTTGTCGAGCGCGGCCTCGTCCAGCACCTTTTCGGCCTTGAGCAGCGCCGCGCGCACCTGCACGACATCGAGGCCGGTAAGCCCGTAGCGCAGGCCCTGGGGATCGATCCAGCGGTTGTAGAACGTCGGGTCGACGTAGCGGGCCGGCGCGTCGCGAAGCGTCGAGGGGCCGAGGAAGGGGATGATGAAGTAGGGCCCCGAAGGCACACCCCACCAGCCCAGCGTCTGGCCGAAATCCTCGTTGTGCTTTTCGATGCCTCCCGCACTGGCGATGTCGAAGAGGCCCCCCATCCCGAACGAGGTGTTGATGAGCACGCGGCCCATGTCCGCCACGGCCTCCTCGACCTTGCCCTGCAGCAGGTTGTTGAGGCCCGTGGCCACGTCGTTGATGTTGCCGAAGAAGTTGGCGACGGCGGTGCGCGCGAACCCGGGCACGGCGGCCTCGTAGGCGATCGCAACGGGCTTCAGCACGGCATGATCGACCGTCTCGTTGACGGCGTGCATGCTGCGGTTGTAGCCCTCCCAGGGGTCCTTGGGGTTGGGCGGGCCCGAGACGGTGGCGCAGCCCGACGCGATGGCCAGCACGGCCAGAAGGAGGAGCCCTCTCATCACGCGGCTCCGTGGTGCAGGATGCGCAGCGACAGGTCCGCCGCCTTCACGTCCTTCGTGAGCGAACCCACGGAGATGCGATGCACGCCTGTTTCCGCGATCTCGCGCACGGTGGCGAAATCGACGCCGCCGGAGGCTTCCAGTTCCGCCCGGTCGCCCGCGATGTCCACCGCCTCGCGCAGGCGGGGAAGCGTGAAGTTGTCCAGCAGGATGAGCTTCGCGCCGGCCTCCAGCGCCTCGCGAAGCTGGGCGATGGTCTCCACCTCCACCTGCACCAGGGTTCCCGGGGTGGCCACGCGCAGGGCCGCGTGCACGGCGGCCGTCACGCCGCCGGCGGCCGCGATGTGGTTTTCCTTGAGAAGGATGCCGTCGTAGAGCCCGATGCGATGGTTGGCGCCGCCGCCCACTTTCACCGCGTACTTCTGCGCGACGCGAAGGCCGGGCAGGGTCTTGCGGGTGTCCAGGATCTTCGCGCGCGTGCCCTCCACCCGCTTCACGAACACGCGGGTGCGCGTGGCCACGGCCGAGAGGAGCTGCACGAAGTTGAGGGCGGTGCGCTCGGCGGTGAGGATCGCGCGGGCATCCCCTTCCAGCTCGCAAAGGGAAGAGCCGGCCACCACGTCGTCGCCATCCTCGTGATGCCAGAATACCTCCGCCTCCGGATCGAGCAGCTCGACGGTGCGGTTGAACCACTCCGTGCCGCACAGGACGGCGTCCTGGCGGGTCATGAGGCGGGCGTGCACGACCTTGCCCTCGGGCAGGAGGGCGGCCGTGAGGTCGCCGGTGCCGACATCCTCGGCGAGGGCACGGCGGACGTCGGTGGTGATGGATTCTTCGAGGGCGTGGAGGGAATCGGGCATTGGGGCGGGAAAAGGCTTGAAAGAGGCCGGGTTTCCCCCATTTTGAGGGGTGAACCGGAGATTTCTGGGAGAATTCCCGAGGAAATCCGTTGGAAAAAGGATACCACCGATGCGCATCGACAAGCTGACCACCAAATTCCAGCAGGCTCTTGCGGACGCCCAGAGCGCGGCCCTCGCCAACGATTCCGGCTTCATCGAACCGCAGCACCTCCTCCTTGCCCTCCTAAACCAGGAAGACGGGGGCGCCGGCTCGCTCCTGCAACGCGCCGGGGTCAACGTGGCGCCGCTTCGCAAGGCCCTCGAGGAGGCTGTCGCACGCCTTCCCAGGGTAGAAGGTCAGGGTGGGGAAATGTCCCTCTCGCGCGACCTCAACAACCTGCTCAACCTCACCGACAAGGAAGCCACGAAGCGCGGCGACCAGTACATTGCCTCCGAGCTGTTCCTGCTCGTGGCGGCCCAGGACAAGGGCGACACGGGGCGGATCCTGAAGCAGCACGGCGCCACCGCGGCCGCCATCGACACCGCCATCAAGGCCGTGCGGGGCGGCCAGGGCGTCGAGAATCCCGAGGCCGAAGGCAGCCGGGAAGCGCTCAAGAAATACACGCTCGACCTCACCGAACGCGCGCGGCAGGGCAAGCTCGACCCCGTCATCGGCCGCGACGACGAGATCCGCCGCACCATCCAGATCCTGCAGCGCCGCACCAAGAACAACCCCGTGCTCATCGGCGAGCCGGGCGTGGGCAAGACCGCGATCGTGGAAGGCCTGGCCCAGCGCATCGTGAACGGCGAGGTGCCCGAGACGCTCAAGGGCAAGCGCGTGCTCTCGCTCGACATGGCCGCGCTGCTGGCGGGCGCCAAGTACCGCGGCGAGTTCGAGGAGCGCCTGAAGGCCGTCCTCAAGGAGATCGCGCAGGACGAGGGCCGCATCATCGTCTTCATCGACGAGCTGCACACGATGGTGGGCGCCGGCAAGGCCGAGGGCGCCATCGACGCGGGCAACATGCTCAAGCCCGCGCTCGCCCGTGGCGAGATGCACTGCGTGGGCGCGACGACGCTGGACGAATACCGCAAGTACATCGAGAAGGATGCCGCGCTCGAGCGCCGCTTCCAGAAGGTGCTCGTCGACGAGCCCAGCGTGGAATCGACGATCGCGATCCTGCGTGGGCTGAAGGAGAAGTACGAGGTCCACCACGGCGTCGATATCACCGACCCGGCCATCGTCGCCGCGGCCGAACTCTCGCACCGCTACATCACCGACCGTTTCCTGCCCGACAAGGCGATCGACCTGATCGACGAGGCCGCCGCGCGCATCAAGATGGAGATCGACTCCAAGCCCGAGGTGATGGACAAGCTCGACCGGCGGGTCATCCAGCTGAAGATCGAGCGCGAGGCGGTGAAGAAGGAGAAGGACGAGGGCTCCCGCAAGCGCCTGGCGCTGATCGAGGAGCAGATCGGCAAGCTCGAGAAGGAATACGCCGACCTCGAGGAGGTCTGGAGCGCCGAGAAGCATGCGGTGCAGGGCTCCGCGCAGATCAAGGAAGAGATCGAGAGGCTGAAGCTCGCCATGGAGGAAGCCCGCCGCAAGGGCGACTGGGCGCGGATGAGCGAGCTGCAGTACGGCAAGCTTCCCGCCCTCGAGGCGCAGCTGAAGAAGGCCGACAAGGGCCAGGGCGAGCCCCGGCACACGCTCCTTCGCACCGAGGTCGGTGCCGAGGAGATCGCGGAAGTGGTCTCGCGCGCCACCGGCATCCCGGTGTCCAAGATGATGCAGGGGGAGCGCGACAAGCTCGTCACCATGGAGGCGAAGCTGCACGAAAGGGTTGTCGGCCAGGATGAGGCGATCCGGCTGGTCTCGGACGCGATCCGCCGTTCCCGCGCCGGGCTGTCCGATCCGAACCGGCCCTACGGCTCGTTCCTCTTCCTGGGGCCCACGGGTGTCGGGAAGACGGAGCTTTGCAAGGCGCTGGCTTCCTTCCTCTTCGACAGCGAGGACCACCTCATCCGCATCGACATGAGCGAGTTCATGGAGAAGCACTCCGTCGCCCGCCTCATCGGCGCGCCCCCGGGATACGTGGGTTACGAGGAGGGCGGCCACCTCACGGAGCTGGTGCGCCGCAAGCCCTACTCGGTGATCCTCTTCGACGAAGTGGAGAAGGCGCACCCGGACGTGTTCAACGTCCTTCTCCAGGTTCTCGACGACGGGCGCATGACCGACGGGCAGGGCCGGACCGTGGATTTCAAGAACACGGTGATCGTGATGACCTCCAACCTCGGCAGCCAGATGATCCAGCAGATGTCGGGCAGCGACTACGAGGTCGTGAAGCTCGCGGTCATGGGCGAGGTGAAGGCGAACTTCCGTCCCGAGTTCGTGAACCGCATCGACGAGATCGTGGTCTTCCACGCCCTCGACGAGGCGAACATCAGGAGCATCGCGAAGATCCAGTTGCAGTTCCTCAAGGCGCGGCTTGCCAAGCTCGAGCTGGGGCTCGAGGTCTCGGACGCGGCGCTCGCGGAGCTGGCGACGGCCGGCTTCGACCCGGTCTATGGCGCGCGGCCGCTCAAGCGGGCGATCCAGCAGTCGATCGAGAATCCGCTTTCCAGGGAGATCCTCGAAGGGCGATTCGCGGCCGGGGACACAATCGTCGTGGATGCCGGCAAGGGCGGGATCGTGTTCGAGAAAGCGGGGGCGAAAGGCAAGAAGGTCGCGTAGCGCGTGCTGCGCGGCCGGCATATAGGTAAAAGCTTATATCGCCGATCTCCACGATTTATTGGACGGATCCGACGGTCCCTTCCTAGAATTCAAGCCGTTCCCGGGGTTGCTCGATGACGCGCGCGGGAAAGCGCGTCCGGTCCTGATTCCTTCCGCAAGGCCGGAATCGCCCCGGCCGTCCACGACAAGGAGACCATCCATGAATGACGTATTTGCCAAGAACCAGGCAACCTCGGCCGACGAGGCAGCCAAGATCGTCCCGCGCGCGGAGTTCCGTGTATTCGGCCAGGGCGTCATCGAGACGGTCCGTGCCCACATGTACAACGGCAAGACCGTGCTGTTCCAGGCCCGCCGCATGCCGGCCGAAACGTACTTCCTGTCGGTGAATACCGACGAAGCCAACGTGAAGGTGCGCGATGGCCTCCTCGACATCAAGACCAAGGTCGGCGAAACCCCCGAAGGCTACGAGATCTTCCAGCCGCGCGGGAAATTCAAGTTCCCCGTGCCCCGGGCGGACCTGGAGACGATCCTTTCCCACCTCAAGGTGCGACTGGCGCTGGACAAGGACACGTACGGCATCGACGAATTCGTCGCCATGGCACGCAAGCATCCCGAACTGCGGGTCGTGGCCATCGAGAAGATGCGCTACGGCTTTACCGTCGACGGCATCATCTGCGAGTACGCACAGGTGTGGTTCAACGGCGCCTTGCTGGAAACGGCCTGCGCCGAAAGCGAGAACTACGCGGGGATGAAGCAGGTTGTCGACGAACTCGGGATTTCCGGGATGCCGAACACCAACTACCTGCGCGCCGCCAAGCGCGTGGTCGGGCTGGGCTGAGCACCCGGCAGCCTTTCCTCTCCCCATGGCCTGACGTGCATGACAGGCCCGGGCGACATGACGGCGCGAGGTATCGGGAGGCGGCACATGCCCTGGAAAACGGCGATGTCTGCCTTTCCGCCCGCCCGTGGCGATCTCTGGGGCGGGCTCGCCGGCATGCTGGTCGCGCTCCCGGCGGCGATCGCCTTCGGCGTCACCGTCTATTCGGCGATCGATCCATCGTTTGCGGGCCACGGAGCGCTGGCCGGCATCATCGGGGCAATCCTGATCGGACTGGTGGCCTCCTCCCTGGGGGGCACCGAACGCCTCATCAGCGCACCGTGCGCACCGGCTACCGCCGTCCTTTCCGCCTTCGCCATCGAGATGGTGCGGCGCGGCGATGACCCCAGCGTCATCGTTCTCCTGCTGCTCATCGTCGGGGTCCTCGCCGGCCTGATCCAGGTGCTGCTGGGGCTGGCCGGCGTCGGCCAGCTCATCAAGTACATCCCCTATCCGGTGGTCAGCGGCTTCCTGTCCGGCGTCGGACTCATCATCGTCGGCAGCCAGATCCCCAAGGCGCTTGGCGTGCCCGACGGGACCACGTGGTGGCATTCGCTGGCGTCACCGGCACTCTGGGACTGGCGGGCCATGGCGGTCGCCATCGCCACGGCGAGCGTTGCCTTGACGGCGCCGCGATGGACGGCTCGCGTGCCCGGCACCATTCTCGGGATCGCCGCCGGCGTGCTCATGTATTTCGCTCTCGCCATGCACGATCCCCGAATGCTGGTGTTCGACGCAAACACCCTGATCATCGGTCCCCTGGGCGCTCCGGGCGTCGGCTTCGTGGAGTCGGTTGCGGGGCGCTGGCGCGCCATCGGCCAGATGAGCTTCGGGCACGTGGTGGGGTTGCTCGGCAGCGCCGTCACCCTGGCAGCGCTGATGTCGATCGACACGCTCAAGACTTGCGTCGTCCTGGACAAGCTCGCGCACAGCCGCCATGACTCGGATCGCGAGCTGATCGCGCAGGGAGTTGCCAACGTGGCCTCGTCGGCCTGCGGAGGCATCACCGGCGCCGGGACGATAGGGCCGACGCTGGTGGCCCTGAACAGCGGCTCCGTGTCGCGCACGGCGGGGCTGCTCGAGGGCCTGTTCGCGCTGCTCGCCGCACTGATGCTGGGCTCGTTGATCGCGTGGATCCCGGTGGCGTCGCTGGCGGGAATCCTGGTCGTGATCGGCATTCGCATGATCGACCGCGAGCCGCTTCGCTTCCTGCGGTCGCGCGCGACGATGCTCGATTTCATCGTGGTGGCATCGGTCGTCATCGTGACCGTCACCGTCGGCCTCATGGCCGCGTCGGCTGTCGGCGTCGGGATGGCCATGGTCCTGTTCGTCCGCGAGCAGAGCGGCGGGGCCGTCGTGCGCCACAAGATGGAACTGGGCCAGACGTCCTCGACCTGGCATCGTCCCGAAGTGGAGGTGGCGCTGCTCGCCAAGAAGGCTTCCGAGGCGGTCATCTTCGAACTGCAGGGGACGCTCTTCTTCGGCAACACCTACCGGCTCTATTTCGACCTGGAGCACGAGATCCGCACGCGCCGCTTCGTGATCATCGACATGAAGCGCGTGCAGTCCATCGACGTGACCGCGGCCCAGCTCTTCAACCAGATCCGGGACGCCATCCAGGAGCGGGGCGCGAAGCTCCTGCTGAGCGGTGTTCGCAGGAACGGGGCCAATGGCAGCAACCTCGGCAACCTGCTGGACCACATGGGGCTCATCGATCCGGAGAGCAGGACGGTCAGGATATTCCCCGACCTCGACAGCGCCATTGCCCATGTCGAGAAGCGCCTCCTCGGCGAAAGCGAGATCGCGCCGCCGGTTGAGCCTCCGATGCGCCTGCAGGAGATGGAACTGTTCGCGCAATACAAGGACGAGACGCTCAACGACCTCGAGGCCCGGATGTCGGTGCGCAGCTATGCCGCGGGAGAGACGATCTATTCCCGCGGATCGGCGGGCGACGAACTCTACTGGGTTCGCAGCGGCGCGGTGCGCCTCGTGGCGTCGTTCGGGGAAAAGGGGGCGAAGCAGGTGGCCGGCTTCGGGCGCGGCGATTTCTTCGGCGGGCTGGCCTTCCTCGACAACGAGCCGCGGCCCAACGATGCCGTTGCCGTCACACCGACGCAGGTCTACGTGCTGACCCGGGAGAACTTCAACGAAATCGCCAGCCTGCACAAGAAGCTGGCCTTCAACCTGGCGTCCGCCATGGCGCGCACGCTGGCCATGCGCCTCAGGCGCACCGAGATGAAGCTGACCGCGCTCCAGGAATACTGAAGTCGGGCGCTCAATGCGCTGCGGGTGGCGCGGCGCCCGCGGCGTTCATCCGGATCGTGATGTACTGGACGAACGCTGTCGTGGGCTTCGAGAAGGGCCTGCTGTGATGCCAGCACAGCGAGATCTGCCGCTCCAGCTTGAGGCCCTTTACGGGCACGGACTTGAGGCGTCCATCCTCCAGCTCGTGAAGGACGGTGCATCGCGACACGATGGCGATCCCCAGGCCGGCTTCCACGGCCCGCTTCACCGCGCCGACGTTCCCGAGTTCCAGGACCGAGTTGAGCGCGAGGCCCTTGGCGGCGAGCTGCTCGAAAATGCTAGCCGAACTTGCGGAGTCCTTGCGCGGAAGCATGAAGGGCATCTGCGCGAGGCTTTCGGGCCGCAGGCTCTTCATCTGGGCGAAGGCGTGATTGCTCGGCACGATGACGATCAGTTCGTCGCGCATGATCGGCTTGACGGCGATGCGCTCGTCGTGGATCGGCGTGCCCTCGCCGATGATGGCGACGTCCAGCTCGTTGCGCACGAGCAGGTCCACGATCTGCCGCGCGGATTCGACGCGAACAGACAGGTCGACTTCCGGATATTTCTGCCGGAATCCGGCCAGCAGCTCGGGCAGCAGGTATCCGCCGACGATCTGGCTCGCGCCGATGCAAAGGCTTCCGGCCTTCAGCTCGCCCAGGTCGCGCAATTCCCGCTGCAGCTCGGCCACGCGCTCGAGGATCTCCCCGGCCGCCTTGAGCACGGCGTGTCCGGGTGCCGCCAGGCTGATCTTCTTGCCGACCCGATCGAACACCTTGACCTTGAGCGCCGTCTCGAGCGCGACCACTTGGGCGCTGACGGCAGGCTGCGTGAGGTGCAGTTCCTGCGCGGCCCGGGAAAAGCTGTTCAGGCGGGCCACGGTCTGGAAGGTCTTCAGTTGGGAGAGCGTCAGCATGCGTTCGGCCTCGGGGAAGCGCTACGCGCTTTCGGGTGTTGCGGGTCCATATAGGTAAAACATTATATGGGCGATCCCCATGATTGATTGGACGCTCTGCCGGGGCAATCCCAGAATTTGACCAGCAAATGGGTAAACCGTGAAATTTTCGATTGGGAGATGAGAATGGGTAAGCCTCGGCAATTTCGTGCACGTGTCCTGGCAACGATGGTTTGTGCAGCATTGGGTGGGGCGTTCGTGTCGGCGCCGGCCTTGGCATCCGAGGCCGACGTCCTGAACAAGATCGAAGCCCTGCAGAAGGAGATCGACGCGCTGAAGGCGCAGGTGCAGAAGGTGCAGGCCGAGCAGAAGGCGCCCGCGCCCGCGGCCACCGGCGCGCCGCTGACGCAGAATGAAGTCGCGACGTGGAGGAAGTGGTTCGCCGCCGTGCCCACGGGCGAGGCGCCGGCCACCAGTGCGCGCACGGGCGCCACGATCTACGGCCGGTTCGACCTCGGGTATGAATCCAACTACGACGGCGCCATCTCCCGCAAGGTCCTCAACAGCTATTCGTCGCGAATCGGCTTCAAGGGAACGCGAATCCTCACCGAAGACCTTACGGGCGTCATGCAGATCGAGACCGGCGTTGCCCCGGACGACAACGCCAACAGTGGCACGTGGGGCAGCCGCGAGACTTATGCGGGCATCAGGAGCGGCACGTTCGGCACCACCCGGGTCGGCAAGATCGATTCCCCCTTCAAGGACCTGGAAGGCTACGGCTCCCCGATGTGGGGCAGCGGCGAGCAGATGGAAGTCATCGTTCACGGCAAGGGCACGGCGGTCGCCTCCGGCTCGACCTGGGCCAACTTCCACACCCGCTACACCAATGTCATCCAATACGGCACGCCCGTGTGGGCCAACACCCAGGCGCGTCTCGCCTACCAGACCGATGAGGTCAATGGCGCACCCGGCACGGTGAAGAAGCCGTCCTGGGCCGGCTCGGTCGATTGGGACAACGGCGCGTGGGAGGCCGGGTTCGCCTACCAGAACACGAACAACTTCAACGGCATGGGCAAGGACCTGTGGGGCTACAAGTTCTCGGCCGGCGGGAAGTTGGGCGATGCGACCCTCGGCTTCCTGTGGAGCCGTCTCGACAACGACGTGGGCAAGTCGACCGACAACTGGAGCCTGGCCGGAACCTACAAGGTGGCTCCGAAAATCGTCCTGAAGGCATCCTATGCGGCCTCGAGCGAGACCGCGAACGGAGCCAACGACGGCATCAAGATGGTCGCTCTCGAGGCCGACTACCTGCTCGACAAGCACACCGCGCTCTACGCGTACTACTCCAAGATCACGAACGACGCCCTCGCCCGCGGCCGGTTCGCGGCAGGCGAGAACACCTACTCGCCGGCGGCCGGTCTCGACCCGAGCGTCTTCGCGATCGCGATCCGCTACAACTTCTGAGGCGACCGACACGACGGTCCGGCCCGGTGATGCAAGCGATGCCCGGGCCGGGCCGATCGACGAGGACGCCGCAATACTGGAGAAAGAACCATGGACAAGAAACTGCTGGCCCGGATCCTGACCGGGATGATTGCCGCTGCACTGCTCGCGGCACCGGCGACCCCGATCCTCGCGAAGGAGTCGCCCAAGGCGCTCTACGCGACGACCATCGAGAAGTACCCCTCGCCGAAGCTGGCCGACGTGGAGGGCCGCGAATACAAGGTCCTTTTCGAGGCCTCCCGCCTGAACCCCGACGTGAGCGCCACCTACAAGGATCTCTGGGGCAAGGTCAAGGCCGCGGCGGCGAAACAGGGCTTCACGATCAAGGAGAAGGAAAAGAACCCTCTCGCCATCGAGCTGGCGACCAAGGAGTACTTCGACACGAAGGACCAGGCCCTGTGGGGCAAGGGCTACCTGATCCGCATCACGATGCGCTACAAGGACGGCAAGCCGGGCGATAAGGCCACCGTCACGGTGAAGAGCGTCTTCGAGAACGCGGAGCGCTCTCTCGCGGCACCACTCGCCGTCATCGGCGTCGAGAAGGTCAAGACCGAGGCAGAGGAAAACGTCGGCTACGGCCCCGACGGAACGCTGCGCGGCTACGTCGAGAAGGGATCGAGCTTCAGCGTCCCGCTCGCCTCCGTGGGCAAGTTCACGCTGGGCGACTTCGGCAAGTACGTGCCGGAACTGCTCGAGCTCGGCCTGCCGGCCGACACGGCGCTCGTCTCCACCAAGGCCTACACCTACCGGATCCGCCCGGGGGCCGTGGTGATCGCGGGCACGGCGCCCTGCGGCATTTCCATGGAGGCCTGGAGCCGCACTGAAGGCGGCACCCCCTTCGTGTACGACTTCTCGTTCGGCTACAGCGACCTCGACTTCTACACCTCCGCCGAAACGCACGCCTCCGGCGAGCGGTTCATGGAGAAGGTCGTCAAGGGCGAGCTCGCCGCGCTCATCGCACCCGACAGCGGCAAGTGGGGCGGATCCAAGGTCCGCCTGTTGATGAACCGGCCGGTCACCATGGCCGCCGCAGCCGCCCCGGCCGCGGCCCCGGCGAAAGCCGCCGGTCCGAAGGCGCCCGTCACCTTCATCACCTCGCCCACGCCACCCGTCGACCCGCTCGACGCGAAGTACGGTGTCGCCTCGCCGCCCGCCTACATCAAGCACTACGAGGCGGACAAGACGGGCAAGGTCATGCTGACCCCCTACCTCCAGGTCGGGTCGAAGGACTTCCCGGCGGTCCTGGTGGTCAAGGAAGCGCCCTACAACTGGGTCATCGACGTCGGCGGGAACGTGTCGATCACTCCGGAGGCCGCCCACCCGTACGGACGCACATACCCGAAGGGTTTCTTCCGCCCCGAGGATCAGTCCAAGCGCAAGCCCGGCACGCGTGAGAACTTCGGTCACGTCTCGATCCTCGCCGGCATGCCCGGGCGGATCAGCGGCGAGATCAACTACGACAAGGATACCGACACCTGGGTCATCAACAACAAGTCGGGGCGCTACAGCAAGCACAACTTCGACCGCTCGCCGGAGCAACTGGTCAATGCCGCCACGCTCATTCGAGAGGTGGTGGATCCGGGCAAGACGCCCTGGGGCCAGGTGTTCTTCCTGATCGAGTATTCCTCCCAGGAAATGCGGACCGCCTTGATGCAGAGCCCGAAGGTCCAGTACGACGACCCGGCGAAGAAGTCGCGCCCGCACCTCGTCGTGATGGAAGGCGGGGTGACCACCTTCAAGCCGGAGGAAATGCCGAAGATCGCGGCCCCGGCCTCCGCCGCTGCTTCCGCGGCGCCGGCCGCATCGGCGGCCACCGCGCCGGCGAAGCCCGCCAAGGTCAAGAAGGCGAAGGCCGCGCAGAACGACGATCCGTCCTGAGCACGCCGACCACTGCCACGAAGAATCGAGGAATCCGACCATGAACACGAAACGAATCGCACTCCAGGCCTGCCTCGCCCTCGCGCTGGGCTGGACCCTGGCGCCCGCGCCGGCCGCTGCCCAGGGCATCGCCACCGACCAGGTCTCGGTGCTCCGCGGGGAGAAGAACTACCTGACCGGCTATGACCCGATCAACCGCGACGGCACCTACAACGTGGTGATCGAGATCCCCGCCGGCACCACGGCCAAGTACGAGACGAACAGCCAGACGGGCATGCTCGAGCTCGAGCAGAAGAACGGCGCCCCGCGCTACGTGCAGTACCTGGGCTATCCCGTCAACTACGGCGCCATTCCGCGGTCCGTCATGCTGAAGTCCAAGGGCGGCGACGGCGACAGCGTCGACGTGCTCGTGCTGGGACAGGCGGTGCCGCGCGGTTCCGTGGTGCGCGGGCGCGCAATCGGCGTGCTGAGCCTCATCGACACGGGCGAGGTGGACGACAAGGCCATCATCGTGATGGAGAACTCTGCCTTTGCGAAGGTGAAGAGCATCGCCGACCTCGAAACGAAGTTTCCGGGCGTGGCGACCATCCTGCAGACCTGGTTCACTTCCTACAAGGGCTACGGCAAGGACGGCAAACTGATGCTCTCCTCGTCCGGGTTCAAGGATCGCGCCGCCGCCATCAAGCTGATCGGCGACGCCATCCTCGACTACGAGATGACCGTCGTCACCGAGGCGGACAAGCGGCCGCTGGACCCGAAGGGCAACCCGTACCTGTACCGCTCGCCGCTCGCCAAGAACATCGGCGAATAGGGCCCGATTGGAAGGTCCCCCGGGCACTCCCAACCGGGGGGGGGTGGTTACCGTGCGCGCGCCCGAGGCCGAACTGGCGCGCGCACGGAACGCCCGCAAGGCGCCCGAAGGATTGTTCACACGCCCGAATTCGGTGCCTTCGCATTTCCGAACTCGTCTTCTGACAGGAGAAATGTCTCATGAAACGATTCACTTCATGGCTGCTTGCAGCCGCACTGTCCCTCGCCTGGGGCGTTGTTGTCGCGGCGGCCGAGCCGGTCCTGGTGGTCGGACACAAGAATCCGGACACAGATTCCATTGCGACAGTCATTGCCGTGGCTCACCTGAAATCGCAGCAGGGGATCCCGGCGATTCCGATCGCCCAGGGAGTGCCGAACCTGGAGACCAGGTATGTGCTGGACTACTTCCAGCTGGCCGCGCCTCCCGTGCAGACGAGCGTGGCCGGACGCAAGGTGTATCTGGTCGATCACTCGGACTATCCGCAGGCGCCCGATGACATCCGCAAGGCCGAGGTGGTGGGGCTTGGTCGACCATCACAAGCTCGGTGGCCTGTCTACCGAAAAGCCCATCGAGGCCTATGTGTTCCCGGTCGGATGCGCCGCAACCATCGCTACCCGGATGTACGCCGCCGCCGGTGTGGCCATTCCCAAGCCCATTGCGGGTGGCATGCTCGGCGCCATCATTTCGGACACGATGTTGTTCAAGTCTCCCACGACCACGCAGGAGGACCGCGATGCTGCTGCCAAGCTGGCCGAAATCGCGGGTGTCGAGGATATCCGGGCCTTCGGACTGAAGCAGTTCGAGGTCAAGTCCGCGATCAAGGGCCTGCCGGCGACGAAGCTCCTGATGCAGGATTTCAAGACTTTCAACATGAATGGCCGCAAGGTCGGCGTGGCGCAGCTGGAGTTGATGGACCTTTCAATCGTCACGCCCATGAAGGACGAGTTCCTCAAGGCAATGGTGGAGCTGAAGGGCCAGGGCTACCACACCGTCCTCCTGATGCTGACCGACATACTGAAAGAAGGAACGGACCTTCTGGTCGTCTCGGACGACATCACCGTTGTCGAGTCTGCGTTTGGATTGAAGGGGCTTGAAAGTTCGAAGTGGCTCCCGGGTGTCGTAAGCCGGAAGAAGCAGGTGATTCCGGGTCTCGAAGGCTTGCAGGTAGCTCGGGTCCGCCGCCCCCCCCCCGGCGGGCGCAAACGCCGCGACGGAAACCTCACCTTGGAAGGAGAACCGCATGGGCAAGGAAATCGAACGCAAGTATCTCGTGGATCTTTCGAAGTGGACGCCGCAGGACGCCGGCATTCACTTCAAGCAAGGCTATCTCAATGCGCAGAAGGAGCGCGTGGTGCGCGTGCGCATCGAAGGCACGCAGGCTAAACTCACCATCAAGGGCGTGAGCGTCGGCGTGACGCGCTCGGAGTTCGAGTACGCCATACCCGTCGAGGACGCCGCGGTCCTCCTGGACAACCTGTGCGAGAAGCCGTTGATCGACAAGCATCGCCACAAGGAAGTGCACGGCGGCAAGACCTGGGAGATCGACGTCTTCCACGGCGACAACGAAGGCCTGGTGGTCGCCGAGATCGAACTCGGGTCGGAGGACGAGAAGTTTCCCGTCCCGGACTGGGCGGTCAGGGAAGTGTCGAGCGACTCGCGTTACTTCAACTCGAACCTGCTGAAGAACCCCTACAGGAACTGGCCCAAGGCCTGACCTGCCAGAATGATGTCCGCGAACGCCCCCGCCTCCGATCCCGCACTGACTGCGGTCCACGCCCAGAACCAGAAGCTCATGGAGCTTCTGGGGATGGACAAGATGGCCCTGTCCTCCAAAGCGCGGCCTGCGCAGAGCCCGACCGAGCGGTGGATGCGCTACCTCGGATTCCCGGGGGGCATCGCGCTCTTCCTGCTGATCCTGTACCTGCCGGCCGGGGCGGGGCTGAGCGCGGGGGCGCAAGCCGGCGCAGCGTGCTTCATGCTCGCGCTTGTGTGGTGGGTGACCGAGCCTTTCCCCACCTACGTCACCTCGCTCGTCCTCATGTTCCTGCTGCTCGTGACGCGGGTGGCCACCGACAAGACGATCATGTACGTGCTGGGCATGGACGTGATCTGGCTGAACCTCCTTGCCTTCATCCTCAGTTCGATGCTGGTCAAGGTGCGCCTCGCCAAGCGCATGGCCTTCTGGCTCATCCTCAGGTTCGGGAAGAAGGCGTCGTGGGCGCTGCTCGCCTTCCTTATCCTGCACATGATCCTCGCGCCGCTGATCCCCGCCACGGCAGCCCGTACGGTGATGACGCTGCCGCTCATCATCGTGGTCGCGGCCATCTATGGCGCCACGGAGGACACGAACAACAACTTCGGCCGCAACCTGCTGCTCCTGAACCTGTGCTGCATCTCGGTGCTCTCGTCGATGACCATGACGGGGTCCGCGGCCAACCTCATCGCGGTGGGACTCATCCAGACGATGGCGGACCAGCGCGTCTACTACATGGATTGGGTGAAGGTCGGGACGCCGCTCGCCGTCACGACGATGCTGATCATGTGGATCGTAGGCCAGAAGATCCTGTTCCGGATTCCCAAGGCAGAGCAGGTGCCGCAGCTCGAGGGCGGGCTCGGGATCGTGCAGGTGCAGTACGAGGAGCTGGGGCCGCTCCATCGCGAGGAAAAGAAGGCGATCGCCATTTTCTCCCTGGTGCTGGCGTTGTGGATGACCGACATCTTCCACATGGACTGGTTCGGCGTGGAGATCAGCGCGCCCTTCGCGGCGCTGCTCGGCGCGGTCATCGCCTTGTTCCCGCGCTACGGCGTGCTGCAGTGGTCGGAGGCCGACATTCCCTGGCACCTGCTCATCTTCAGCGCAGGCGCCTATGCCGGGGGCCTCGCCCTCGACGACACGGGCGCTGCCGCCTGGGGCGTGAAGGCGCTCTTCGGCAGCATGAACCTCAAGGGGGTGCCGTTCGGCGTCGCCTACACGGTGATCATCGCGGTGATGATGTACAGCCACCTGCTCACCACGTCCAAGACGGTCCGCACACTCATCATGCTGCCCATCATCATCACGCTCGCCAAGGCGCTGGGTTGGAATCCCATCTCCCTCGCCCTGCCGGCGGCGTTGTGCATCGATTGGGTCGTCGGCCTGCCCATCAGCGGCAAGCCCAATGTGATCCTGTTCTCCACGAACCAGTACTCGGTCGGCGACAACTTCAAGTACGGCATCGTCACCTGCACCGTGGGCGTCGCGCTGCTGGTGCTGTTCGCGCTCACGTGGTTCCCGTGGATCGGGCTCACGCCCGACTTCTGGGCGGTGGCGCCATGAAACGGACCCTGCTGTTCCTCGTTCTCGGATTCGCCTGTGCCGGAGTCGGAGCGGTCGAGATCAAGGCTTATGACACGCGACTCGAGGTGGCGCTGGATGGAGCGGCGCAAGCGGTCGTGGACCTGCAGGTGGACGGCGCCCAGGCGGGCCGGTTCAAGTTGCCGGTGGGTTTCGGGGCCATCGAGGAATTCAAGCCCCTTGATGTCCCGGCAGGCGTGGTGCTCAAGCCCCTCACGACCAAGGAGCAGTCGTCCGTCGAGATCGAACTGCCGGACGGCGTCTCGGCCGCGGTCAACATCGGTTTCAGCTTCCGGGTTCCGGGCGTACTGTTCGTGCCCAAGCCCGAAGCGGGGCAGAAGTCGGCCCTTCCGAAGGGGTCCCGGCTGCTGAGGCATAGCTTCGTGAACACGCAACCGGCGCCGATTTCGCGGTACACCATGCAGGTCCGGTTGCCGGAAGAAACCATGGTGCAGAAGATCCGCGAGCAGCTTCCGAAGGCCAGGCGCAAGGAATTCACCCCGCGTGTGGAGCTCGATCGCTACGACGGCCGGCAGGGCGCGCTACTGCAGCTCGCCGGCATCAAGCAGGGGGATCGAACCTCGATGGAACTCGAGGTCGTCGGGGATCGGCGCTCACTCGGCTGGCTGCTGGTCGGTCTGGTTCTCGCGGCCGGCTATCTCGTCGGTTTCCGGGACCTCGTGAAGACCGGCGGCGGTTGAGGAGCAACCCGGGTCATCGGCGCACTTCACCTCAATGGCGCACGCCGGGCCAGTCGTTGCGCCTGTCCTGGCGCCAATCGTGTCTCGATTCCGCGATGACGGCCCTGTGCACCGGCCGATGCGCAACAGGGTTGTACGCGACGACGGGGCGCGGCCGGACCACGACCGGGGATGGCGCGTAATACACGGGTGCCGGCGCGTAGTAGGGGCGCGGCGCGTAAACCACGGGCGCGGGTGCGTAGTAGGTCGCGGGCGGCGCGTACGCCACGGGCGCAGGTGCGTAGTAGGTCGCGGGCGGCGCGTAGTAACCCGGATCGTAATAGCCACCTGAATTTGCCGCGAGTGCCGCACCGGTCACCGCGCCGAGCATGCCGCCCACGACGGCGCCATTGCGCCCGTTCACGTTGTGCCCGATCGCCGCGCCGATCGCTCCTCCGAACAGGGCGCCCAAGCCGGGATCGCCGGCAGCAGCTTGCATGGGCGCGAGGGCGGTGGCAGTAGCCATGGCGGCGATCACCAGGGTTTTCTTCAGCATCGTCGTCTCCTTGACTTGATCTTGACGGTCGGACCGGGGCGTTTCCCGGGAGGCGCCCTTCGCAGCGCCTGAATCCCTTAACGCGCCTGGGCGGTATCGGTTGAACGGGCGACAAATTGTTACAAGTCGAAAGGCGCCGGCATCCGCGATATAGTTGCAGCGTTACTCACCGGTGGAGGGCAGGAAGATGGCCAAGAGCAAGGACAAGGACACGAAGAAGATGGTGAAAAAGGAACCGCTGAAGACACCGAAGGAAAAGAAGGAAGCCAAGAAACTCAAGAAGCAAGAGAAGATGCGCGGTTGAACCCGCCCAGCCCGACGGCCGGATTCGCCCTCTGGAACCTGGGCTTCCGGCCGTTTTACCTCCTCGCCAGCGCGTTCGGCGCCGCGAGCATTGCGGTGTGGGCCGCACAGTTCGCCGGATGGCTTCCGGCAGGAGCCTACCTGCAGGGGCACCTCTGGCACGCCCACGAGATGCTCTTCGGCTATACGGTGGCGGTGGTGGCGGGATTCCTCCTTACTGCGGTCAGGAACTGGACCGGCCAGACGACGCCGGACGGACTGCCGCTCATGCTCCTCGCCCTGCTGTGGGTGGCGGGGCGGGTGCTGGTGCTGACGCCCAATGGTATCGCCGCCGCGTGGGTGAATGCGGCCTTTCCCCTGGCGGTGGCCGTTGCGATCGCCGTCCCGCTCGTGCGCAGCGCCAACCGCCGCAACTATTTCTTCGTGGTGGTGCTGGCCCTCATGTCGATGGCCGTGCTTGCGTTCCACTTGGCGTATCAGGGCATCCTCGCGCTGCCTTCGCGACTGGGGCTGCTGGCGGGCCTGGACATCGTGCTCTTCGTGATGACGGTGATGGGCGGTCGCGTCATCCCGATGTTCACCAACAACGGCGTGCCAGGCACCAACGCGCGGCGCACGATGCCGACCGAGAGACTGGCTCTGGCCAGCGTTCTCGTGCTCCTGGCGGTGGACCTGGCACAGGCACCGGCCACCGTGGTCGGCGCGGTAGCCCTGATTGCCGCCATTGCGCAGGCCGCGCGACTCTGGCTGTGGCAGCCGTGGCGAACGGTCCGTACGCCGCTGGTCTGGGTTCTGCATGTGGCTTACGGGTGGATCGTCGTTCACCTGGTTCTGAGGGCGCTCTCGGCCGTGGGCCTGGTGGGCGAGTCCCTTGCGCTTCACGCGCTCACGCTCGGGGCCATCGGCGGGCTTACGCTGGGCATGATGACGCGCACCGCGAAGGGCCACACGGGGCGTCCTCTCCAGGCGGATGGCTGGGAGGTCCTGGCCTATGGCCTCGTGATGGCCGCCGCGATCGCGCGCGTGGCGGGCGGCATTCTCCTGCCGGGCGCCTACGTCGCGACTGTTGTGGGTTCGGCCGCGCTGTGGTCGTCCGCGTTTGCAATCTACGCGGTTCGGTACTGGCCCGTGCTCACGCGGCCGCGGCTCGACGGCAAGCCGGGGTAGGCCGGTGATCACCGTCCATCACCTCAACAACTCGCGATCGCAGCGCGTGCTGTGGCTGCTGGAGGAACTTGGTCTCGACTACGAGATTGTCCGCTACGAGCGCGACCCGAAGACGATGCTGGCGCCCGAGTCCCTGCGCCAGGTCCATCCGCTCGGCAAGTCGCCCGTCATCACCGACGGCGCGCTCACGATCGCGGAATCGGGCGCGATCGTCGAGTATCTCGTCGACCGCTACGGCGGCGGAAAGCTGGCGCCTGCGCAAGGCAGCCCGGAGCGCCTTCGCTACACCTACTGGCTGCATTACGCGGAGGGCTCGGCCATGCCGCCGCTGCTGATGAAGCTCGTCTTCGACCGCATCGAGAGCGGGCCCATGCCGTTCCTCGTGCGCCCCGTTGCGCGCGCCATCGCCGGCCGCGTGAAGAGCACGTTCGTCATGCCACAGATCACGCGCCACCTCGACTACCTCGAGGCCGAGCTTGCCCGGAACAAATGGTTCGCCGGCGGGAAATTCAGCGCCGCCGACATCCAGATGAGTTTTCCGCTGGAAGCGGCGGCTGCGCGGGCCGGACTGGATTCACACCGGCCGAATCTCATGGCCTTCCTCGAGCGAGTCCATGGGCGGCCTGCCTACCGCCGCGCCCTCGAGCGTGGCGGGGAGTACGCGCTGGCCCGGTAACGGGAGGCACAATGTCGGCGACAGGGACGGGACGCAACCCGATGGGGACTTCCAGGGAAACGCTCTATGACGCGCTCGGCGTGCCCCGCGACGCGAAGCATGGCGAGATCGTCCGCGCCCATGACGGTCTCGTCGCCGAATTCCGCCGGGACACGACGCCGCCGGATCCGCGGCGAGAGACGCGAATCCGCGAGGCGTTCGAGGTGCTCTCCGACGAGGAAAGGCGGGCGGAATACGACCGTTCGCTTGCAGCCGCTCCCTCGGCCTCCGATCGCCGGCCTGCCGGTGCCATTGCAGCGGTCCTCACCGCGCTTGTCGCGCTGGCGGCATACCTCTACCTTGGCCGGGGCGCTCCCTCGCTCCCTGCGGGCCGCACCGTGCAGGAAATCGAGTCTGACGTGGTGAACTCCGTGGGGCGGGTGCAGAGCATCGATCTTTCCGGGACAGCCACGGCAACCGGGCTTGCGTTCACCATTGCCAATGGCGTCATGGCGACCACGTGCGAGGGGCTCGCGCCGGGCGCCCAGATCGTGGTGACGATCGGGAAGCGCACCGTGCCGGCACGGATCGCGATGGCCGACGAGGGCCTGGGCCTGTGCAAGCTCGCGGTGGACGGCGCCGGAAGCTGGCCCCTGCGCGTGGGTGGGACCGAGCCCAAGGTCGGGGACAAGGTCTACGCCGCGGACGTGAATTCCGCCGGGGACGTCGTGCTGACCGAAGGATTCGTGAAGCACATCGCAGCCGAATCCCAGGTCAGGATCGTGGATGCCGGGTTCCCTGCCGCGAGCGGCAACGGTGGCCGGCCCTTGCTGGACAACCAGGGCCGGGTCGTGGCGGTCGCAACCGCGTCGCAGTTGGGGGGCGCGGCGCGGCACGTGATTTTTCCGGCCGCGTGGGCCGCCGAGGCGTCCGCGGTCAGGCGTCCGTAGGCGTAGCCACCGTCAGCGTGCCACTCTCGAGGGCGCGCTCGGCCAGCACCTTGAGCCGGGCATCCTGGTTTCGCTCCAGCGCGCGCAAGGCGCGCCGCGTCCGCCGCATCGCCATGGAGATGAAGATGCGCGCGTTGTCGAGGTCGGCCGCCGCGCCTTCCACGCTGCCGGCCCTGGCGATCGCCCAGGTGGCGCGGGACAGGGCCGCCGTCGAAAGGTAGATGTCGATCGCGACGTTCGCCAGTCGTTCCTGGTGGAACTGGCGCTCGATCACGTCCTTGCCGTGCTCGATGAGGAGTTTCTCCACGGCGAGCGCCACGTCGTGGACGGCCCCCGCCACCATCTCGGCTTCTTCCTTCAGCGCCTCGTGCACGCGCGTGAAGTCGGGCTTCACGAGTTGCCGCTTCACCCGCCCGGCCATGTAGCTGCCGATGGCGCCCAGGGAGCGCAGCGGGTCCCGGAAGGCTTTCCCGAGTTCTTTCAACTGCTCGCCCGGTTGCTGCATCGCCGAGAGCGAGATGAGCGCGCGCAGGATCTCGTTCGTCCCCTCGAAGATCAGCATGATCCGCGAATCACGAACGGCCTGCTCGTACGGGTATTCCTTCGAATAGCCCAGGCCGCCGGCGATCTGTTGCGCGTCGCAGGCTGCGCGGAAGGAAAGCTCGGAGGCGAAGACCTTGCACGCGGCCGTCTCCAGCGAGAAGTCGATCCCGCCGCGATCCACCATCGAGGCGCAGATCATCCAGCCCGCGTCGGCCGCGTAGCAGTCGGCGGCGGCCAGGGCGAACTTGCGCTGGATCATCTCGAAGGAGCCGATGGGGCGCCCGAACTGCTTGCGCTCCTTCGCATAGGCGAGGGCGTGGTCGAGAATCGCGCGAGCGCCGCGGGACGACCCCGCCGCCAGCCCCAGCCGCCCGGAGTTCAGTATCTCGAGGGCGATCCGGAAGCCGCCGCCGACCTCGCCCAGGCGGTCCTCGACCGGCACGCGCACGTTCTCGAACGACACCGTCCGCGTGTCGCTCGCCTTGATGCCCATTTTCTCCTCGATCTTTCCCAGCGAGACGCCGGGGGCGCGCGCATCCACGATGAACGCGGTGACGCGATGCTTCGCCTTGCCCTCGATCTCGACGGGCACCTTCGCGAAGACGGTAAAGACGCCGGCGTACCCGGCATTCGAGATCCAGATCTTTTCGCCGTTGAGCACGTAATGCGAGCCGTCGGCGCTGGGGATGGCGGTGGTGCGCATCGCCTGCGCATCGGAGCCCGAGCCCGATTCCGTCAGGCAGAACGCGGCGATGCGCTCGCCCGTGGCGCAAGGGGTGAGCCAGCGCCGCTTCTGGTCCTCGGTCCCGAAGAGCGTGATGCCCTTGCACCCGATGGACTGGTGGGCGCCGAAGTACACGGCGAGCGCGGCATCGGTCGTGCCGACCTCCCCGAAGACACGCGCAAAGAGCAGGGCGGAAGCGCCGAAGCCGCCGTATTCCGCCGGTATGTTGAGCCCCATCATCCCCAGGTCGGCCATCCCCGCCCGCACGTCGTCGCCGAAGCGGCCTTCGCGATCGAGCCGGGCGGAGTCGACCGTGCCGGCCGCCCAGGCGCGGAAGGAATCGAGGATGGCGGTGAGATTTTCCTTGTCGCCCGGGGCCAGTTCCGGGAAGGGGAAGACGAGATCCTCGCGAAGTTCGCCCAGGAAGATGCCCTTGGTGAAGGAGGGGTTGTGATCGGGATCGGCAAGATGGGCGGCCATGATTCCACACCGGAGAGGTAGCGAAGAAAGACTGTAGCCCGAAAACCCTGTGCGCCGTAGGGATTGGTGGTTGAAAATCCCTCGCGCAAGGGGGTCCCGGCCTCATCGGGCTCCGTCCGGGAGTCGCGGGAGCGTCTGGGACCGGATGTTACGGGTGTGACAAGGGCCCCTTCCCGTTTCTGGTCTGCATGCGTAGAATCCCCTGGCATCGCTATTAACAGGCGGCAACCGCACCCGTGACGTCCGATCAGGAAATCCGGATCGAGCCATCCATCCCGGAACTCGTCCAGCAACTCGAGCCGCGACTTCCGTCGCTGGATCGCCGCGAGCTCGCCGACGCGACGGCGCCCTTGCTGGCCCGCCTGCAGGAACGATTGTCGCCCTCAGAGTCGGGGCCCGTCTCGGATTTGATACTGTCGCTATGCCGGCGTCTTTATGACCATGCCCGCTCGGGCGATGCGCTTCCGCTTGCGCGCGCTCTCCTGGCCCAGGCGATCCTCACGGACGATGGGGCGCTGGAGCGCCGCGCATCGAGCACGTGCGGTCTCCTGGCTGCCGATACCGCGGATATCGTCGGCGCGATCGATTACCAATGCCGAACGCTCGCGCTTTCGAGAGCCGAAGGCAGCCGGATCGACCAGGGCCGCACGTGGAACAACATCGGGCTCGCGTTCCTTGTTGCCGGGAACTACGAACTGGCGGTCACGTGCTACCACCGGGCGATCGCGATGGTCGAGGATGAGCCCGGGCCCGTCTACGGCCGGTACACGTCGTTCCTGAACCTTGCCCACGCCCTGTACCAGATCGGCGAATTCGATGAAGGGCTTCGATTCGGCAGCCTGGCCCTGGAAGCGGCGACGCCGTCGTTCACCGAACGGGATCCCTACGCGGCCATACTGCTGCGCCGGAACGTGGTGCGGCTCCTGATCGCGACGGGACGTGTCGCGGAGGCGGGGTCGCACCTGCCGGTGGTGGCAGCGCTGGTGGAGCGGTTCCGTACGCCCCGCGCACAGGTCGCCGCGGCGACCACCCGGGCGGCCTGGGAACTGGCGACGGGCCATGTCGATATCGCGCTGACCCGGCTGGATGAAGCGCTGGGACGCGCCCGCCAAGTGCCGTCCGCGTTGCACGACACGCTGTCATACGTCGCGAGGGCCGAGGAGGCCGCCGGCAACACGGAACGCGCGTTGCTTCGCCTTCACGAACTTTCGGAGCACGTCTATCGCCTGGCCATCAACCGCGCGCGGCAGCATCTCGACCTGTCGAGCCTCTTCGACGCGCCCGGCCGGGGCGCCGATCACGCGCAGGAACAGGCCCGGGCGCGGTTGGTATCGCACCTTAGGCCCCCCGGAGAGCCGGAGGATTGGAAGGCCCTGCAGCGACTCGCCATTGCCGCCGCGCTGCGCATGGATAGCACCGGGTGGCACGGATTGCGTGTGGGCGCGCTCGCCAAGGCGCTGGCGCTCGCAAGCGGCTGCGTGCCGCTGGAGGCACTGGAAATCGGGCTGGCCGCAGAACTGCACGATATCGGGCTCGCGTCGGTACCGGAGGCCATCTTCTCGAAGCAGGGAACGATGAACGATGTCGAGCGCCGCTTGTTCGAAAAGCATACGGATGCTGGCGCGGAGATCCTGCGTGACGATCGGCACCCGCGCATCCTCATGGCCCGCGAGATCGCGAAGTACCACCATGCCCGGTGGGACGGCACGGGCTACCCTGCGCGCGTCGGCGGCCGGTTCATTCCCTTGCCGGCCCGAATATGCGCGGTAGCGGATGCCTACGACGAGATGGTTTGCGGCCTGTGCGGCGGGCCGGCTATCACCATGGACCAGGCGCTGGAAAAACTGCAGAGCGGGAGCGGGACGCGGTTCGACCCGGAACTCGTGACCTGCTTCGTGTCGGTGATTCGCGACGAGACAGCCGATCGCGGCATCGATCCCTCAACCACCGCGGGCCTGGAGAGCTTCCAGGAACTCGTGCTTTCCCTCCAAGAAGACAGGGGTTTCCTTTGATGACTATCGTCGAAATCAGCGATCGCGACCGGAAGATGCTCGAGTTGCTCGCCCAGGGTGTTTCCAACCGGTCCATTGCCGAAAGCCTCGGTTACCGGGAAGGCACGATGCGGGTGTACCTGCACGGCCTGTACCGGAAGATCGGCGTCCCGAACAAGACAAGCGCGGTGATCTGGTACTTCGATCGTCTGAAGGCGGAGGGCAGGACGACCGACGAGTCCCGATCGCCTGTTGCCGAGCCGGGCCGGGAAGAGTCGTTCGGTGACATCGCGCTGCGCTCGAGCCCGGGCGACGCGCTGGGGGCGATGAACATGTTCCTCGGGCCCTATGGGCGCATGTGGGAGGTCGCCTTGCGCCTCAAGGGCGCCGCGCCCGACGAAAAGGTCGATCGCCGCCGCAGGCAATCGCGCCTGCTGTGGGAGGCGCTCCTGAAGGGAGACTTCGCCTACGGCAAGAAACTCCACGACGAGGACGCCATGGCGCGGCTTTTCGTCGATTCCTCGTCCGACTGCGTGCTGCTCGCATGCCTCGTTCGCATCGGCGGGTACACGCGCGCGGCCGATCGGGTCATGGCCCAGCTCACGCGCGGCAAGAAGGGCCGGCTGAGCATTTCGGCCAAGGAGATCGCTCTCCTCGCCGCGCTGCGCGAAGCACTCGAGGGTAACGCCGAATCCGGGCTGGCCAGCATCTACCGGCTTGCCACGGAAAACTCGGTCAAACCGATCCCCCGGCACGCCGCAATGGCGTCGCTGTACTGGACCTACCTGGCGCGCAAGGATCGGGAACGGGCCCTGGGGGCAGCCAACGCCCTGTTTGCAGAGGCGGAGGCCGTCCGGCAGCAACTCCAAGCCATGGGAGAGCGCCCGCTCTACCGGGACGCCTCGATGCCGCAGCCCGCGTCCCTGGCCGGCAAGACCCAGACATCGCGGCCGGTCAAGGTCAAGGGGGCGAAGTCCCGGGCGACGGTCCTGGCCTAGCAGGGCCGGCCCGAGTGTCCTTATCGCGGCGGGGTCACGCCCGCCGCGATGCGCAGTTCTGCCTTGTGATGCTAAGGCATCCAGTCGCCGGAACCTTCCCCGCCAGCGGCCAGCACCAATTCCCAGTCCGCCAGCAAGCGAATGTCGCTGTTCGCCTGATCCGCGCCGGCCCGCGAAATCCCGAGATCCTCATGGGCATTGATGGCGAGGGCGCGCGCGATGATGGTCTTTTCCATGATGTTTCCTTTCGATTTGGGTACTTGAAGCGGGAGGCCGGCGGCGCTCCCGGGCAACAGTATTTCATATGTAGCATTTCATATGGTAATTGGTTTTATGGGATACACTAACTAAAACCAGTTACCAGCGCTTCCGGGTCGCCCCGACCCACCGTACTGCAACCCAACCTGGGCAGGAATGCGTACCGGCACCCGCAATCATGATTCAAATCGACCGGACCCCGCGCGAGTCTCGCCCAGGCGTACCGACGCCGACGCGGCCGCGAGGGCAGAGGTCGCGCTGCAGGCAAGCGAGATCCGGTACCGGCAGTTCATCGAGCTGTCTCCCAGCGGGGTGTTCGTCCAGTGCGAAGGCCGGCTCGCCTTCCTCAACCCGAAGGCCGTGGCGATGTTCGGGGGAAGCCTGGAGGCCGACCTGCTGGGCCGGCCGGTGCTCGATTTCCTGCATCCCGATGACCGCGAAGCCATCCGCGAACGCGGCCGCCGCATCAACCACGAGCGCGCCCTCGGCCCTCTGATCGCCGCGAAATGGCTGCGGCTCGACGGCACGATGTTTCACGGCGAGTCCGCCGCGGTGCCCTACACGTACGACGGAGTCCCCGGCGCACTGGTCATGCTGCAGGACATCACGGCGCGCGTGGAGGCCGAGGAGCAGCGAGCCGCCGCCCTGGAAGCCCTGCAGAGCAAGGACGAGGAGATCCACGCCATCGTCGACAACCTGGCCGAATGCGTCATCGCGATCGACTCGAGCGGCGTCGTGCGAAGCGCGAATCCGGCCCTCGAGCGCGTGCTGGGATACAGGGCGGAGGAAGTGGTCGGCCGCAACGTCGCGATGCTCATGCCCGAGCCCGAGCGCAGCGGTCACGACGCCCACCTGGAACGCTACTTGAGCACGGGCAAGGCGCGCGTGATCGGGTCGAGCCGCGAAGTCGAAGGCCTGCACAAGGACGGACAGCGCATCCCCCTGGAACTGGCCGTCTCCGAGTACGTGGTACGCGGCGAGCGTGTCTATCTCGGCCTGATGCGCGACATCCGCGAGCGCAAGCGGCTGATCGCCGAGCTGACCGAGGCGAGGGCCGACGCGGAAGAGGCGAGCCGCACGAAGTCGGCATTCCTCGCGACCATGAGCCATGAGATCCGCACGCCCATGAACGGCGTCATCGGCATGGTCGAGCTGCTGGCGCACGGCAACCTGCCCGAGCGCCAGGCCGAGCTGGTGAGGACCATCCGCGACTCCGCGACGGCGCTCCTGGACATCATCGACGATATCCTCGATTTTTCGAAGGGCGAGGCCGGCAAGCTGCAGATCGAACGCGCGCCCGTGGATGTGGCCAATCTCGTCGAGGGGCTGTGCAGCTCGATGCTTCCCGTGGCCGCTCGCGACGACGTGAACCTGGCGGTTTTCATCTCTCCCGGGATTCCTGCCAAGGTGCTCACGGACGAGGTACGGCTGCGACAGGTGCTCTACAACCTGGTGGGCAACGCGATCAAGTTCTCCTCCGGCAGGGCGGGCATGCCGGGCCGGGTGTCGGTGCGGGCGGAGATCGACACGGCTTCGCCGATGCGCCTGGTCTTCACGGTCGCCGATAACGGGGTGGGCATGTCGCCGGATGCGCTGGGGAGGCTTTTCACGCCCTTTGTGCAGGCCGAGGTGTCCACGACCCGCCGCTTCGGCGGCACCGGCCTGGGGCTCGCGATCTGCCGGCGCCTGGTGGACTTGATGAAAGGGGACATCGCGGTGAACACGGCGTTGGGAGAAGGCGCCACATTCACGGTGCGCCTTCCGGTGGAAGTCGTCCGCGGGGGGGAGGAGAATCCGTCACGCGCGCTCGAAGGCCTGGACTGCGTTGTCCTGCGAAGCCGGGAACTGCGCGCGGACGATATCCGGGCCTACCTCGAGCACGCCGGCGCGCGGGTGTATGTGGCGGACAGGCTCGAGGACGCAGTGCGATTGGCGGTTGAGCTGGGGTCGCCGGTGGTACTGCGGGACGCCGGAGACGACCGGTCGCCGCCGGAGGGAACATGCGCCGCATTCGCCGGCGCTCCGAAGGCGCGGCACCTGCTGATCACGCGAGGAAGGCGCAATCAGGCTCGCGTGGAGCAGGCGGAGGTGGTCATGCTGGATGATGGTGCACTTCGCCGGCAGGCATTGCTGCGGGCAGTGGCAGTTGCGGCCGGGCGTGCGTCTCCAGAAGTCCTGGACTCGGGGGCGGGGGAGGGGATGCCGAAGGCTGCTGCCTGCGCGCCGACCATCGCCCAGGCACGTGCCGAGGGACGTCTCATCCTCGTGGCGGAAGACGATGAAACCAACCGGCGGGTGATCGCGAGGCAGCTCGAGTTTCTGGGGTATGCGGCGCAGATCGTGGGCAGCGGCGAGGAAGCCTTGCGCAAGTGGCGCGAAGGCGGCCATGCGCTGCTGCTAACCGACTTGCACATGCCCGACAGGGACGGGTATTCGCTGGTGGAGGCCATTCGGCGCGAGGAGAATGGCAGGAAGGGCATGCCGATCCTGGCACTCACGGCGAATGCCCTGCGCGAGGAAGCCAACCGCGCGCGCTCGGCCGGCATGGACGAATGCCTGACCAAGCCCGTGCAACTGCGCCTGCTCAGGGCCGCGCTGGAGCGCTGGCTCGGCGCCGAGGGCGGACTGGACGCGCAATCTGTTTCGCTCCAGGAGAATCGCTTCCCGCGACCGTCGCCTGTCGTGGACGAGTCGGTGCTGAAGGGGCTGATCGGCGGCGATGCCGGGCAGGCGCGCGAGTTCCTCGCCAGGTACCTCCACTCGACGCGGGAGCTCGCGCAGAAGTTGCGGTCGGGGCTGGCCGCAGGAGATCCGCGGTCTGTCGGTCTCATCGCGCATCGGCTCAAGTCCTCGTCGCGCTCCGTGGGGGCCCTCACGCTGGGAGAACTCTGTGCCCGGATGGACGAAGCGGGCACCAATGGCGACATGCAGGCGGTCCTCAAGGAGCTCCCCGGCTTCGAGACCACACTGGAGGCCGTCGAAGCCGACATCGCCCGAATCCTGGCACGGTGATGAAGTCCGACGTGCGGATCCGGTCCATGCGCATCCTGCTGATCGATGACGATCAGTTCGCCCTGACGCTCCTCGAGCGCCAACTGGACAGGCTGGGGTTCCCTGAAGTGATGGCCTTCGAGTCCGGCATTGAAGCCGTCACGCATCTCGAGTACGCGCCAAGTCGCCCCGACCTGGTGTTCTGCGACCTGCAAATGCCGCAGATGGATGGCGTGGAGGTCGTGCGCCATCTCGTGAGACTGGGCTATGCGGGCGCCCTCGTCCTGGTGAGCGGCGAGGACACCCGGATCATCGAGACTGCGTACCGGGTGGCCCGGGGCCACGGACTCCATGTGCTGGGATCCCTGCGCAAGCCCGTCGAGCCGGGGGCGCTGTGCGCGATCATGGAAGGCACGTTCGCCCGCCATGCGACGGCGACGCATGGCCCGAAGAAGCAGTACTCCCCGCAGGAACTGGCCCTCGCGATCGCGCGTGGGGAACTGGTCAATTTCTACCAACCCAAGGTGGAAATCCACTCGTGCGAGCTCGTGGGCGTGGAAACGCTGGTGCGCTGGCGCCATCCCGGGAACGGCCTGGTGATGCCGGACGATTTCATCGCCATGGCGGAGGAAAGCGGACTCATCGACGAACTGACGCACCACGTGCTGAATTCAGCCTTGCGCCAGTCACGGCGTTGGCAGGATGCGGGCCTCGGCCTCCAGATCGCCGTGAACGTGTCGATGGAAAACCTGGTGTCGCTCGAGTTTCCCGACCGGGTCGAGCGCGCGGCCCTCGAGGCGGGACAACCCCTGCAGAACCTGATGCTCGAGGTGACGGAAAGCCGGCTCATGGACGACGTGCTCACGCCGCTGGAAATCCTCACCCGCCTGCGCCTGAAGCGCATTGGCCTTTCCATCGACGATTTCGGCATGGGACATTCGTCGCTTGCCCAGTTGCGCGATATCCCCTTCACCGAACTCAAGGTGGACCGGAGCTTTGTCCACGGCGCCTGCAGGGACGCCTCCCTCCGGGCGATCTTCGAGGCGAGCCTGGCCATGGCCCGCCAGCTCGGGATGCGCTCGGTAGCCGAAGGAGTCGAGAATCGGGAGGATTGGGATTTCCTGCGCGGGTGCGGCTGCGACCTGGCGCAGGGGTACTTCATCGGGGTGCCGATGCCGGGGGAGGAGCTGGATCGGTGGATGCTTGGGTGGGGAAAACGGCGGGCCGAGCTTCTCGGAGCGGGACCCTGAGTTCGGAATTTCCTCCCCGTCCCGTTTGAGCCGGATCGCGGCCCGGCAGTCCGCATCCGAGTATCGTCCGGCATGTCGTGCCAATCGATCGCATCCGGTAGTGTGTAGCTTCCGTCTTCCCCGACTCCTCGAAATCGCATGACTGAATCCTGGTACGACCGCAACCTGCTTCCTTACCTCGTGAACCTCGCCTGCGCAGGAAAGCCGATCAGGAAGCAGCGATTGAAGGTCATACCGCGGGCGCAAGGTCGCGTCCTCGAAGTGGGAATCGGCACCGGCCTCAACATGCCCTTCTATGACCGCTCGCGCGTCACGGCGATCGTGGGCGTCGATCCTTCGCTGCGCATGCACCGGTTGGCCCTGGAACGGATCCGGCGCGCGGGAATTGCGGTCGAGTTCGTGGGCATGTCCGCCGAAAGGCTTCACGCGGCCGACGCCAGTTTCGATACCGTCGTCAGCACCTACACCCTGTGCTCGATCGCCGATCCGATCGCCGCTCTTCGCGAGATGCGCCGCGTCCTCGTCCCCGGCGGCAAGCTCCTGTTTTCCGAGCACGGGCGTTCGCCGGATGCGAGCGTCCGCAAGTGGCAGACCCGCCTCCAGCCGTACTGGAGCAAGGTCTCGGGCGGCTGCATGCTCGACCGCGACATTCCCTCTCTCTTGCGCGCGGCAGGCTTCAGGCTGGAAGTGCAGTCGCGCTATCTTCCCGGCCCCAGGATATTGTCCTATCACTATTGGGGCGAAGCGGTCGCGGACTGACGCGTCCGTGATCCGGCACGGAATGCGTCGGACCGCTACACTTCGCCCTGCCATTCCGGAAAGCCTCTCGATGCCGCGCCGTCTTCTTGTCCTCGCTGTCCTTGCAATCGCTCCCCTCGGCAGTGCGTTCGCCGCCGAGCCCCCGCCCGATCCGGCGCTCCATGCGCTGTTCGACCGGGAATTCCTGCGCCGGCAGGAGGAGTCCCCCGAGTTCGCGACAATGCTGGGCAATCCCGCGTTCAACGATCGCCTGCACGACGGCTCCCGGGAAGCGATTGCACGCCGCAAGGCGCACGTGAAGACGGTGCTCGGCGAGCTCGCCCGCTTCGATCCGAAGCAGCTTTCCACGCAGGACCGCATCTCGGTCGAGGTGATGAAGGACAATCTGCGCCGCACGGATGCGCTGAACGCCCTTTATGGGGACCTGCCATTCGGGGCCAGTTTCGGAGATGGCTGGATGCAGCTCTCGCCCTCTTCCGGTCCACATTCCGTCTATCCCATGCTCGTCAAGGCGACGCCGTTCCGCAGCACGCGCGACTACGAGAACTACCTCAAGCGCCTCGATGCCATTGCACGTGTGCTGGAGCAGAGCCAGGCGGTGATGGAGGCGGGGATCAAGTCGGGCTGGATGCCGCCCCGGGCAGCCATGGTGCGAGTGCCCGGCCAGCTTGCGGTCTTCGCGGGCGCCGACGTGATGGCGACGCCGCTTTACGTGCCCTTCCTGAAATTCCCGGCGGCAGTCGCGCCGGACGAGCAGGCCCGCCTCGCGCAAGCGGCGAGAACCGTCCTGGCCCGGCGCGTCCATCCCGCGTTCGCCGCCCTGAAGCAATTCGTCGAGGAGAAATACCTGCCGGCGTGCCGGATCGACCTCGCGGCCTCCACGCTTCCCGCGGGCAAGCGCTATTACGAGATGATGATCGCCGCGAACACGACGACCGATCTGGACGCGAAGGAGATCCACGAGACCGGCAAGCGAGAGGTTGCGCGCATCCGCGCCGAGATGGACAAGGTGATCGCCTCCACCGGGTTCAAGGGGTCGTTCGCGCAATTCGTCCAATCCATCCGCACGGACCCGCGCTTCTATCACAAGAGCGCCGAAGAGATGCTGATGCACTACCGCGACATCGCCAAGCGCGCGGACGCGGAGCTGCCGCGGCTCTTCGCCGAGCTGCCCCGGCTGCCCTACGGCATCCGGCCGATGGAGGCCTACGAGGGAGACAACGCGGAGCACTACACGAGCGGTGCGCTCGACGGCAGCCGCGCCGGTTTCTTCGAGGCCAACACCAATAACCTCTCGCGGCGCGCGAAGTACGACATGGAAGCGGTCCTTCTACACGAGACGGTGCCCGGCCATCACCTGCAGACCTCCCGGGCGCGGGAGTTGAAGGGCCTGCCATCCTTTCGCCGTGCCGCCCACTATGTGGCCTACGGCGAGGGCTGGGCGCTCTACGCCGAGAGCCTGGGCGAGGAAATGGGCATGTACCGCGATCCCTACTCGAAGTTCGGCCGGCTTTCGGCGGAAATGTGGCGTGCCTGCCGTCTCGTGGTGGACACGGGCCTGCACGCGTTCGGCTGGACGCGCGACCAGTCGATCCGCTATCTTGCCGACAATTCGGGCATCCAGGAGAGCGCGGCGATTGCGGAGACCGACCGCTACATCCTGACTCCCGGCCAGGCCCTGGGCTACAAGATCGGGGAACTTCGGATCAAGGCACTGCGCGCGAGGGCGCAGCAGGCCCTGGGAGAGGGCTTCGACCTGCGCCGCTTCCACAATGCGCTTCTCGACGACGGCGCGCTCCCGCTCACGGTGCTCGATTCCCGCATCGACGAGTGGATCGCGCGCGAAAAGCTCGCCAGGTAACTTTCCGACCGAACCGAAGACGGAGTGCCCGCATGTTATCCCGCATTCTTGCTGCCCTACTCGTCGCGGCGATTCCTGCTGCCACCGTCGCCCAACGCACCCAGAAGCCACCCCTGCACGGCCAGGACTGGATGGCCGTCACCGGCAAGCCGCTCGGCGCCGCAGCGGGCGCGAAGGTCTTTCTCAAGGGCGGCAATGCGGTGGATGCCGCGTGCGCCATGATCGCCGCCACCGCCACGATGTGGGACGTTCTGCACTGGGGCGGCGAGACACAGGCGCTTGTCTATAACCCGCACACGAAGAAGGTCATCGGGATCAACGCACTGGGCGTCGCGCCGACCGGCGCCACGCCGGAGTTCTTCCGCTCCCGGGGATTGGACTACCCGCCCGCCTACGGGCCGCTCGCGGCCGTCACGCCCGGCACGCCCGGCGGGATCCTCACGATGCTCGCGGAATACGGAACGCTTTCCCTCGCCGAGGTGCTGGAGCCGGCCATCCGCCTGGCCGACGGTTACCCGATCGAGGCGCAGACCGCAGGCTACATCGAGCGCGAACGCAAGCAGTTGATGCAGTGGCCGGATTCGCGGCGCGTGATGCTGCCCCGCGCCGGCGACCACGCTCCGGAGGCGGGCGAAATCTTCCGTCAGCCCGATCTCGCGGCCACGCTACGCAAGCTCGTCGAGGCGGAAAGGAATGCGCTTGCGGCGGGAAAGGACCGCAAACAGGCGATACAGGCCGCGCAGGATCGCTTCTATCGCGGCGACATCGCGAAGGAGCTGGTGGACAGCGTGCGGGCCCAGGGCGGGCTGTTCACGCAGAGCGATCTCGCCAACTGGACGGTCCATCTCGAAGAACCGGTCGCGACGAATTACCGGGGCATCGACGTGTACAAGCTCACGGCGTGGACGCAGGGCCCGGTCATGCTGCAGGCGCTCAATATCCTCGAGAACTTCGACCTGAAGGCGATGGGCTACAACAGCCCGCGCTACATCCACACGGTGTACCAGGCGATGAGCCTTGCCTTCGCCGACCGCGATTTCTACTACGGCGACACTTACACGCCGCCGGAGGAGCCGGTAGCGGGGCTGCTCTCGAAGGATTACGCCCGCGAGCGCGCACGGCTCATCGACGCGAAGACGAACGACCCGAAGATCGCCCCGGGCGACCCTTATCCGTACCAGCGGATGAAGAATCCGTGGCTCGATCTCCTCAAGCGATGGGATGAACCCCGAAAGGGTCGCCCTGGAACGGGAGGCACGCCGGTCGCGGCCAATGACGCCGCGTTCGAACGCGCGTTCTACTCCGGCACCACCTCGGTGATCGCCGCCGACAAGGAAGGGTGGGTCGTGTCGGTGACGCCCAGCGGCGGCTGGATCCCGGCCGTCATCGCCGGCAAGACGGGCGTCGGCCTGTCCCAGCGCATGCAGAGTTTCGTGATGGATGCCGCGGAGAACCCGTTCAACGTCGTCGCGCCGGCCAAGCACCCGCGAGTCACGCTCACGCCCAGCCTTGCATTGAAGGACGGGCACCCCTATCTCGCGTTTGCGGTGCAGGGCGGGGACGCGCAGGACCAGGACCTGCTGCAATATTTCCTCAACGTGGTGGAGTTCGGCATGACGCCGCAGGCGGCGGCGGAGGCGCCGGGGTTCAACAGCTACCAGATGCGCGCCTCCTTCGAGGCGCACGAATCGAGGCCCGGCCGCATCATGCTGAACGACTCCACGCCGCCGGATGTGCGCAAAGAACTGGAGGCCATGGGCTATGACGCGTTCTACCGCGCCCGGACCTCGGGGCCGGTGAACGCGATCTTCATCGATCGCAGGCACGGCACGTTGTGGGGCGCCTCCAGCAACCACGGCGAGGACTACGGTATTGGCTGGTAACGGTAAACTGGGTTCCTCATCGCATTCAGGGGCCGCCGCATGACTTCTTTCGCAGCGCCGCAGCACGAAACCCTCCTCTCGACGCTGGGCATCGAGATCACGGAGGCAACGAAGGAGCGCGTGGTCGCCCGCATGCCCGTCGGCCCGAAGGTGCACCAGCCTTTCGGGGTGCTGCACGGTGGCGCCTCGGTCGCGCTCGCGGAGACCGTCGCTTCGACGGGGGGCTGGATGAACATCGACCAGGCCACGCAAATCGTGATGGGCATCGAGATCAACGCGAACCACCTGCGCGCCAAGCGCGATGGCGTGGTCACCGCGACGGCTACGCCGGTGCATGTGGGCCGGAGCACGCAGGTGTGGGATGTGCGCATCGAGGACGAGGCGGGCAAGTCCGTGTGCGTCTCGCGCTGCACGCTGGCGGTGGTCCCGAAGCCGCAGTGACTTCCGTGACCCGCGCGCCATTGCCCCGGCCGGCATGAAATACAAGGACTACTACGCCATTCTCGGCGTTGCGCGCGACGCGAGTGCGGACGTCGTCAAGGCGGCCTATCGCAAGCTGGCGCAGAAATTCCACCCCGACGTCACGAAGGATCCCAAGGGGGAGGAGAAATTCAAGGAGATCGCCGAGGCATACCAGACGCTCAAGGATCCGGAGAAGCGCGCCGCCTACGACAATCTGGGCAGCGGATTCCGCGCCGGGCAGGACTTTCGGCCTCCTCCGGACTGGGAGCAGCAGTTCCGCGGCGACGGGCGGGCTGCCTCGTTCGACGACCTGGACCTCTCGGACCTCTTCGCGAGCATCCAGGGGGCCGGGCACGCGCGCTCGCGTTCGCGCGCGAACATGCCCATTCCGGGGGCGGATTTCGAGGTCGCCGTGCACCTCACGCTGGAGGAGGCGCACAGCGGCACGCAGGTGGACCTGAACCTGAGCATGCCCGAGGTCGATGGCGAAGGACGCCTGCGCCATGTCCCGAAGGCGATCAAGGCGCGCATCCCGAAGGGGGCGACGGATGGGCAGCGATTGCGCCTGCGCGGCCAGGGCGGGCCCGGCGCCAACGGCGGCCGCGCCGGGGACCTGTACCTGAACATCGCGCTGCATCCGCACCCGTTCTTCCGCCCCAGCGGCCACGACCTGTATCTCGACCTTCCGCTCGCCCCCTGGGAAGCCGTCCTTGGCGCGACGATCGAGGTGCCGACGCTTTCCGGCAAGGTGAGTCTCACGGTACCGCCGGGAACGCCCTCGGGCCGCAAGCTGCGCTTTGCGGGAAAGGGCCTCGCCAGGCCAGGCGGTGGAGAAGGCGACCTCTACGCCATCGTGCAGATCGTGAATCCCACGGTGACGGACGAACGCGAGCGGGAGCTCTTCCGGCAACTTGCGCAGGCGTCGCGCTTCGATCCGCGCGGACATTTTGCAGGAGGGACGCCCGATGGCGGCTGAACGCGACGATGCGCTGTGGCTCGACGCAGGCGGGCAGGTCTCGCTCGTGGAACTCTCGGAGTGTTCCGGGATACCGGTGGCGACGCTTCGCGAACTCGTGGATTACGGGGCGCTCGCGCCCGCCGACCCGCTCGCGGTCGAATGGACTTTCAGCGCCGAATGCGTGGTGAGCGTGCGCACGGCCGCGCGCGTGTGCCAGGACCTCGAGCTGGAAGCGCGCACGCTCGCGCTCGTGCTTTCCTATGTCGAGCGCATTCACGACCTGGAGGTCCAGGTGCGGCTCCTTCGCGCGCAGGTGGGCGTGCCCGACCGGTAGCAATCCCGGCTTCCGCGCCGAGCGCGCCGGAATTCACGACGCCGGGCCGCGACCGGGCAAGAGGTCCTGCGCAGCCTGCGCGCCGATGGGCGTCTTCCACAGCTCTGCGGCCTCGACGCCCACCTTGCGCCGCCAATTGGGGCGCTCGCGGTCCGTTCCCGGCAGGTTGAGCGCCGTCTCCTCGCCGGCCAGGTCGTCGGCCTGGACCAGCGCCAGCGCGCAGGGCGTCGCGCCGATGAGGCGGTGCAGGGCGTGAGCCGTCGCCACGGGATCCCCGCCCGCCGGTCCCAGCGCCTGCCGCTCCTCGGGCGCGGCGTCCTTCCACCAGCCCCGGATCGTCGGCAGGTCGTGCGTGGAGACGCACGCGATGGCCTTCGCGGGATATTGCCCGGGCGCACGAAACTTCGCGCCGTCCCGTTCGAACCACAGCACGCGGTACGAGAGCACGTCGGAGGCATCCAGGCGTTCGCGAAATCCATCCGGTACGGTACCCAGGTCCTCCCCCACGATGAGGCAGCGCGCGAGGCGGCTTTCCAGCGCCAGCACGCCAAGGAGGTCTTCGAGCGGGAAGCGCACATAGGCGCCCTCGGTCGCCGTTGCGCCTTCGGGAACCCAGAACTGGCGCGTGAGCCCCATGACGTGGTCGATGCGCAGCGCCCCGGCGTGGCGGACATTGGCCGCAATGAGCGCGCGAAAATCCTCGTAGCCCCCGGCAGCCAGCGCGTCGGGACGGGGCGGCGGGAGCATCCACACTTGCCCGGTCAGGCAGAACGGGTCGGGCGGCGCGCCGATCGAAACGCCGCGTGCGAGCAAGGCCTGGTTGGACCACGCCTCCGCACCGTCCGGTGCCGCGCCGACGGCGAGGTCGCGATAGAACCCGATGCCGAGCCCTCCCTCCCGCGCCGACCGGGCAGCGTGCGCAAGTTGGCGGTCCGCGAGCCATTGCAGATAGATCGAGAAATCCACAGCGCGCGCGTTGCGGGCAGCGAAGCGCGCCACGCCCGGGTCGTCGGGCCGGCGCAGCTCCGCGGGCCAGCGTTGCCAAGGCACCCCCGGCCGCGTGGCCGCGATGGCTTCGAACGCGGCGAACCGCCGAAGCCTGTCCCCGCCCTGCGCCACGAACCGGCCGTACTCGGCGACGAGGGCATCACCGGCCGGGCGCTGCACGAAGGCCTCGAAGCATGCCTCGAGGACCCGACGTTTCACGGCCCAGACGCCCGGATACTCGACGGTGGGGCTCGCCGCCAGGTCGAGGAGAGGCACGGAATTCTGCTCCAGCGCGCGGCGCGCCGACTGCGAGTCCGTGAAATCGGGAACGGCCTCGACATCGAGGTACAGGGCATCGAGGAAGCGTCGATCGGAGGGGTGATAGGGACTCGCGCGGTCGCGGTCCCCGGGGAACATCGCGTGCAGCGGGTTGAGCCCGACGAGAGCGCCTCCGGCCCGTGCGGTGGCATTGGCCACCTGCGCGAGCGTCGTGAAATCGCCGATGCCCTGGTCGCCCGGCCTGCGCAAGGCGTACAGGTGCGCGGCGAGCCCGAACCGGCGACGTCCTTCCAGAAGCTCCGGGGGCAGGAAGCACCGGCGCGGCGTGACGACGAGATGGCAGGCTTCGGGTTCCCCCTCCAGTGTCGCGAGGTAATGGCCGGCCGCGAGCGCGGGCAAGGCCACCAGGAGGCGCTGCACGACGCGGCCGTCGTCCGCCACGGTTGCGCGGCCCTGGCAATCACCGCGCGCGAACGGCACGCGAAGCGTCGTGCCATCATCGGCACAAAGGCAAAGCACGCCACGCTCCGGACGATGCCCGACGGCGGACAACGGCAGCCACGTTGTTTCGTTCTCCGCCACGACCTGCGTGCGCGGCAACCGGCGGCCCTCGCGCGCCGAGACCAGTGCGGCGAGCCGCTCGCGCGCCTGGCCCGTCGAAGACACCTCCAGGCCCATGGCCGCGAGCAGTTCGCGGCGCGTGTCGTCCCCGACGACGTGCAGCGTTCCGGATACCTCGTGCCATTGCGCGCCGATGCCGGCCGCCCTTGCAAGGCGGTCCAGCACCGCAGGTTCGATGCCGCGTGCGTGGGCCCGGGGCGACGGTTCGGCCTCCTCGACGAGCAGGACGGCCGAGCGCGGCGCGAGCAGGTCTCCGACATCGTCCGACGAAGGGTCCGGCCTGCCGCCGGCCATCGAGGTATCGAGGGCGCGCCGCCAGCGAAAGCCGTCGCGCGGATCCGGCCAGCGCACGGCGATCGACTCGTGGCCGGCATGGAAGGCGATCGCGACGCGGTCGCCGGCCACGCCTTTTTCGGGGGCGGCGTAAAGCGCGGCGACGAGCGTGCGCAGATTCTGGTCCGCCCAATCGCCGCTGGCAGGGGGCCGACCCTCCGGCAGGCGCCACTCCACGTCCGGAAAGCCGCTCGCGTCAATCGGCTCGCCCGAGAGCCGATGGTCGGACCGAAGGGCGGGGTGGCGGCGCCGAAGGTCGATGAGGGTGGCGACGAAATCGACGAGGCCCGTGTCCGCGTTCGCCCAGTCGATCGCGGTGAGCGCGTTATCCTGGGAGTACGCGTTGTTGTTGCCGTGCTGCGTGCGGCCCAGCTCGTCGCCCATCGACAGCATCGGCGTCCCGCGTGAAAGAAGGAGGGTGGCCATGAGGCTGCGCACGTCGCGGCTGCGGGCTGCGATGATCGCGGGATCGTCGGTGAAACCCTCGACGCCGTGGTTCCAGGAGAAGTTCGAGTCCGTGCCGTCGCGGTTGGCTTCCTCATTGGCGTCGTTGTGCTTGTGCTCGTAGGCCACGAGGTCCGCGAGCGTGAAGCCGTCGTGCGCGCAGACGAAATTCACCGAACGCGAAGGGGCGCGCGTGGGGAAGAAATCCGACGACCCGGCGATGCGCGTGGCTAGTTCGCCGACCATGCCGGCGTCCGAGCGCCAGAAGCGGCGCACGGTGTCGCGGTAGCGATCGTTCCATTCGCCCCACGCGGCGGGGAAGGCGCCGAGCTGGTAGCCGCCGGGCCCGACATCCCAGGGCTCGGCGACGAGCTTCAGGTCCCGCAGCACCGGATCGCTCGCGATGGCCGCCAGCAGCGGTGCATCGGGATCGAACCCGTCGGCGCGCCGGCCCAGGGTGGTGGCCAGGTCGAATCGGAATCCGTCCACGCCCGCGACCGTTGCGTAATGGCGCAGCGTGTCGAGCGCGAGGCCGAGCGCCGGCGGGCGGTCGAGGGCCAGCGTGTTTCCGCAGCCCGCGTCGTTGGCGTAGTGCGCGCGGTCGTCGGCGCGCGCGCGATAATAGCTCGCGTTGTCCAGGCCGCGCAGGGACAGGACCGGGCCCCATTCCTCGCCTTCGCCCGTGTGGTTGAAAACGACGTCGAGCAGCACTTCGATACCGGCCTGGTGCAGGGCGGCCACGCAGGCGGTCAGCTCCCCCATGCCGCCGGGTGCCAGCCGCGGATCGGGAGCCATCATCGCGATCGGGTTGTAGCCCCAATAGTTCGTGAGCCCGTGCCTGGCCAGGTGCGGCTCGTCCACCGCCGCGGCCACCGGCATCAGTTCGAGCGTCGTGACGCCCAGGCGCACGAAATGCGCGATGCCCGCCGGATGCGCAAGTCCGGCAAGGGTTCCGCGAAGGGAGGGCGGAATGTCCGGGTGGCTGCGGGTGAAGCCGCGGACGTGCAGCTCGTAGACGACGGTGTCGGCCCATGGGATGCACGGCCGCGTCGCCGGTGCCGGCGCGAACGGTGGCTGCACGATGCCCTTGGGGACGGCGCCCGCGCTGTCGGTGTCGCTGCGCCTCCAGCCATCGGCCTGTTCGCCGTATAGCGAGGGATCGAGGCGGAACGCCCGGTCGATGGCTGTGGCGTAGGGATCGACGAGGAGCTTGGCCGGGTTGAAGCGATGGCCTGCCTGCGTCTCGTAGGGGCCGTGGGCACGAAGCCCATAGCGCTGGCCGGCGACGATGTCGGCGACGAAACCGTGATGAACGTCGCCTGTGCGCCCGGGTAGCGGGATGCGCTCGAGTTCCGCATTTCCCGCGGCATCGAAGAGGCAGAGCTCGATCGCCGACGCGTGCGCCGAGAAGACGGCCACGTTGGCTCCGCCCGGGACGAGCGTGATGCCGAGCGGCTCGGGGCTGCCGGGCGCGAGGCGGCGCATGCCTCAGGCCGCGGGGAGGGCGGCGAGCTCGCGGTAGAGCGTCGCGTACTGCCGTGCCGGGCGTCGCCAGCCCACTTCGGCGGCCATCGCGTGCCCCTGCAGGCGGCGCCACGTCTTGCGGTCGCGCCACAGGGCAACGGTGCGCTCGAGGGCGAGCGACAACGCCTGCTGCGTCACCGGCGCGAACTGCACGCCGTTGCCCGCCTGCGCGGCGAGCGCCATCTGGTTGGCGTCGATCACCGTGTCGGCCAGCCCACCGACGCGGGCGACCACCGGAATCGCCCCGTAGCGAAGGGCGCAAAGCTGCGTGAGGCCGCAGGGCTCGAATCGCGAGGGCACGAGGAGCGCGTCCACCCCGGCCTGGATCTGGTGTGCGAGGTCCTCGTCGAAACCGAGGAACGCTGCTACGCGTCCGGGGTGGGCGAGGGCCGCGGCCTCGAATCCCTCCTCGATGTTCGCCTCGCCGGAGCCCACCAGCGCGAGCTGGGCGCCGTGCCCGATGAGGGCGGGCACGGCATCGAGCAGCACGTCCATGCCCTTCTGCCAAGTCAGCCGGCTCACCACGCCGAAGAGCGGCGCGCGGGCATCCACCTCGAGGCCCAGGCGGGCCTGCAGCGCGGCCTTGTTGGCCGCGCGCGCTTCGAGGCGCTTTGCGTCGTAACGCGCCGCGATTCGCGTATCGGTTGCGGGGTTCCAGTAGTCCGTATCGATGCCGTTGAGGATTCCCCGGAGCACGCCGGCGCGCTCGCGCAGCAGGCCGTCGAGTCCCATCCCGAATTCCGGCGTGCGGATCTCCATCGCGTAGCGCGGCGAAACCGTCGTGATCCGGTCGGCGAGGGCGAGCCCGGCCTTGAGGTAGCCGATCGTGCCGTAGTACTCGACACCCCCCATCGAGAACGAGGAATCTGGCAGGCCCAGGTCGGCCAGGAGCGCCTTGGGGAATTGCCCCTGGAAGGCGAGGTTGTGCACCGTCATCACGGTTCGAGGGCGAGGCGAGGCGCCGTAGTGCAGGTAGGCCGGCGCGAGGCCCGTCTGCCAATCGTGGGCGTGCACGATGTCGGGAACGAAGCTCGCCACCGCGCCGCCTCCGATGTCGGCCGCAACGCGCGACAGCGCGGCGAAGCGTTGCGCGTTGTCCGGCCATTCCTGGCCGTCGGGGCCCGTGTAAGGATTGCCGGGACGCGCGTACAGGTGGGGCGCGTCGAGGACGAAGAGGTCGAGGTTCGCAGCGCGCGTAGCGAGGATGCGGGCCGTTCCCCCTTGGAGCGTTGCGTATTCCCGCGCCGTCTCGGCGGCGCGAACGGCCTGCATGACGGCCGGGTAGCCGGGCACGAGCGTTCGCACCGCGATGCCTTCGGCCGCAAGCGCCGGCGGCAGCGCGCCCGCCACGTCTCCCAGGCCGCCGGTCTTCACCAGCGGGAAGACCTCCGAGGCGACGGAAAGGACGCGGGGGCCCTTCATGCCGCGAGGCGGTCGATCATCGGCTGGGTGATGAGGCAGATGCCCCGCTCGGTGCGCCGGAAGCGCCTGGCGTCCAGGTCCGGGTCCTCTCCCACCACCAGGCCCGGCGGAATCCTCACGCCCGCGTCCACGATGACGTTGGCGAGACGGCAATGGCGACCGATGTCCACATAGGGGAGCACCACGGCGTTCGTGACGGTTGCCCAGGAATGGATGTGCACGCCCGTGAAGAGGAGCGAATGGCTGAGCGATGCCCCCGACACGATGCACCCGCCCGAAGTGAGGGAGGCGACGCCTATGCCGCGTCGTCCCTCGACATCGTGCACGAACTTGGCGGGCGGGGTGATCTCGGCGTAGGTCCAGATCGGCCAGTCGCGGTCGAAGAGATCGAGCTGCGGCACGACGTCGGTCAGGTCGATGTTCGCTTCCCAATAGGCGTCGAGCGTGCCGACGTCGCGCCAGTACGCCTCGGATTCCTCCCGCGAGCGTACGCAGGAATCGGCGAACCGGTGTGCGATCGCCTTGCCATTGGCGACCATGAACGGAATGATGTCCTTGCCGAAGTCGCGGCTCGAGTTCGGGTCGGCGGCGTCGCGGCGCAACTGGTCGTTGAGCAGGTTCCGCCGGAAGACGTAGATGCCCATGCTCGCGAGTGCCCAGCCGGGCCGGTCCGGCATCTCGGGCGGGTTTTCCGGTTTCTCGAGGAAGGAGACGATGCGGCCCTCGCCATCGACGTGCATCACGCCGAAGCCCTTGGCGTCGGCCACGGGCACTTCAAGGCAGGCCACGGTCACGTCGGCGCCCGAGTTCACGTGCTGCACCAGCATTCGCTCGTAATCCATCTTGTAGATGTGGTCGCCGGCAAGGATCACGAGGTACTCGGGGTCGTAGCCGTCGATGATGTCGATGTTCTGAAAAACCGCGTCCGCCGTGCCCGCGTACCAGTCGTTGACGCCGAGCCGCTGGCTGGCGGGCAGGATGTCGAAGCTCTCGTTTCGCACCGGCTGCAGGAAGTTCCATCCGCGCTGCAGGTGGCGGATGAGGCTGTGCGCCTTGTACTGGGTGGCCACCGCAAGCCGCCGGATGCCGGAGTTGATCGCGTTCGAAAGCGCGAAGTCCACGATGCGCGACTTGCCCCCGAAGTACACGGCCGGCTTGGCGCGCCGGTCGGTGAGCTCCATCAGCCGCGTGCCGCGGCCCCCGGCGAGTACGTAGGCCATTGCGGAGCGAGCCAGTGGCGTGGTGTAGGAATGCTTGCGTCGTTCCTGCGTCCGGGGCGCGGCGCCGGCCGGACCCGGTGTGTTCGCGGGATGCGGGGGGGGAGTCGGATTCGTTTCCATGGCGTTTCCTTCACGGTTTCTGGCGCATGGCCTCAAGGCCCTTCATGCACCAGCCAGAGCGTGGCGAGCGGCGGCAGCGTGACGGTTGCCGAATGGGGCAGCCCGTGGGCGGGCATCGCTTCGGCGACGACACCGCCGGCGTTGCCGGCATTGGACCCGCGATAGGCGTCCGCGTCCGAGTTGAGTATCTCCCGCCAGCGCCCGGGCAGCGGCAGCCCGATGAGGTAGCGCAGCCGCGGGACCGGCGTGAAGTTCGCGATGGCCACCACGGGAGGCGCGCCTTCGCACTCGCGCAGCCAGGCGAACACGCTGTTGTCGCGGTCGTCCACCACAATCCAGCGGAAGCCCGAGGGCTCGCAATCGCGGCCGTGCAGTGCGGGCTGCTCGCGGTAATGGCGGTTGCAGTCGCGGACGAGGGACTGCACGCCGCGATGCCAGTCGATCCCGGTGAGGTGCCAGTCGAGCGCTGCGTCGAAATTCCACTCTCGGCCCTGCGCGAACTCCTGGCCCATGAAGAGCAGCTTCTTGCCCGGGTACGCCCACATCAGCGCGTAGAAGGCGCGCAGCGTGGCGAATTGCTGCCAGGAGTCGCCCGGCATTCGCGCCAGGAGCGAGCCCTTGCCGTGCACCACCTCGTCGTGCGACATCGGCAACACGAAATTCTCGGAGTAGGCATAGACCAGGCCGAAGGTCATCCGGTCATGGTGGTGACGCCGGTGAACCGGGTCCTCGCGCACGTAGGCGAGGCTGTCGTTCATCCAGCCCATGTTCCACTTGAATCCGAAGCCCAGGCCCCCGGACCAGGTTGGCTGCGAGACGCCGGGCCACGCCGTGGATTCCTCCGCGATCGTCATCGCGCCCGGATGGCGCGCGTACACGACCTCGTTCAGACGGCGCAGGAAGGCGACCGCTTCGTGGTTCTCGTTGCCGCCCTGCGGGTTGGGGATCCACTCGCCGGCCTTGCGCGAGTAGTCGAGGTAGAGCATCGAGGCGACCGCATCCACGCGCAGGCCGTCCACGTGGTAGTGCTCGAGCCAGAAGAGCGCGTTCGCGATAAGGTAGTTGGCCACCTCGCGCCGCCCGAAGTTGAAGACCGCGGTCTTCCAGTCCGGATGGAAGCCCTTCCTCGGGTCGGCGTGCTCGTAGAGAGCGGTGCCGTCGAACTGCGACAGGCCATGCTCATCCATCGGGAAGTGCGCCGGCACCCAGTCGAGGAGGACGCCGATCCCGGCGGCGTGGCAGCGATCGACGAAGCGCGCGAAATCGGCAGGCTTGCCGTGGCGTGCAGTCGGGGCGAAGAGCCCGATGGGCTGGTAGCCCCACGAGGCGTCGAGCGGGTGCTCGTTCACCGGCATGAGCTCCAGGTGCGTGAAGCCCATGCCGGTCACGTAGGGCAGCAGCTCGTCCGCGAGTTCGCCCCAGCTGAGCCAGCGGTTCCCCTCACCACGACGCCAGGAGCCGGCGTGCACCTCGTAGATCGCCATCGGGGCGCGGCGCGGGTCGCGAGAGGCGCGGGCGGCCAGCCAGTCCCCGTCGGTCCAGGCGAACGACGAGATGTCGTGCACGACCGACGCATTTCCGGGCCGCAGCTGCATGCCGAATCCCACCGGGTCCGCCTTGAGTGGCAACAGCACGCCGTCGGGGCCGACGATCTCGTACTTGTAGAGCGCGCCCTCGCCGAGTCCCGGAACGAAGATCTCCCAGGTGCCGGTGTCGACGCGGCGGCGCATCGCGTGGCGGCGCCCGTCCCAGGCGTTGAAGTCGCCGACCAGGGAGACGCGCTGCGCATTCGGCGCCCAGACCGCGAAATGCGCGCCCGCGGTTTCCTCGTGCACCATCGTGTGCGCGCCCAGCCGCTCGTAGAGGGCCGTGTGCGTTCCCTCGCCGAGCAGCCAGTCGTCCAGGGTGCCGAGCACGGGCCCGTAGGCGTATGAGTCGTCGATCGTCCAGGTGTCGCTGCCGCGTCTGGCCCGCAGCAGGTAGCGTTCGCGCCGCGCAATCCCGCCGGCGAAGAACCCGCCGCCGTGCAGGCACGCGAGCTGGCCCAGCGGCTCCCCGCGGCGCGTGAGGGCCTCGACCGACTCGGCGCCGGGGACAAAGGCGCGAATCACGGGCTTCCCGGCCTCCTCGTGCAGCCCGAGGACGGCGAACGGGTCGCCATGACGGCCCGCCACGATCGCCTCGATGACGCCGGAGGAGAGGGTCGGGGTCATGAGGGCCTGCGTCAGCCTGTCCCCGGAGCGGCGCGCCAGATCTCGCGCGCATAGTCGAGGACCGCGCGGTCGGCCGAAAACCAGCCCATGCCGGCGGTATTGAGGATGGCGCGGCGCCACCAGGCGTCGGGGTGGCGCCAGAGCTCCGCCACGCCGGCCTGTGCCGTGCGGTAGGCCTCGAAGTCCGCGCAGACCATGAAGTAGTCGTGATGGCGCAGGTTCTCGACCAGGCCGCGATAGCGCCCGGGATCGTCCGGCGAGTACGTTCCCGCCTCGAGCGCCTCGAGGATGCGATTCAGGGCGGGCGAGGCCTGGAGGTCCGCCGTCGCGTCGATGCCGGCGCTGCGGCGTTCGGCGACCTGCGCGGCGCGCAGGCCGAAAATGAACAGATTCTCCTCGCCCACGTGCTCGCTCATCTCGATGTTGGCGCCGTCGTACGTGCCGATGGTGAGCGCCCCGTTCAGGGCGAGCTTCATGTTGCCGGTGCCGGACGCTTCCATGCCGGCCGTCGAGATCTGCTCGGAGAGATCCGCCGCGGGGATGATCGACTCGGCGAGGCTCACGTTGTAGTTGGCCAGGAACACGACCTTGAGGAGGCCGCGCAGCGAAGGGTCGGCATTCACGATGCGCGCGACGTCGTTCGCGAGCTTGATGATGAGCTTGGCCTGGTGGTAGCCCGCCGCGGCCTTTCCCGCGAAGATCTTCACGCGCGGCACCCACGCGTGTGCCGGATTCTCGCGTATCTCGTTGTAGAGCGCGATGGTCTCGAGAAGGTTCAGGAGCTGGCGCTTGTACTCGTGGATGCGCTTGATCTGGACGTCGAAGAGCGTCTCGGGATCGATGCTCGCTCCCAGCCGCTCCGAGACCAGCCGGGCCAGCGCCACCTTGTTGGCGCGGCGCGTGGCAGCGAAGCGCGCGCGGAAGGCGGGGTCGTCGGCGAACGGGGCAAGGTCCGCGATCCGCTCCGGATCGTCCATGAAGGCCGGCCCGATCGCCTCGGCGATGAGGCTGGTGAGCCCCGGGTTCGCCTGGAAGAGCCAGCGCCGGAAGGTGATGCCGTTGGTCTTGTTGACGATGCGATCCGGATACACGGCGTTGAATTCGCGGAACACGGTCTTGCGCATGAGGTCGGTATGCAGCGCCGAGACGCCGTTCACTCGCCTCGAGCCGAGGAAGGCAAGGCTTCCCATGCGCACCTGGCGCGTGTGGTTCTCCTCGATGAGCGAGAGCGATGCGAGCAGTTGCGCGTCCTCGTGACCCGCGGCCTTCAGGCGGGCCAGGTGCTGCGCATTGATCAGGTAGATGATCTGCATGTGCCGCGGAAGGAGGCCTTCCAGGAGCGGAACCGACCACTTCTCCAGCGCCTCGGGCAGCAGGGTGTGGTTGGTGTAGCTGAAGACGGAGGTCGTGATGCGCCAGGCGAAGTCCCAGGGCATCCCGTGCTCGTCGACCAGGAGGCGCATCATCTCGGGGATCGCGATGGCCGGGTGCGTGTCGTTCAGCTGGATCGCCACGTGGTCCGGCAGCGACGAGAGCTCGCCGTGCTGCGTCTTGTGGCGGCGCAGCAGGTCCTGGAGCGAGGCGGAGGCGAAGAAGATCTCCTGCCTGAGCCTGAGTTCGTGGCCGGCGGGCGTGTCGTCGCTGGGGTAGAGGATCCGCGAGATGGCCTCCAGCCGAACGCGGTCGGCCAGGGCGCCGACGTGATCGCCGCGATTGAAGTCCTCGAGCAGGAGCGGGTGGTCGGCCCGGGCCGACCACAGCCGCAGCGTGTTGACGTGGGAGCCGCGCCATCCGGCGATCGGCGTGTCGTAGGCCACGGCGTTGACGCTCTCGGCGGGATGCCAGGCCGAGCGCAGGGAGCCGTCGGCGTTGGGCACGGCGTCCACGGTCCCGCCGAAGCCGATGGTGTAGGTGACCTCCGGCCGCTCGAATTCCCAGGGGTTTCCCGACGACAGCCAGTTCTCGGGCAATTCGATCTGCCAGCCGTCCTTGATCGCCTGGCGGAAGATGCCGTGGTCGTAGCGGATCCCGTAGCCGTGCGCGGGTATGCCCAGCGTGGCGAGGCTCTCCATGTAGCAGGCGGCGAGGCGGCCCAGGCCGCCATTGCCGAGCGCGGCGTCGGGCTCGAGCTTGCGCAACCGATCCAGGTCGATGCCCAGCTCGGCCAGCGCCTCCCGCGCGGTGGAGACCAGCCCGAGGTTGCTGAGGGCATCGAGCAGCAGGCGGCCGATGAGGAATTCCAGGGAAAAGTAGTACACGCGCTTGCGGCCGTCGCGGTAGGTTCGGCGCGTGGCCTCCATCCAGCGTTCCACGATCTGGTCGCGGGTGGCGAGCGCGGTGGCGATGAGCCAGTCGTGGTCCAGGGCGTGGCGGCGGTCCTTGCCCACGGCATAGACGAGCTTGTGGACGATCGCCTCGCGGAACGCGGCGACACCAATGGCCGGGACGCCGTCTTCTGCTGCGACGCGCGTGCTTTCGCCCGGGTCTTGCCGGGGGGGGGCTTCGGGGTTGTTCACGGGAGTGCGACCAGATCGGGTTGCGGGGCGTAGCGCCACTTCAGGTAGAGTTTACCTGCCCCGTGGCATTTTCCGTAGTCTGCAGTCAACGGGGATCGACAACCGGAGCACCCCATGGGCCTGATCGTTCTCGTTGCGCTGTTGGTCATCGCGGTGATGGCATTCCTGCAGACCAACCCGCACGGCGTGGATCGGCGAAAGCTGCTCGCCTTCAACGTGGTTGTCCTGGCCTCGGCGGTGCCGGCTGCGATCACCGTGGGACTCTGGCTCTATGCCGATGCCGTCCTGCTCAAGTCGGGCGAGCGGGGCATGTCGGCTTACCTGGCGGCCATGGCAGGCGGGGCGGCCGTTCTCGTGGTCGTCTCGGTCGGCGGTCTCATCCGCAATTTCGTGGTCTTTCCGCGGCCCCGTCGCGCGCCAGCGCCCCCAGCCAAGTAAAGGGGACAGACCCCTTTTCCGGAAATGGGGTCTGTCCTCTTTTTTCGACTATGCTATCCGGGAGGATTGCCAAAGGGGGGTAAGGAAATGAACAGATCCGTCGTGCTTGCCGCCGTGCTCGCGCTGGTGGCCGCGCCCGCCTTCGCGAAGAAGTCCTGCGAGGATCTCAAGGGCGAGATCGAGGCGAAGCTCAAGGCCAAGGGCGTCAAGTCCTGGACGATCGACATCGTCGGCAAGGACGAGCAGAAGGACGGCCGGATCGTCGGCACCTGCGACGGCGGCGCGAAGAAGCTGGTCTACAACCGCGGCAAGTAGGACAAGAGGCGAAAAAGGGGACAGACCCCATTTCCCGGAAACAGGGAAATGGGGTCTGTCCCCTTTTTCGCGATTGCTGCGGTTACTACTCGGGCAGCGTCCCGAAGATGAAGGCGGCGCGCGTGAGCGCGGCAGGCTCGCCGAGACCCCCGAACCATTTGCCGAAGATCGAGGCGATCTCGCCGTCGCGGTAGATGTGCGCGAGCGCCGTGTTGACCGCCAGGCGCAACCCCGCCTCGCCGCGCGGCAGCGTGATCGCGTAGGGCTCGAAGGACAGGTCCTCGGGCAGCAGCACGAGGGATTTCGGGTCCTTGAGCTTCAGGCCCCCGCCCACGAGCAGCACCTTGTCGCTCGCGTAGGCGTCGATCGTTCCCGCCTCCAGCGCCGCGAGCCCTTCGTCGCGAGTCTTCATCGTGACGATGGTGAGGCCCAGCTTGCGGCGCTTCTCCAGGTCGTTCACCGCGCGCTCGTTGGTCGTTCCGGCGACCACGCCGATGCGCTTGCCCGCCACGTCGGAGATGGAGTGGATGCCCGTCTTGGTCGTGGTGAGCAGCCCCGTGCCGTCCACGAACGTGAAGCTCGAGAAGTCGACCTGCTTCAGGCGCGAGAGCGTGACCGTGCTCGATCCGCACTCCATGTCGGCCTGGCCCTTAGCCACCGTGTCGAAGCGATTCTGGGTCGTCACCGGCATCCACTTCACCTGCAGCTTCACCTTGATCTGATCCTCGATAAGGGTCGCCACGCGCTTGCACAGGTCGATCGTGTAGCCGACCGGCTGTTTCTGCTCGTTCACGAACGAGAACGGGATCGCATCCGTCCGGTAGGCGATGGTGAGGGTCTTGCTGTCGGCGATCTTCTTCAGTCGGCCGTCGAGACCCTGGGCGGCCACGATGCCCGTGGCGGCGAGGAGCAGGGCGAGTAGCGAGGCGGTGCGCAGCATGGCGGGAGACTCCTGGGGGTGGTGAGCGGAAGCGGCCCGGAACAATACCCGCATTCGCCGGGCGTGGACAGCCCTCAGCCGCCGCCGGCTTTCGGCAACTCCGGCTCGAGAAGGGCGAGCCCGGCGAGCAGGAGCGCCTGGTAGCGTGCGCGCTCCTTCGCGATCGACTCCGGCGTCCAGTCGAAGAACCCCGCTCCCGACTTCATGCCCAGGCGCCCGGCGGCAACGAGGCCGGACAGCGTCTTCGACGGCACCGTGTTGGAGGCCAGCGACGGATACATCGTCGCGGCGGCAGCCGCATGGACGTCCAGCCCCGCGTGGTCCTTCTGCAGGATCGGTCCTGCCGCGAGGTACCGGAAACCGAACCCGAAACGCACGGCCGCGTCGACGTCGGCGGCCGTGGCCACGCCGGCATCGATGAGCGCGTAGGCCTCCCGGGCGAGCGCGTGCTGCAGCCGGTTGGCGAGGAAACCGGGCAGGTCCTTCCTCACGATCACCGGCACCTTGCCGGTTGTCCGCATGAAGGACGCCAGGTCGGCAGCGAGGGCCGGGTCGCTCTGCGCGCCGCACACAACCTCCACCAGCGGCACGAGGTGGGCCGGCATGAAGTAGTGCAGCCCGAGGAACCGGCCCGGGCCGGCCAGGCCTTCCGCGATGGCGCTGATGGGAAAGCTCGAGCTGTTGCTGGCAAGCAGTGCGTCGGCGCGCATGCGTGCCACGAGGTCCGCGAAGAGCCGGCGCTTGAGCTCGAGGCTTTCCGGCACTGCTTCGATCATGAGATCCACCGCCGGCCAAGGCACCTCGTCCAGACTCCCATGGACGGTGATTCGCTCGATCGCCTGCGGGCTGCCGAGGGCAGCGAGACCTGCCGAAAGTCGCGCGGGGAGGGTCTGCCGGACGGCATCGAACGTCTCGACGAGGTGGGTCGGGCAACCGGCGCGCGCGAGAGTTAGCGCGATGTCCGCGCCCATCGTGCCGCCGCCGATGACGGCGCAAGTCCTGGGATTTGCCATGCGAGGGTTCCTATAGAATTGCGTCATCCGACGCAATGAACGCCATGAGACTGATCGCCATCGTACTGCTGCTGCTCGCCTCCGGGGCAAGCCGGTCTTCGTCTCCCGGGCCGCGCCGCCGGATGACACGCTGCGCATCGCCTTTGCCATCCCGGCCCTGCCGGAGTAGCGCGCCGGCGATCCCGCCATGAAAACCGCGCACCCCTGGTTGCGATTCTACGGAAGCGTTCCGGCCACGATCGACTACCCCGAGGTCACGCTGCACGGGGCTCTCGCCACCACGGCGCGGCGCGTGCCGGATTCGGTGGCGTGGGATTTCTTCGGCACGCAGGCGTCCTACCGCGAGCTACTCGACTCCGTGGACCGTTGCGCTTGCGCGCTCGCGCAAGAGGGGCTGCGCGCGGGGGATCGCCTCCTCATTTCCATGCCCACGTCGCCGCAGGGCGTCATCGCCTTCTACGCGGCCAACCGGCTCGGGGCGCTTCCGGCCCTGATCCATCCGCTGTCGACGGCGCCGGAGATCACGCACTTCCTCGATGCCACGGGCGCGCGGATGGCGCTTGTGCTGGACGCGTTCTACGGCCCGCTCGCGGCCGCGACGCCGAAGCGGGCGCTGGACCGGATCGTGATCGCGTGCATCCCGGAATATCTTTCGCCGCTCAAGAAGCTGGGCTTCTGGGTGACCAAGGGCAGGAAGATCCCTCCCGTCCCCGACGAACCGAGAGTGCGCCGTTGGTCCGCGATCCTCGAAGCTGCGCATCCGTTGACGTCGTCCCCGGTGGGCAAGACGAACGATGCGGCCGCCATCCTCTTCTCGGGCGGCACGACCGGCCTGCCCAAGGGCATCGTGCTGTCGAACCGCAACTTCATCGCCCAGGGACTGCAGGCCGCCTCGTGGTGCGGCATGGGCGAGAAGGACGCCATTCTCGCGATCCTCCCGATCTTTCACGGCTTCGGACTGGGCGTTTGCGTGAACGCGGTGTTCATGGCGGGAGGCAAGTCGATCCTCGTGCCGCAGTTCAGCGCCGAGATCGTCTCGAAGCTCCTGCGCGCGCAGCGGCCCAACGTGCTGGTGGGCGTGCCGACGCTTTTCGATGCGCTCACCAGGGATCCTTCGCTCGCCAGGGCGGACCTTTCCTGCCTCACGGCATGCTTCTGCGGCGCCGACACGCTGCCGCGCGCGGTGAAGGAGCGCTTCGAGGCGATGGTGCAGGCCGGCGGCGGGAACGTGAAGCTCCTCGAGGGCTACGGGCTCACCGAGGCAGTGACCGGCATCATGGCCACCCCCCTCACGGAGTATCGCGAAGGCTCCGTCGGCATCCCGTTTCCCGACATGCTGGCCAGGATCGTGAAGCCGGGGACGATCGAGGAGGCGCCAACCGGCGAGGAGGGCGAGATCTGCATCGCCGGCCCCGCGGTGATGATCGGCTACCTCGACGACCCGGAGGCCACGGCGCAGGCGCTGCGCGTGCACGCCGATGGCCGCACGTGGCTGCACACCGGCGACCTCGGGAAGATGGACGCCGACGGCTACACGTATTTCTCGGTGCGCCTGAAACGCATGATCAAGTCGTCCGGCTTCAACGTGTATCCGGCGCAGGTGGAGGCGGTGATCCGGGAACATCCGGCGGTGGCCGAGGTGTGCGTCATCGGCGTGCCCGATCCCGCGCAGGTCGAGCGCGTGAAGGCGTGCGTGGTCCTGCGCGACCCCGCGCAGGCGAGCGCGGCGCTGCAGGAGGCGATCATCGCGCATTGCCGCGAGCGGCTCATCAAGTGGTCGTGCCCGCGCGAAGTCGAGTTCGTGACCGCGCTCCCCCTCACGCGCGTGGGCAAGATCGATTACCGCGAGCTCACGCGCCAGCATGCAACGAAGGAAACATAGAAAGGTTCCCATGAACGCATCCGACATCCCGGCCCACGGCGGCGAACGCGTGGCGGCCGCGCTGGCCGCGCACGGGGTGAAATTCATCTTCACCCTATGCGGCGGGCACATCTCCCCCATCCTCGTGGCGGCCAAGCGCCGCGGCATCCGCATCGTGGACACGCGCGACGAGGTCACGGCCGTCTTCGCGGCCGACGCCGTGGCCCGACTGACCGGGACGCCGGGCGTGGCGGCGGTGACGGCGGGCCCGGGCGTCACCAACACGATCACCGCGCTCAAGAACGCGCAGATGGCGCAATCGCCCGTGCTCCTGCTGGGCGGCGCGGCCCCCACGGCGCTGCAGGGACGCGGCGCCTTGCAGGACATCGACCAGAAGCCGCTGGTGGCCCCGCATGTGAAGCTGATCAAGCAGGTGCGGCGAGTGGCCGACCTGGGGCCGGCGGTGGAAGAAGCGCTCGTCGCGTCGCTCGAGGGCGTGCCCGGCCCGACGTTCGTCGAATGTCCGGTCGATCTCCTCTACGACGAGAAACTCATCCGCGGCTGGTACTCGGACGCAGCGGGGAAGGGCACGTCGATCGCGGACCGGTTCCTGCGCTGGTACCTCAATCGCCATGCGAGCCGGATGTTCGCAGGCAGCGACCAGCCCTATTCGCCGACCGGCCGGGCGGTGCCCGTGCCCCTCGCGGGCGACGGGGCCGTGGCGCACGCGGCGGACGCCCTGTCGAAGGCCGAGCGGCCGCTCATGGTGCTGGGAAGCCAGTCGATCGTCGAGGCCGCGGCGGCCGCGCAGGTGGCCGAAGCGGTGAAGCGGCTCGGCGTGCCGGTGTACCTGTCGGGCATGGCGCGCGGATTGCTGGGCCGGGATTCGGGCCTGCAGATGCGCCACGCGCGCCGCAAGGCGCTTCGCGAGTCCGACTGCGTACTGCTCGCGGGCGTGCCCTGCGACTTTCGCCTCGACTACGGCAAGCACGTGCGGCGCTCGGCGACGCTCATCGCCGCGAACCGCAGCACGAAGGATGCGCGCCTGAACCGCAAGCCCGCGATCGAGGCCATCGGGGATGCGGGTCGCTTCATCACCGCCGTGGCCGAGCGAGCGGGAGGAGGAGCGAAGCGCGTCGACTGGATCGCCACCCTTCACGCGCGGGATGCCGAGCGCGAGGGAGAAATCGACGAACAGGCCAGGGCCTCCGGGGCGCACGTGAACCCGGTCGCCTTCTTCCGCGCGATGGATCGCGTGGCCGGCGACAACGCCGTGTTCGTGGCCGACGGGGGGGACTTCGTGGCGACGGCGTCCTACATCCTGCGGCCACGAGGACCGCTGGCGTGGCTCGACCCGGGTGCCTTCGGCACGCTGGGTGTCGGCGCCGGCTTTGCGCTCGGCGCATCCGTCGTTAAGCCGCAGTCGGAGGTGTGGATCGTCTGGGGCGACGGCGCCTGCGGCTACGGGCTTTCGGAGTTCGATACCTTCGTGCGCCATGGCATCCCGGTGATTGCCGTGGTCGGCAACGATGCCGGCTGGACACAGATCGCGCGCGAGCAGGTGAAGATGCTGGGCGACGATGTGGGCACCGTGCTCGCGCGCACCGCCTATCACGAGGTCGCCCGGGGCTTTGGCGCCGCGGGCGTGGAGATTCGCACCGGCGCGGAAGTGGACGCGGGGCTCGCCGAAGCGCGGCGCATCGCGGCCACCGGCAAGCCCGTGCTCGTGAACGTCTGGCTCGACAAGACCGAATTCCGCGAGGGCTCGATCTCGATGTAGGGAATTGTGGTGCCTGGCACCGGCGCCTGGCACCGAAACAAATGGCCGACGAATCCTCCAAGACGAAGAAGGTATGGGGCGAGCTGGAGCACGCCGTGCTCCGGGGCGAGGGCATCGACATCGGCTGCGGCGCCGATCCGGTGTTCCCGCACGTCATGCCCTTCGACCTGGCGCAGGGCGACGCCAACGAGATCCTGCAGCACGTCCACCGGCAGTTCGACTTTGTCTATGCCTCCCACTGCCTCGAGCACATGCGCGATCCCCGGGCGGCCATCGCGCAGTGGTGGGCGCTGGTGAAACCCGGCGGGGTGCTGTTCGTGATCGTCCCGGACGAGGATCTCTACGAGCAGGGCTTCTGGCCCAGCCGCTTCAATCGCGACCACAAATGGACCTTCACGATCGCCGGGAGGGCGAGCTGGTCGCCCGTATCGGTGAACCTGCGGGAGCTGGCGGACTGCCTGCCGGGAGGCAAGGTGCTCGACATCCGTCTTTTCGACACGGCCTACGACCGGCGCCTGCAGAGCAACGGCCGGATGGCCGGGACGATCCGCTGGAAGCTCGAGCGTGCGGCGGGACGCGTCGCCTACGGCGTGCTGCGGCTCCTGGGGGGCGACAAGGAAGCCCTCAAGCGCCGTTTCATCCGCCCCATCGACCAGACGGCCTTCCCCGATACGCTGGCGCAGATCCAGTGCATCGTGCGCAAGGCGGGCGCGCTGGACGCCTGACGCCGGCAGTCAGGATTCGGCCGGTCGCTCCATGCGGCCATCGGCGTGGCGCGCGAAGCGACCCTCGCACCCGTGCACCGGGTCCGCCGAGGGCCAGGGCCATCCCCCGAACTGCGTGCGCTGGTAGTCGTCGAAGGCGCGCTGCAGCTCGGTCCGCGTGTTCATCACGAAAGGACCGGCCTGTGCGACAGGCTCGCCGATGGGGCGACCCTGGAGCATCAGGAGCTGCGATTCGTTCGCGCCTGCCGCCAGCTCCAGCGCCACCTCGCCGCCGACCACGGCCATGTGCCGGTCAGGAACCGGTGCACCACCGATGCGCAGCCCGCTGCCCTCGAAGTGGTAGAGGTGCCGATTCGACCCGTTCGCGGCGGCAGGCAGCGTCCATGTCGCGTTTGGGGCCAGGCGGATGATCCAGATCGCGACGTCGGAGTCGGCCCGCGAAGCCCAGGAGCTGGGCGGCGGCCGGGGCGCCTCGCACTCACCCAGCCGGCCCGCGATGAGGGTCACCTCGACGCCGCCTTCGCGCAATCGCGGAACCTGGTCGTCCCAGAACATCGAGAAATGCGGCTGCGCCATCTTGTCCGCGGCCGGCAGGTTGAGCCAGATCTGGAAGAGTTCCAGCGGATTGGCATTTGCGCGATCGAGGAGCGGGAACATTTCCGCGTGCTGGATGCCCCGGCCGGCGGTGAGCCACTGCACGTCGCCTGCGCCGTAGCGCGCCGCGGCCCCCATCGAATCGGCGTGGTCGATGAGCCCGCGCCGGACGAAGGTCACCGTCTCGAAGCCGCGATGGGGATGCTGCGGGAATCCCGGCACCCGATGGCCGTGATACATGCGCCAGCCGTCCTTCGGCTCGAAATCCCGGCCCAGGTTGCGGCCGTCCAGCGATGCGGCAGGCCCGAGTGCCTCGTTGCCCGCCGGGTAGCGATCGTCGTGGTGCACGCAGAAAAGGAAGGGATCCGGTGTCGTCCAGACGAACCCGAGGGGTTCCGTTCGAAGGATCGGGGTCGAGGACATGGAGGGCACTCCGGTCAACGCGCGATGAACGCGAGGAGGTCGCGCTCGAACCGGTCCGGCTCGCACAGATGCGGCGAATGGTCGGCGCCTTCGTAAACGAGCAGTTCCGAATCCCGGATCCAGTCGTGGACGTGTCGCGCGGTCTCGAGGCGGTAGAAATTGCTTTCGCCGCCGTACACGAGGAGTGCCGGAACGTCGATTCGCGGCAGGACGTCGCGATAATCGGCCGCGGTGAGGCTCTGCCACGTTTCGATGAGCGGTCCGGGACGCAGTTTTCGCAGCGCCTCGCGCGCCAGTTGCCAGCCGCGCGAATTCTCGTCGTATTTGCGCCCGGCCCGGGCATTGAGACCGTGCGCGGCGAGACGAAGCACGGCCTCGGGAAGGTCGGCCTCCAGCTCCTCCACGAAGGCATCGGCGCGGGCCCGGTCGAAATCCCCGTAGATGCCGTCCGCCCATGCCGCGTCTGTCACGAGCCGGGGCGACTGATCGATGAGGCAAAGCCGCCCGAGGCCGCCGGTGCCGAAAGTCCGGATGTACTCCCAGATCGTGAGCACGCCCATGGAATGGCCGACCAGAACGGGATCGCGCAAGCCAAAACGCTCGAGGAGATTGGCGAGGTCACGCGCCATGCGCTGCACCGTGGGGACGGTGGCGGTCGCGGGCGTGTGCCCGCCATGCCCGCGCGCATCCCAGCGATGCACTGCATGGACACGCGCGAGACCGTGGACGAGGGGTGCCCACTCCGTGTGACTGGCCGTCCAGCCGTGCAGCATCACGATCGGCGCGCCGCTGCCGGAGACGGCGACGCGGATCGTCTCCCCATCGTCGGCGATGAAGGTCTTCACGGGCCGTCCCGGAGGCGCGGCGATGAGGCGAAACGAGACCGTGCCAGCTTCAGCGTGCCGCGAGCATCCACGCGCCGCTGCCCAGGTAGACCACGCCCGTCACCATGACCGTCCACCTCGTCCACAGGCGGAAGGATGCGTCGGTGAGACGTTCCAGGATCGTTCGAGAGAGCGAGGTGCCGGCGATGGCGAGCGTCACCATCAGCACGCCCAGCCAGAAGTCCACCGTGCCGCGCTGGGCCGCGCCCACGAGTGCGCCGAAATAGGCGATCTTGATCATGTGCGCGAGACTCTGCGTCGCGGCCTTCGTCGCGACGACCGCGCGCCGGTCCATTCGCGAGCGGACGAAGAACAGGTCGAGGATGGGTCCGGCGACGCCGGCGATGAGCTGCAACGCGGTGCAGATGAAGCCGCAGGCGAACGGATGCCCGCGTTTCTTCACGTCGAGGATGAGTTTCCCGGGCAGCGCGAGGCCGATGAAGGGCGTGACGCCCAGCACGATTAGCGCGACCGGCTTGCTCACCACGAGCTGCACCAGGGTGAACGCCGCGAGCGCCGCTAACGCCCCGTAGGCATTGCCGCGGAAGACGCGCCAGTCGATCGATTCGCGCCAGAGGGCCGCGCGCCAGCCGTTGGAAGCGAGCTGCGTCACGCCGTGCAGCACCATCGCCTTCGGCACGGTGAGCAGCGCCAGCAGAACGCCCAGGAAGATCATGCCGCCGGCCATGCCGAGGATGCCGGAAATGAACGAGGTGACGAGCGCGGAGACGGCCAGGATCGCGAGGAGGAGCGCGGAATTCATCGTTTCGGCCTGCACCTTGCGCGGGAGTTGCCTGCGGTGACCGGCGCCATTCGGAATCAGGCTCCCAGGGCGACGGCACCGGAGGCGGCCAGGCGGTCGATGGCGGCGGCGTCGTAGCCGAGCGAATCGAGTATCTCGCGCGTGTGCTGGCCGAGCAGGGGGGAGGCGCGCGTGACGGCGCAGGGTGTATCCGAGAACTTCACCGGCATGCCCAGCGCCTTCGTCCTGCCGGCCACCGGGTGCTCGACCTCGATCACCATCTCGCGCGCGGCGACCTGCGGGTCGGCGAGCATGTCGCCGATCCGGTTGATGGGGCCGACCGGCACGCCGGCCGCCTCGAACTCGCGAATCCAGTGGGCCGAGGGGCGCGATTTCATGCACTGGGCGATAAGGGGCGTGAGCTCGGCCAGGTGCTTCATGCGGTCGCCGTTGGTGGCGAAGCGCGGGTCGGCCAAGAGGTCCTCGCGGCCGATCACCTTCGCGATGCGCTCCCAGTTGGACTGGTTGGCGCCGCCCACGTTGATCCAGCCGTCCGCCGTCGGAAAAGCCTGGTAGGGCGCGGTGAGGATGTGCGCCGAGCCCGTGGGCCCCGGATTCTCGCCCGTGGCGAAGTAGATCGCGCTCTGCCAGTACGTCTGCTGGATGGCCGCTTCCATGAGCGAGGTATCCACCATCTGGCCGCGCCCCGTCGCATGCCGTGCGTGCAGGGCGGAGACGATGCCCAGCGCGGCGAAGATGCCGGCGTTGATGTCGGCGATAGGCGAGCCCGCCTTGACCGGGGGCCCGCCGGGCTCGCCCGTGATCGACATGAGCCCGGAGAAGCCCTGCGCGATCAGGTCGAATCCGCCCTTGTCGGCGTAGGGTCCGGTGCGGCCGTAACCGGAGACGACGCAGTAGATGAGCCGCGGGTTGAGGGCGCGCAGCACGTCCCAGCCCAGGCCCAGCTTTTCCAGGGTGCCCTTGCGGTAGTTTTCCGTGACCACGTCCGCCGTCAGCAGGAGCTTCTTCACCGCCTCCAGTCCCTCGGCCATCTTCAGGTTCACCGCGATGCCGCGCTTGTTGCGGTTGAGCATCATGAATGCGGCCGACTCGCCGTTCACCGAAGGACGGGAGTAGGAGCGCGTGTCGTCGCCGCCGGGGAGCTTCTCCACCTTGATCACGTCGGCGCCCATGTCGGCAAGCAGCATGCCGCAGGTGGGGCCGGCCATGATCTGGGCCAGCTCGACGACGCGGATGCCTTTCAGGGGTCCGCTCATGATGGAAGGGTGGGCGAGTTACGCGACTCAAAAACAGGGACACGGATGAACACGGATGAACACGGATAAGAACGAATGGAGTTATGGCGAGTTGTGGCCACTTCATCGCAAGCCCGGGCTCTGGCAACCCTGATTGTTTTCATTTGCACTTATCCGTGTTCATCCGCATTCATTCTTGCGAGTCCGGGCTCTGGCAACCCTCATAGCTTCTTTGCCTTCCTCCCCCCCCCCCCCTTTTTGGGGCGCGCACCTCCCCCGTGTTCTCCGTGTCCCTGCTTTTGAGTCGCGTAACTCCCTACCGCCCCTTGAACTCCGGCTTCGCCTTCGCGAGGAAAGCCGCCCGCCCGATGCGGAAATCCTCCGTGCCATAGCACGCGTATCCCTCGTCCAGTTCCTCGGCGGTGAGGAGCTGCCCGTCGCGCAGGCGGCGCGCGAACTTCTTGTGCCACCGCGCCACCAGCGGCGCCCCGTCCGCGATGCGCCGCGCGGTGGCCTTCGCCTCCGCCTCGACATCGGCATCGGGAACGACACGCGTGACCAGGCCCTTGTCCTTCGCCTCTTTCGCGTCGAACACGCGGCCCTCCAGCAGGATCTCGAGCGCCACCGCCTCGCCGGCGAGCGAGATGAGGGCGCCGATCTCCGCATAGGCCATCACCAGTCCGAGCTTGTTGATGGGCACGCCGAACCGGCTCGACTCCCCGCAGATGCGGATGTCCGCGAGGCCGGCGATCTCCAGGCCCCCGCCCACGCAGATGCCGTGGATCTGGGCGACCACCGGGTGGCGGCAATGGCCGATCGCGTCGATGGTGCGAGTCATGATCTTCCCGTAGGCGCGAGCCTGGTCGACGTTGGAGCGCTCGCGGTCGAATTCCGAGATGTCGTTGCCGGGCGCGAAGGCCTTCTCGCCCGCGCCGCGCAGCAGGATGCAGCGCACGTCGTCGTCGGCGTCCAGTTCGAGGAAGACATCGCCCAAGCGCTGCCACATCGGCTTGGTGAGCGCGTTCAGCTTTTCGGGACGGTTGAGGACGACGGTGGCGATCGTTCCGTCGCGTTCGACGAGTATGGTTTCGACCATCGGCTAGCGGTAGAACACGTTCACCAGGCCCAGTGTGACGACGGGCACGTAGGTGATCAGAAGAAGCGTGAAGAGGAGGATCCCGATGAACGGAAGGTTCGCCTTGGTCACGTCCCAGACGCTCTCCTTCGCGATCGAGCAGGTGAGCAGGAGCACGCTTGCCACGGGCGGCGTCTGCTGGCCGATGGCGAGGTTGAGCGTCACGATCACGCCGAAATGGACCGGATCGATCCCGGCCGCGGTTACGACCGGCATCACGATGGGCACCACCAGGATGATCGCGGCGGCCGAGTGCAGGAACATGCCGATGATCAGGAAGAAGACGTTCATGATCGCGAGAATGGCCCACTTCTCGCTCGTGAAGGAGAGCATCGCCGCCGCGATGCGCTGCGGAAGCTGCACCTCCGTGAGATAGAGGCCCAGGAGGGCCGAGGCGGCGACCAGCAGCATCACGGTGCCGGTCTGCACGGTCCCGTCGATGATCGCCTCGCGCAGCCGCTTCCCGTCGAGCTCGCGATACACCACGCCCCCCACGAAGAGAGAGGCGACGACGGCGAGCGCCGCTCCCTCGGTCGCGGTGACGATGCCCCCGAAGATCCCGCCCAGGATGATGATGGGAAGCGTGAGCGCCCAGAACGCATGCTTGAAGGCGCGCCAGAGCTTGCCCCACTGGAAGATCTCCTCCACCGGCCAGTTGTACCGGACGGCATACCAGTAGCACAGCGCCATGAAGCCGAATGCCGTGAGCAGGCCGGGCACGATGCCCGCGACGAACATCTGCACCACCGACGTCCCCGCCATGACCGCGTAGAGGATCATGGGGATCGACGGCGGGATGATGATCGCGAGGGTGGCCGTGGAGGAGGTCACCGCGGCCGTGAAGGGTCCCGGGTAGCCGCGCGCCTTCATGGCCGGCATGATGATGGACGCGGTTGCGGCCACGCCCGCCACGGCCGAGCCCGAGATCTCCGCGAAGAACATGTGGCTGAGCACGTTCACCTGCGCGAGAGCGCCTCTCATCCAGCCGACGAGCGCCTGGCAGAAGTCGATCAGCCGGTGGGAGATGCCCGAGGTGTTCATGATCGCGGCCGCGAGGATGAAGAGCGGGATCGCGATGAGCGGGAAGCTGGTCGCGCCCTGGTAGAGCGCGATCGCCACGTTGGGCAGGCTCCCGGTACCCTGGCTCGCGAGCATCGCCGCGACCGACGCGATGCAAAGCGCCACGGCGATCGGAACGTTGATCAATACCAGCCCGACCACGCAGAGCAGGACGAGGAAGCCGATCATGCCGGCACCTGCACGAGGGCGGGCTCGCAGCGCGCCTCGCGCAGCACCTCGGGAAACACCAGCAGCTGGCCAACCACGAAGAGGACGGAGCTGATCGGGATCACGGACATGGTATAGGCCACCGAGACCTCCGGCAGCGAAACCAGCTGGTCCGTCGCGAGGACCTCGAGGACCTCATAGCCCACCCACGCGAGCAGCACGAAGAAGGCGAGCGTGCACAACTGCGCAACGACGGCGGCGACCACCCGCGGCCCGGGCGGCAGCATCCTCACGATCTCGGGCACGCCCATGTGCGCATGCTTGAGAACCGCCAGCGCGGAGCCGTAGAACGTCACCCAGGCCAGCAGGATGGTGGCGACCTCGTCATACCAGACGAGGGAGTGGCCCGAGTAGCGGAAGACCACGCCCGCCGTCACTTCGGCGGCGAGCGCGGTCATGAGCGCGATGCAGATCCACTCCAGGAAGCGCTCGTATCCCCGGCGGAACGACCGCAAAGTCATCTGCTACTTGCCGAGGGCGATGGCGCGGTCGATCACCTGGCGCGAACCGGGGACGGCGGCGGCGAACTCGTCGTAGACGGGCTTGGACGCGGCCACGAAGGCGTCCTTGTTCGGGACGTTCGACTTCACGCCCGCGGCGGTGATCTTGCCCAGGAGCTCGGTGTCGCCCTTCTCGGCGAGCTCGTAGACGTAGGCCTGCGTCTCCTTGGCCGTGTCCTCGAGGATCTTCCTCACGTCGGCCGGGAGCGTGGCCCATTTCTTCGTGCCCACGGTGGCGTAGGCCGGCGTGTAGACGTGCCCTGTGAGGGAGATGTACTTCTGCACTTCCTGGAACTTGGCGCTGTAGATCTGCGTGAAGGGGTTCTCCTGCCCGTCCATCACGCCTGTCTGCAGGGCGGTGAACACTTCGGAGAACTTCATCGGCGAGGGATTCGCGCCGTAGGTCTGGAACATCTTCACGCGCCACTTGCCCTCGGGCACGCGCAGCTTGATCCCCTTGAGGTCTTCAGGGGTGTTGATCGGGCGCTTGTTGTTGGTGATGTGCCGGTAGCCGTTTTCCCAGACGGCGATCACCTTGAGGCCCTTCTTCTCGGCCTCCGGGGCGATAGTGGGCCAGAAGACGTCCTTCTCGATGCGGGCCATGTGCTTCCTGTCCTTGACCAGGTACGGCATCTCGAAGACGCCGAAGATGTCCGCCTCGGAGGTCATCACGGTGGAGGGCAGGGCGATGTCCACCGTGCCCAGCTTGAGCTTCTGGACCAGTTCCTTGTCGCCCCCCAGCTGGCTCGAGCCGAAGACGACGACCTTGGCCTTGTCGCCAAGCTTGGCATTGGCGCGCCTGGCGAACTCCTCGGCAGAGGCCGCGAATAGCGAGCCGGGCTCGCCCACGTGGCCGAATTTGATCTCGGTCTGGGCAAGGGGAACGGTCGAAAACAGGCACGCCAAGAGCGCGCCGGCGAGTCGTCGGATGGTCATGGAACTCCTCCAGTTCTGGTTTCGTGGGCTCGGCCCGCAAGGGGTGCGGACCGGACGGCACTAGTCTAGGCATAACGGGGCTGCGGCGTCGATGACCGGCGTGGGCTACCCGGAGACCCGGGGGCGCTGGCGGAGTATGGCGGTGTAACGGTCCCCGTTACCTGGTATCGCGCTTGCGCCCTGCGCTTGATGCAGGTCAAAAGTGCCCCTCGGCCGCTGGGGGACAGTCACCGGAAGCATCCGGACCCCAGCCTCCGACCGAGGAGATAGAGACCATGACCGAAACCTTCTACGATGTGCTCCGCCGGCAGGGCGTCACGCGGCGCAGCTTCATGAAATTCTGCAGCCTCACGGCCGCCTCCCTGGGCCTGGGACCCACACTTGCGCCGCAGATTGCGCATGCGCTGGAGACCAAGCCCCGCACCCCGGTGCTGTGGCTGCACGGCCTGGAGTGCACGTGCTGCACGGAGAGCTTCATCCGCTCCGCGCACCCGCTCGCCAAGGACGTGATCCTCTCCATGATCTCGCTCGACTACGACGACACGATCATGGCGGCCGCCGGCCACCAGGCCGAGGCGGCGCTGGAAGAGGTCATGACCAAGTACAAGGGCAACTACATCCTCGCCGTGGAGGGCAACCCGCCGCTCGGCAACGACGGCACCTTCTGCATCCCCGGCGGCAAGCCCTTCGTCGAGAAGCTCAAGCATGTCGCCAAGGACGCCAAGGCGGTGATTGCCTGGGGCTCCTGCGCCTCCTGGGGCTGTGTGCAGGCCGCCAAACCGAATCCGACGGGCGCGGTGCCCATCGACAAGGTCATCACCGACAAGCCCATCATCAAGGTGCCGGGCTGCCCGCCGATCGCCGAGGTGATGAGCGCGGTGGTCACCTACGTCGTCGCCTTCGACCGCATCCCCGAGCTGGACCGCCAGGGCCGGCCGAAGATGTTCTACAGCCAGCGCATCCACGACAAGTGCTACCGCCGCCCGCATTTCGACGCCGGCCAGTTCGTCGAGAAGTGGGACGACGAGGGCGCGCGCGCCGGGTACTGCCTCTACAAGGTGGGCTGCAAGGGCCCCACGACCTACAACGCCTGCTCGACCACGCGCTGGAACGAGGGCACGTCCTTCCCGATCCAGTCGGGCCACGGCTGCATCGGCTGTTCCGAGGACGGGTTCTGGGACAAGGGCTCGTTCTACGACCGCCTCACCAACATCAATGCCTTCGGGGTGGAAGCGAACGCCGACAAGGTGGGTCTCGTGGTCGCCGGTGTCGTCGGCGCGGCCGTCGTGGCGCACGCCGCGGTGACCGCCATCAAGAATGCTTCCGAGAAGCGCCCGACCACGAAGAGTGAGGAGAAGTGACCATGGCCGTCATCGAGACCCAAGGCTTCAAGCTCGACAACAGCGGAAAGCGGGTCGTCGTCGACCCGGTCACCCGCATCGAGGGCCACCTGCGCGTCGAAGTGAACCTCAACGCGAAGAACGTGATCACCAACGCCGTGTCCACGGGCACGATGTGGCGCGGGCTGGAAGTGATCCTCAAGGGCCGCGACCCGCGCGACGCGTGGGCTTTCGTGGAGCGCATCTGCGGCGTCTGCACCGGCGTGCACGCGCTCGCCTCGGTGCGCTGCGTCGAGGACGCGCTCGGGATCGCGATTCCAGACAACGCGAACATCATCCGCAACCTGATGCACTCCACGCTCTACGCGCAGGACCACCTCGTGCACTTCTACCACCTGCACGCGCTCGACTGGGTGGACGTGGTCTCGGCGCTGAAGGCCGACCCGAAGAAGACATCGAGCTGGCGCAGTCGATCTCCAGTTGGCCGAATTCCTCCCCGGGCTACTACCGGGACCTCGCCGCGCGCCTCACGAAGTTCGTCGAGTCGGGCCAGCTCGGCCCGTTCAGGAACGGCTACTGGGGCCACCCGGACTACAAGCTGCCCCCGGAAGCGAACCTGATGGCGGTGGGCCACTACCTCGAGGCGCTGGACTTCCAGAAGGAGATCGTGAAGATCCAGACGATCTTCGGCGGCAAGAACCCGCACCCGAACTGGCTGGTGGGCGGCGTGCCGTGCTCGATCAACGTCGACCGCGTCGGCGCGGTGGGCGCGATCAACATGGAACGCCTGAACATGGTCGGCAAGATCATCGACGACACGATCGACTTCATCGACAACGTCTACATCCCGGACCTGCTCGCCATCGCCTCGTTCTACAAGCACTGGGGCGCCATCGGCGGCGGCATCTCCAGCATGAACGTGATGAGCTACGGCGAGTTCCCGGACATCGCCAACGACCAGTCGAACAAGTCGCTGCTCATGCCGCGCGGCGCGATCCTGGGCGGGGACCTGAAGAACATCCATGCCGTGGACCTGAAGGACCCGGCCATGATCCAGGAGTTCGTCACCCACTCCTGGTACAAGTACGCCGACGAGTCGAAGGGCCTGCACCCGTGGGACGGCGTGACCGAGCCCAACTACGTGCTCGGCGCCGGGCACCAAGGGCTCGAAGACCAACATCGAGAACATCGACGAGAGCGCCAAGTACTCGTGGGTGAAGAGCCCGCGCTACAAGGGCCAGCCGGTGGAAGTGGGCCCGCTCGCCCGCTACATCATCGGCTACGCGTCGGGCAACCCGGAGTTCAAGGAGCCCGTGGAAATGGTGCTCAAGAAGCTCGACGTGCCCATCCAGGCGCTCTTCTCCACGCTCGGCCGCACGGCCGCGCGCGGGCTGGAGGCCTCCTGGGGCGCCCACAAGATGAAGTACTTCTTCGACAAGCTCATGGCCAACATCAAGGCCGGCAAGCTCGACACCGCCAACGTCGAGAAGTGGGAGCCCTCCACCTGGCCGAAGGAGGCCAAGGGCGCCGGCTTCTGCGAGGCACCGCGCGGCGCGCTCGGGCACTGGATCAGGATCAAGGACACGAAGATCGACAACTACCAGTGCATCGTGCCGACCACGTGGAACGCGGGACCGCGCGACGGCAAGAACCAGATCGGCCCCTACGAGGCCAGCCTCATGAACACCGCGATGGCCAAGCCGGAGCACCCGCTGGAGATCCTGCGCACGATCCACAGCTTCGACCCGTGCCTTGCGTGCGCGACCCATGTCATCTCGCCGGAAGGCGAGGAGATCACCCGCGTACAGGTTCGTTAACGGAGACCGCCATGTCGATCGATGGAAGGGACCTCAAGTTTCCGGTCTACGTATGGGAAGCGCCGGTCAGGGTGTGGCACTGGGTGATGGCGCTCGCGATGGTGGTGCTGTGCGTCACGGGGTACTTCATCGGGTCGCCGCTGCCCTCGGTTCCGGGGGAGGCGAGCGAGAACTTCCTGATGGGCTACATCCGCTTCGCGCACTTCTCCGCCGCGTACGTGTTCGCGGTCATGCTGCTCATGCGCGCCTACTGGGCGATCGTGGGCAACAAGCACGCGCGCGAGATGTTCCTCGTGCCGCTGTTCGTGTTCCAGCCCTCCTGGTGGCGCAGCTTCTTCCGGGTGCTGGGGCACTACCTCTTCATCCGGCCGAAGAACGACTGGCACCAGGGGCACAACCAGCTCGCCATGGCCGCGATGTTCGGGATGTACCTCCTGGGCAGCATCTTCATGATCGTCACCGGCTTCACGCTCTACGGCGAGGGGCTGGGGCGAGAGAGCTGGGCCTACGCGCTCTTCTCGGGCTGGGTGATCCCGCTCTTCGGGCAGAGCCAGGACGTGCACACCTGGCACCACTTCGGGATGTGGTACCTCGTCTGGTTCACGATCGTCCACCTGTACTTCGTGATCCGCGAGGACATCACCTCGGGCCTCACGGTGGTCTCGAGCATGATCAGCGGCTGGCGGGACGTGAAGAACTAGAGCCGATGATGGTCGTTGCGGCCATGGGAGCAGGGGGCATGACGGCGCGCCCGGGGAAAGCCCGGGCTGGCGGTTCCGGCCGTCCGCGATCGCGCCGGGAGCCGGTTCACCCGGGCTATTTCCTCGACACCCGGTACTTGAAGCCCCTCAAGCTCACCCAGCTTGCCCTGGCCGATTCCCTGGGCGTCTCGCGCCGGCGGGTGAACGAGCTGATCCGCGGCAAGCGGGGCATCACGCCCGACACGGCGGTGCGCCTGGCGGCCTATTTCCGCACCGAGCCGGAGTTCTGGATGCAGTTGCAGAGCGCCTGGGACGTGCACCAGGCCCTGAAGAGCCTGAAGGCAGCCCAGGGCTGACCAGGGTGGTCGAAAAAGGGGACAGACCCGTTTTGGGGAATAAGGGGTCTGTCCCCTTTTCCCGTGTGACGTTCGTCGTTACTTGACCCTCATCAACAGCCGCCATTCCAGTGGCGCCAAGATGACCTCGATGTAACCGTAAAAGTTACAGAGAAGGGGTCGGGATGGCGACGGAAACGCTGGTGCTGGGGATCGGAAACGTCCTCTGGGCCGATGAGGGGTTCGGCGTGCGTGCCGTCGCAGCGCTGAACGAAGGCTGGCGCTTCCCCGATTCCGTCACCCTCATGGACGGCGGCACGCAGGGCCTCTACCTGCTGCCCCACGTCCAGGATGCCCGGCAGATGCTGGTCTTCGACGCGATCGACTACGGGCTCGAGCCGGGCACGCTGCAGGTGATCCGGGACGACGACATCCCGTCCTACCTGGGCATCGGCAAGATGAGCCTGCACCAGTCGAGCTTCCAGGAAGTGCTCGCCCTCGCCAAGCTCTCCGGCCGGGCGCCGGAGCGCGCGGTGCTGGTGGGCGTGCAGCCTGCAGTGCTCATGGACTACGGCGGAAGCCTCACGGAGGTGGTGCGCGCAAAGGTGCCCGACGCGCTCGCCATCGGCCTGCGGACGCTCGCCCAATGGGGGGTACCGGGCACGCCGCGCGAGGATGGCGCAACCGAATCGCTCTTCGACCCAAGCCTCGCCCTCGACCGCTACGAAGCGGAACGCCCCAGCGCCGAGGAGGCCTGCCGCATCGGCGACGCGCGTCTGCTGGCGCGCCGCGCCGCCAACGAGTCCTGACCCATGTGCATCGCCATTCCGATGCAGGTCGAGATCCCGCTGGGCGACACCGCCTGGTGCACCGGCCGCGATGGCCGCCAGATCATCGACCTCGCGCTCGTCGGCCCGCAGCCGGCGGGCGCCTGGTTGCTCACGTTCCTCGGCGCCGCGCGCGAGGTGATCACCGCGGAGATGGCCGGCAATACCGACCGCGCCCTTGACGCCCTGGCCGCCGTCCTCGCGGGGGATGCCACGGGCATTGACGATGCCTTTGCCGACCTCATCGGCCGAACTCCGGAACTTCCCGAACATCTACGTCCCAAGGAGTCCACATGAACGCCATCGCGCGCCCGACGCCCACGGAGCCGCCACTCATCACGAGCCTCGTGAACCTGCACGGCGCCGTGCGCCTGGACGAGGCCTCCTTCGACGCCTTCCTGGCCACGCCCGGCGAGGCAGTGCTCTTCTTCACCGAGGACCCGATCCGCTTTCGCGAGGTCACCGATCTCGCGGTGATCCTGCCCGAGATCCGCGCGGCCGCCTCGCGCCCCTTCCGCATCGGGGTGCTTCCCCCGCCGATCGCCAATGCGAAGGCCGCGACCTACGGCGTGCGCCGCTGGCCCGCGCTGGTCTTTCTTCGCGACGGGCACTGGCTCGGCAATATCGAGGCACTTCGCGACTGGTCCGAATACGTTTCGCTCGCCAACGGGCTCCTCGAGAGCGAGACCCGGCCGCTTCCTCCCAAAGTGATTCCCGTCGCCGCGGCTGGCGCGGGCTCCTGTGCCTGAAAGGCCCGCCCATGAAATCCTTCCCGATTCCCGTCGTCGCCACCGGCCCCGGTTCGCATCCCCCCGAGGACGAGGGCCTGGAATTCCTGTCGATGCCCAAGGCGGAGCCACTCGTCAATCCCATTCCGCCCGAGGACGCCGCGCCCGGCGAGCTTGCCGCCGCCGCCGATGTCGTGGAGCAGTTGCTGGAATCGATGCAGGGATTCCGGCCCGGCAACGGCAGTGCGCCGCGTTTCTCGCTCAAGGCCATGGCGCCCGGGGCACTTCGGGCGCTCAACGAATCGCTGGGTCAGGGCGAGGTAAGTGCGGTCGTGGGCTCCGGCAACGGCACTGCCGGCTGGCACGTGCAGGAGACGGCCTTCGCCGGCGTCTGGCGCGTGCAGCGCGAGGATGGCCGCGGAGGCCTGGCCGAGGACATCCTCGAAGCCGACGACATGCCCGCCGTCCTGAAGGAAGCCGCTGCGCAGGCGAAAGGCGCGCGCCTGGACGTGGCGCAGCTGCCCGAGGGCGTCATGAACGCGCCGTCGATCGTGAACGAGTTGCGTCATCATGCCGGCGCATTCCGTCCCGGCAGGCCGGCACACGTGGTCAACCTCTCGCTCCTGCCGCTGTCGCGCGCGGATCACGAGGGACTCGACGCGATGCTGGGCGAGGGATCGGTGGCGATCCTCTCGCGCGGCTTCGGCAACTGCCGCATCACCTCCACCCGCGCCCAGGGCGTGTGGCGCGTGCGCTACTTCAACACCATGAACACGCTCATCCTCGACACGTTCGAGGTGGTGAACATTCCGGAAGCCGCGCGCGCGGCCGTCGAGGACATCGAGGACAGCCAGGTGCGCCTGCGCGACCTGCTGGCCTGGCTGCGCGAGGGCTGAGCGGTGCGGCAGGGCGAAAGGCTGCCGTGGCGCGCCGCTACGAATGCGGCGTCTGCTGGTACGTCTACGACCCGGCGCTGGGAGACGCCGAGTGGCAGGTCGAGCCGGGCACACCCTTCGGGGCGCTCCCGGAGCACTGGAGCTGCCCCAACTGCGCTGCCGAGCGGACGAGGTTCCTGGAGCTGGCCGATGACTGAAACGGCCATGACCAGTCCGGCGCCGCGGCTCGAAGCGGCCTTCACGCGCATCTGGAAGACGCGCATGGACGGGCTCCCGTTCGTCAACGCGGCCCTGCGCGTGGAGGCGGTCGGCTTCCGCCCCTGGCAAGGCGAATGGCTGGGCGCGCTGGTGACGCCGTGGTTCGTGAACCTCGTGCTCATGCCCGGCGATGGCGAGTGGATGACGCTCCCCGTGGGCGGCGAGCGCTTCATGGCACTCCCGGCGGGGCGCTTCCGCTTCATCGCCGGGGTCGACGAGGAGCTGGGTGAATACCACGCCTGCTCGCTCTTCTCCCCGGCGCTTGAATTCGCCGACCACGAAACGGCTCGCGCCACGGCCGACGCTGCGCTCGAAGCGCTCTTCGATTCGGCCAATGCGCCGGGTGCGGACGGCTACCAGCCGTCGCAGGCGGCCACGCCGGCGACGATCTCCAAGCGCGATTTCCTGCGCGGGCGGTTTTCCGGGGCGGGCGATGCCGATCGAGGGTGAGCTGATGGTGCGCATCTCGACGACGGCCGGGCGGGTGACGGGCGCGCAAGCGCGCGCGCAGCGGCCGCGCGTCGCCGGCAAGCTCTTCACCGGACGCGCAGCCTCGGACGCCGCCCCGCTCGCCGGTGCGCTCTTCGCCATCTGCGGCCGCTCGCAGTCGATCGCCGCCGCCGCTGCGATCGAAGCCGCGAAGGGCGAGGGCGAACGCGAGGCGCAGCGCCGTGCGCGCGATGTGCGCATTGCCGCTGAAACCGTGCACGAGCACGCGTGGCGGCTTCTCGTGGACTGGCCCAAGCTCGCGGGCCGCGCTCCCGAAGTGGAGGCGCTGGCGGGCGCTCGCAAGGCGCTGGCACCGCTGCTGGCTGCCGCGGAGGGTGAAGACCTGCGCGACGCAGCGCGCGGCGCGCAAGCCTGGGCGGGACAGGCGATATTCGGCACTGCCCCGGCGGACTTTCTTGCGGTGGGTTCGACGATGGCGCTGCGGAAATGGGCGCGCAAGGGCGACACGAACGTTGCGCGCCTGGTGGCGGAAATCCTCGAAGGCGATCCGGCGCTGGGCGCGAGCGACGTTGCGTTTCTTCCGCCTGGCGACGTGTGGGTGGCGCGCGATCTGGCGTCCGCGCTCGACGATGCGGCCTTCGACGATACCCCGCACTGGCATGGGGAAGCGCGCGAAACCGGGCCGCTCGCCCGCACCGCCGCGCATCCCCTGGTCGCCGACGCCATCGCGGCGTGGGGAAGGGGCGTGGGGGCGCGCCTGGCCGCGCGACTCGTGGAGATGGCGCTCGCGCTCGAGTCGATGTCGCAGGGGCGCGGTGCCGGCCACGGCGCGGCGCGGCTGGATGGCGCCTCGGCCATCGCCTGGGTGGAGACGGCGCGCGGCCTCCTCGTTCACCAGGCGGCGCTGGATGGCGAGCGCATCTGCGCTTACCGGATCGTCGCCCCCACCGAGTGGAACTTCCATCCCGCGGGGGCCTTCGCGCGCGGGGCACTGGGAATGCCGGCCGCGGATGCGGGCCGGCTCGAGCGCCAGGTGCGCTGGCTGGTGGCCTCGCTCGACCCCTGCGTCGGCGTGCGCCTGGAGGTGGGCCATGCATGAGATGTCGATCGCCGAGAGCGTGCTCGGCATCGTCGAGGAAAGCGCGCGCCGCGAGGGGTTCCGGCGCGTGAAGGAAGTGCGGCTGGAGATCGGGCAGTTGGCTGCGGTTGAGACCGAATCCCTGCGCTTCTGCTTCGATGTCGTGGTGCGCGGCAGCGTCGCCGAGGGGGCGATGCTCGCGATCGACGAGACACCCGGCGCGGCGTGGTGCTTCGGATGCTCGGAGTCGGTGCCCGTCGCGGCGCGAGTGGACCTGTGCCCTCGCTGCGGCAGCGCGCAGTTGCAGGTGAGCGGCGGCACCGAAATGCGGGTCAAGGATCTGGTGGGCGTCTGAGGGTGGAGCATGCCGCAGAGATGGCGATGTGCACGACTTGCGGTTGCGGAACGGACGACGTGAAGATCGACGGGAAGGCGCATGCCCATGGCCACGACCACGGTCATGGACACGACCACAGCCACGATCACCAGCCGGCACATTCGCACGCAGCCGGCGTGCCGGCGGAGCGCGCCGTGGCCGTGGAACGCGACATCCTCGCGAAGAACGATGCGGAGGCCAACGCCAATCGCCGCCGCTTCACCGCGAAAGGCATTTTCGCGCTGAACCTCGTCTCCAGCCCCGGATCGGGCAAGACGACGCTCCTCGTGGAGACGATCAAGCGCCTTTCCGGGGACCTCTCCCTGTCCGTGATCGAAGGCGACCAGCAGACCTCCAACGACGCCGATCGCATCCGCGCCACGGGGGCCAAGGCGGTGCAGGTGAACACCGGCAAGGGCTGCCACCTCGACGCGCACATGGTCGGTCACGCGCTCGGGCATCTCGACCCCGCGGATGATTCCGTGACGATGATCGAGAACGTGGGCAACCTCGTCTGCCCCGCGGCCTTCGACCTGGGGGAGGCGCACAAGGTGGTGGTGCTCTCCGTGACCGAGGGCGAGGACAAGCCGCTCAAGTATCCCGACATGTTCGCCGCGGCAGACCTCATGCTCCTCAACAAGTGCGATCTCCTGCCGCACCTCGAATTCGACGCGGACCTCTGCGAGGCGAATGCGCGTCGCATCAACCCGTCCATCCAGGTGCTGCGCGTCTCGGCCACGAAGGGCGACGGCCTGGATGCCTGGATCGAGTGGGTGCGCGGGGGGGCACGCGAGGCGAGGGCGCGCCGCCAGCGAAGCGCCGCTTCTGCCGGTTGCGGTGGCGCCTGCGCCTGCGCCGAAGCGGCGCGAAGCTGAGGAAGGCGAAGCCTTGATGGACACCCCCGTTGCCGCCCTCATGACCGAGCGCCGCCGCGCGTGCGCGGCACGGTGCAGGGCGTGGGCTTCAGGCCGTTCGTGTGGCGGCTGGCGAGCGATCTCGCCCTGGATGGCTGGGTGTGCAACGACGCCCAGGGGGTGCTGGCCGAGGTGCAGGGCGATCCGCGCGCGTTGCTGGAGTTCCTGCGCCGCGTGGAGAGCGACGCACCGCCGCTTGCGCGAGTGAGCGCCGTCGAGGCGGAGGCGTGCCCGGTGGCATCGGGACACGGCTTTGCCATCAACGCGAGCGAAGGAGGAAAGGCCGCGACGCCGGTCACGCCCGATGCCGCGACCTGCCCGGAATGCCTGGCCGAACTGTTTCACGCCACGGACCGGCGCTACCGCTATCCGTTCATCAACTGCACCCACTGCGGCCCGCGATTCACCATCACGAGAGGCGTTCCCTACGACCGCCCGCGCACGACGATGGCGCCGTTCGCGATGTGCCCGGCGTGCGAGCGCGAATACCGGGATCCCGCCGATCGCCGCTTTCACGCGCAGCCCGACGCCTGCCCGGCGTGCGGCCCCTCCATCGCTCTTCTCGGCGAGGATGGCGCGCGGCGGGAGGAGGGTGACGTCATCGCCGCAGCGCTCGCCCGGATCCGTGCCGGCAAGGTCGTCGCCCTCAAGGGCCTCGGCGGGTTCCACCTCGTGTGCGATGCCAGGAACGTGCGCGCCGTGGCGCGCCTGCGGGCCTCCAAGCACCGCGAGGAGAAGCCCTTCGCCGTGATGGCGGCCAACGCCGCCTCGCTTTCGCCCTATGCCCGAATCGACAGGCAGTCGCAGCAGTTGCTCGAATCGCGCGAGCGTCCCATCGTCCTGCTCGAAAAGCGCCCCGGCTGCGACGAGGCGCTCGCGGGCATCGCCAACGGCGTCTCGTCCCTGGGCGCCATGCTCCCGTACACGCCGCTGCAATGGCTCCTGTTCTTCGAGGCCTCCGGGGCGTCCGGCGGCACGGGCTGGATGGGCGTGCCCCAGGATCTCCTGCTGGTGATGACGAGCGCCAACCCGGGCGGCGAGCCGCTGGTCATCGGCAACGAGGAGGCCGTGCGGCGCCTGGCCGGCATCGCGGACGCCTGGCTCGTCCACGACCGCGACATCGCCGTGCGCTGCGACGACAGCCTCGTTCGCGCGACGGCTGCGGGCCCGGCCTTCGTGCGGCGCGCGCGTGGATACACGCCGCGGGCAATCAGGTTGCCGCGTCCGGGCCCCTCGGTCCTCGCCACGGGCGCATGGCTCAAGAACGCGGTTTGCGTGACGCGTGGCGACGAGGCCTTCCTCTCGCCGCACATCGGCGACCTCGACAACGTGCCGGCCTGCGAATCGCTGGACGAGGCCGTCGCGCACCTGCTCGCCATCCTCGAGGTGGAGCCTTCGGCCTGCGCGCACGACCTGCATCCCGATTTCTATTCCACCCGCTTCGCCGCTGCATTCGCGGCCGAGCGCGGCATTCCCGCCATCGCCATCCAGCACCACCATGCGCACATCTCGGCCGTGTGCGCGGAGCACGGCCATGCGGCGCCCGTGATCGGCCTCGCGCTCGACGGCGTGGGGCTGGGCACGGACGGCACCGCGTGGGGCGGAGAGCTGCTTCGCGTGGAGGGTGCGCGATTCTCGCGCCTCGCGCACTTGCGCGAACTGCGTCTTCCCGGTGGCGACCGCGCGGCGCGGGAACCCTGGCGCATGGCGGCGTCCGTCCTGCACGAGCTGGGCCGGGGCAGCGAGATCGCGCAGCGCTTCCCGAGGGCCGGCGCTCCTGTCGTGGCCGAGATGCTTGGGGTCGGCACGAATTCTCCCGTCACCACTTCCGCCGGTCGCTGGTTCGACGCGGCGGCGGCGCTGCTCGGCGTGCGCGAGGTGACGGCGTTCGAGGGACAGGCGGCGATGCAGCTCGAAGCGCTGGCCGCAGAGTTCGGTCCCTTCGAGGCCGACCGCTCCCTGTGGCGCATCGGCCGCGACGGCACGCTGGACTTGCTCCCGCTGGCCGGGCGCCTGGCCGGCACGAAGGACATGCGCTTCGGCGCGGCCCTCTTCCACGCGACGCTGGTCGAGGCGCTGGCCGAATGGGTGGTCGCATGGGCGGCGCGCGAGGGGCTTGCCACCGTGGCGCTGGGTGGCGGCTGCTTCGTGAATGAGATCCTTTCGACGGGGCTTCGGCGCGCGCTCGCCGCCGGCGGCCTCACGGTGCTGGAGGCCCGCGAGGCCCCGGCCAACGACGGCGGCATCGCGCTGGGGCAGGCGTGGGCCGCGATGCAGGAGGTCTCCTGACATGTGTCTAGCCATTCCGGCGAAGGTAGTGGAGCTGCGCGACGGCGACCTGGCCGTGATCGACCTGGGCGGCGTGCGCAAGGAAATCTCTCTTGCCCTGGTCGAGGATGTCTGGCCCGGCGACTTCGTGATCGTGCACGTCGGCTATGCGCTCCAGAAGCTGGATCCGGTGGAGGCGCAGAAAACGCTGGCCCTCTTCGCGGGCCTCGCCGCCTCCGAGGCTGTCGCTTGAAGTACGTGGACGAATTCCGCGACGGCGGGCTGGCGAGGACGATCGCCGCGCGCATCGCGGCCGAGGTGCGTCCCGACCGCACCTACCACTTCATGGAGTTCTGCGGCGGCCACACGCACGCGATCTCGCGCTACGGCGTGACGGACCTGCTGCCCGCCAACGTGGTGATGGTGCACGGCCCGGGCTGCCCGGTGTGCGTGCTGCCCATCGGGCGCATCGACATGGCGATCGAACTGGTGCTTGCCTCACCCCCAACCCCTCTCCGGAAGGCGGGGTGCGGGCCATCCGGGAGAGGGCCATCCCGTTCCCTCTGCACCTACGCCGACACGATGCGCGTGCCCGCCTCGGGCGGCCTGTCGCTCATGAAGGCCAAGGCGAAGGGCGCTGACATCCGCATGGTTTATTCGGCCTCCGACGCGCTTCGCATCGCCCGGGAGGAGCCGGATCGCGAGGTGGTGTTCCTCGCCATCGGCTTCGAGACCACGACGCCGCCCACGGCGCTGGTGGTGCGGGAGGCCGCGGCACTGGGCCTCACGAATTTCACCGTCTTCTGCAATCACGTCCTGACGCCATCGGCCATCGCGCACATCCTGGAGTCGCCCGAGGTGAGGGACCTGGGCACGGTGGTGATCGACGGCTTCGTGGGCCCGGCGCACGTCTCCACCATCATCGGCAGCCAGCCCTACGACTATTTCGCCGAGGAATACCGCAAGCCCGTGGTCATCGCCGGGTTCGAACCGCTGGACGTGATGCAGGCCATCGAGATGCTGGTGCGGCAGGTGAACGACGGGCGCGCCGAGGTGGAAAACGAATTCACGCGCGCCGTGACGCCCGAGGGAAATGCCAGGGCCAAGGCGCTGGTGGCCGACGTGTTCGAGCTGCGGCGCGCCTTCGAGTGGAGGGGCCTGGGCAAGGTGCCCTACAGCGCGCTCAGGCTCAAGGAGCAGTGGGCCTCGTTCGACGCCGAACGGCGATTCACGATGACGGAACGCAGCGTCGCCGACAACAAGGCCTGCGAGTGCGGGGCGATCCTGCGCGGCGTGAAGAAGCCCACGGACTGCAAGGTGTTCGGCACGGTCTGCACGCCCGAGACGCCCATCGGTTCGTGCATGGTGTCTTCCGAGGGCGCCTGCGCGGCGCACTACACGTACGGGCGATTCCGGTCGGAGGCGAGCACCGCATGAGTGCCGTTCGCAAGGGGTACGTCCGCCCCATCGACTTCAAGCGCGGCCTCGTGGACATGAGCCACGGCAGCGGCGGGCGCGCCATGGCGCAGTTGATCGACGAGCTTTTCGTCGAGGCCTTCGACAACTCGTGGCTGCGCGAGATGAACGACCAGGCGCGGTTGCCCATGCCGTCGGGGCGCCTCGTCGTGGCGACCGACAGCCATGTCGTCTCCCCGCTTTTCTTTCCGGGCGGCGACATCGGCTGCCTGTCGGTGCATGGCACGGTGAACGACGTGGCGATGGCGGGGGCACGGCCGCTCTACCTGACTTCGGGATTCATCCTCGAGGAAGGCTTTCCGCTGGCGGACCTCAAGCGCATCGTGGATTCCATGGCGGCCGCGGCGAAGCAAGCCGGTGTGGCGATCGTCACCGGCGACACCAAGGTGGTGGAAAGGGGCAAGGGCGACGGCGTCTTCATCAACACGACGGGCGTGGGGGTGGTGGCCGAGGGCATCGAGATCTCCGGCGACCGCGCGCGGCCGGGCGATGCGATCCTCGTCTCCGGCACGATGGGCGACCATGGCGTCGCGATCATGTCGCTGCGCGAGAACCTCACTTTCGAGACGACGATCCGCTCCGACACGGCGGCCCTGCACGGATTGGTGGCGGCGATGATCGCGGCCGTTCCGACGATCCACTGCCTGCGCGATCCGACGCGCGGCGGCCTGGCGACGACCCTGAACGAGATCGCGCGCCAGTCGGACTGCGGCATGCGCCTGGAAGAATCGGCCATTCCAGTGCGATCCGAAGTCGCGGCCGCTTGCGAGTTTCTCGGCCTCGACCCGCTCTACGTGGCCAACGAGGGCAAGCTCGTCGCCATCTGCGCGCGGAACGATGCGCAGCGGCTGCTGGAAGCCATGCGCGCTCACCCGCTGGGCCGCGATGCCGCGAAGGTGGGCGAGGTCGTGGAGGATGCGCATCATTTCGTGCAGATGCGAACCGGTTTCGGGGGCAGCCGCATGGTCGATTGGCTGGCCGGCGAGCAGCTGCCGCGCATCTGCTGATCGCCATGAGGATTCTTTTCCTCGCTCACGCCTTCAACGGGCTCGCGCAGCGGCTCTTTTTGGAGCTCGCCGCGATCGGCCACGAGGTCGCCATCGAGTTCGACGTGAACGATGCGGTCACCTTCGAGGCGGTGGCCCTCGCAAACCCCGACCTCGTCATCGCGCCGTTTCTCAAGCGTGCCATTCCGGAGAGCGTCTGGTCGCGCGTGCCGTGCCTCATCGTCCACCCGGGCGTGCCGGGCGACCGCGGGCCATCCGCCCTCGACTGGGCCATCCTCCAGGGCGAGCGCGCCTGGGGCGTGACGGTCCTGCAGGCCGAGGCGCAGATGGATGCGGGGCCGATATGGGCGCACCGGTCCTTCCCGATGCGCCTTGCGCCGAAGTCGAGCCTCTACCGCCGCGAAGTGACGCAGGCCGCGGTGGAGGCGGTGCTCGAAGCGGTGCAGAAATTTGCGCGCGGCGAATCTCCCGTGCCGGCGGAGGAACTCGGCGCCGTGGCGCGGGGCAGGACGCGTCCGCCCATGAGGCAGGTCGATCGCGAAATCGACTGGGCGAGGGACAGCACCGTCACCGTCCTGCGCAAGATCCACTCGGCCGACGGGTTCCCGGGGGTTCGAGACGAACTGTTCGGCCGCGCCGTGCACCTCTTCGGCGCGCACGACGGAAAAGGGGACAGACCCCTTTTCCGGGGGGCTGTCCCCTTTTCCGCTGGTGCGGTGATTGCCACGCGCGACGGCGCCATCCTGCGCGCGACCGTGGACGGCGCGGTGTGGATCACGCACCTCCAGGCCGTGCCGGAGGGCGGCGATCCGACGCTCAAGCTCCCGGCGGCCGAGGTGCTGGGTGACGCGCTCGCGGACGTTCCCGAGGCGCCGCTCACCATCGACGTGCACGAGGACAGCGCCACGTGGCGAGAGATCCGCTACGAGCAGCAAGGCGAGGTCGGAGTGCTGCATTTCGCGTTCCACAACGGCGCGATGTCGACGGCGCAGTGCCACCGGCTCCTCGAGGCGATCCGGTACGCGAAGTCGCGGCCGGCCAAGGTGCTCGTCCTCGCGGGCGGCCCGGACTTCTGGTGCAACGGCATCCACCTGAACGCCATCGAGGCCACGGGCCGCCCCGCGGACGCATCCTGGGAGAACATCAACGCCATCGACGACATCGCGCGCGAGATCGTCACCATCACGGATCGGATGGTCATCTCGGCGCTCTCGGGCAATGCCGGCGCGGGTGGCGTCTTCCTCGCGCTGGCCGCCGATCGCGTGTGGATGCGCAAGGGCGTGGTGCTCAATCCCCACTACAGGGGCATGGGCAACCTCTACGGGTCGGAGTACTGGACCTACCTCCTGCCGCGCCGCGTGGGCGAGGCGAGGGCGCGCGACATTACGGCGCGGCGCCTGCCGATGGGGGCGAAGGAAGCCGTGGACCTGGGCCTGGCCGACGCGAGCTTCGCACACGAGCCCGCTTCGTTCCTGGCGGCCGTCGTGAAGCGTGCGCAGGCCATGGCATCCGATACGTCCTACGCGGCGACCCTTGCGGACAAGCGCGCGCAGCGCGAGGCCGACGAGGCCGCGAAGCCCCTCGAACGCTACCGCGAAGAGGAACTCGCGCGCATGAAGCTCAACTTTTACGGCTTCGATCCCAGCTACCACGTGGCGCGCTATCACTTCGTGTACAAGCTGCCCAAGGCGCGCACGCCGTACTACCTGGCAAGGCATCGGGCCAGATTGAATTTGAGGGAACCGGAGAGGAATCCCGCAGGGCAGGCCTGAATAGGGGGACTCGACGGCGTCCCGTCATGAACGATCGACGTGGCTCACGTGATGAGCCATCGCGCCTGTACGATGAGCCTGATGAATGTCAATGCAGATCGGGATAGTCAGTGACCGATAGCCTGAAACCCATCGCGCATGCCGCGCGCGACGAGAGTGGAGGCTGGCGTCCGCCACACGATCTGGCCGAACACCTGACTGGAGTCGGCGCCTTGGCGGCCGATCATGCGCGGTCATTTGGCGCGGCGGATTGGGCGCACCTTGCCGGGTTGTGGCACGACCTGGGCAAGTACCGAACGCGCTTCCAGCACTACATACGGCGGGCCAGCGGATTCGACGCAGATGCGCACATCACTGGCGAAGCGGGCAGGGCTCCCCATTCCACGGCGGGTGCGTTACTGGCCTGCGAGCGATTCAAGGAACCCGGTCGCGTATTGGCTTATGTCATTGCAGGACACCACGCCGGTTTGGATGACTGGCATGGGGGACTGGAAGCACGTTTGTCCCTGCCGGCCAGCCGCGACGAACTCGACGAATCGCGGGCGGCCAACCCTCCGGACCACATTCTTCGCCCCGGCACTTTCGAGCCCGATCTTCGCGCGCTTCCAGGAGGCAAGGAAGGATTCGCTCTTTGGGTACGTATGCTGTTCTCCTGCTTGGTGGACGCCGATTTCCTCGACACCGAGGCCTACATGAACCCGGGCAAGGCAGCGAGTCGAGGCGAATGGCCGGTGATACCCGCGTTATTGACGCAATTCAACAAACACATGGCCGAGTTCGCCGCTCGCGCTCAGCGCACTCCGATCAACGAGCTGCGTGCCGACATCCTTGCGCAATGCCGCGCCAAGGCGATCGAGAGCCCCGGGCTGTTTTCGCTCACCGTGCCCACAGGTGGTGGCAAGACCTTGTCCAGCCTCGCCTTCGCCCTGGAGCACGCCAACGCCCACGGAAAGCGGCGCGTCATTTACGTGATTCCCTATACAAGCATCATCGAGCAGACTGCCGACATATTCCGCGGCATCTTCGATGACGCGGTGATCGAGCACCACAGCAACGCGGAAGCGGATCCCGACAAGGAAAGCAGCCAATCTCGTCTTGCGTGCGAGAACTGGGATGCGCCCATTGTTGTCACGACCAGCGTGCAGTTCTTCGAATCCCTGTTCGCCACGAGAACCTCCCGTTGCCGAAAGCTGCACAATATCGTCGATAGCGTCGTTGTTCTTGACGAGGCGCAGCTGCTGCCGCCCGAATTTCTGCAACCTGTGCTTGATGTGCTCAACCTGCTCTCCCGGCATTACGGTGTGACAGTAATAATTTCCACTGCAACGCAGCCTGCCCTGAGTACGCGTGAGTACTTCGACGCCAGGCAAAACCTGCGTGGCCTGCAGGACGTACGCGAAATCGCCTCGGACCCGGATGCGCTCTACCGCGCTCTGGAGCGAGTCAAGGTTCGGCTGCCCAACGATTGGAATTGCCCGACCGAATGGGGTACTTTGGCTCGCGAACTCTGTCGGCAGGATTCCGTGCTTGCCATCGTTAACCGACGGAAGGATGCGCGCGAGCTGTGGCAGCGCATGCCGGCAGGTACGTTGCACCTATCCGCGCTGATGTGCGGGGCGCATCGCTCAAGGGTCATTGCCGACATCAAGACGCGTCTGAAGGGCGGCGTTCCTACCCGCGTGATCAGCACTCAGCTTGTCGAGGCCGGCGTGGATGTGGATTTTCCCGTGGTATACCGGGCGGTGGCGGGACTGGACTCGATCGCGCAAGCTGCCGGGCGCTGCAATCGGGAAGGGAAACTGGAACGCGGAGAGGTAGTAGTGTTCGTCGCACCCAAACCTGCGCCGCCCGGACTGCTGCGCAAGGGCGAGGACGCTTGCCGCAGCACGCTGCATGGCATCACGGGAAATCCACTCGAGCGCTCCTTGTTCGCGCGCTATTTCGAACAGTTCTACCACTCCTGCTCTCTGGACGAACACGGCATCGCCGACCTGCTCAAGGTCGATGGGACGACCTTGGCGGTGAATTTCCGCACTGCCGCCGAGAAGTTCCGACTCATCCGTGACGCGGACAGTGTGCCGGTCGTCGTCAGGTTTCGCGGGGAAGCTGGGATTGAAGATGAAGTGGACAAGTGGCTTAACACCTTGCGAGCGAGCGGCCCGGAGCGTTGGCTTATGCGCAAGCTCCAGCGTTACACCGTCAATATTCACATGCGGGAAGCGATGAAGCTGCTCGAACAGGGCGACATCGCGGAGTTGATTCCCGGACTTTATGTGCAAGAAAGCGACTGGCTCTACCATCCCGCGCTCGGGCTCAACCCAGATGGTCTGCCGCCCGCGGCCACCGGCGCGATAGTTTGAGAGGAAACGATGAAGACCTTCTGTCTCGAACTCGCCGGTCCTTACGCCTGCTTTACCCGTCCGGAAATGAAAGTCGAGCGGGTAAGTTACGACGTAATGACGCCTTCCGCCGCCCGAGCTTGTTTCGAGGCCATCCTGTGGAAGCCCGCGGTGCGCTGGCATATCCGCAGAATTGAAGTCCTGAAGCCGATTCGCTGGATCAACTTGCGGCGCAACGAGGTTTCCGCGGTGGTTTCTACGCGTAACGTGGAAATCGCGATGAGAGGCGGCGGCGACCTTGCCCTCTACATCGAGGACGAGCGCCAGCAGCGCGCCGGGCTGTTCCTCCGCGACGTTGCCTATCGCGTTCATGCCGACCTGGAATTCAAGCGCGAGCTCGATCCGGAAGCCACGGCTGTGAAATACCAGGAAATGTTCGAGCGCCGCGCCGGTAGAGGGCAATGTGTAAATCAACCCTATTTGGGATGCCGCGAATTTGCCGCCGCTTTCCGGCAGATCAGCGACGTCAGCACCGAACCAACGCCAATCGATGAAACCCGTGACCTGGGCTTCATGCTTCATGACCTGGACTTCACCAATCCCTCCGATCCGCAGCCCCGTTTTTTCCGGGCAGCGATGAGAGGCGGCGTGGTCGATGTGCCGGCGTGGGATAGTGGGGAGGTGCGAGGATGATCCTGCAAGCGCTCTGCGATTTCTACCGTCGCAGACAAGCCGACCCTGACGCAGCCAACCATCTGGCGGCTTTCGGGTTGGAAGACAAGGAAATCCCCTTCGTCCTGGAAATCGACGTGGAAGGGGCACTGGTCAACCTCATCGATACCCGCAGCGGCGAGGGCAAGAGGAAAGTCGGCCAGCGCTTTCAGGTGCCACAGGGGACGAAGAAGACGTCCGGAGTGGCTGCGAACCTCTTGTGGGACAACGCCGAGTATGTATTGGGCGTTCCCGACGCGAAGAAGCTGGAGGTCAAACGCAAGGAGATGAAGGAAGGCGAATATCGGGAACGCGTTGCAGAGATGCACGCCGAATTCAAGCATCAGATCGATGCGCTTTCTTCCGAGGTATTGGCGGACAAGGGCGTGCGCGCCGTGCGCTCCTTCCTGAATGGTCTCGATCTCACTCGGCTGGAAGCGCTGCCTGCCTGGCGGGATATCGTTGCGAGCAATCCGTTGGTGAGCTTTCGCTTGCACCGGGACCTCGATCTGGTTTGCCAGCGTCCCGCTGTGAAGGCCGCGTATCGCCCCGCATCGGAGATCGGTGAGGAGGGGGAAGACCCGAGCCACACCGCGATGTGTCTTGCAAGCGGAGAACGAGTCGCTATCGAGCGCCTGCACCCTGCAATCAAGGGTGTGTGGGGCGCCCAAACCTCTGGCGCAAACATTGTTTCGTTCAACCTGGATGCTTTCAATTCCTACGGCAAGACGCAGGGCACCAACGCGCCCATGGGGAAACTGGCTGTATTCGCCTACACCACTGCGCTCAATCACTTGCTGGCGCGCGATTCCCGCCAGCGCATCCAGGTCGGCGATACGTCCACGGTGTTCTGGGCAGAAGAGGCACATTCCCTTGAAGCAGCGCTGCCTGATCTGTTCGGTGAGCCGTCCAAAGACGGGCCGGAACAGGGCGCTGACGCGGTGCGGGCACTGTATTCGTCCGTTCAATCTGGCAAGTTCGCTGTAGGCGATGCCAGCACCCGTTTTCACGTCCTTGGGCTGGCTCCCAATGCAGCGCGCATCGCCATCCGCTTCTGGGAAACCGTTACGGCGATTGAACTGGCCAGCCGCATCCAGCTGCACTTCGAAGATATTCGCATCGTTCATGCGCCCCACGAACCTGAGCACCTGTCCTTGTTTCGGTTGCTCACGAGCCTTGCAGTCTTGAACAAGGCCGACAACATCCCGCCCAATCTTGGCGGAGAGGTCATGCGCGCCATCCTCGAAGCCCTGCCGTATCCCGTGCCACTGCTCAATCTGGCCGTGCAACGCTGTCGTGCAGAGCAGAAGCCAACCTATGCGCGCGCCGCGATCCTCAAAGCTTATCTCAACCGCCTCAACCGTCGCCAAAAGACAGAAATGGAGTTCCTGCCCATGCTCGACATTTCCAACCCCAACCCGGCCTACAGGCTTGGGCGGTTGTTCGCGACCTTGGAGAAGATCCAGGAGGAGGCGAGCCCTGGCCTGAACGCGACCATTCGTGATCGTTACTATGGCGCTGCCTCCAGCACGCCTGTCGTTGTCTTCACGACTTTGCTAAGGCTCAAGAATCATCATCTGGGCAAGCTTGGCAAGGGGCGCGCGGTGCAGATGGAAAGAACCATCGGGGAGATCATGGAAAACCTCGCCGAGTTTCCACGCCAGCTCGCGTTGCCGGATCAGGGCCGCTTCGCGCTGGGCTATTACCACCAACGCCAAGCCTTCTTTACAAGAGTCGACAACACCAACATCGCCGAGGGTAAATCCGAATGAGCCTTTCAAACCGCTATGACTTCGTGTTGCTGTTCGATGTGAAAGACGGCAATCCCAATGGTGATCCGGATGCCGGCAATCTCCCGCGTCTGGACGCGGAAACCGGACATGGCCTGGTTACTGACGTGGCGCTGAAGCGCAAGGTGCGCAATTTTGTCGCGCTGGTCAAAGGAGAACAGCCGCCCTTCGAAATTTACGTGAAAGAAAAGGCCATCCTGAACAATCAGCATAAGCGGGCCTACTTGGGCATCGGCCGTGAAGACTTGCTGGCTGGTAGCGACAAGAAGCGCAAGGGCGGGGATGCGGTGGACGATGCGCGCAAGTGGATGTGTCGCAACTTCTTCGATGTACGCACCTTCGGCGCAGTAATGTCCACTGGAATCAACTGCGGTCAAGTGCGCGGTCCTGTGCAACTAACCTTCGCGCGTTCGCTCGATCCGGTTATTGCGCAGGAGCACTCCATCACGCGAATGGCCGTGGCCACTGAAGCCGAAGCCGAAAAGCAGGAGGGCGACAACCGCACCATGGGACGCAAGCATACCGTCCCTTACGGTCTTTATATGGCGCATGGTTTCGTATCCGCCTTTCTCGCCAAGCAGACCGGTTTCGACGAAGTCGATCTTGCGTTGCTCTGGGACGCGCTTGGCCAAATGTTCGAACACGACCGCTCCGCGGCACGCGGCGAAATGACCACGCGAGGTGTGTACGTGTTCAAACACGAATCCGAGCTGGGAAACGCGCCAGCACACAGCCTGTTCGATCGTGTGCAGGCGCGCTTGAAGGAGGGCGTCGCAGCGGCGCGCAGCTTTGCGGATTACAACGTTACTGTGGACGAGACCGCGATGCCGGTTGGCGTCAGTCTGATCAAGAAGGCGTGAACCGTTCTAACGCCGCTACGCCCAATACTCCGGTCTACGGCTTTGGTGCGCTATGGCCAGAATTCGTAATACATCCGGGTCGATTCGATATACGACGACGTACGGGTATCGATGAACGACCATGCGTCGTGTATTGCTCCCGGCCGGCGTACCCATCAGGGGATGGTCGCAAAGCAGAGCCAATGTCCGATGCACTTCGTTTCTGAAGTCAGTGGCAAGAAACCGACCCGCTTCGGCCGCATACCAGTGCGCGGCTTCCGCGAATTCAATGCGGGCCGCCGGGTCGAACGCGATCTTCACTTGCCGTGCTGGGCGATGATCGCGTCGACTTCCCTGAAGACTTCCTCGGCGGGAATCCACTTCGTCCGCCCCGCCTCCATGTCGGCAACCCGGCGGGCGATCTCTTCGTCCCAGGCCTTGGCAACTTCGCCCGGTGAATCGACAGGCTCGCCATCCAGGCTGGCGACAAGGCGATGAATCAACTCGCTTCGTTCCCCTGGCGACAACTTGAGGGCCTCGGCTTCGAGTTCTTCCAGCATTGCGCTCACGGAATCCTCCAGGAAATCACAGACGTTGAAGTGATGTTAGCAGTAACGCCGTGACCGAAACAGACCCCATTCCGCTATCTGCCCTGCAGCACTGGGCCTATTGCCCGCGCCAGTGCGGGCTGATCCATCTGGAACAGGCGTTCGAGGAAAACGTTCATACCTTGCGCGGCAAGGCGGTACATCACTTGGTCGATACGCCGGGCTATGAGATGAAAGCCGGCGTCAAGGCGGAGCGGGCGCTGCCGTTGTGGAGCGATCGGCTCAATCTCATCGGCAAGGCCGACCTCGTGGAGTTTCATCCGGATGGTACTGACCTGCCTGGGTTTTTCGGACCGATCATAACTTGAGAGAATGGCTCCTGCTCTGCCAAGAGGAGCCCATGAAGAAAAGCCGATTTACAGAAGAACAGATGGTCGCGATGTTGCGCGAGGCCGACCGGACTACGATTGCCGACGTATCGCGCAAGTACAAGGTCAGCGACCAGACGTTGTACGCTGGCGCAAGCGTTTCGACAGCTCCAGCCTGCGGACGTCAAACGGCTGCGCGCCCTGGAGGCCGAGAACGCCAAGTTGAAACGCATGCTCGCCGAGCGGGAAATGGCGATCGATACCCTGAAGGAAATCAACCGGCGAAAGTGGTGCCGCAGGCGCGTCGTGAGCAGGTGTTGGCCGTGCAGCGCGGCCACTGACCAGACGTGCGTGCGGGCTGATTGGCGGGCGCGATCGATGATGGGATACCAGTCGATTCGAGCCGAAAGAGACGTGCCGGCGATTTCGGCCATGCGCAGGCTCGGCGCAGTATCCGCGCTATGGCTATCGGCGCATCCGGATCTTTCTGGGACGCGAGGGCCGGGATGGGGCCAGAACGGCCATCGCCTCTGGAAGTCGGCAGGACTGCAATGCCGCGGCGCCGGCCGACGCCGCATTGCGACGAGCCGCCCGCGTCCCTTGCCGCCCCAAGCCCCGAACCATGTCTGGGCCTATGACTTCGTGTTCGACGCCTGCGCCAACGGCCAGCAGATCAAGTGCCTGACGGTAGTCGATGAATTTACCCGGAATGCCTCGCGATCGACGTAGCCGGGAGCATCCGCTCGAATCGAGGATCGAGGTGCTCTCGCGCCTGGTGAGTCTGCACGGAGCGCCGACGGCCTTGCGTTCCGACAACGGCCCCGAATTCGTCAGCCGCGCCATTCTCGAGTGGCTGACGCGCTCCGGCATCCATACGGCCCACATTGATCCCGGAAAGCCTTGGCAAACGGCACCGGAGGTTCAACGGGAAATTCCGGGACGAGTGCCTGAGCCCTCGAGTGGTTCCCGAAGCCGCGGAGGCCCGCGTTGATCGAGCAGTGGCGCCGACACTTCAACCATGTGCGTCCGCATTCGAGTCACGACTACCTCACGCCCGTTGAATTCAAGCTACGCTACGATTCCACAACCGCGGGGGCCATTTCCAAGTTATGAATGGCCCGGAAATCCCCATGCAGGTCAGTACCGTCTTCCCTGTCGAGTTCAAGCATGGCCGAAAGCGACAAAACGTCCACGACGACATTCAACTTGCCGCGCAAGCCATGTGCCTTGAAGACATGCTGGGGCGCCACGTGCCCAATGGCGCCATTTACCACGCCAGCAGTCGGCGACGCCGGGAGGTTTCCATAACGCCTGACTTGCGCGAGTTGGTTATCAAGACCGCAACTGCCATCCGCGCAATGCTCTCTTCCGGGGTCCTGCCGCCGCCTTCAAATGATGACCGTTGCAGCGAATGCTCATTGAGAGAAGTCTGCCAGCCCGAAGCCCTGTCGGGGCGCGCCCGGCAGCAGCAGCAACGGGCGAGCCTGTTCGCACCGGATGAATGATGCACACCTTCCAGAACACGCTCTACGTTATGACGCCCAACGCCTATGCGCATCTCGAGAACGCCACGGTGCGAATCGATGTGGACCACGTTAAACGCCTGCAGGTTCCACTTCACCACATTGGAAGCCTGGTCACATTCGGGAACGTCCTGGTCTCGCCTGCTCTTATGCACCGGTTGGCGGATGAGGGGAAGAGCCTTGTCTTGCTCGATGGACATGGACGTTTCAAGGCCCGCCTGGAAGGCCCGGTCTCCGGCAATATCCTCTTGCGACAAGCGCAGTATCGACTGGCGGCGGACGAGACGGCTGCGCTGGAAATTGCCCGCGCCTGCGTGGCCGGCAAGTTGAACAACAGCCGTTCCGTGGTGCTGCGCGGTGCGCGAGAGGCAGCCAACCTGGACGAAGCAGCGATTCTCGGCCGCGTAGCGGACAATCTTGCAGCCTCTCTTCGCGCGGTCCCCGCGGCCACCGCACTCGATGTATTGCGCGGCGTGGAGGGTGAGGCCGCACGTGGGTACTTTGAGGCGCTCAATCTCATTGTCAAGGCGCCGATGCGCGAGCACTTCGCCCTCAATGGGCGCACTCGCCGTCCGCCGCTCGATCGCTTCAACGCCTTGCTGTCCTTCCTCTATGCCATGCTCATGAACGACTGCCGTTCCGCTTTGGAAGTTGTCGGCCTCGACCCACAGCTTGGCTTTCTGCATGCTGTGCGTCCCGGCCGTGCCGCACTCGCGCTGGACCTGCAGGAGGAATTTCGCTCCATTCTGTGCGACCGCCTGGCGCTCACCCTCATCAACCGGGGACAGGTTACGGAGGATGAATTCGACATCCGAGAGGGCGGGGCGGTCGCACTCAGCGATCATGGTCGACGAAGCGTTGTCACTGCATGGCAAGAGCGCAAGCAGGAGGAGGTTACGCATGCGCTGGTCGGCGCCAAAATGCCCATTGGCTTGCTGCCCGTCACGCAGGCGCGCTTCTTGGCACGTACAATTCGATGCGAGATGGACGTTTATCTCCCGTACGTCGCCAAGTAGTGCCTGCCCCACCATCTCGTGTATGGCGGTGCGCGGAGAGAAGACATGCTTATCGTTGTGGCGTATGACGTATGCACCGATACCAAAGCCGGGCGCCGCCGTCTGCGTCGTGTTGCCAAGGCGTGTGAGAGCACCGGCCAGCGTGTACAGAAATCCGTGTTCGAGTGTCGCGTCGACGAAATGCAGTTCGAGGCGTTGGAGCGATCGCTACTCGCCGAGATCGATGAGGAAGAGGACAATTTGCGCTTCTATCGAATCACGGAACCGGCTGACGTTCGAGTCAAGCAGTACGGTGCGTTTCGCTCCGTCGATTTCGATGGGCCACTACTTCTGTGACGCGCGAACCCGGTGGTACGGCTCGCAGTGGGAGGGTTCGCGCGCGTCGCAGTGGGTTGATTTGGAACGGATTGATGTCATGGTCGTGTTCACGAGGCCAATCGCCTATTATTGCGCGGAACGAGTTCGCGCAAGATCGAACGATTACGCGCTCAATACAACAGGTTATGAGCGTGGAGCATCGCCCGGCTCGCGAGCCGGGCGTGGATTGAAACATGATAGTCAATGGCAAGGCGGGCGGGAGAAAGCGCATCGCCCGGCTCGCGAGCCGGGCGTGGATTGAAACTCGGGCGTTCATGCGGTTGCCTTCTTCTTCGGCTGGCATCGCCCGGCTCGCGAGCCGGGCGTGGATTGAAACCATGGGCGGAGGGATTGCCGACGAGGCCGGACGTGGCATCGCCCGGCTCGCGAGCCGGGCGTGGATTGAAACCCAAAAAACGACGCGGTTAACGGCGCGCCATGCCCGCATCGCCCGGCTCGCGAGCCGGGCGTGGATTGAAACACGAGCGCCTGGAGCCTCACGGCCGGCGCGCTCAAGGCATCGCCCGGCTCGCGAGCCGGGCGTGGATTGAAACCCTTGTCCGCAATCACTCCGGTGTAGCGCCATTGGGCATCGCCCGGCTCGCGAGCCGGGCGTGGATTGAAACAAGGAAGCCCACTTCGCCACCTTTCCGCCCGCGTTGCATCGCCCGGCTCGCGAGCCGGGCGTGGATTGAAACGACGAGGTGCCGATGGCCGCGATCACCCCGCAGCACGCATCGCCCGGCTCGCGAGCCGGGCGTGGATTGAAACAACGACAAGCTGGTTCTCCTGACTGGGACCGGATCGCATCGCCCGGCTCGCGAGCCGGGCGTGGATTGAAACTGGCAGGACCGTGGCTTGAACGAGCTGGCCGACGGCATCGCCCGGCTCGCGAGCCGGGCGTGGATTGAAACACCATGCGCCTCCTGCTCGCCGCAGCCATTGCCGAGGCATCGCCCGGCTCGCGAGCCGGGCGTGGATTGAAACGACCTACTCATGTGCCTGATCCACACGCTTGCCGGCATCGCCCGGCTCGCGAGCCGGGCGTGGATTGAAACTGTTTTGTAGACGAGGCCACCCAAGAGCTGACCGGCATCGCCCGGCTCGCGAGCCGGGCGTGGATTGAAACAATACCTCCGGCCCGGTAGCGCCCCCAACCATTGGCATCGCCCGGCTCGCGAGCCGGGCGTGGATTGAAACTCCGACTCTGGAATGGACATAAACAGGTCGGGGAGGCATCGCCCGGCTCGCGAGCCGGGCGTGGATTGAAACGGCTCCACAGCAGTCGCCGCGCGCCAGTCCGACGCGCATCGCCCGGCTCGCGAGCCGGGCGTGGATTGAAACTCGAACCCGACGATGATCCCGGCCCTTCCGTTGGGCATCGCCCGGCTCGCGAGCCGGGCGTGGATTGAAACAACTGGACCAGGCCGCAAGATTTGGATGAGCCGGGCGTGGACTGAAACGTCATGTCTTACAATATTGTAACGCGGCATTCGCGCATCGCCCGGCTTGGGAGCCGGGCGTGGATCGAAACGAAATATCGATCGATAGTAGCCCTCTACAAGGGCACAGCCGAGTTCATCGGCAATCACATCGAGGAAGGGTCGGACAATGAGCGGCGAGAAAACGCAAGAAACGAATATCAACGAAGCATCGGACGAGTGGGTGAAAGAAATCCCAGCGCCCAAGGGACATGGCAGTGGCTTCGTGATCGGATTTCCCAAGGAGCAACGGGAGTCCGAAAAGCCATTGGAGGATTCGGCTGGCTCTTAAAGCGAGGACTAGGGGATGCAATTTGCTCATCTGTTCAAGCTCAAGCATCGCCCGGCTCGCGAGCCCGGCGTGGATTGAAACTCTGGTGCTGGGTCGGAGGTTCACCAAATTGCCGGGCGTGGACTGAACCTCGAATGGAATGTCATCGACGTCCAATTTCCGTAAGAGAGTGGGGCTTGCCCAGGTAGGTCTGCGCGGGGCGGGTGGCAAGGCGGGGGGATCGCCGATGCGCTAGAGTGTGCAAGGCCCTCCCGAGGAGGTCGCCGCCCAGGCCTTGAGGAACATGACCAAGAGACATACCCACGTCGGCAAGCCCCGGCTGTTCCACCAGCTCATCGAGCCGCGAGCCTTGCTGGAGATGGCGGCGCTACCCTGGAACCTGCCCTTCCTCGCACGTGCGCCGCGAGGCGATGGCCACCCGGTGCTGCTGCTGCCGGGATTCATGGCGGACGAGGTGACGCTGGTCGCGCTCAGGCTCTTCCTGGAGTACCGCGGCTACGAGGTCCAGACCTGGGGCTTCGGGCGCAACGTGGGCTTCAGCAACCGGCATGCCAGCGCCCTCGAGCAGAAGATCCGCTACATGCACCACAAGAGCGGCCGGCGGGTGAGCCTCGTGGGATGGAGCCTGGGCGGCATGTTCGCCATGTACGGCGCGCACGAGGCGCCGGAGTGCGTGCGATCGGTGGTCACCCTGGGCAGTCCCGTGACCTTCGATCCCGCGGGAAGCCAGTC